>DDQG01000044.1 GCA_002342585.1 Prevotellaceae bacterium UBA2448
TCATGGGAGGTGATGTGAATGTCGGAGGCATCGGACCTAAGCCTTCCTACGACTTCGGAACATCCATCAAGTACAAGAACCTGCAATTCCTCTACAACACGCAGTTCTCACAGGTGGAGGCACCACTTACGATGACCCATCTGGCATCCACCTACAATGTGGAGAATTACAAGACGTTCTATGGCATACGACCCAGCTGTACCACCATCTCACATCATGCTGACCTTAAATACGGACAGCAGTTCGGTGATTTCTATCTGACGGGACAGTTAGCCTATGACAACAGCGACCTTACCCGCTATCAGGTTATCTCAGACCAAGCACTGCCTGGTTTCAAGACCTTACTTCCCTTGCCGGAATCATCACTTGCCCTATTGAGTGATACCACACCGGGTCTGGCTCGTTATATCAGTGGTCAGGAGCATACTTTCGGTGTAAAGGCTCAAGGTGACTGGAACTATATCAGCAACGGAACACACCAAGGACTTTTGACCATAGGTGCAGAATACAGTTACTTCAAACTGGACGACGCACGATATGTCTTTGTATATGACTACACGAAAACCTTGCCCGAAACCGTCAACATCTCGGAATTGGGAAAAGGACATGAGAACAATGCCAACGCTTCCGTCCAGTTAAAACACCAATGGGGTCCTGTCATCCTGAACGCCGGACTGCGTTATGACTACAAGAACCGATACGACGACACACATATCAGTGAGTTCTCACCGCGTGTAGCACTGATCTTCATACAGCCTAAATGGAATGTGAAGCTCAGCTACGCCAAGTCGTTTATCGATGCACCCTATCTTTATCGGAAAACCAACCAGTTCCTAATGGCATTCTTGGGCGCCCAGGGCTCCGATCAGCTTGCCATTCCATTGACACCAGAGTCATTGCACTCCTATCAGCTGACCTTCGGTGCCACCCAATGGATTAAAGGTCTGGACTTCGAGGTAAACGCCTTCTATAATCATGCAAAGGACCTGATAACGATGGATCTGATTGAGCATTATAATATGGAGAACTCCGATATCTACGGTATTGAAGTCAGTGGTAAATATGACTATCGTCGTTTCTCTGCCTACCTGACTGCAAGCTGGCAGAAAATGAAGTCGTTTACCATGAACAATGCGTCGTCATATGAATATACCAATGCGTTAAACATGCCGGAATTCTCGTCTAACCTGACGTTTGCATGGCGCGTCACCAATCAGTTGAAGCTTCACACACATCTGGCATTCAGCAGCAAACAGGTATCTGAGCATATCAATGTCATTAATTACGTAAAGTATAGAAAAACAGAAATAAGAATGTCAGAACTGTATGCGCTCATCAATCAATATGATGTTCCACCTGCTGACTTACTCGAAGAATATAATGCATGTAGACGTTTTATCAACGGTGAAGCCTCAAACGACCGATACATGTATAAAGATATAGATGTAGACCCCTATTTCATTGCCGACATAGGTGCATCTTATAAAATTGGTGATTTGGAACTGAATCTGAATGTGAACAACGTGCTGAACAATAAGTATTCGCTCAGTGGTGCATGCACAGGACTTGTTCCTCAAAAAGGACGCTGGTTTATGTTCGACATTGCCTATAAATTCTAAAAAAGGGAGCCAAAAACTCCCTTTTTTTATTTAGATAGTACAAAAATAATAGATTTTAGCAAGATTTTGCAATCTAGACTTTGCAATTTGCGAGAAAATTAGTACCTTTGTCGCTGTTTTAAAACAAATCGTGCTAAATGGAGGCATTTTTTCGAACACATAAGTATTTGGTTGAGCATGTAAATGCACCTGTTCGTCGCATCTTGATGGATGAGATTGACTGGAGCGACCGCATGATTGGTATCAAGGGTACCCGTGGTGTCGGAAAAACCACTTTCCTCCTGCAGTATGCCAAAGAGAAGTTTGACATCAACGACCGTCAGTGTCTGTATGTCAACATGAACAATTTCTATTTCCAGGGACGTGGTATTGCCGACTTTGCAGGAGAGTTCTGCAAACACGGTGGTCGAGTATTGTTGATTGACCAAGTGTTCAAGCAGCCCGAATGGTCTAAGGAGTTGCGACTCTGTTATGACCGTTATCCCAATCTTAAGATTGTTTTCACGGGTAGCAGTGTGATGCGTCTGAAGGACGAGAACCCAGAATTGAACGGTATTGTGAAGAGTTACAATCTTCGTGGTTTCTCCTTCCGCGAATTCCTCAATCTATTAACGGGTAATGATTTCAAACCCTACACACTTGAGGAGATACTACACAACCCTGAACAAATTATTAAGCAGATATTACCAAAAGTCTCTCCCAATCGTTATTTTCAGGATTACATTCATCATGGATTCTATCCTTTCTTCCAGGAACAGCGTAACTATAGCGAGAACCTGCTGAAGACGATGAACATGATGACCGAGGTGGACATTCTGCTGATTAAGCAGATAGAGCTGAAGTATCTGACAAAGATTAAGAAGCTGTTCTACATGCTGGCAGAAGAAGGCGCCAAAGCGCCAAATGTATCGAAACTGGCCCACGACATTGAGACCAGTCGTGCTACGGTGATGAACTATATCAAGTATCTGACAGATGCACGTCTGTTGAACATGATCTACCCTGTGGGCGAGAGTTTCCCCAAGAAACCCAGCAAGATTATGTTGCACAACTCGAACCTTCTGTATGCCATCTATCCCCTGCATGTGGAGAAGCAGAACGC
>DDQG01000020.1 GCA_002342585.1 Prevotellaceae bacterium UBA2448
TCACTATTCAATGGTAAAAACTTGATATTTTCAGAAAAAGAAGTGAGATATAAGTGAGGTTTAAGTGAGGTATATAGTGAGGTATGTTTTCACCTTAACTGACTAAGTATCCAATACTTAACCCTATTTATAGTGAGGTGTCGGCAAAAATTGAAAAATTCTTCAGAAATTTAGGGATAAATTCATTTGAAGATTTGAAATTGCATCATTAAAAATATCAGTCCGTAGGCTTACGGACTGCCAGTACGTAAGCTACGGACTCAGAGTACGCTAGTTACGGACTCAGAGTACGCAGGTGACGGACTAACAGCAGCCTGTGTACCCTTGGAGAAAGTATAGGATAAAGATAATAGATAATAGATAATAGTTTATAGATAATAGTTGGAAAAAGTACAGGATTAACATGGTTAGAAGTTATTGGTTATTGAGTAAACTACACTTAATTGCTTCTAAGCTCCTTCTACCCTCCTTCTAAGCTCCTTCTAAGCTCCTTCTAAGCTTACTCATGAGTAAGGCTAGAGTAAGGCTAGAGTAAGGCTAGAGTATAGCTAGAGTAAGGCTAGAAGCAGCCTAGAGTATGGTTTGTGCCTATAAATTATCTATAAACTTTAACCGTTAACCTTTAACCGTTACCTACTCGTATCTTATCCACATGTTTCGAGTTAAGGACGGGAATACGCGAATTTTATTTGTTAATATTTTTTAAAAATGGGTCTCAGAGGGTGAGCATCCCCTGAGATCCCCCTGAGATCCCCCTGAGCACCCCCTGAGATCTCCCCGAGATCTCCCTAACCATTTCCTGGAATATGATAAGGATTCAAGGAGCAAAAATAAAAAAATATAAGTTTTTTGTGATACCAAATATAATAATGACTATCTTAGCGCAAAAATAATTAGGAGTTAGGAGTTCAGTAAACGGTAAACAGTAAACGGTAAACAGTAAACAATAATCAATATGATGCGAAGTATAATAATAACTATCTTGGCTGCTATGGCAACTGTGTGCCAGGCTCAGGAATGGGAACTGGTATGGAGTGACGAATTCAACGGACAGGGAGAACCTGATAAAGAGGTATGGAACTTCGAACGGGGATTCGTACGAAATCAAGAGGATCAGTGGTATCAGAAAGAAAATGCTTTTATGCAGGATGGGGTACTGATTATCGAGGCAAGGAAGGAACACAGACCCAATCCTACTTACGACCCAGAGAGCCGCCATTGGGGCAGGAAGCGAGAGTTCATAGAATATTCGTCTGCCTGCATCACTTCTGCACGGAAGAAGGTTTTTCTGTATGGCAGACTGGAGGTAAGGGCTAAGATTCCTGTTGCCGGAGGTGCCTGGCCAGCTATATGGACTTTAGGCAGCGGTGTGGAATGGCCTTCATGTGGAGAAATCGATGTGATGGAGTATTACCGAATTGGCGGAAAACCACATATCCTGGCAAATGCTGCATGGGGTAACGACAAGAAGTATGATGCTGTGTGGAACAGCAAGAAAATCCCCTACTCTCACTTTACAGAAAAGGACAGTCTGTGGGCTGAGAAATTTCACGTATGGCGAATGGATTGGGATGAGAATAACATCAAGATTTATCTCGACGATGAACTATTGAACGACATTCCACTAAGCACAACAATCAACGGTTCCATCGGGAATTTTGAGAATCCTTTCCATAAACCGCAATATATACTACTCAACCTCGCCCTTGGTGGAATAAACGGCGGTTCCATCGACGATTCGGCTCTACCTATGCGCTACGAGATAGACTACGTGAGAATTTATCAGAAAAAGAATGTACCTACTGGAATGACATAAAACTGCCTATTTTTCTGGAAGTCAAGCATCCACTGGTCAATAATGATATGGTCGTCGAGAGCTTTGATGCGCAGTGTGTGTTTGCCAGCCTTCACTGTGACTGGGGTCTGCTTGAGTGCCTGACCGCGAAGAACACTCTTCTTCCAAAATTCGGAACGGTATTTCTCCTTGAGCGAGATGACGACAGGAGTCTGGTCATCTATTCTCACCTCATAGCGCAGGTCGCCCTTGTCGCTGGGTTGCGTAGGAATCATCGCTGTATATAGAACGGCCTCCCCCGTCCCCTCCAGTTGGAGGGGCGTCTCAAATTCGTAAATCAAGGTGTTACCCTTTGCCAAAGCGACAGCTTTCATAGAGTGTCCTAACATATCTATTACTGTACAAGGGCTGGTACTGCTGTCATACTGGCAGGCATTGCGGGCAATAAATTGACAATTGTTTTCGTTTTGGTTTTCGTTAACCTCCGTCCTCACATTTGGTGCAAAGACAGGCAAGTCACGGGGAGCTGCTGACATCAGACCTTTCCACTTTCCATTATTCATGGTATTATAGTGCTCTGTCAGCATTTGTATGAGGTTATAGTCATTACCATTTTTCGAAAGCATCTTTCGCGTCATTGCCGCTGAAGCATGCACAGGGTAAAGCACATGAGCGAAATATGCATCCTGCAGGTATTCTGGTATCATCTGCGAATAAACATCAACTGTTGCTTCGATTCGTGCGAAGTCATTCATTCGCTCAAAAGCCTGCTTTCTGGTAAACTCTGTTGTGGTGGGAACAGACTTGCCGCCAGGATACTTCTTCTTGTCGAGCTCTACCTGCGTCCATCCCATGAATTCCGGGCGACGGATGCCATTCAGGCGATAAAGCTCTCGCATAGCAGGTGCTATAGCATGACCTACCTCTGCCCCAAACTGGGTGCAAAGCCAGTTCTCAAGGTGCTGATTGAGTGTAAACACTCCCCTCTCTTTTGGAGAGGGGCTGGGGGTGAGGCTCTCAATATCCCAAGCCATATCGAGGAAGAGCTCCAAGTCATATGCTGCCACCTTTGGGTCGTGAACATTTGCTATCCATAGCTTGCGGCAGTTGTGGTCATAAGCCGCCTTCATCTCAGTATATATGAGGCCTGGCTGCGTTGTGGTGAGCCATAGATAGTCATGTGGTCTGCCCCAATAGCTGAGGTGATAATACACTCCTCCACCACCCTTGCGCTTCTGCTGCTCTGCATCAGGAAGGCGGGTCAGGTAGCCATAGTTGTCGTCGCACCACATCAGGGTCACATCATCAGGCACCTTCAGACCACTCTCATAAATCTCCAGCACCTCTTTGTAAGGGATGAAGACCTGTGGCACTTTCTCCACATCCTTGCTGTAATATTTCTTTATGAGTTCCCGCTGATCGTCAATTACCTGCTGCAAGCCATTCAGTTTCTCCTCTGGTGTCTTCACACCCTCCATCGAACCGTCATGAATGCCTCGCATGCCGATAGTAAAGAATTCTTCCGAACCCTTCACTTGTTTCAGGCGCTCTGCCCAGTATTTCTTTACTGCTTCGCGATTGGTGATATAGTTATATGCCCCTCGCTCCTTTACGTTCCATTCAGCCACATTGTTGCGCAAGAGAGGTTCACAATGGCTTGTGCCTATCAAAATGCCGAAGGAATCGGCCATTTCTTTGTTTCCCTTTACTGTAAAAAAGCCAGGACTGACATCATGCATAGCAGGCCAGATGATGTTGGCACGAAGCCTCAGCATCAGTTCGAAGAGTCGCTTATAGGTCTGTGGCCCCATATTGTCCTGCGACCACTTGCGGATGCTCCAGTCTTCGTCATTGATGAAGATGCCACGATACTGAACAGAAGGGGTCTTCTCTATGCGAAAGTCGTCTGCCAGAGACAACTTGTTTTTGCTATGTGGCCTCACATCGCCCCACCACACCCAAGGCGAAACACCTGCCATCCGGCTCAGTTCCAAGAGTCCGTAGGCAGCACCTCGGGCATTGTGGCCTTCTACCACTATCTTTCCATCCTTAACACTGATGCAGAAGCCGTCATCGCTGCCTTTGCCTTGCACAATGCGGATAACAGCATTCTTGGAGGCAACAGCCTTCTTGCCTGTCACCAGTTCCATATCACCCTCAAACAGACGAAGAGCTTGCTGAACAACAGGAGCAGCCTTTCCTTCTACCTGATAGCTCACGGCATTGCTGCCATCATACCACACGATATTGGCTTTCAGAATATTAGAACTACACAGAAGTGCAACGATATACAGAATTTTTTTTGTTGTTTTCATGGAAATATACAAGTTTGTGAGGCACAAAGATATGAATTGTTTTTTAAACTCATATAGGAAAGCGTAAAAAAAGTTTACAGTTTATAGTTTAAACCAGTTAAGGCTAGCGTTAACGTTATCTTTGAAAAGTTTTATTTTGTCAGAGGGCGACCCTTGCTGTCCAAACCCTCTATACTGATGTACATGTCGGTACAAGAGGAATTATTATAGAATTCGATGTGTGCCTTTCCTTTTTGGTTGGTGATGACATTGGGTTTCCAGTAGATAGTGCGACGGAAATCCTCGACAGGAGGCATGACGGAGTAATCTTCCATCTTGAATACAGTAGGAGTACTGAAACCCTGATAGGTGGTGCGACGCACACCCTTCTGTTTGGCTACCTGCACTTCACGATGGGTAAAGACATAGAGAGTGACCGGGTCCATGCGGTCAATCTTGTCGCACTGGATATGCTTGTGCATGGCTTCCTTGTCTTCAGATATGTATACGGTATTGACATCCTCAAGCAAATCGGGTAGTTCGAGCATGGAATTGGAGTGATCGTCGTAGCTAATCATCATCTTCATGGTACGTATGTAGCGCGGATTTTCATCATAACTGAGAAGGCGTTCGTCGCCAGTGGCATCAGAATAGAACTTACAACCCGTAACTGTGACGAACATGTTATCCACAATCCAGACAATGGGACGGTTCTTGTATGTAAGTCCACCGGTGTAGAGCAGCAACTGACTGGAAAGTGGTGATACGTCGTAGTTGAGACCATGATGCGGATCGAAATCATTATAATAGACAGCCATGCGGTTACCTGCACGGTCGCTCGTAGGAAGAGTACTTCCATCGGGCATAGGGATATCATCTCCCATTACGATGATAAGGTCGGTGAGTTGAGGGGTGCCATAGAAGAAACTGTTCTTCTCCTTCAGCCAATCGCCGAACGATGGCACATCCCTGCCTGCATCGAGGTATGAATCCACATCGGCATCGCAATCGTAGAAGATATTGGAATTATAGCGTGCATAGCGTTCGTTAGTCCATCCGTTGGTATCTTTCCAACTGCGACGCGCCTTCACTTTCACCTCTGGCAACAGCTGATCCCTCTTACCCATCACAACGGTAACGGAGTCGTCAGTCTGCCAATGCCAGATACGTGTGGTATCGGTAGGTTGCACAGCACACTCGGCAGGACTGAGCAGACGACTCTTCGGACTGAAATTACGGTCGATGCCGATACTGTAGTTTTCAGGTTCGCCAGCCACTGAGGTTCTGAGCAGAAGATTCCATTTTCCGGTGATATCGGGTAGTCCGAAATAGTAGTTACCAAGGCTGTCAGACTTCTCCTGACCTTTAAGACTTTGTCCCTGTACGTTATACAGGGTTGCCGAAATGTCCACACCACCATATTGCTGACTCTTCCGAGGATAGAGTCGTCCGGTGAGATAGAGACGGTCCTCTACATGCTGTTGCCGTTCGGGTACGACCTGTCCGGTCATGAGTCGCCAATCGTAACGCCGCCATCCCTGCACCATCATGAGCAGGTCGGCACGGCGGCGGTGTTCCGCATCATCAGCTTCGAAGTAATATTCAGGATGAGCAATATATCCCTTTATCTCACTGCCAAGCAAGAGCCATGTACGTATGTCGCCGACACGACCATTTACCATCGTAGCAGCATCGACGGCAGAGAAGGAAAGCTGGGAACGGGGTTCGGCACTGATGGTCAGTTCGACCCTTCCACAAGGCTGTATCATTTCAGTCCCCGCTGCCAAGCGTACGCTATCCTGCAGGCAGAGCTGCGGACAGACGAAGAAAAGACGTTCGGCACATATCTTTCCGTTGACATCGAACACCGTAAGTTGATTGACTCCGGCAGGTAAGCGACTACGCAGAAAACTCATGTGAAAATGCTCAGAGGCAGTAAGTGTGTCGCATTGCAGGATTTGTCCGCCATGCATGATGACATATCCCAACATACGTCCCTGCAAACCTTGTGAGGTACGAAGCGAAACATCGATGAAATCGTCGTTTCCACTCATATCTACATTAAGGGAACAACCATCGGAAAGAGGTTGTGGAAGCTGTCCCCGCATTTCCTTACCACCGCATCGCGCAATCATGGTATAGGCAGTCCCTGCTGAAGGAGTAAGACGGAAGAATCCGCGTCCGTCGGCATCGGCAGTGGCACTGCATATAATGCTTCCTGTAGCGTCTTTGACCTCACACACAGCCCCGACGGCAGGCATACCATCGTCGTCGGTAACGGTGAATGCTACCCTACCCTCGATGTCTGCAACCATATTACCCCCTTCGGGATAGAAATGCACATTACGGCTACTGCTGCGTTTGGACTTACTCTTCGAGGTTGAAGCATCCGGGTCGAAGGTAGAGGGTCCGAGGTCGGAGTCGGAACGGTTATCAGGCAGACGATTGCGATGACTCAGCATATCCATCTTTGGAGTCGAATAATCGCCCTCCTTAGAAGGAGCATTGAAGACAGGTATGACACGCGAGAAGCATACGTTACTGCCCCAGTTCATCATGTAGCGGGTATAGGCACGGAGTTCGTAGAAACCGGTCTGCATGATACTGTCAATACTTATGTCGCCCCATGCCACCCCGTTGTTTACAGACAGTTTGCGGGTTGCAACCACGTCACCACCGGGATTGAGCAGTTCTACGTAAAGTACACGACTCAAATCGGTAGACCGTCCGGTATCAGTGCGGGTGAGGTAAGCCTTGAAACGGATGGTCTCGCCCTTGAAATAACCCGTATTGTCGAGGTGCAGATAAACCTTCTCCTGCGGTTGCACGATATTGAAACGCATGGCATGACGGATATAAGCCATCACACTGCGAGCCTCGGGTGATAAAGAAAGGCTGTCGGAAGACAAGGCTTTATCAGTCTTGACAGCCTCCACGAGGTCGCGCACCAATCCATCGCCGAGATACATCTGCTGCAAATCCACTTCGTTATCTCCACTGACGAGCAAGTCTTCATCCTCGGTACGTTTCATAAAACTGAATTCCTTGTCGAGTTCGACATTCGAACCCACATTCCTGATGGTATAAAGCAGATTGTCATCGATGGTCTCACCATAGGTAAGCGGCAGGTGATAGGCATCTACGTTCACCAGTGTACAGTGCATATCGAGTTCGTCCGTCTCAAGTTCGAACTCCATGGTATTCACCTCAGAAAAACCGTTGCGATGGGTATAGTCGATAAATATGTTGATATTCTCATACGACGTTTCACTCTGGTCGTCAGTATGTTTGACATGGAGCATCACACTTCGCAGACTACCGTCAAAACGCAGGGGACGATAGGTGGCAGCATCCACATAGAGGGTACCGCCCAGCACTATGCGTTCATTCAACCGTTTAGGTTTGAAATGGAAGCGGTAGATTAGTCGTCCGTCGTCATCAGCAATATTCTCGCGCGACACCTCATAGTGGCGACTGAAATAGCCGGACGTGGCGTCGTGGGGCAGCGGAATGGTGATGCCTCCCCAAACCTGAGCATCGCGCATCATAGGACCGAGTGACATGAGCCAATGGAGGTTGGTGCGGGTAAGCGACGACTGCTTGCGTCCCTCTCCTCTACTGAGCAGGTTGCGTGCCCAGTACTTTCCGGAAGTCAGTTTACAGGTTCGCAGGTTAACAGCTGAAGCCGCATCGATAAAGGCCTCCACCATCTCCATCGTATTACCATAACGAACGGATATACGATTGAAAAAGGGAGTACGATGCCGCAGATTCTTACGGTATTCCTTGGACATAGTCTTCACCACCTTCATCAACAGAGCATCATCGCCAAGTACTTCAACTCCAGAGAGTTCTACGGCCAGTTCCCTGAGTTTCACAACAGCAGGCAGTCTGCGTGCTACGACAGTTTGTGTGGCATAACCGACAAACGAGAACCGCAAAACATCGTCTTCGTATGCCGATAAAGTGAAGTCGCCCTGCAAGTTGGTAACTGCTCCCCTACCCTCGCCCGAATACACATTGACAAAAGGAAGAGGTTCGCCCGTAACCTCATCCACAACCCTTCCACTATATGGTCTCAATTCGCTCTGTTGAGCCAAGGCTGAGACTGAAAGCAGGAGGACACAAAGGGATGCAAACAGATTCTTCATGATATGCGGACAGTATTTTTACCGCAAATCTAGTGAAAATAAAATTTTTTCCATACATTTGCAGCGTAATTTTCAAAAAAAACATGGGAAAGTTCATTACCATCATGATGGTGCTACTATGGCAGGGCATCAGCACAGCGACAGCAGCTGACAGGATTTTCTTTGTTTCAAGAAATCTGAACAAGAATATCATTGTGTATGATGTGAACCTAAAAAACGGGAAACTGGACACAGACAAACCACTACACCCCTATTGGTACCGACTGGAGGAAAACCCCATAACCACAGGTGAACTGACATTCATACAACGCAAGTTGGCTTACGGTTACTCGGTTGAGGAAGAAGGAGATAACGAAGCGTACGTAAGACTGAAGGCATACAAAAAACGTATGGTTAAGATTTGCAAACGCGAGGGGAAATGGGTGGGCATTACCCACATAAACAATAAGGAATGCATACTGACTGAGATTTTCGCTCACTGTCCCAGTCGCACATCATGCGATTATCTGATTCTGAAAGGTAAGAGTACAGCAGACGGCAAGGAGGAGCAGGAGAAAGTGAAATAATTGACTTCCAATATGGGATAAATGTATCCTCAAAACCTAAAATTTTATAAATAATGTGATAAAATTGCAAGGAGGAATAGTTGCTGTAGCAACTGTTCCACTTTTTTTTTACCTTTGCAGCCGATTTTATAAAGTTTTAGGTAAGAAAAGGTAATAATTAGAAATCATACAAAAAAAGTGGAATTAAAAAGTAAGAAATTGGTTTTGTGCATAGGGATACTGATAGCAAACATCCTGCATGTCTCAGCACAAAGTATGGTCGAGCCCGTTATAGGAAGTTTGGATTTGACGCTCGACAAGGCGATTGAGATTGCTCTCGCTGAAAACCCAGTAATTAAAATAGCCGAGAAGGAGGTAAGACTGAAGCAAGTGGCACACACTGAAGCTTGGCAGGCTCTGTTGCCTACCCTGGGTGTGAGTGCTACCCTGCAGCACACTATCCTTGCTGCTACGATGAACCTGGGTGGTAATTCGTTTAAGATGGGTCAGGACAATACCAACACAGCTACAGGTACAGCAACACTGAACCTGCCGTTGTTTGCTCCGACTGTGTATCAGAACATGAGTCTGACTAAGGAAGACATAAAACTGGCACAGGAGAAATCGAGAAGCAGTAAGTTGGACCTTATCAACCAAGTTACAAAAGCCTACTATGCCACTATTCTGGCTCAGGACAGCTACAGAGTGATGGAAAAGAGTTTCCGCACAGCAAAGGTAAACTATGATGTTGTAGCTGAGAAGTATAATGTAGGCAAGGTAAGCGAATACGACAAACTGAGTGCCGAAGTTCAGATGCGAGGCATGAACTCCAACTTGGTAACGGCTCAGACAGGATTCTCACTGGCTACCCTGAAACTGAAGGTGCTGATGGGTATCACGGAGAATATCGACATCATCATCAACGACAGTCTGTCGAACTATCGTGACGTACTCGTTCTGCCAGATGCAGACACTTCAGAGAATGGTCTGAAGAACAACTCGTCACTGCGTCAGATGGATATGAATATCACTCTGTTGCAACGCACAAGAAAGGTGTTGAAGACCAGTTTTATGCCTACCCTTTCAATGGCTCTTTCAGGACAGTATCAGAGTCTGTACAATAAAGACTGGAACGTGTTCGGATATAATTACTCTCCGAGTGCTTCAATGGTATTCACACTTAATATTCCAATCTACAAGGCTAGTGACTGGACAAAACTGAAGACAAACAAAATCAAAATAGCACAATTGCAAGACCAAAGAGAAGATACTCGCCGCAAACTGCTCATGTCGATTGAGACATATATGCAGAATATGGCAAGTACTATAGCTCAGGTAAACTCAAACGCAGAGGCTGTAAAACAGGCAGAGAAGGCTGTGATGATAAGCAGTAAGCGATATGAGGTGGGACGCGGAACCCTTTTGGAACTGAACCAGAGCGAGACCGCAGAGACTCAGGCTCAACTGACATATGTGCAGTCTATTTACGACTACCTGACCAACAAGGCTGACCTTGACTATGCATTGGGAAAAGAACAGTATTTGAAGTAATAATAAAAAGTAATATATATGAGAACTATTAAAGGATTGAAAATTTCCGTGTTGTCAGTAGCTGCTATGGCATTGCTTGCTTCTTGCGGCGGAAAGTCGAACGACGGACAGAAGGCAACACAAAGCGTTGCATCGGAAAAACCAGATGTAAAAATTGAAAAGGTAAAAACTGCAGATATCCCTCAGACAGAGACATACACTGCAACCGTAGAGAGCGAAATCAAGAATAATATTGCTCCGAACACCCCATACCGTATTGAGAAGATATATGTGGAAGTAGGCGATGTAGTGCGCAAAGGACAAGTACTCGTTCAGTTGGATGCCAGCAATGTGCAACAGATAAAGCTGCAGGTGGAAAACCAGCAAATAGAGTTCAACCGCACATCACAGCTCTATGAAGTAGGTGGTGCAAGCAAGGCTGAATACGATAACGCAAAGATGCAGCTCGACGTACTCTCAACCCAGTATCGTCAACTGGTGCAGAACACTCAGTTGGTAGCCCCAATCAATGGTGTTATCACTGCCCGCAACTACGACAACGGAGATATGTATAGCGGAAACCCTATCCTGACTGTTGAGCAGACTAACCCTGTAAAACTCATCATCAACATCTCTGAGAATTTCTACAAACTTGTAAAGAAGGGACAGACAGTGAACATAGCACTGGATGCATACGAAGGTGAGACTTTCACAGGTCAGATTACCATCGTGTACCCTACTATCGACACATCTACACACACATTCCCAGTTGAAATCACTATCAACAACGATAGCCAGAAAGTGCGTCCAGGTATGTTTGCCCGTGCCACAGTTGATTTCGGGCATGCACGCCATGTGCTCGTTCCTGACATGGCTCTTGTAAAGCAAATCGGTGCTGGCGACCGTTATGTGTATGTATATAAAGACGGCAAAGTAAGCTATAACAAGGTTGAATTGGGCAAGCACATCAACAAAGAGTTTGAGATTATCAGCGGTGTGGAACCAGGCGATATGGTTGTAGTAGCAGGTCAGAGCCGTCTGGCTAATGGCCGTGAAGTGAACGTAGTGGAATAATCACCCTCTAAAAAATACTCCAATTTAAATTATGAGTTTATACGAAGGAGCGGTCAAGCGACCGATTATGACCAGCCTTTGCTTTTTGGCTGTGATGGTGTTTGGTATCTTCTCGCTGTGGAAGTTGCCAATCGACCTTTATCCAGATATCGACACAAACACCATTATGGTAATGACATACTATACCGGTGCCAGTGCAGAAGATATAGAAAACAACGTGACCCGTCCGCTTGAGAACACCCTGAACTCGGTAGAACACCTCAAGCACATTACAAGTAATTCGAAGGAAGGCGTCAGCGTCGTTACCCTGCAGTTTGAATACGGATATGACATAGACGCCTTGACCAACGACGTCAGAGACAAACTGGACATGGTGAGCAGCCGTCTGCCGGATAATGCGCAAACCCCTATCATCTTCAAGTTCTCGACTGATATGATTCCGATCCTCCTGCTTTCAGTGCAGGCAGAGGAATCGCAGAAGGCGCTGTACAAGATACTGGACGATAACGTAGCAAACCCACTTGCACGTATCGACGGTGTAGGTACGGTAAGTATCGCCGGTGCGCCTGAACGAGAAATCAACGTGTATATGGATCCGCACAAGATGGAGGCATATAACCTGAACCCGGCTCAGGTGGCATCTGCCATATCGGGCGAGAACCAGAACATGACCAACGGTACGATCGATGTGGGTACACAGACCTACACAGTACGCGTGGAAGGTGAATTCAGCGACCCGAAGCAGATGCTGAACGTAGTAGTAGGTTCATACAAAGGAATAAACGTGTATCTGCGTGACGTAGCCCGTATCGAGGATAATGTAGAGGAACGAGCTCAGAAGACCTACACAAAGGGTGTACAGGGAGCAATGATTATCGTTCAGAAACAGTCGGGTGCCAATTCTGTAGCCATCTCGAACAAGGTGATGAAGGCACTGCCTACATTGCAGAAGAACCTGCCATCAGACGTAAAACTGGGTATCATCGTAAACACCTCAGACAATATTCTGAACACTATCGGTTCGCTCGAAGAGACAATCCTGTATGCCATGGTATTCGTGGCTCTCGTGGTGTTCATATTCCTGGGACGCTGGCGTGCTACATTGATTATCGTCATCACCATCCCTATGTCGTTGATTGCATCGTTCATATATCTGTATGCGACCGACGGTTCTATCAACATGATTTCTCTCTCGTGTCTTACCATTGCCATTGGTAACGTTGTGGATGATGCCATTGTGGTGCTGGAGAATGTCACGACACATATTGAACGAGGTTCTGACCCTAAACAGGCTGCCATCAATGCAACCAACGAGGTGGCTATCTCGGTTATAGCCTCAACACTTACGATGATTGCCGTATTCTTCCCATTGACAATGGTGACAGGTATCGCAGGTGTGCTCTTCAAGCAGCTCGGATGGATGATGTGTATCATCATGACCATTTCAACCACTTCTGCCCTCTCGTTCACACCTATGCTCTGTTCACAGATGCTTCGTCTACAGAAAAAACAAAGTGGACTTTTCAAGAAACTGTACTATCCAATATCTCGTTCACTCGACCAACTTGACAACTGGTATGAGGCAAGAATCAATTGGGCTGTACGCCATCGTTGGACTGTCATCGTTGGTTGTATCTGTCTGTTTATTGCATCAATAGCATGTGCTAAGGTATTCGGCATCAAGTCGGAGTTCTTCCCAGCAAACGACTCAGGTCGTATCGGTATCTCGCTTGAACTCCCTATCGGTACTCGAGTAGAGATTGCTGAAGACTTGGCAAAAGGACTCACAAGGAAATGGATGGATCGCTATGGAGACTATATGCAGTCTTGTAACTTCACCGTAGGTCAGGCTGGTGATAACAACACATTTGCTTCACTGCAGTCGAACGGTTCTCATATCATCTCATTCAACATCATGATGGTTCCGTCGAACAAACGTCCACAGGGACTGGCAGAGATTTGTGATGAGATGCGTGCCGACCTGAAAGTGATACCAGAACTTGCAAAGTACCAAGTAAACCTGGGTGGACAGCAGGCTGCCGCAATGGGCGGTCAGGCCACTGCACAGTTTGAAATATATGGTTACGACCTTGACGACACCCGTAGGCTGGCAGACAAGATGGCTGAGAAGTTCCGCGAAAGTCCGATGATTTCACAGGTCAACATTTCACGTTCTGACTTCGAACCGGAAATCGTCGTAAACTTCGATCGCGACAAACTTGCCAAGGAGGGTCTGACCCTTGCATCAGCCGGCGCATACGTGCGCAACCTCATCTACGGCTCACTCATGTCATACTATCGTGAGGACGGTGAAGAATATGATATCAAGGTTCGTTATGAACCGACTGCCCGTCAGAGCATTGAAGACATAGAAAACATGATTATTCCTACATCGGCTGGACGTCAGGTGAGAATCAAGGATGTAGCTACCGTAGAAGAAAGTGTGATTCCTCCAACCATCGAGCGTAAGGACCGTCAGCGTATCATCACCGTAAGTGCCGTACTCGCAGCAGGCTATGCCCTTTCCGACGGTGTGGCACTGGGTAATAAGATTACAGAAGAACTTGAAATACCAAATGGAGTAACCGTTCAGGTAGCAGGTACGTACGAAGACCAGCAGGATTCAAACCGCGACCTCGGCACACTCGGTATTCTTATCATCCTGCTTGTGTTCATCGTGATGGCTGCCCAGTTCGAATCACTCACCTACCCATTCATTATCATGCTCTCAGTACCATTCGCATTCTCAGGTATCATCCTTGCTTTGGTTACAACCAGCACAAACCTGAACATCATGTCAATGCTTGGTGGTATCATGCTTATCGGTATCGTTGTGAAGAATGGTATCGTACTTATCGACTACACACAGCTGATGCGCGAACGCGGAATCGGACTCACCCGTTCTGCCGTGATTGCAGCACGAAGCCGTCTGCGCCCAATCCTCATGACTTCGCTCACCACCATCCTCGGTATGCTCCCAATGGCTATGAGTCACGGAGTAGGAGCAGAGACATGGCGACCACTTGGTGTGTCCATAATCGGAGGTCTGTTGGTTTCTACAGTGCTCACACTTATCTATGTGCCTTCTATGTTCTGCATCTTCGGAGCTACAGGTGTTAAGCGTCAGCGTCGCAAGATGAAAGCTAAGCGCGAACTGAACGAATACTGGAAAAAACACAAGGCAGAAGAAATGCTTATAACCTCTCGTAAGTGAAAAAGAAAAGAACGCATAGCCAGACCTGAACAAAATTTATCCGGAAGAGAATAAATAACTTCTATTTTAAGATACACAATCTTATGAAAACAATATTCATCACATACGACCGCGCCCTGCACGAGAAGGTAATAGATGCTCTCGACGCATCGAATGCACGCGGTTACACACTACTTTCCGACGTAAGCGGACGAGGTTCGAAGACTGGCGACCCACACCTGGGAAGTCATGCTTGGCCGACACTGAACGATGCCCTCTTCACCGTTGTGGAGGACACAAAGGTGACTCCACTGCTGAATCGTCTGAAACAACTCGATATAGATAATCCACTGCTCGGACTTCGTGCATTCGTATGGAATGTAGAACAAAGTATCTAATTACACATTATTATATATAGGAACAATGAAACTTCAAATTCTATCCATCGCTCTTGCTGTATCAACAATGTGTTCTGCACAGACAGCACGCGAAGAAATCCATGAGAACATTTTGCTTACAGGAAGCAATCACGTGGCATACATCGCTCCCACTAAGAAACTCACACCTGCACCAAAGGGTTATGTACCATTCTATATGGATCACTACGGACGCCATGGTTCTCGTTGGCTCATCGACAAACCAGACTACACCAATCCTTTGGAGAAAATGCGTAAGGCAAAGGAAGACGGGAAACTGACTCCACTCGGACTGGAAGTATTGGAGAAGCTTGAACGTTTCTATCCAACAACTATAAACCGCTTGGGCGAACTCTCCGACATAGGCGAACAACAGCACCATCAGATTGGTAAGCGAATGACTGAAAACTTCCCAGAGATTTTCGCTGGAAAGACCGCCGAACTGGATGCTCGCAGCACAGTGGTTATCCGTTGTATCCTCTCTATGGAAGCTGAATGCGAAGAACTGGCTGCTTTCAATCCGAACCTGAAAATTCATAATGATGTGAGTGAGTCTTTCCAGTACTACCTTAACCGCGACTGGGACGAAACACTGAAGGAAGCAGTGAAACCTGCAAGAAAGATTATCGATGAGTACAAAGAACGTTGCACCCATCCGGAGCGTCTCTGCTCTACCCTCTTCAACGACCCTGCATACTGGCAGGCAAAAGAGTTCCGTGCTCCAGCCTTCATGCGTGCCCTCTTCAAAGTGGGAAATAACATGCAGAGTCATAGTTTCGGCGAAGACATCTACTCAGTATTCACAGAGGAAGAGGCATACGAACTGTGGCGTGCAAAGAATATAGAATGGTACCTGCGCTATGGACCTTCGCCCGTGACTGGCAGCATCATGCCTTTCAGTCAGCGATACCTCTTGCGCAATATGATAGAGACTGCCGACACAGTATTTGCCAGCAAAACATACACTAATGGTGCTTCACTGCGCTTCGGTCACGAAGTATGTGTGATGCCACTTGCCTGTCTCATGGAACTGGACTCTTGTGGTGTGAAGACTAACGACCTCGACAATCTTGAAAACTACTGGGTCAACTACCGCATCTATCCTATGGCATGCAACATCCAGATGATTTTCTATCGTCCGAAAAAGACGAAGGTGGGTCAGCTCAATGTTGATGATATCCTCGTGAAAGTTCTGCTCAACGAAAAAGAAGCAAAACTGCCTGTCTTCACCGACAACTATCCATACTATAAGTGGAGTGAACTGCGTAAGTACTATATTAACAAACTGAACAGCTACGTAGAAAAATAAACACATCAACTGCAAAATGAAATTAGGAATACTTACGGCTATGTCGGTTGAGTACGACCAATTGGCACGACTCATGGAGAATAGAACCGAACAGAAATCGGGAATATACACCTACACCTTAGGTAACATAGCAAACAACGACATCGTACTGCTTCAATGCGGCATAGGCAAGGTAAATGCAGCCATAGGCACAGCTGAACTCATCAGAACTTTTTCTCCCGACTGCATCATCTCTACAGGTGTTGCAGGAGGCATAGACAAGTGTCTCAACATCATGGATGTAGTTGTGAGCAATCAGATTTGCTACCACGATGTGTGGTGCGGCATGGGTTGCGAATACGGACAAGTGCAGGGTCTGCCTACGTTCTTCGACGGCGACGCAAACCTTGTTGAGAAAGCCATATCGTTAAACGAAACACAATCAAAGACTCGAATCCATGCCGGACTGATTTGCACAGGCGACCAGTTTATCTCCGACCAGGCAGAACTGAAAACCATCAAGGACCACTTCCCAGCGGGACTTGCCTGCGACATGGAGTCAGCCTCCATTGCCCACACCTGCTATCTCTACAAGAAACCCTTCGTCAGTTTCCGTATCATTAGCGACACACCTGGAGCAGATAATCATGCAGCACAGTGGGAAAATTTCTGGGACGAAATGGCTCAGCGCTCATTTGCAATTACCAAAGCATTCCTGGACACTCTATAAGAGAAGAAAAATTGACAAATAAGTCTGTTCTGCATACATTTTTTTCATAAAAAAGTACGAAAAAAACATTGTGCACGAACACTTATGTTTCACAACATGCTTTTAGGTGTTTCGCTATATGTTAGGACTCCCTATCTTTGCGACATCCTAAAAACAATCTTTTTACCTTAAAAAAATTAATACTTATTGAGAATAAAAGAGCGGGTCGCGAGACTAGCTCTTTTTCTTGTTTTTTACCCCCTTGCTTTTGTTCTATTGTTAAATTGCTATTATTTTTGAAGATTTATTTGTACCTTCGCGCAAAATTTAAACTATATAAGACTATGAACTTAAAAATTGCTGTTTTGGCTGGCGATGGTATCGGTCCCGAAATCATGGAACAGGGTGTAGCAGTTTGCAGTGCAATAGCTGAGAAATTCGGACACACTGTTAGTTACAAAGAAGCTATTTGTGGTGCTCACGCCATCGACGAAGTGGGCGACCCATTCCCAGAAGATACATTCCAGACTTGTATGGATGCTGATGCAGTTCTCTTTGCAAGTGTGGGAGATCCAAAATTCGACAACAACCCAAATGCCAAGGTTCGTCCCGAGCAGGGTTTGTTGGCAATGAGAAAGAAACTGGGACTCTTCGCCAATGTGCGTCCGGTCACTACTTTCGACTGCCTCATTCACAAGTCACCACTGAAGGACGAACTCGTTCGTGGTGCTGACTTCATCTGCATCCGCGAACTCACAGGCGGTATGTATTTCGGAGAGAAGAAAGAAGGCACAGACTATGCTTACGACACAAATGCCTATAGCCGTGCTGAGGTAGAGCGCATCCTCAAGGTAGCTTACCAGTATGCACAGCAGAGAAAGAAACACCTCACAGTGGTTGACAAGGCAAACGTGCTTGCATCGAGCCGTCTGTGGAGATCTGTTGCACAGGAGATGGCACCAAAGTATCCAGATGTGAAGACAGACTTCATGTATGTTGACAATGCTTCAATGCGCATGATTCAGGAACCAACTTTCTTCGATG
The DNA here is from genome assembly GCA_002342585.1 of Prevotellaceae bacterium UBA2448. Classification (GTDB taxonomy): domain Bacteria; phylum Bacteroidota; class Bacteroidia; order Bacteroidales; family Bacteroidaceae; genus Minthosoma. Next base: position 18,040 of record DDQG01000020.1, read on the forward strand.
TAATGGTTACAGAAAACACCTTCGGAGACATTCTGACCGATGAGGGTTCTTGCATCACCGGTTCTATGGGTCTGCTGCCATCAGCATCTACTGGCGAACACACACCTGTCTTCGAACCAATCCACGGCAGTTGGCCACAGGCTAAGGGTCTTAATATTGCTAACCCATTGGCACAGATTCTTTCTGTAGCTATGCTCTACGAATACTTTGGTCTGAAAGCCGAAGGAGCACTGATTCGCCAGGCTGTAAATGCAAGTCTCGATCAGAATGTGCGCACACCTGAAATCCAGGTTGAGGGTGGAGCTAAGTACGGCACAAAAGAAGTAGGTGCTTGGATTGTTGATTATATCAAGAAAGCTTAACATAAAAAAGAAGTAAAGAATCATTCTTTGATGGTAAGAAGTGTAGAGATAATGGACACGACGCTGCGCGATGGCGAGCAGACGAACGGAGTGAGCTTTGTGCCACACGAGAAGTTGCTCGTTGCGCGTATGCTGTTGCAACAACTGAATGTTGACAGAATCGAGGTAGCCAGTGCTCGTGTGAGCGAAGGCGAGAAAGAAGCTGTTACGATGATTTGCCGCTGGGCTCGTCAGGTTGACAAACTGCAGAGTGTAGAGGTGCTAGGATTTGTTGACGGCACTACCTCACTCGACTGGATTAACGACACTGGTTGCAAGGTCATCAACCTCTTATGTAAGGGTTCTGAAAAGCACTGTTGTTATCAACTGAAGAAAACTCTCGACGAACACACTGCCGACATAAAGAGTTCTATAGCCTATGCACACACACTGGGCATCAGCGTGAATGTATATATGGAGGACTGGTCAAACGGCATGAAAGACTCTCCAGAGTATGTGTTCCAGTTTATCGACGCCCTCAAAGACGAAGGTATAGAGCGTTTCATGTTGCCCGACACCTTGGGCATACTGAATCCAATCCTTACGGCTGCTTATTTCAAACAGATGACGGAGCGCTACCCGACCCTGCGCTTCGACTTCCATGCCCACAACGACTACGACCTTGCCACCAGCAATGTGTTGGCAGCTGTAAACAACGGCGCAACAGGTGTACATACATCTCTTAACGGACTTGGTGAACGAGCAGGAAACGCTCCTCTCTCCAGTGTTCAGGCAATACTGAAAGACCACCTGCATGTCATCACCAACATCAACGAAGCTATGTTGGGCGAAGCCAGCAAACTGGTGGAAAACCTCTCAGGCATTGCCGTACCGCCAAACAAACCGATTATTGGCGACAGTGTATTCACTCAGGTAGCAGGAGTACACGCAGATGGCGACAACAAAAACAACCTCTACTGCAACGACCTGCTTCCGGAACGCTTCGGTCGCAAGCGCGAATATGCATTGGGCAAAAATTCGGGTAAGGCAAACATACTGAAAAACCTCGAGGAACTGGGATTGGAACTCACTCCCGAACAGACTCGCAGGGTTACCGACCGAATCATCGAACTGGGTGACAAAAAACAACTGGTCACACAGGAAGACCTGCCTTACATCATCAGTGATGTGCTGAAACACACAGCTCCTGACGATAAGGTAAAACTCATTTCCTATATGGTCACTACTGCCTATGGTCTGAAACCTATGGCATCAGTAAAGATGGAAATCGGAGGTGAGGTATATGAAGAGAGTGCTATGGGCGACGGACAGTACGACGCCTTTGTGAGGGCTGTGCGCCATATATATAAGAACAAACTGCAGCGCACCTTCCCTTGGTTGGCAAACTACCAGGTAAGCATTCCACCAGGCGGACGCACCGACGCACTCGTGCAGACCACCATCTCGTGGATATACAATGAAAAGACCTACCGCACTCGAGCACTCGATGCCGACCAGACAGAAGCAGCCATTAAGGCAACAATAAAAATGCTGAACATTATTGAGAGTTAGGAGTGAGGAGTTAGTAACCATTAACCGTTAAGCAATGCCACTGATATTACCAGACCAATTGCCTGCCATCAACACACTGAAGCAGGAAAACATATTCACGATGGGCTATAAGAGAGCCGACAGCCAGCAGATCCGTCCGCTGCGACTTGCCGTGCTCAATCTCATGCCACTTAAAATAACTACTGAGACCGACTTCATTCGCATCCTCTCCAATTCTGCCTTGCAGATAAAAGTGGAATTTATGAAGATAAAGTCGCACACTCCGAAGAATACTCCGATAGAACACATGTTGGCATTCTATCGCACCTTCGAAGAGATGAAGAAGGAGAAGTACGACGGACTCATTGTGACTGGTGCCCCACTGGAATTTATCAATTACGAAGACGTAACATATTGGGACGAACTGGTAGAAGTGTTCAACTGGGCACACCACAATGTGACCAGTACCATATATGTGTGCTGGGCTGCCTTCGCTGCCTTATACCACTTCTATGGAGTTCCAAAACACAATACCGACGGAAAGGTGTTTGGAGTGTTCAATCACCGGATGCTCTCGCCCGAACTGCCTATCTTCCGCGGATTCGACGATGAGTTCTTTGCTCCTCACAGCCGTTTCCTCGAACTGAAACACGAAGACTTCAAAAAGCTGGAAAAGGAAAACCTGCAAATCATTGCCGAGAGCGACGAAGCAGGCATTACCATCGTAGAGGGCAGAAATGGTCGCGAGTTCTTCATCACCTGCCATCTGGAATACTCTCCGATGACACTCAACGACGAATACTGGCGCGACATCAAGAAGGGAAAACCCATACACATTCCGTACAACTACTACCCCGACGACGACCCCAAGCGACATCCTGTGGTGCGCTGGCGGGCTGCAGCCAACCTGCTCTACACCAACTGGCTGAACTATTACGTATACCAAGAAACACCTTACAACATAAACGAAATTGAATGATACCTCTCGAACTTCTCTCGCCTGCAAAGACTGCTGACATCGGCATCGAGGCTATTAAGCACGGAGCTGACGCAGTATATATTGGTGCTGAGGAGTTTGGAGCCAGAGCCGCTGCCGGCAATTCTGTAGCGGACATAGCCCGACTGACAGCCTTTGCCCACCAGTACGGAGCCAGAGTTTATGTTACTGTAAACACTATAATTTTCGCTGACGAACGACAGAAGGTCGAACACCTCTGTTGGCAGTTGTACGAGGTTGGTTGCGATGCTCTTATCGTGCAAGACCTCCGTCTGCTCAGTCTCCGTCTGCCACCCATCCCTTTGCATGCCTCCACACAGATGGACAACCGCACTGTGGAGAAGGTGCAGCAACTCTCACAACTCGGTTTCCGACAGGTTGTACTTGCCCGCGAACTCACTACCGAAGAGATTAGTGCCATCCATAAGGCTGTGCCCGAGGTCGGTCTTGAAGTATTCGTGCATGGTGCCCTATGTGTCGGTCTCAGTGGCAGGTGCAATGCCAGTGAGTGGTTGTTCTCCCGCAGTGCCAACCGAGGCGAATGTGCTCAGGTTTGCCGCATGGAACTCGACCTTGTCAATGCCGACACCGACGAAGTGCTCATAGAGAAACGCCACCTGCTCTCGCTGAAGGACAACTGCCAACTGCAAAATCTTGAGTCGCTCATTCAGGCTGGAGCCACATCGTTCAAGATAGAAGGCAGACTTAAAGGTGCCGACTATGTGAAAAATATCACAGCAGCCTATTCCCAGGCACTCGACCAACTCATCGCACAGGCTCCCGACCACTACTGCCGCAGTTCGGAGGGTAAAGTGCACTACAGTTTCACACCTAATGTACTTAAGAGTTTCAATCGCGGCTTTGTAGCCAATGTCTCAAAACCCGATGCCAACATCCTCACCCCTAAGTCTATGGGCGAACCAATCGATAGCAATACTGTGTTGCATAATGGCGACGGAATCTGTTATATTGCCGATGGCGAACTGAAAGGCATGCAACTGAACAATGCTGCTTCATGGCAACCGAAGAAAGGTGTGCAGTACTTCCGAAATAAAGATGTGGAATGGGAAAAGATGCTTGCACGACCTACGGCAGACCGCCGCATCGGTGTTGTAATAGACGTATATAAAACCCATGTAACTATAACTGATCAGCGCGGAAATTCTGCAGATTGCCATTGGACAATGGACGAGGCACAGACTCCGCAACACGAGAATATCCGTACCAACCTCGGCAAACTGGGCGATAGCATATACGAGGCAAAAGCAATAAACATACACTTCGACGACCACTACTTCGTACCTGCAAAACAAATCACTCAGTGCCGCAGAAGTCTTGTGCAACTGCTTGACGAAAAACGTGCAGAGACCTATCCGCGACTGCTGCAGCAACACACTCCCGTCACTGTGGAGACAGAACAACCATTCGAACAGACCCACGACCCAAATACTCCGCTGATGCTGACAAAATACTGCCTGAGACGACAGCTGGGAGTTTGCAGGAAGGAGTTAGGAGTTAGAAAACTTTCAACTTTCAACCTTCAACTTTCAACTTCCAACTGGGCTTTGCGTTTAGCAAATGGGAAGAAGCTATTGCTTGAGTTCGACTGCAAACACTGCATGATGAAGGTGATGCGGACACTCTCATGTCTTCTACCACTGTTGTGGTTGCTTATGAGTTGTGTGGGCGGTAGTGTGAGGGAAAACAGCAAACCTACAGACACCATTGTGAACATAGTAGATACTGCGAGTGTGAAACCCGACAGTGTGTTGCTGAATATGTCGCCGCAGCAGATCGACTCGCTCGTATTCCGTCTCACCCACCACTACTCCACAAACTTCAATTTCGTGGTGAAGACAGACTCTATCATGCTCATTCCGCGCGAAGGCGATGTGAGCGACACCTGTTACGTGAAAGACGGCGAACTCATTGCCGTAGCAGCCGTATCGAACCATATCGACACCCTATGGGTTAAGGTAGCCCACGACCAGAATACAATGGGGTGGATAGCTGAACGCGAACTGCTCCGTCACTCCTCACCCGACGACCCTATATCCGAAATCCTTTACGCACTGTCCGGCTCTCGAGGCATATGGATGTCCATCTTCGCAGCCATCGGACTCAGTGCCTTTTTCGTGAAACGGAGGAAAAACAACAAAATGCGACTGTTCAGTCTCGAACAGATGCAGTCGCCCTACCCCTCTCTCTTCCTCGCACTCATCGCCCTCATGGCACTGCTCTACTCTACCGTTCAGAACTTCGTTCCCGAATACTGGCAGGAGTACTACTTCCATCCGTCACTCAACCCACTCATGCTTCCCCCTATCATGGCAATTCTCGTGGTGCTGGTGTGGTTGCTCATCATCACCTTCCTGGCTGTGTGCGACGAAGTATATCACCATTTCGACGTACTCGACGGAGCCCTTTACATCTTCGAACTCCTCGGTGTAGGCATGATAGTCTATCTCGTTGTCAGCTGGACCACAATCATATTCATCGGATACCTCCTCACACCGGTATTCCTACATTATTTATACACAAGATATAAAACGAAAACGAAAACTTAATTATGCATTATGCATTATGAATTATGCATTACCAAAAACTCTTTAACCTCTAACCGTTAAACGTTAAACGTTACAAAAAAATATGAAAACTAAACACATCTTATCAATTATCACTATGGCAATGTCAATCAATGCAGCGGCTCAAGGCATAGGTTTCAAACTTGAGAATATGGATCGCAACGAAAAACCCGGAACCGACTTCTACCGCTATGCCTGCGGAGGGTGGATAAAGGCAAATCCGCTCAAACCGGAATACGCTCGATTCGGTTCGTTCGATATTGTTGACGAAGAAAACGACCGTCGCATCCGTGAGATTATCGAAGGGTTCTCAAAGCAGAAGAATACTCGCGGCACCCTCGCACAGAAGATTGGCGACCTCTACACCCTTCGCATGGACTCCGTCCGCATGAACCGTGAAGGAGTGCGCCCGGTATTGAAAGACCTCAAACAAATTCAGAAGGTAAAGACCAAAGAACAGTGGTTTGACCTTCTCAACCGCCTCAATGCCTCTGGCATCAGTTTCGGCGAACTGTGGGGCTGTGGTGTCGGAGCCGACATGATGAATTCCAAGCAGAACCTCCTCCACATCTCGCAGGGTGGTTATACCATTCAGCGCGACTACTATGTGAAGGACGACGAAGCCAATCGCAACATACTCGATGCCTACAAGCAGCATGTAGTGAACATGCTGAAACTGGTGGGATATAAGCAGTCAGAAGCAGAACAGAAGATGCAGAATGTGCTGGCTATAGAAAGTCGCATGGCAAAGGCTGGCAAGAGCAATGTAGAGCGCCGCGACCCTGCATCCAACTACCATAAGATGGCATTCTCCGACTTCCTGCGCGACTTCCCCGGCTTCGACTGGACTACCTACTTCGCCAACCTCGGCTACACCGACATAGACAGCATCGATGTGGGTCAGCCCGAAGCTACGAAAGAGGCTCTTAAGGTCATTGCAGAGTGCGACCTGCAGTCACTCAAAGACCTTACCGAATGGCAGGTGCTCAACAGCTCAGGCAATATGCTGGGCGACGAAGTATATGCAGAGGTGTTCGACTTCTACGGCAGGAAGATGACAGGAGCCAAAGAACCCAAACCGCGATGGCAGCGCTCCGTATCGTCCGTCAACGGCATCCTCGGCGAGGCAGTGGGTCAGTTGTATGTGGAGAAGTACTTCCCTGCGGCAAACAAAGAACGAATGCTGGAGATGATTCGCAACCTGCAACAGGCACTGGGCGAACGCATCGATGCACAGGACTGGATGAGTCAGGAAACCAAACGTGCTGCTCACGAAAAACTCGATGCCTTCACCGTCAAGGTGGGCTATCCTGATAAGTGGCGCGACTACTCAGCACTCGACATAGACCCGAAGAAGTCGCTCTACGAAAACATGAAACAGATACACATCTGGTCACACAACGACTATGTAGCACGCAAATGGAAAAAAACTGTTGACCCTACCGAGTGGCACATGACTCCTCAGACCGTCAACGCATACTACAACCCGACCACCAACGAAATCTGTTTCCCTGCCGGCATACTCCAGTATCCGTTCTTCGACATGCAGGCAGACGATGCCTTCAACTACGGAGCCATCGGAGTAGTCATCGGTCATGAGATGTCCCACGGCTTCGACGATCAGGGTCGCCAGTTCGACAAAGACGGTAACTTCCGCGACTGGTGGACACCCGAAGATGCAGAACAGTATAAGCAGAGAGCACAAGTGATAAAAGACTTCTTCTCAGCTATTAAGGTACTGCCCGACCTCAATGGCAATGGCGACCTCTGTTGCGGAGAAAACCTCGGCGACCATGGCGGACTCAAATTCGCCTATGCAGCTCTGAAGAATGCCATGAAGACAAAACCGCTCGAAGTGAAAGAGGGATTCACCCCCGAACAGCGGTTCTTCCTCGCCTATGCAGGAGTATGGGCACAGAACATCACAGAAGCTGAAATCCGTCGTCGCACCACTATGGACCCACACTCCCTGGGTGAGTGGCGAGTAAACGGCGCACTCCCCCTCATCGACTCCTGGTACGACGCCTTCGGAATCAAAGCCGACGACCCCCTCTTCGTACCATCCGACAAACGCGTAAAGATTTGGTAACGAAAACGAAAACCAATAACAATAATCAATTATTTTAAATTATTGGATGAAAGCCCTTCAGGCTTTATTCTTCCAACAATAATTACAAATAATTACAAATAATTGAGCCCATAATTCTCTAATTCTTGAAAAAAATTATTGTCAAATTATTGAAAATTATTGTTTAATTCAACTCCTAACTCCATGAAGAAAGGACTGACAAAATCAAACATAAACAAACGGGAACTGACCCAGCAGGTACTCGACCTCTTGGAACAGAATGCAGGGTTCAAGTACTCGATGAAACGTATATTCCAGGAACTGAAATACTCAGCTCATCCCGTTCGCATGATGTGCGTCGATGTACTCAACGCACTCGTCGATGACGGCACGATTATGCAGGACGACCACGACGACTACTACATAGAGAAAGTATCCCACACAGCTGAGGGTACTTTCAACCGTACCAGTGGTGGCAGAAACTTCGTAGATACCGACGACGGCATAGGCATATCCATCTACGACGAAGACACCATGCATGCCCTTCCGGGCGATCGTGTGCGTGTGAGCATGTATGCCAAGCGTCGTGGCAGCAATAAAATGCACGGACAGGTGGTGGAGATACTACAGCGCTCCGAAAAACCCTTCGTGGGCACCTTGCAGATTCAGCACGACACAGCCTTCCTCATCCACCCTACCGACATACTGCCGCAGGACATACTCATTCCGCAACGGATGCTCAATGGTGGTGTCAATGGCGACAAGGTAGTCGTGAAGGTAGTGGAATGGCCTGAGCACTCCCGCAACCCCATCGGAGAGGTTGTGCAGATACTGGGAAAGGAAGGCGACAACGAAACCGAGATGCATGCCATTCTTGCCGAATTCGGACTCCCCTACAGTTATCCGAAGGAAGTGGAAGAGGCTGCCGAACTGCTCGACGCAGGCATCACCCCTGCCGAGATAGCCAAACGCGAGGACTTCCGCGATGTGCTCACTATGACCATCGACCCTCGTGATGCCAAGGACTTCGACGATGCTATCTCCATTCGCGATGTATCAAAGAAATATAGCCAGTCCGACAATTCCAAGGTATGGGAAATCGGAGTGCACATAGCCGACGTAAGTCATTACGTGGTGAAGGATGGCATCATCGACGAGGAAGCCCTCAAGCGTGCCACCAGCATCTACCTTGTTGACCGCACCATACCTATGTTGCCCGAACGACTCTGCAACGGCATCTGTTCCCTCCGTCCTAACGAAGAGAAACTCACCTTCTCCGTCATCTTCGACATGAACGAGAACGCAGTAGTCCTCGACAGCCGCATCCGCCACACCGTCATCAAGAGTCGTCGCCGCTTCACCTACGAAGAGGTGCAGGCAGTCCTCGAGGCACATGGCGAAGCCACTGAGTGTGAGGCAATCCGCAAGGGTGAGATAAAGCGCACCGAACCCATAGTTGCTCAGGAAGTAACCGTTAACGCAGATGGTCAGTGTCTTTGCAGCGACGGCACAGTACAGCCCGATGCCGAGACCTTCGCACAGGAACTGATTACCCTCAACCGCTTTGCAAAACGTCTGCGCGAAGAGCGGTTCAAGGCTGGTGCCATCAACTTCGACCGCGAAGAAGTACGGTTCGAGATAGATGAAAAAGGCAAACCCCTCAGTGTTTATTTCAAACGGGCAAAGGATGCCAACAAACTCGTCGAGGAATTCATGCTCCTTGCCAATCGCAGGGTAGCAGAGAGCATCGGCAAGGTGCCGAAGGGAACGAAAGCCAAGGTACTGCCTTATCGTATTCACGACCTGCCCGACCCCACCAAACTGGAGAACCTCGCAGTCATGGCGAGTCGTCTTGGTCATGTCCTCATCACCCAGGGCAATAAGGTTGCCGTAGCTCAGAGTCTCAACAGCCTTTTGAAGAGTGTCAAGGGCGAGCGCTGGGAAAACCTCATCGAGAGTGTATCCCTCCGTGCCATGCAAAAAGCCCGTTACTCCACCTACAACATAGGTCATTACGGCTTAGCATTCGACTATTACACCCACTTTACCAGTCCTATCCGTCGTTATCCCGACCTTATGGTTCATCGTCTGCTCACCCTCTACGAGGACGACCCGCAGAAGAATGCGAATCAGAAGTACTACGAAGAACTCTGCACCCATAGTTCCGACATGGAACAGCTTGCTGCACAGGCTGAGCGTGCCAGCATAAAGTATAAGCAGGTAGAATTTATGTCCGACAAACTCGGAGAGGAATTTGATGCTCATATCAGTGGAGTCAGTGAATTTGGCATCTATGCTGAGGTGGATGACAACAAATGCGAAGGACTTATCTCTGTTCGCAACCTCGGCAACGAAGGTTTCGACTACGACGAGAGCACCTACACCCTCATTGGTCGTCAGACCCATCACCGTTTCACCCTGGGCGATCCTATCCGCATCAAGGTAGCAGCTGCCAACCTCTTCCGCAAACAACTCGACTACGAATTTGTTCGCAAACTCACAGCAGAAAAGGAAGACTCCCCTGCTCCTCATCCGGCTCATATCACGAATAAGCCAAGCAAAAAGCCAAAGCACAAACCAGTTACAAAAAAGAAAAAAGGAAACAAGAAAAGGAAGTGAAAATATGTTTTCTGGTTTAAGGTTACAATGTAATCGTCTTCTAGACTTGCTATTTCCTCGTTATTGTGCAGTGTGTGACGAGGTACTTTCAGAGTCAGAACAACACTTATGCATCAAGTGTTTCATGGATTTGCCACGCACCAACTTTCACACCGAAAAAGAAAATGTGATGGAGAAGATGTACTGGGGCAAAATCCCTATTGAACAAGCCAGTGCCTTTATCTTTTACAAAGAAGGATTCAAGGATGCAGTCCATGATTTAAAATATCGCAAAAATCATGCTATAGGAGAGTATCTTGGCAAATTGATGGCAGATGAGATAAATGCCTCATCAGATTTTTTCAAAGGTATAGATGCCATTGTCCCCATACCCCTCCATAGATTTAGAAAATGGAAGCGCGGTTACAACCAAAGCGAATACATAGCCAAAGGGATAAATACAGTCACAAAGATTCCTATATTTACTAATGTCGTCATTCGTATCGTAAACAATAGAAGTCAGACTCGGATGTCTCATTTTGACCGCAAGAAAAACGTCGAAAAAATATTCATGTGTACTAGACCTGATTTAATACGAGGCAAACACATACTCCTTGTAGATGATGTGATAACATCCAATGCCACCACACTTTCTTGTGCAGAAGCTATCATGCAAGCCGTAGGTACACCACTTCCTTACGTTGGTGACACTTCCACCATTCGCTTCAGTATTCTATCCCTAGCCTATGCAGGAAAACTAGAATCATAAACTACTAAAACATCTAACTCCCTCACACAAAAAAACTGCCATCACTAAAGACGACAGTTTAACAAGATAGTGTTTTTTATTGAACCCTTATATCCTTTATCCATTCTATCGGGATTCACATCCCCGAAACGAATAACATGTATGAATATCAAGTTGGGGGCAAAGGTACGACGTTTTCTTGAAAGTTCCAAATTTTAGGGGGGGTAATTTGAGGGTTTATGGTTTATGGTTTATGGTTTATGGTTAATGGTCTTTTTAGAGGTGACAGGGGAAAATAATGCATAATGCATAATTAAACGAGAACGAAAATTATAAAAAAGTCACACGGATAGCACAGATAGCACGGAGAGTTTTTTTATTATGAGAACATCTAGAAACGCGAAAGATACGAAAAGTTGTGCGAAAATAACATCTGCGCGGGTTCTGTGATTCGACTACGTCTTCCTCCGACGCGACTCGGCAAAGTTCAAACGAGTTTGGCTCTGCGCTCGCTGCTCCGTCGGTTTTGTGTGAGATTATTTGTTGGTATGTCGGGAGAATTGTGTAATTTTGTGGCAAAAGTATCAAAGTCATGAATGAGATAAGGAAGTTTCTGAATGTTTGTTCTCTGATGGCGGTGATGGCAGGGTGCCCTGCTACAGCAACGGAGGGAATGACACAATTTACTGGTAGTATGAATGAGACGAGTTTTTCAAAACAGAAGGTAGTGGTTAGCGACGGACTGATGACGCCCGAAGTTCTGTGGGCTATGGGACGAATAGGTAGTCACGCGGCTTCGCCAGACGGTAAGCATGTAGCTTATCAGGTGGATTATTATAGTGTGGAGGGAAACAAAAAGCAGAGTATGGTGGTTGTTGAAGACCCTCCTAAATCCTCCCTGAACAGGGAGGACTTGAGGATGCAGGTTGAGGGAACGGAACCGGCATGGTTGGATGAGGGGACGGTGGCTTTCGTTCGCGAGGGGGAGATATGGGCTATAAAGGTGGATGGCAGCGGTCAGAGGCAACTGTCGAGGACTGGAGGTAAGGTGGAAGGGTTTAAGTTTTCACCAGACAAGAGGGCGGTAGTCATCGTGAGGTCGGTACCATTCCACGAGGTGATTGAGGCACGACCGGGGGATTTGCCAAAGACGACAGGACTGGTGGTGAAGGATCTGATGTATCGCCACTGGGATCACTATGTGGAAAGTATTCAGCACCCATTTATATATAATGTAGGTGAGGGATGGACTGTTGCGGAGTCGGGAAAGGATATCTTGGAGGGGGAACCGTATGAGTGTCCGATGGAACCATTCGGAGGGATAGAACAGCTGGACTGGAGTCCGGACTCGAAGACGGTGGCTTACACCTGCAGGAAGAAGACAGGACTGGAGTATTCCATTTCGACCGATTCGGATATCTATCTGTACGATGTGGAGTCGGGAATGACAAGAAATCTGTGTAAGCCAGCGGGGTATAAGAGTCCTAAATGCGCCCCTACACGCTCACTTAGGTTTCAGGCTGTAAACGCAGCGGAGAACCTGAAGAATAATGTGGGGTATGACATGAATCCGCAGTTTTCGCCAGACGGACAGTACATTGCATGGCTGTCGATGGAACGCGACGGTTATGAGGCTGACCTGAAACGACTCTGCATCTGCGAGGTGGAAAGCGGAAAGAAACTATATGTGGATTGGAAGAGTGATGTGGAGGCGTTTTGTTGGGGAGGAGACCCTCCTAAATCTTCCCCGTTTAGGGAGGACATGAGGTTAGCGGTGAGGGGTGAGAGGTTAGCGCCGGGTGTGATTTATTTTCTGAGTGTGTGGGAGGGTTGCTGTAATATGTATATGGTAGATGAGAAGGGGAAGGTGGAGCAGTTGACGGAGAGTTGGGACGACTGGACGAGTGTGCAGATGGCGAATGACGGGAAGAGGATTCTGGCTGCACGACAGAGCATGAGCAGTCCGACGGATCTGTATCTGGTGACTCCTCAGAAGAGGGGGAAGAAAGGAATGGCGAAGGTGGAGCAGATTACCCATGAGAATGAGCATATACTTTCGCAACTGAAGATGGGAAAGGTGGAACAGTACTGGGTGGCTACGACGGACGGAAAGAAGGAACTGGTGTGGGTGGTTCTGCCGGCAAACTATGAGAAGGGCAAGAAGTACCCTACCCTGCTCTTCTGTGAGGGAGGACCACAAAGTCCGGTGTCGCAGTTTTGGAGTTACCGATGGAATTTTCAGATAATGGCTGCAAACGGATACGTTATAGTAGCACCAAACCGTCATGGATTGCCTGGTTTCGGACAGGAGTGGAAGGAACAGATTTCGGGCGACTGGACTGGTCAGTGTATGCAGGATTATCTGTCGGCTATCGACTTTGCAGCCGATTCCCTACCCTATGTAGATAAGGACAGACTGGCTGCCGTGGGTGCTTCGTTCGGCGGTTTTTCGGTGTATTATCTTGCAGGTATTCATGAGAAGCGGTTTAAGGCTTTCATTTCGCACGACGGAGCATTCAATCTGGAAGCGATGTATTTGGAAACGGAGGAAAACTGGTTTTCTAACTGGGAGTATGACGAGGCGTTCTGGCACAGTCCGCAGATGGCGAATGCGAAGAAGACTTATGAGCACTCACCACATAGGATGGTGGACAAGTGGGACACACCTATCCTGTGCATACACGGAGAGAAGGACTACCGAATCTGCTATACTCAGGGTATGCAGGCGTTTAATGCTGCGCGGATGAGGGGACTAGATGCTGAGTTGCTGCTTTTCCCAGATGAAAACCACTGGGTGCTGAAACCGCAGAACGGAATTTTGTGGCAGAGAAGGTTTTTCAAGTTTCTGGAAAGAAATTTAAAATGATAATTTCACACAGAAATCATAGAAATGCTTTTTTAAACATGAATACCCAGGAATAAAAATTTCTCTAATTGACAAATGCGAACCGCTTAATACCTCCAGAATGTTATGCCCTCCCCGCAGGGGCTACTTCGGGCATCATTCTATGGTGGTCTTCACGAGGTTTCTATAATTCTTGACAAAAAAAGAAAAAGGATGAACTCGGTGGGAGTTCATCCTTTTGTATATAAACGGTAAACAGTAAACTGTAAACTATAAACAGTAAACCACTCAACTAGTCTGTGATGAGGTCGTGACCAGTCATTTCCTTTGGTTGTGGGAGTCCCATGATGTGGAGGATGGATGGTGCGACGTCGGCAAGAACTCCGTCCTGTACCTTTGCATTTTTGTTTTCTGTGACGTAGATGAATGGTACGGGGTTGAGGGAGTGTGCTGTGTTTGGAGTGCCGTCGGGATTGAGGGCGTTATCAGCATTTCCGTGGTCGGCGATGATGATGGTTTCATAGTCCATAGACTTGGCTGTTTCCACTACATCATGAACGCAGGTATCGATGGCTGCAACAGCCTTTTCGATAGCTGTATAGACGCCGGTGTGACCGACCATGTCGCCATTGGCAAAGTTAACTACTATCCAGTCGTATTTACCTGTTTTGATAGCCTCGCAGAGTTTGTCCTTCACTTCGAATGCTGACATCTCGGGTTTGAGGTCGTAGGTAGCAACCTTCGGAGAATTGACGAGGATGCGGTCTTCCCCTTCGAATGGAGTTTCGCGTCCGCCATTGAAGAAGAATGTAACATGAGCATATTTCTCTGTCTCGGCAGTATGGAGTTGTTTGAGCCCCTTGCTTGCAAGGTATTCGCCGAGTGTGTTATCTACGTTCTCCTTAGGGAAGAGGATGTGAACACCCTTGAAACTAGCGTCGTAAGGAGTCATGCAGTAGTACTGTAGGTCAGGAATGGTATGCATGCCCTGTTCCGGCATATCCTGCTGGGTGAGTACGATAGTGAGTTCCTTTGCGCGGTCGTTGCGGTAGTTATAGAAGATGACTACATCACCTGGTTTGATGGTACCATCTACGTTAGCATTTACGAGAGGTTCCATGAACTCGTCGGTATTCTTATGTTCCTCAGTGTGGGAATCGTAGCAAGACTGAACACCCTCGACCATGTCGGTGCACTTGCGACCCTTGCCTTCGATGAGTTGGTCGTAGGCAACCTTTACGCGGTCCCAGCGCTTGTCACGGTCCATAGCATAGAAACGTCCGATGATAGAAGCGATAGCACCTACTCCGACTTCGTCGATGTGCTTCTGGAGGTCTGCAATGAAACCTTTACCTGACTTAGGGTCGGTGTCGCGTCCGTCCATGAAACAGTGAACGAAGCAGTTTTTCACTCCATATTCCTTAGCTATGTCGATGAGTTTGAGGATGTGGTTGAAGCTTGAGTGCACACCGCCTGTAGAGGTGAGTCCCATGAGGTGAACGGCATGACCTGTTTTCTGTGCATAGCCATAAGCAGACTGAATTTCAGGATTTTGAAGGATGCTGTTATCGGCACATGCACGATTTATCTTGACAAGGTCTTGATAAACGATACGTCCTGCACCAATGTTGAGGTGTCCTACTTCTGAGTTACCCATCTGTCCGTCGGGCAGACCTACATTCTCGCCACTTGCCTGCAGCTGAGAGTGTGGGTATGTGTCGTTAAGATAATCCATGTAGGGAGTTGGAGTCTGATAGATTACGTCTCCCTTGCTTTTGTCGCCGATTCCCCATCCGTCGAGAATCATTAAAAGTGCTTTCTTACTCATAATTTATATAATAATTAGAATTTTACTACATGTGTACCGAGAGCGAATGCCTTCTCCATGTTTCCGGTAGTCTTGAACACATCAGCCTTTGCGGAAATGTTATCGATGAAGTTGACGAGGGCTGCTTCGGGGATGCAAGGCATGACCGGAGAACCAAATTCGAGTTCGCCATGGTGAGCGAGTACGCAATGAACGATGAAATTGATTTCGCGTTTGTCGATACCCTCTTCGCGCAGGAGTCCGTTGAGGTAATTTGCCGACATATAGATATGTCCGAGCAGGTACATATTCTCCTGAGTTTCGCCTTCGGTATTGTATTCGCAGAGTTTTCCCCAGTCGTGGAAAAGGATTGCAATGATGATGCGTTCTACCTTGATTTCCTCTGGGTAAGGATAGACTGGATAGAGACCTTCGAGGAGGTGGAGCATCTGCCAAGTGTGGTTGAGCAGTCCGCCCGGGAAGGCATGGTGAACGCTTGTAGCTGCCGGATACTTGCTATATGGTTCGTAGAGTGTGGCAGCATATTTGTTGATGACAGCTGTGAGTTTTTCGTCTTTACAGAAAGTGAGCAACTGGTGAATGGTATCTTCCCACTGGCGGCGAGTGATGGGTCGCGGCATGAGTTTGTAGAGAGGATGATCTTCGGAAGGGAACTTCCCGAGCACGATATCGAGTTGTCCTGCTGATTTCTTTCCCTGGTTGTCACGGATATTGATGAAGGTGACGAGTTGTCCAGGTTTGGGACCGCCTGTCTTTGGAGTATCCCACACGCAGATATTCTCCACTTCATCCAAGTTTGCGCACTTGAGGTTCACGAACGGAGCCCCTGTGCGAGCCACTGAGTCTTGTCTGCTTAAAACGATATATTCTTTTGCCATACAGCTAATATCTAAAAAATACGGATGCAAAGATAGGCATTTTTAAGGAAATAAAAACGTCTTTGTTTATACATTATTATTTTTATGTCGAAAAACACAAATGAAACAGTTTTTGCGAACATTAGAATATGTTTTAATATTTTTTAACACCCCATATTACGTTAATGCTTTTTTAACATTTTATATTTGCAATCGGGAAAATTTCTACCTTTAACAACACTAATTTAACCTTTTTAAAACTATGAAAATGAAACATTGTCTGATAGTAGGAGCTTCTGCACTATTATTGTTGTGTAATTCATGCACAGACAAAGACTACGATCTGAGCAACATCGACACAACAGCGAGTTTTAAGGTTAAGGAACTGACTGTTCCTATAAACCTTGAGTATTTAACATTGGATCAGGTGATGGACTTGAAGGAAGGCAGCGAAATCGTTAAGGAGAAAGACGCTGCCGGCAACGACATCTATGCTGTGAAGAAAGAAGGCACATTCCAGTCAAGTGCCGTGAGTGTGAAGCAGATTACTGCTCCAGTAACAATCAAGTCTACTAACAAAGATTTGAGCATGGCAGGTACACCAACACCTGTTCCAGGGGGATTTACAGTGAATTATAACATCACAAGCATCCCTCCAACTACGTTCAAGGCAAATGCTACAAGCATTGACGAATCTATTCTACGAGTAGATACCATCGGCATTGCAAGTCGATTGATTACCCGTATAAAGATAACTCCGAAGGACGGTTCAGTGGATTGGAGCAAGGTAAAAATCAAGGACTTGAAGATTCAATTCCCCAAAGGCATTATCTGTACTGCAAACAAAGGTAACTTCAAACCTGCCATTCCAGGAGTTTCTAATGACAGTCTGCTTGACTTGACAGGTACAGACTTGACAGTAAACAATGCTGGTCAGGTTGAAGAAATTCAGATTGACGTAACGAAATATGTAGCCAAAGGCAATGATAAGGTTATTTTCAACTCAACGGCTCACACTCTTGACATTTCAGACCAAGTAAACATTCTAGCTGGTAAAATCGAACTGACCAGCACATCATCTACTACAATACCTTCATCGGTAAACATCCTGATTACTCCAGCCATGGACCCATTAACTGTGACTGCATTCACAGGACAAGTGGAATATAAAGTTAAGGACTTCAATATCGACCCAATCGACTTGAGCAATCTGCCTGACTTCCTCAATCAGGAAGGAACAAGACTGGGACTGGAGAATCCACAGATCTATCTGGGCATCAACAACCCACTGGGAGAGATTAAGAATACTGCAAGTTCTACAACATATATGCACATGCAGACAGGTTTCAGCATGACTCCAGAGCGCGATGGTGTAAAGGGAGCTACACAGACCTTGGATCCTGACCCATTAATACCAGGTGAAACAAAAGGTAAGATAAGAATTGGCGGTGGCACCACAGCTGAACAGTGTTTCGTTGTAGCTCCAACTGACCCGAAGCCAAACTACTACCCTGGTTATACCAATCCTAAACATGTACCATTTACTGGTCTGAAGCAGATTCTGAAAGAGACTGATGGTATTCCTACAAAGATTACTGTAGTAGCAGACGAACCTAAACTGCCTACTCAGGATGTGTATAATTTGGAACTCGGCAAGGACTATGGAACAGTCAATGGTCGCTATACATTCTATGCACCTCTGCAGTTGTCGAACGACACAAGGATTAGCTACACAGACACTATCGACGGTTGGAACGACGCAGATGTAGATGCCATGACCTTTAGCAGAATAAAGATGAACATGCTGGTTTCTACAGAAGTACCATTCCCTGTTACCTTACAGATTGTTCCTATCACAGTCGGCGGAAAGGCTATACCAGGTGCAAGTTCAAATATAGTTGAAATTCCTGCTCTTGCAAAGGATCGTCCAATAGAACTCATTATAAATGCAACTGTTAATCATCTTGACGGATTGCTCTTGAAGGCAAAGGCTCAGAACCCGGACGACACAGTAGTGTTAGGACCAGAGATGAAACTGTACATCAAGAACAGTAAGGCAACCCTGACAGGTAATTATACAAAAGAACTCTAACCAGTAACACTTAAAGAAATTATGACTATGAAAAGAATAAAATATTTGGTTGCGGTTCTTTGCCTGGCATCGACCGCTTCAGCACAAAACCTGCTTTCGGGCAGATATAATGACGGATTCCTCTACAGACACGACCTCAACCCTGCTATAGGAAATGAGCAGAACTATGTTGCTATGCCTGTACTCGGTAACCTGAACATCAGCACTAACAGTAACTTGAGAGTGAGTAATGTACTCTTCAACCGCGGTGGAAGGACTGTTTTATTCCTCAACCCACAAGTGGATGCCGGCGAATTTCTTGATAAGGTAAAAGACAAGAATCGCATTGTCCAGAACCTGAGACTTCAGATTTTAGGAGTCGGCTTCAAGGCATGGGGCGGATACAACACTATCGAAATCAACGCACGCGAAAACGTAGCTGTCAACGTACCAGGTTCGTTGCTTCGACTGGCTAAGGACGGAGCTGAAAACCAGACTTACGACATAAGTGCATTGAACGCACATGCTGATGCATATGCAGAAATCGCATTGGGCCATAGCCGCAATATTGACGAGAAGTGGCGTGTAGGTGCAAAGGTGAAGTTCCTGTTAGGTGTTGCAAACATTGACGCAAATGTGAACAAGGGTTATGTACAACTGCTCGACAACAAGTTTGTTGGAGTTACAGATGCTATGGTGCAGACCAGCCTCAACGATGTGCAGTATAAGATGGAAAGCAAAATGCGCGGAGCAGAAGGCGAACAGACCATGCACACATATGTAAACGGTGTGGACAAAACCAAGTGGGGTGTCTGCGGATTCGGTATGGCTTTCGACCTCGGTGCTGAGTATAAGATTGACGACAACTGGAAAGTGTCTATGTCACTCCTCGACCTCGGTTGGATCGGTTTCAAGAACAACTTCGTTGCCTCAACTGACGGAGAACACATGGTGGAGACTGATAAGTACCTGTTTAACCTGAAAGACGACACTTACCACTCATTCGACAACGAAAAGGAAAGACTTGCAGAGGGTATCTCACAGTTGTACGAGCTGAAGGACAAAGGCAATACAGGCAGTCGTTCAAGAGCTCTTGGCGCTACATGGACATGGGGTGCTGAGTACAAGACTAAGTTCTACGACAAACTGACATTTGCTTTCCTCAACACCACTCGCATTCAGGGTAAGTACAGCTGGACAGACTTCCGTTTCTCAGCAAACGTAGCTCCTACAAAGGCATTCTCAGCTACAGCAAACCTTGCCTTCACTACATTTGGCACAAGTTTCGGATGGCTCATCAATGTACACCCAAACGGTTTCAACTTCTTCCTCGGAATGGACCACACCCTGGGCAAACTGGCAAAACAGGGTTTGCCACTCTCAGGACGCTCAAGTATAAACCTCGGTATCAACTTCCCGTTCTAACCGATTCGGAAACAAAAGAAAGATTATTTAATCTGCAATATGTAAGAACCTTGTTACCTTGTCGACAAGGTTCTTATTGTTGTTTATATATGCATCGAGCAGACGAGTCATTCCCTTTTCATTCCTCGGAATAATATCATAGTCAGCTATGCAGGCAGGAATCAGGCATGAATGTCCTTCGCGCAGGAGGATACTGTCGTCAGTGGAACGAATCTGAATCTCGCAGTCGCCTTCGAGACACATGGTTACGATGAACGAATCGTACTTAATCAGGTTGCGGTGGAACGGGCGGTTTGTAGCCACTATGCGGACAGTGAAAAACGGAGATTCGATACAGGGATTCGCTTTCTGTTCCTTATTATTATATATAGTGCGGTATTCATCCTGCACATTGAAATCGATGGCTCGGAGAGCCTCTGTAGTATGCAGTTGTCGAGGTTTTCCGTCGAGTCCCGGACGGTTATAATCAAAGATTCGGTATGTTATGTCGCTGTTCTGTTGCACTTCCGCAAGAAGTATGCCTCCACAGATGGCGTGCACACGACCGGCAGGAAGATAGAACACATCGCCAGTCTTCACAACATGCTTTGCAAGCACCTCGCAGATAGTTCCCTCCTCTACCCTCTTCACATATTCTTCCTTTGATATCTTTTCCTTCATACCTGCATAAAGGTATGCACCTGGTTTTGCATCGATGATATACCAGCATTCTGTCTTACCGTTTTTACCTTCTTCACGTGCCAGTTCGTCGTTTGGATGCACTTGAATACTAAGATCGGCAGCTGCATCGATAAACTTAATAAGCAACGGGAACTCCCCATTATACTTCTCACAAACTTCCTTTCCCAATAGTTCTGCTCCATACTTCCGTACAACCTTATCAAGAGACATACCCTTGAATTCACCATTGCTTATGATACTTACAGAAGAAGGTACGACACTGACTTCCCAACTCTCGCCAATCGGTTCGTCGGTAAGTGTCTGTTTTTTGTATTTCTGTATTTGTCTTCCGCCCCAAACAGTCGGATGCAAATTAGGTTCGAAGAGAAGTGGGTAAAGCATGGGAGGGTTAGTTTAGAGTTGAGAGTTGAAAGTTGAAAGTTGAGAGTTAGAACGGATAACCTATTGCGAAGTGGAGGGCAACTCCGTCTTTCCAGAAGTTCGGGATATTGTAGTATCCAGATTTTCCGGTGTCCCAAGGAGCATGGATGGCAACTCCGACATCGAGACGGAATACGAGGAATTCCATGTCGTAACGGAAACCGAAACCTGTGCCGAGGGCGATTTGTTTCAGGAAGGTATCGGAACGGAGTTCTGTCTTTTCTATTGGTGTACCATCAGACGCTGAGTCTTTCCATCCCCAGACATTTCCGGCATCGACGAAGAGTGCTCCGTGAAGATTTCCGAACAATGGGAAACGGTATTCGGCATTCAGTTCCATACGGATGTCTCCACTGTGGAGGAGGTAATAATTTATCTCAGGATTATAGAAGGCACCAGGACCGATAGAACGGGTAGCAAACGCACGGATACTGTTTGCACCACCGGCATAGAACCAGTCGGTAAGAGGTATTGATTCGGAATTACCGAACGGGCGGGCTAATCCGAGGTATGCACGAGTAGCAATCAGACTGCGTGGAGTAAGTCGGAATTTGTTACGCAATTCGAAGATAAACTTCAGGAACTGGCTATAGTTATTGAAGATGAACGATTTTCCCTTTTCGTTCCACGACTTCCCTCCTATCATCTGTGCTGTAGCTATGACATTTCCAGCCTCCTTCACTGTTGCCGAGAAGTTTGTAGTGACATTCAGGAAGGGATTGGAAGAATTGTCGAAACTGAAGGTGTATTGCATTGCAGGTGTATAGCGGTCGGCAACCAGAAGACCTAGAACAGAGTTGTAGCGTTCTATTGCTTTTATATAATCTTCTGACACATCGCGCAAATTCAACATATCGATATTCAGAGGAGAGAAAGTGTGCTTTATGTATTTCGAACTCTGGAACATATAATCGACTCCGAACTGGAAACGATTAAAGCGATATACATTTGCAATATTCGAACGTGTAAATGCTCCTGAGAACTTTGAAGAAGTAGGATAGCGATAACGCTTATTGACAAAGCCCGGGAAAGCTATCCAAGGCACAGTATAACCCAAATCGATTCCATATTCATAGGAATTTCGTTTGTTTACATCCATGCCCTGCGAATTAGACAAACGCCAATAATACAGTCCTCGCAAAGTCATAGAAAGGGTTTCGCCACGATGGAAGGCATTGCGTTTTGCAAAGGTAAGAGCCAAGTCGGGACCGAACTGTGTGTTGCTCTTATATGTGAGGTTGAACTCAAGCGAAGCATCGATGAGTTTGTCCATCGTCAGGTTGATGCGGGAGTCGAGGATAGTACACGTATCTGTTGTGTCACGAGGGGTGAACGACAGTTGCACATTCGAGAAAATGTTCATACTCGAAAGTGCATTCACAGTCTGTGCTACCTGGTCTTCGTTGTACATACGATTGGAACGGAATTTAAGTCCGCGGTAGATAACTCTTTGCGACACAGGCATCCGTTTTCCCTGATAAGCAATGGTAAGGTTTCGAAACGAAAGAGTATCATCATAACTCATCATACGGCGGCTACCAGTACTACCATTGTCACCAGTGCCACCGGAGAATCGGAGTCCGTTATTCTGGCGGATGAACACCTCGCGCTTGCCGAATTTCCACTGGCGCTTTGCCTTCAGAGGCATCTGTTTGTCGGCAACAACCAAGAGATTAACTTTTCCAGGGTTATTTAGTGAATCAGCAAAATACTGAATATAATCGGTACGATAGAAGTAGAAACCATTATTGTGAAACTCCTTATTTAGTCGTATCTTTTCGTTTTGCAGGTCTAAGACTGAAAACTGGTTGCCAGGTTTCAGCAGACAATTCTCTTTCGTCGCCTGCAAGATGCTATCCTCAATCTCCGGAAACACATATCTTACAGAATCCAGATAATGTGCCTGACCAAGACTTATGTCGTAGGAAATTTTCTTTTTCTTGGGATCCTTCTGGTCAACAAGATTGTATTTCACATCTGCGCCGAAGTAACCGAAATTCTGCAGTATGTTCTTGGCCACTTTCACACGAGTATCAGGAGATGCAGATGTGATAGTTCGAGGAGTAGAAGCAAATGTGTCGAAAAACCACTTGCGGAAGCCTGTCATCTTCTTATTGACCATGGAATTGTATATCCATAGTCCCACTGGCAACGGAGTACGAATGCTGGAACTACCGAAGAGAGAGTTGTTTGGAGCATAGGCCAACGAAGCCTGAGCCTCATCCAATGCGGCATCCTCGAGCGGCGCTCCTGATTTACCTTTTATCTCTGTGGATTTTATACCTGTATAAAGGTATTCACCGTCAGGCAGATTGCTCGTGGTGGAACAACTGGCAAGGAGTCCCAACACCAAACAGAGTAATATGTAATTTAAGTGCTTCAATTGTTATTTTTTTTCTTCTTTTTGAATATGAACAAGTCGGTCACCTTGTCAACCTTTTTACGCAAGAGCAGACCGGCACCACTCTTATCGAGAACACCATCCACTATATTGTTATAGTCCTTTCCGCGGAACAGACGGATATATCTCGTAGCACTATTGTCGAGTCGCCATTCGAGCGATACATCGTCGATGAACGAGCTCATGCCCGACTGCTGATTCACATTCTTGTTGCTCGACACCTTTCCTCCCACAACCACATTCAAGCGGTCGCTAAAGAAACGTTTTGTAAACTTAAACGAATAGTCCGTACCTGTTTCTCCATTTGCATATGTGGTATTATCTATGCCTACACTCACATCGACAACCGAACCAAGAGTCTTGCCTGTTAGGTTATTGATTTCAGATTGGAGGAAATTGTTCAAAGCACCATTTGAAGCTGTGCTGGAAGCATTATTAGGAGAGAGGTACATACCTGTCGCCATCATGGCTACAGCCAATCGGTTTTTCTCTTCTTCTGTAAATCCGGACAACTCGTCCTTCACCTCTGCATCCTGCGGAGCATCGATGGTGAACTGCAAGCCCATATCAGAAAGAGTGTTCGAAATATGAACACCTACATCGAAAGCTACACTTCGAGCTGTCGCCCCCTGACTACTAACCATAGCCTTCGTTCTTTCTGTAGCAGAGATATTGAGTGTTGGATTCATCGCATCACCATTGAAATCGACATAACTGCCCGAAGCAATCTTGAAGGTTTTCAAAGGAATAATCGGAAGTGTATATTTCATTTCACCCTCAGTAAAGGATATTCTACCTATGACACTAAGGACTCCTTCAGGGGTATATGTCATCGTCACCTGACCACCACTTCGCAAGGTTATGTAACTCTGGCGGTCAGCAGAAAATTCGCAGTTGAACTTAGCACCCTCCTCCACTCTCAGAGACACCCTCATATCGATACCCATAGCCTTAGGTTTCACAACAGTTGTGTCGGGAGGAGCATTAAAATCGACAAAGGTAACTATGTCTTCCAGTCGGTCGCCTTGCGACAGAGGGGTATCAACCATTATATAGGTCATATCGGTTTTGCTCAACACATTCACCACTCCACGCACAGAGAGGTCGCTCATCGAACCATGAACACGGAAAACGATATCTCCATAGATATCTCCGAAGAGCACAGCCTTACGAGTTCGTTTTGCCTCAATCAACTTAAATCCATAGCCATAGAGAGAGAGAGACATATACATATTATCGAAATCGGAGAAGTCGAAATAACCATCGAAATCAAGCGGAGTGTCACCTGCCCCATATATCTTATAATGGTCGAACTTAATACGGCTGTTTTCTATATATGCAGTAGCATTGTCGAGTCGCAAGTCGAGTGAATAAGGTTCTGAGAGCACATGGACATCCTGAGTTAACACCTTGCCATTAAACACCAGTTTATCGGTTGGTCCCTGCACGAGCATATCACCAGTCA
This sequence comes from Prevotellaceae bacterium UBA2448, assembly GCA_002342585.1. Taxonomy (GTDB): domain Bacteria; phylum Bacteroidota; class Bacteroidia; order Bacteroidales; family Bacteroidaceae; genus Minthosoma. The sequence goes on from DDQG01000020.1 coordinate 42,921, forward strand.
TCGTTCCGGTGAATCCCAAAATCTTATCGGGAACGAACGGAGAGATAAGTGACAGAGGAATCTGTGCCAGCTGCAGATTAGCATCCAAGTAACCCTCTGGAGTCTCAGCGCTATAACGCCCTTTCATTGTTGCCACTGGAGTATCATTATAGTCGAGAGAAGCATCTACTGTGTGAACATCTTTTCCTTCTGGTACATATACGATATTGGAGTGTAGATTTCCAACTGGCATTTCCTCATATACGAAATCCTTCAACGACATATCGCTCAGCACCTTAAACTGTTTATCACGCACATCGTAAGTAGCATCTGCATTTAACAGGCCTGCCATCTGTGGAGCGAACGGCACAACCTTCATCAATTCCTCTAAATTCAAGTTATTAATGATTGCACGAACCATCTGCTCATTATTCTCGTTTGGTTGTGCATGAACTGAGATAAAGCAACTATCTTCAAGAGCCTGAAGTTCTACATTAGCACTAATAAGTCCCATTTCAGGCGATTCCTTCGGATTGGGTCGCGACAACTGAATCTGTACCAGATTATCTTGATTCAACTGGAATTTCTTAAATGCAAGTATTGGTTGTTCGGGATAGAAAGTGATATTAACAGCTGTATCCACAGTCTGAGCATGGAGTCCGAGGTCTATACCTTTCTCTCTTTTCTTATTAAAAAAACGCAAGTGGGCATCAGCCTCCTTCGGATTTGTATAGCCATCGAGCAGAGCTACGAATCCAGGTACCATCGGTTGGTTCTCACAAATGACTGCAGCTTTATAGGTCATCAAATCAGAATCCTGCTTTATAATAAAATATGTAGTATCAATTCTGATAGTGTCATACTGAAGAGCATATAGGTGACCACGCCCGCTGATACCAGTTTCTGGATTAGTTCTAGCCTTGAGCGAAAAGTCCGAGAACGCCATTCCGTACTCTTTCATAAGAGGTGTCACAGGATTATCTGTGCCGGCATGAGCATCAACAAACATAATCGGGAGGAAGGCTTTCAGTTCGTACATATTTACATTCCGTTCCTTCATCTGTTTGGAGAACATATCTCCCCATTTCATCGACTGATCTACGAAGGTGAGCAGATTGTTCGGAGTACGGAACTGCAAACTCAAGTCGCCTGTATGGAAATTTATATCTGTACTGTCAACTGTCGTGAGAGCCTTCAGCATAAAGGAATTAGTCTTGATGGAATCGGAGAATGTACGGATGTTCACACCCTTTACATCCACATCGAACAGACAAAGCGGATGTTTGCTGCTCCAGTCGGCAATAGAGAAATCAGCAGCACCTTTAGTTCTTATTACCAAAGCAGTATCAATGAATCCCATCGCCAAGATGTCGGCATGATCTATGTCGAGAGTCATATTCCCCTCGAAACTCTCCTTCGCCCGCTTCCCCTTCAGACGGTTTTCAATAACACTACCCACATTAGCATCCAGTCCTATATCTGCTTTCAGTTGTTCGTTGTTGCACTTCAAATTCGACTTCAACACACCACGCGAAAGACTCGCATCTGCCATCATTGTGCTTAAGTTCATCTTGCCAAAATGCCCCTTGCTCAGAGCCATCTTAGCATTCATATATGTATTTCGATCTAGGAAGTCAAATCCTTGTCCCTTAGCACTTACAGTTCCGGTGATATTGCATGATTCAGTCATACCGGCAAGCTTATGAACAGCAAGGTCGCGAATACCCATATTAACATCATAAGCATCAGACTTCATGTTGTAAGCGGCTTGAGCAGCAACTGTTCCACCAAGTATCTGAAGGTTGGCATTTGCAGCAAGGTCATCATTGTCTAACAAAGCCGATGACTGTAATTTTGCAAGACCTTCTATCACAGCATCCATAGTGTTCACTTCGAGATGCTGCATATTTCCTCTAGCTTCCACGGAAGCCACAATAGGTTTGTTAGGCAAATACTGATTCAGAGTGCTATTCAGGTCTCTTGCATCATTTTCTGGTAAGAATCCAAACACAGCCGACTGTATATCTCCACGACCTATCAGAGCCTTGGCATCAATCATCATCTGTCCAGGATTGATGGAATCGAAAGCTGTGAAATCCATTTTCATCTTCATCTTCAGGCTTGACTCTTCTGTCTTTAGCGAAAGACGAGGAATGGAAAGTGAAACAGAATCCATCTCAACCCTTCCCTTAGTCTCTAGGATAGGAATAAAATAACCTTCGTTCACTCCCTCCATCGTAGGATATACATTGGTAGCTATCTGATTAACAACCAACGAGAGGTCACCCACACCACTATACCGCAAAGAATCTATGTCTATGTTCACATCCGTTGCTGTAACCATTTGGTCGTACCCAAGTTCTGATCCAGAAATCTTGATTTCATCGACATTATATTGTTCTGCACCTAAGTCAATCAATCCATGCAGACTTCCCTTCCCGATATAAGCATACATACTCATTCTGGAAGTATCTATCGGCATATCAAAACCAACACGGACATTATCTATTTGTACATCTCTCATGTCAATAACCCATTTAACCGGTTCCGACACAGTTGTGTCTTCCGGCACAGAGTCTGCCATAGAGATATTCAGATTTGCATCTTTTAGCTTAGCATAGTTTAATACTGCGATTTCATCGAACAAACTGGTAGAATGCGAAGCAAGAGCTAGTCGTCCTACATAACCTTTTACATTACAAGCCTCGATGAGTTCGCGGGTATTCAGCTTTGTGTTTGTCAGATGAATATCGTCGATTTCCACATGACCAGTAAACAAAGGGAAGAATCGCACACTCAATGCCAATTCTTCTGCATTGAGCACAGTATCTCCTTCCTGCACAGCAAGCATACCGTTCAGACTCAGGTCGAGCGGACATTTCAGTCTGACAGCATCGATGCTTACCTGCATCTGCATTTCCTCACTCAAGACATTTGCTGCCTTATCCACAGCCCATTTCTGTACTGGAGGTATATAAAGCAAGATAGACAATATAGCCAACAAAACGAGTGGTGAGAGCACAAGACCCAGTCCTATGCGCCACACCCATCCCCAGATGCTATATCGTCCAATCTTTTTCATCTAACTATAAATGAAACTCCACCACCTATATAGATTCCTTTACCACCCTTCTTTACTTTTCTGCCAGACAAATCAAACACTTCGTCTGTCTGTGTTACCTTTTGTTTCACAACTGGTTGCACGATTGAAGTAGGTATAGTCAGGAAGTTTTTCATCTTATATAAAGCTGGCAAAGCACGATGAGTAGAGTTGTTCCACAATCCGCGATTCAACCAAGCATTCAACACCTTTTTGGTTTGGCTACCATTTCCGTTTTCCTCAGCAAACCACCAGTAAAGTCCAGTTACATTTGGGTGTTGACACAATTCGGTTACAAGATTTTCCACATAAGTCTGCTGACCGTCAGAAGTTGCCGGCCAGGTAGTCTGCAAGTCATACTCTGCATCTGCAGGATAATAGGAATAGACATAGGCTGTTTCTACAATATGCACCTCTCGTTGTGGAAAAGCTGTCTGCAAATCATCGAGAGTTTTCTTCAACTGAGACAAATCGCCGTGATAGAACGGATAATAGCTCAGTCCTATGATGTCATAGTCAACATTCAAGTTTTTGAGATATGTGTAGAAGTTGACAGTTGCATCGGCTTCTGCCACTCTTTCCGTATGGATAATTATCTTTGCATTGGGAGTTTCACTTCGCACAGCTCTTGCTCCGGCATCAAGAAATTTTGCAAGTCTTTCCCATTGCCAGTCGCGTTCGCTCTGCATCTGTTTCGGATATACTTTATCGTAATCCTTGCGCCACAACATGCCATAGCTTATCTCGTTTCCTATCTGTACGTAATCCGGATAAGCGCCACACTCGACCAGTTCCTTCAAACAGTCAGTCGTGTACTTATTCACTAATTCCCAGACAGTTCCATCGTTCAGATTATCCAAGTCCCCTATTTCTTCCAGATTATACCAACTCTTCGGAATGGTCTGATTTGCAGGATCAGCCCACGAGTCGCTATAGTGGAAATCAAGAAGGAATTTCAGTCCGGCATCTTTTATTCGTTTGCCAAACTGTTTAACATAGTTCAGGTCTTGACACACACTTGGGTCTGTGCCGTCAGGACCTACAAACAATCTCACTCGCACAGCATTCATCCCAGCCTCGGTCTTCACATAGGAAAGGACATCCGAAATGGCATTACCTCCATTCTGCGGATAATAAGCCGTTCCAGCTGCTTCGTAGGCTGGTAATAAAGACAAATCTGCACCAAGCACTCGGTTTTGCGCCGGAGCCTTAGTGCATATTATGGATAGCAAAGAAGCTAAAACGAAGATAAAGGGAAGATGTCCTCCCTTTATCCTCTTAGTATATACTTTCATTATAGATTTGGATTGATTTTGCTCCACTCGCTGATTGGTGGAACAATGTTCAGAGTTACCAACTCATCGCGCATCTTGCAGAGGTGTTCGTAACTTGCGTCGAGTTTTGCAAGTTCGTCAGCAGTTCCCTTTGGCATTTCGAATGAACAACCATTCTTGTCGAGAGTAGTGTCCATAGCCATCATGATGTGGTTGTACTTGCCGTTTGAAACATAAGTACCAGCTGGGTAACGGAACTTCTCACCACCCATTACACTTGCAATCATCTGAACAGACAGAAGTGATGGACTCTGGAAAGAACTGCGTCCGCGAAGTTCGATAATCTTAGCACCACCCTTAGTTACATCAACCTTCATCTGCTCCCATTCTTCAGCTGGGAACTGAGCAGTACCGATGATGTCGTTCAGAGGCTTGCCTGCAATCTTAACTGCACTTCCGAATACAGCCATCTGTTCGCCGTGACCACCGAATGTGTGAGCACCAGTTACCTGATTCTGCATTACGCCAAACTTCTTAGCAAGAGCTGACTGCAGACGGGTTGAGTCGAGACCTGCAAGAGTAGTTACCTGACCTGGTTTCAGACCAGAGTAGAGCAGAGTAACAAGACCAGTAAGGTCAGCTGGGTTGAATATGATAACAACATGCTTTACATCAGGACAATACTTCTTGATGTTTTCACCCAGTTCCTGAGCAATCTTACAGTTGCCTGCGAGCAAATCCTCGCGAGTCATACCAGCCTTACGTGGAGCGCCACCTGAAGAAATGATGTACTTAGCATCCTTGAAAGCCTCGGCAACATCAGTAGTAGCTACGATATTAGCATCGCAGAAACCAGACTGACGCATTTCCTCAGCTACACCTTCTGGTGAGAATACATCGTAAAGACAAATGTTTGTAGTAAGATTCATCATCAGAGCTGACTGAACCATGTTAGAGCCAATCATACCAGCAGCTCCAACAATCACAAGTTTTTCGTTTGTAAGTGCCATAATTATATCTGTTTTTTAAAGAATTTACACTTCTGCAAATTTATCCTTCTTTTTCTTCTTCTACAAACTTGCACAACTTTTTATCAAACAAAAATTGTTAAATCGCATTTTATACCACTTTTACATCATCTAATGCTATTTATGTTTAGCAAAAACGCTAATTTTGCACTCTGAAACTTGAAACCACAAACTCTAATCTTTAAACTTTAAACTCTAAACTTTAAACTTTACAATAATGGCACTTATAAAAACTGTTCTTGGTCTCACTCCACATTGGGGCAAAGACTGCTACTTCAGCGAGAACGCGACAATTGTAGGCGATGTAACAATGGGCGATGGCTGCACAGTATGGTTCAATGCAGTCATTCGAGGGGATGTTCACTACATCCGCATTGGCAATCGAGTGAACATACAAGATGGCTCATGTCTGCACACATTATATAAAAAAGCACCCATTGAGATTGGCGATGATGTAACCATAGGTCACAATGTAACTCTTCATGGTTGCACAGTTCATAGTGGAGCACTCATCGGAATGGGAGCCACAGTTCTCGACGACGCAGTAATTGGTGAAGGAGCTATTGTTGCAGCAGGTGCTCTCGTACTGAAAAACACACAGATAGGCGCCGGAGAACTCTGGGGTGGAGTTCCTGCAAAATTCATCAAGAAAGTAGATCCGGAACAGGCTAAAGAACTCAATATTGGCATAGCCCAGCATTATGCAATGTATGCCCAATGGTATCGCGATAGCACACCTATGCCTGAACAGGAATAAAAGACCATTTATTTGAGATAAAAACCCGATTATGTGTTTTTCAGGACACATAATCGGGTTTTTAACATTGTTTATTTGTTTCACTCAAACATAATGTATAACTTTGCACGTTTTTTTATAAATATTGAGTGCGCGCGCACTACGCTATGCGCGCGAAGAAAAATCATTATAATCGATATGAAAAATATTAACATCATAGATAAGCTTGTGATTCGTTTTGGGTATGTTCTTAGAACCATTACCCTATTAACCCTATTCTTACTAAGTATAGTAACAAACAAGGTATGGGCTGTCGATTACCAGTACACTTACATGGTAATCAACCTGAGCAAAGAGATTGCTACTCAGGCAAAAGCCACACAGGCGGCCGGTAATACACCCGAAATCCCAACAGTCATCCAGAACCAGCTGGTTACTAATTACCACTACTGGTCCGAAGCCGCCGTGACCCAAAGCGGAACCACCTTTACTGTAAATGACGGAGCAAGCGAGCTGGCTTCACTACCTTCCGACAATGCTACCATCTATGTGACCTACGAGTACAACAATGCATCGTCTCCCATCGACCTGTCGGGTAATACCATCTACTATATCAAGGATCAGGACAAGAACGACCCTACGAAGGTCCATTATATGACCTTCAATAAGAAATGGACCTCTGCTGACTGGCGTACAGACGGTTCCACGGACGCTGGCGACAACTTCGGCGACAACGACAAAGAGCGCCAGTGGGTCTATGAGGGCAACGACCCTTATAAGATATACATTCGCAATGTCTATCGTCGAGATGCTGGTGCTGACTCCTATCTGCGCTCCGACCTTGATAAGGGCAAGTTTGAAGACAACAACAACGTACGTTACGGCGGACTGACTACCACTAAGCTCTTCAACACATTTTTCTTCGATAAAGAAAATCATATTGTTGCAGCCAACAACGTTTACAATTGGAACGGAACCACCAACCGTTATATTTACTACGCCAAGGAGAACAAAGACAACTACGGTGATATCGGTGGACGTTTTCTTACGACAGGAACAGCCAGATTGAATCTCACAACACTGAACATCGTCAAATCTACTGTCACCGATGCCACCATTCACCTCGTCAATCAGACGGCGGAACCACATAAAGAGACTTTCAGTTTTAACACCCCCATTGACACGGACAATCCCAAGCCCTCTGCCACCGTGCTGGCGCGCCTGACACGATTGGGAGCCACCTTGGGCACAACCTATTACAAGGAGGCGGCACTTACCAACGCCATCGCCACTCCACTGAAAGTCACCGACATCTATATCCCCTATACCGTCGATGCAGCAACCCTGTCAAGCACCTACAACATCACCTTCAGTACCGAGGAAGACCCTGTCTGGTTCAGCATGAAAATCAATGCTAATGGCAGCAAACTGTTTTTCTACGACAGGGACATAAACGTCATCGACACCCGTCATAAAGAAGGAGAGAACGTAAAAGAAAAACCAGCAAAGAAAGCTACAGACACCCGCGCCCAGTATGCTTTCATCGGCGACCCCTACTCCTTCAAGATTATCTGTAAAGACCTTGACGGACAATACGCCTTCCAGGATTCTACTGAAGCCAGCGGTTTCAGCAACAAATTCGGTAACGTGCGCTTCAGTTCCTCACCCGAAGACACCTACTCATCCTTTGCCATCATTGGCGGCACCACCAGCGGAACCTTCCAGATTTTCCGCCGCGACCTGCCCTTCACCACCTATCGTGCTTTCTTCAATGCCGATGGTAATGGTAACCAAATCTGGCTCTATCGCTACACCAGCGGCAACGAGGTGCAGGCCGGTCACAACATCACGGCAACGCCAACGCCGAAGTACAACTACACCTACAACATCGTTGACAACAACGGGCGCATCGCCATCAAATATACCGTCAGCCAGTACGCCTCCACGCGACTTGACGGCGCACACGGCCACGAGGCAATACCCGAGGCCATATACAGCCCTTATCTTGAAGGCGAGACGCTGAAGTTCTACACTTTCACAGGTGACTATAATGCAGCCAACCTGACTGACGCGAACAAAATCACCCAAACACCCAACAGCGCTGCCAATATCTACGTGCGCTACACCACAGACCTGCTGTCCACCCGCTCGCTGCCATTAGATGGGAAAAGCTATTCCGTCAAAGTCGGTGGCGAAAGCGGCAAATATGTCAAGTACGACAGCGGTCTGAGCCTTAGCGCTACTCTACCTAACCCAAGAACCGACGAAGCTAATTTTTCCAAGCACGTCTGGTTCACATCCAACAAAGACCCCTATAACGTTAGTATCCAAAATAACATTCCTTTCGCGTTGCTTGACAATAGCACAAAGACACAGTTCATCTTGATGAAAGGCTCCAGCAACGATGAGACCCAAGTTGAACTGCTATTGGCCTCAGGTCTGGATATCAGTTCAGAAGACAGTAAGAGCCTTGCATTGAATGCGGAAGGCGATGCCATAGAATTGGCTACGACATCACGAGAAAATGTTAGACAACAAGTCATTCTCACCGATGCGACGGTAAGTGTATATTACCGCATTATTGACAAACAGAAAAAAATCGTCATACAAGTAGAAGACGAAACAGCCACGGAGCTAGCAGTTCCCACTGCATGGCGTAGTCCCCTTTGCACTTATCACTACTGGAAGCGAAGCGACTTCATTGAGTCGGGAGGCATATACACTAAGAAAGACGGAGTCTCTGAGATCACCGCCCTTAGCCAAGCCACCGACGGTTACATCTATGTCACCTACGATGTGAAGACGAGCAGCGACTATGGTTTCATCGACCTCGACGGCCGCAATAGCAGTACGACTTACATGTATATGCTGAAATTCAAGAACGGCATATCGTTCCAGCAGGAATTGTCCGACGGTTTCAGAGAGAGCAGTACCACATCTTCAAGCCTACCCAGTGACGGACATGCCACCAAAGCGGTATATCCATATAGCAATGGTGAAGCAAACTTCTATATTTATGGAGCAGAGCAATGGAACGAACAGCGCTATGCTGCCAGCACACGTACCCGTTGGGCATGGATTCTTGAGGGTAACGACCCCTACCACACCAAGATATCCTCTTTCCAGACACAGACCTCTCAAACAGTTGACGGCTCAACGGTCAACCGCCATGCCTACTTCAGGACCTACAAGCCCGATGGCCACGATGCCTATGTCACAGGCTCCATTGCCGACAACACCCTCATTGACGACGGCTCAGAACCCTCGGAATATATGATATTGGGTACGCCTGGCGACTACCTGCTGGTGACTTCTGACGAGCTGGGCAGCGACGGCAGTGGCTATCAGTCCACCAACCACCGCGTGGTAAACAGTTTTGAGCAGTACTGGAAGAACAATCCTACGGTATTAAAACTGCTTTATAAGTATCACGGGATATCAGAAGATGGCGATACGGAGGACACTAAGGCTGCACGTGCTGAACAACGTGCAACCTATGCTACCGAATTGAACACGCGCGACCTGACAGCAGATGAAATAACATACATGACCACTGTATCTTCCCCAGACTGGCATCACTATCAAGCCTGGGCAAACATCAACTCATGGACCAGTACGAGTAGCAAGAGCTACAAGAAGAGCGACCACTGGTTCCAGACCATCCGTATGGATTACAACTCCAGCGCAGGAACATTTACCGCCAGTCCAGTCTTCGATTTCGAACGTGTTGACCTAAACGGTGTGCTCATCCTGCTCGACAACCACGGCTGGGAGGTGGCACGTAAGCCTATGGGACGTCTCGACGACCTGGCAACCAAAGCCGACCGCGACGCTGAGATACGCAAGTACGACAGTCCGATGGTAAAGCAGTACACCTTCTGGACCAACTACGACAAACTGCCAGGCTACCACAAGTACAAACCGCATAGCGAAGGCAGTTCCAGCAAGGATGCCGCAAACAAAGGCACAGGCACATCGCTCGCCGACTATCCCGAAGTGAAGAGCAACGGTATGCTGCAAGACCTCTATGTCACCTATACCGTGAAGCCCCAATTTGTTAATGCCTATACGGGTGCTGCCACTGAAGCCGCCACCAAGGTCAACACCAGTTTCCTCATTCGACAAGGAGGTGTTTTAGCCAAGACAACCGACGGCACCTCCATAGAGACCGACGCTACCTATATCAGCGGCATCGATGCCGGCAGCGTGACTCTCAACAACACCGATAACCCCGAGTTCTTCTGGTGCCTCAGACCTAACTTCAACATCGATGCCGAAATGGGTTATAACTATAGCGAAACAGCTGGCGAGACCAATGATTTTGGTGAAAAAACGAAGGATGAGACTGAAGAAGATTACGTCAATGGCGTTACCAACGGCTGGCACAACGGCTTCGACCCCTATAATGTCCAGATATACAGTTACCAATACACTAACATGTATTTCGTCACCAACGCCAATAATGCTGGAATGGTGGAACGCCAGCACCTCGCATCGACTGACCCAGCCGGGGACCACACCCTTTCTCTGGGCAGTAACACAACGGAGAAATTCTCCACCACTGTGTCCGACTACGACGGCACCACCATCCATCCCACCAACGCCACCTTCCTTGTCGTGCAGGATGCCAACGGCAACATGCGCCTGATGCCGCGCTTCGACCATAGCCGCGTCATCAATGGTTTCGCCACGCTGACCACCCCTGCTGCTGCCCAGCCAGAAGACGACAAGACCAACGCTCAGAGCACTTGGCTGCTGCGTCCACCGGCACAGACCTACATCGTAGTCGATAACCAAGGTCACGAGGCCCTGCGCTACACTTCGTTGAACGACGGTGCGCCCGTCATTCCTGCCAAGTTCCGCAGTCCGCTGGCCAACAACTTCACGTTCTACAAGACGCTGACCGAGACAGGAACTGACCCGCACACAAATGTTTACAACCTGACAACACTTGCCGACCCCATCACCACCTTTGACGCGGCTGGTCTGTCTGAAGGCGGAACGGTTTATGTGCGCTATAAGTATGACCCTGATGCGGATACCGACGGACTGCTGAAGGGCACGTGGTATCATGCAAAGCTAAATGACGCTGATGTAGAAGTGGCTACCACTGGAGTCATTAAGAAATCTTTGGGAGGATCCCCCTCTGATGAGGAAAAGAAAGCTCACCGCTGGCGTTTCATGCAGAGCGCGGGAGACGATAGCGATCCGTATGCAGTCACCTTGTGGAACGGAAAAGAAACACAAGAGACAGATGGCAATCGCTATATTGTATTCCGCCATAGCGACTACACCAGCGAGAACCGCAGCTACGCCCTGATGCAGGCAGGAAATACAACAAACCCAACTACGGAATATTACTTCCTCGACGGCAGCAGCACCCCTGCCCTGGCAGAACAGAGCAGCTACACCACCTCAGGTACTATCGGTGCCACGAAGAAGGTGACGCTGACACCGGTTTCTGTTACCAATTCTGTCATCTTTAAGATTATCACCAAGAATAACAAGGTTGTGGCGCTGACCAGTGACGTAATCAATGGTGTAGATAAAGACACCAAACTGGCCGATATCATGCCCAACTGGATGAAATCGCCACTGATGAAGGACGATGCATACCTCTTCTATTCCGCTGCTGACATCGTTGGATCCACCGTCAATATCAAGGGTGAATCGACTACCTCACCTACGACTTTGGACGGTGATGTGGTCTATGTGAGCTACGATTACGAGAAGTCGAAGAAGGCCATTTCCGACTTTGGTATTCTTGGAACGGAACTGCCACTCAATGTGGCGCCACTTGACCTAAGCGGCAACGTGAAATACGTGCTGACCGTAGGTGGTGAGAATGATAAGACTGATAATAAAAAACTTTACGGAAAGAGACTGGAAGTTGCCAATCGCAATTCGATAGATTATGTTAATCCTACAGATATCAACATAACCGACAACAAACTGACATCAGAGAGTTGCATCTGGACTATAACCGGCGATGACCCTTATGAGTGTACCATCCACAATGGCAACAATATTATTGCCGGCAAGTGGTGGGATGACCACCCCGAGGCAGCCGATGCTACTGACTTTCCTTTAGCAAAGATATGTACACCAAAATTTGCCAGTGATAACGGCTACTACTCGACATTCATGGTGCTGAGGCATAACGAACGAGAAACCAATAACCCTGGCAAGCTAAAGCTATACTTTACTGGTCACGATGACATGTGGGTGGCAGAAAGTAATGCAGTGGCTAAAGAACAGTTAGGTCTTTCCGGTAATGTTACCACCGGCGGTCTATATGTCTTCAAGGACTCTGAACCCTATAAGACGCGTTATAATGACCCTGAAGGCGAGCCCGAAAGAACAGGAAGCGATTATAAAGTATTCAGCCGCTTCACCTACCGTCCTGTGTTGGCCTACAATGTCATCACCAATGATGATAACGGCAATAAGAAGGCACTGACAGGGTATTCGCTTCTGTCTGACGATAAGGTAGGGATGCCGGAAGTATATCAGTCGCCATTGCTCAACAGCAGCGACTTTATCTACTACACAAAGGCAACCGTTGATGAAAGCGGCAAATATACCGTAGATACCAAATCAAGTACGGCAACAAGCACCACAATAGCTTCTTTGGTAGAAGAGAAGATTAGCGACATCTATGTGCGCTATAATTATGACCCATTAACAAGTCCCTTCAAGATAGCCACCAATATCAACGATGCTGCCGAAGACGGCACCCGCCTGAGCTGGATTGACGAGAAGGGACTCGACCTCAGCGGCAATACGTGGTACACCATTGCCAATATGCAGAATAATTTCGCCACGGCTCATGGTACCGTATTAGGCACAAGGGATGAATATACTACCTCTTTCCAGAAAAAAACTGTCACCGATTTGGCTCAGACTAACGGACGTGCGCCATCGCAGAAGGAGTTTCTCTGGAAACTGGAGGGCAACGACCCATACGCCATCAAAATTTCCAATGGATACTATGACTCCAAGTACATGACATTTGTTGACTACAGCGGTAAGAGCTACTACCACCAGTACATGCAGGATAAAAATACAGGCGTCTGCCAGACCTTCATGCTACTAAACGCCCATGCCATAAACAATGGTAGTGATCGATTCGATCCAGATAAAGACGGCGAGACAAACTATCTGCTTAAACGCTGGACTGTACTGATAGGAACTGGGACCAATAGATTTATGAAATGTACGTTCAACAACATCAATAACAATTATGAGGAAATCAACTCCAGCGATGATTGGCCCATAGACCTGAGGAGCTACTCCGAATACGACATTCGCATGTCAAGCGGCGAGGTGGTAAAGCGCAAAGTCATCAATATGGGAAGTGGTGGCACCACTGACTTCTGTATCGAATTTGTCAAGGCTCCCGTCTCGCGTAAGTACCACTATCATGCCATCAAATATGAAGGCTCTACGCGTATTGGCGAGACGTGGGATGCCATCCTGGAGCACGACTGGCTGCAGAAGGTGGTGCTGGAACCCATCATCGCACGACGATACTGCAAGTATGAAAAGCGTAACACTGACGCCACCGGTGACAATGTGGATGGTACTGGAGTATTCATGACCCAGGCTGAGCTGGAGGCGGATGGACAGCCCAACGCACAGTTCTACAGCAATCCTGAACTCACCGAGCGCGTGAAAGACGACACGGATTTGGAGAATATCAAATATGACTACTATCCGGTAATTGGACTTGATGAGGTCTATCCCATCTATTTCAAATATCAGGTGGATAATGATGCCACACTGAACTTGGCAGGTTCTGCAAAGACACTCAGCCAGATAACAAGTACTACAGCACAGATAGCTGCCGATGTAGCGCACTACAATAACCAAGATTACACAGACAATGCAGATAAAGAGATAAAAGAGGCCAATGGCCGACGTTTAGAGCCTGACTACACTCGGCAGGCCAAGTGGTTCTACATGGTGCTTGATACCGACGAGGGTATCACTACTACGGTAGATGGTACTACCCGCACTCCCGTCGGCAGGCAGCTGTTCCTGCGCCGTGAGGACAATGGCACCATAAACTGGATGAACAACATCTACACCCTGCACAAGGAGAGTGTAGACAACTACAAGGGCTGGTCATACGACCGACTGGCGGAGTCATATCGCAAGGGCGACAACGATGCCTTCCGCGAAGGACGCTGGCTGTGGACCTTCGTAGGCGATGATCCATACAATATGCGTATCATCAACTTAGAGTCAGCCGTAGGAGTACAGGCAGAGAGCTCCGGTGTTTACACACTGGATGCTGCCGAGAACTGCTTCGTCACCATCGGCAAGGGTACTACGACAAGTGGTGATGATACTTATCCTGTTACCATTCCTACAGAGGAGCCTACTGAGAACCAGTATTGGGGCCTCTGCGTTGGCGTGAACAACAGCACGGAGCAGACCTTCAGCCTGCTCTCGACTGCCATCACCGAAACCATCGACAAGAAACAGGTGAACCAGCCACTCTACTGGCACATGGTGAGCCATACTGCCAACAAGGTAACAACCGAGAGCGTGGAAGGTATGCTTGACTATGTACCCGACCGCAGCTATGCCATCCAGCTGCTGCCCTACGAACCTCTGCGCTATGAGGACGTGAAGGTGGTTATCCGACGCGATGATGAGGTGACCACATATAACACGTGGAAAGCCGAAAAAACAAATGCAGAGAAACTTGACTACGTCAATAATACCATGACCACGGGTTTGTCTAAACTGTATTTTGCTGCCTCTGAGCGTAAGTACGTGGCCGGCGATGAGATTAACACCAGCAAAGAGGATGCATTGCCTCTGCAGGTAAGACGTGCCTTCTGCGATTACACCATGTATAGCGACATCTTCGAGACCAAAGATGCCATATACAAAGTGCAGTCAGGTCCTTATCCTGATTACTCCAAACCGAAGACAGGACAGTACGACGAGGATGGTCACCAGATTTATGCTTACTATAATGTGGACTCAAATGGTGCCTTTAAGGACGAGGAGGTAACCTCCGGAGCTCAGGCTATCTACGTGAAATATGTCGTCACAAGCGACATCTTCCTGAAGGAGGCACCGACGGCAAATCAAGTGGCCGATATGGCTCAGAACAACGACCACGTCTATTTCATGGACTTCCCCGACACCTCGGGCAAAGACACCTACCATCACGCCTACTACGACCCCACGAGTACCATGCGCGAGAAGACCGGCGACCTGAAGACCCAGCGCGACAAAAACTCCGGCACAGCCAAGCCGGAGAAGAGAAAGTGGGACAGCACTGCCCAATCGTTCGTAGATGATACTGACAATTGGTATAACCATTATCAATACCGCACCAACAACAACCGAATGGAGTCAGTGCCGCAGAACCTGAAATGGTATTTCGTAGGCGACCCGTACAAGGTGCAGGTGTTCAACACGGCGGGCGAATGGAATACAGCAAAATTAAAAGATGAGAATGGTGCTGATATCGATGGAACAGAGGCAGGAAAAATTGCCGCTCAGCTGTCTCGCTTCAACCCTGTGGAGAGTAACTTCCAGTTTGCGATAGACTGTGTACACCTGCGAATGAAGGATCCGTCGATTATCGATAATCGCCAGACGCTCTACCCCTACAATGAGAACGGCGTAGAGGACAAATCGGCAGCAGGCTACCCCAACCGTCACTACAACAAGCCCTACTTCGATGACTTCTACTGGGAGTGTGTTCCTACGACGAGTGATGAGGCAGGAACCTTCGCCCTGCGCTTCAAGGAGGACAACCAACTGTTGGGCTACCGTAACGTATATTACTACTTGGCGCACGACGGACTGAGCAAGACCTACCAGCAGAAGAACTATAGCATCAACCTGAGCTACAACGCTGACAACGAGCAGCATGAGACAGGCACATACGCAGGCTACCACACCGCCAACGACGTGAATACCGTCATCAAGCTGGTACAACCCGTCAAGGTGTATGTCACAGCTAAGCGTAATGCTGACGACCGCTATTCTGCTACTCCACCCGACAAGGCTGTAG
The DNA here is from genome assembly GCA_002342585.1 of Prevotellaceae bacterium UBA2448. Lineage (GTDB taxonomy): Bacteria > Bacteroidota > Bacteroidia > Bacteroidales > Bacteroidaceae > Minthosoma. The sequence goes on from DDQG01000020.1 coordinate 59,080, forward strand.
TGAAAGATGAACTCTCGGAATACTATGGTCTGGACGAGACCATTAGCGAGGTGCCTCGCCACCTGCAGCGTAAGTTCGTGGATTATTCCAGCCTTGACAATGCGGCTGAAGGCACGGTGACTATACACAAACTGAGCATAGACAATGCCGATAGCAAAGGAACATGTGATGATGTCAATCATAGCCAGACCATCAACGACCTCATGACCAATAAGGTCAACAAGGAATATGTGGACCCAGTCTTTAAGTTCACTGTTTACTATACCGTAGATGACCTGTCGAAGGATGAGGAAGGCAACGATGCCCACCTCTTTACCTCACCAACCCAGCATGGTGCCGGCACTCTAAACTGGGTAGATATGGCGGTATTGGGTAACGGCACCAACTGGCTCTTCTTTGACAAGACAGGGGGTGATAACACCAAAGTTACTAACTACCGCACAGCCATCGGTGACAATAATGCTGATGGATGGAACGATGGTCTAAAAGGTCTGCACTGGGCACTCGTGGGTGATCCGTACGACTTCACCATCCTTAACCGTCGCCGCTACGAGGCTAACGACGGTGCACAGTGGCTGGCTGTCAACAAACTGCCGGCCAACACGCTGACAGATGTGGCAGGTAACGACTCGACGGTATGGACTACCAATATGGTGAACACTACCGACAAGACAACCTATAACGCCACTTCATCCTCCGACATTGCCGCTGCCACCACAGTCACCCACTTCTCGACCCAGATGTGGAAGCTGTCTCCAAAGAACAGTGACGGCACTTACAAGACCGGCAACAGCGATGCATACTACTTCCTGCGCACAGCATCGCTGAAGACGAGCACTGACGATGGAGTCAACGGCTCTGCCACCAACCAGACCTCCAACTATTGGCGACTAGTACATAAGCCATATCCCGACGCGGCAAATCCCACGAGCTACTTCGAGATGGTTCCTTATAGTCTCGCTGAGAAGAGCAACTACACCAACACGCAGTACATGAACAACTACTCGAAGACCATGAACGGCATGGGTGTTTACCAACAGCGTCTGGAGATTCGTACCGCCGTGGCGAAGGACGAGGACGATGCCGACAACAACTGTTTCGATGCTGATGTGGAAATACGCACCTTGAATGGCGTACTGAAACTTAAGAGAAGCGATATGGAGATACGCTATGGCAATATAGAGAAAGCACTGCCAGCATCTCTGCGACGCTATGGATGCTCCTACAAGTGCTACCTCAACTACGACCTGGCCACCAACAGCGGCACGGAAATCGATAACTTCGGTGAACTGGTGAATGAAGAAGGTTACGCAGAACTGCATGCAGCGATGGAAGCAGCCCAAGCAGCTCACGCGTCCGACCCGTCGAAGAGTCCGCGACCGTTGCTGACATACGTATATACAGTTGATGATGCCACATCACAGTTCTTCACTACAGCACAAGATGCACGTACTGAGGATTATACCTGGGCCAACTCTTACTTCTACTGGGAGCAGAAATATACCGGTTCCAGCGTGGAAGTGGAGCGAACCAGACTGGTATTCGACCATTATGTATATAACTCTGATGGAAAGATTATCGATGAGGTCTGGCGTGAAGAAAGCTATACCGAAGTGGTGAACAATCCGACGACACCATACCCCACCAAGGGTTACCTGAACACACACACGAGCCAGACTCCAGTATATGCCGATCAGACTGTTCAGAAATCAGATAACGAACAGAAGTGGAGCATGACAGGCGACCCATACGGCTTCACAATGAAGAACTATGCTCAGTATCTGAACAATACCGATGCAATAGTTAGCATGAGCGGAACGGATGTCATCACACAGAACTATGGTGACGGTCAGATGTTTGCCTATGTCGTTAATAAGAAAGGCATACCATATCTTGCCATCATCGACTCCGACCCCCAAAGCGACACCTATGGCAACATCGTTAAACTGGTGGACTTCGAGTTCAGCAGCACATCGAACAAGACTCTGATGTCGGTAGGCAATGGTGTGAACACAGCAGATGCTACCGGCAACACGCTGGCAACAACCTACATCAATAGCAGCGGAAAGAGTGTCACTGTCAAGCCGTTCTACCTCACCAACCTCATGAGCTATGCCGACATGGTGGAATACCACCTCGTTATGGCACACCAGTATTCATTGGATACTGATACACGAAGTTATCTGACTGATGACCAAAAGGGCAAGGTAAATGAGCGTATGTTAGAATTCCTCAAATACTGGGGTATTCAGGAACATAGCAGCAAAGACTATTTCATCTCAACTTATGATACCGATGGTCAGACTCCTAAGGCATACGACACATCTAAGGAAAGCGACATTAAAGACTTGCTGAAGCAGAAAGGTACCCTGCGCAACTTCCTGAGCTACCCAGTAAAAGATGCCATCGTCGAGCGTGTGGGTGTAGATAACAAGCCGCAGGTGCCCTGGTACATGAAGCGACAGTTCTGTACATACCACTTGTACCAACGCGACGTGCAGCGCTCGGTAGTGAACAGTGACGACCCGCTGATAGTTACCGTAGATGGTGAGAAATGCTACGTATGGGTCAACGAGACCAAAGGCACTACCGTAACCCTGCCAATAGCTCAAGAGCCCAGTGCGACTACCGTTGATGACTATGATGCAGATGATTCCTGGTATAAATCCTGCAACGTAACGTGGAAGTCTATCTTTGACAAGAACAGTTGGAGCGAATGGACTGATGACGGCGGTACAGAAGGTACCGATTATGAGACTATTGGCACTAAGAAATACAAGATTCCCAGCGGCTACGACGAGGCTAGTAGCCTGCAAGGCGTAGAGCTCGACAAAATCTACTCCTGCCACCAGAACCGCCGCGTCTTAATCGACGTTATCTACGAGGTTAATCCCAATACCTTCCGCTTTGCCACCAAGGGACGCAACACCACGGCATGGTATCAGATGATGACCAACAACTACATTGCCGGCGGTCTGCTGAACTTCTCATACAAGGATGGCATCGGCGGACGACTGGACCGCACCCATCACTACACCAACAACTATCTGTGGGCACCTGAGGGCGACCCGTACGGATTCGTGCTCCGCTCGCGCTACGCCACCATCAATGGTACAGGATTTGACGATGTGGCTGTAACCACCGAGGGCAAACTGCCTAAGGGTGAGGACGCGTGGGGCAACTCAATCTACATTGATGGCAATGGTACAACATCTGACTTCACGGAACTTACTGTAGCAGATTCCAAGGCCAGCTATACTGGCAACTCATCGGCAAGCACTGTACCATTTGACCATAAGCGCATCATACACCGACGTGCCGGTCAGGACGGTGCCACGACCGACGGTGCCACTAATGCCGTCTATGAGATGTTTATCGGAGGCTACGACGGTTCGTTCCTCATGCACCCCACCGCTGCATGGATGGACAACAGCGATGCAGACCACGAGAGCTACTACATGGTACACGAGACAACAGCTCACGATGGCTACACCGCCCACCGTGCATATCTGGAAAAGTTCAAGGCCGACGACCTGCGCTACATGGCCGATGCCAACTGGAGGCTCATCTGTACCAACGAGCAGTTGCTGCCATATTTCGAGCGTGCAGGATATGTGGGGGGACTGAAACCGACCGTTGCCCAGAACTTCACAAATCAGGAATACCGCAACCGTCTGAGAAACGGCGACACCTTTACCTTCGCTGAGCTGACCAAGCTGCAAGACCTGGTATATGGAGGTAAGTTCTACCCATATAATAGTGATACCGAGATTGCCTTCACCACTGCACGCCCGACTACAACGGGAGATGGCGGACTGCCACTGCAGTTTGTGTCCAATAACCTTGTCAATATGGCTGATGGTCACTACCGCATCAGAGCCTTCTCAGAGGATGCGCTGAATGTGGACGGCAACGACATGTCGGGCACAGGCATCAAGGGCATCACCGGTCCGCGCTACATCAGCGGCTACCGTTTCGAGAGTGAGAAGACCGACCCGAATGATGCCAACAACAATGGCGGACGCTGGCTCCACTTCTTTGAAACAGACATGACACACAGCGACATACATACCTTCGCTGACCTGAAGTCGAAGATTGATGCCGTGAATACTGCCGTGGATGCCAGCAGCAGGACTGAAGAGGAGAAGGCTGCGCTGAAAGACCGCGACGTCTTTGACCATACTGCAATGGCTGGCAAAATCGAGATTCTGCCGGCAGACTTCGACCCGTCAAGCATCTTCCTGTTTACTGCATCAGGAGGCTATGACCGCTACAAGCTCTCCACTCAAGGACTGGACGTATGGGTTCGCCCTGGAGGCACCGAGGGCGTGGCTAATGCTCATAAGTTCGGAAGAACAGAACTGGCTGCCGCTGACCCGACATCGACAGAGGGTGGTGTAATCGCATTTAAGAACCAACTCCGCCTGGACGACATCGGCGGTGCAGCAGTGACCCTGCGTACCTTCAGCACCGAGCCATCGGCATGGGATGCCGACGTAGCAGTGAATCTGCAGACCAACTACGTCTGCATAGACGGTCATCACCGCTACCGCATCACCTGCCATACCGACAATGAGATGGTGGAGATAGGTGACCACTACACCACCGACGGTCTGAACGGCATACAGGACACCAAGTGGCTTCTGCAGCCCGTGGGCGTGAAGGAGGAATGGCCATACAACGAGATGCCACTGCGTGCAGAAGTACAGAAGGGCGGCGTCAAGGATCAAGACCTGACGGGTGATGAGTTGACTGCAGAAGAAAACAAAGACAAGTACTATTATGGTTCACTTTACGTGCCGTTTGACTCACGTCTGTCTAACACCACCGATGCTGCATTTACCCTGACCAACGAAGCTAAGGCTAACACTACAACTGTAACCATGCAGTCCGTCAGCCAGCTCAATGGTATGGGTAACCCACAATTTGTGCCTGCAGGATGGCCTGTAGTAATTCGCACCAACCTGCCAGTAAGCATAAATCTTAAGAATCAGGATGCCTCAACCTATGCTACACGCTACTATGTCAATCTCTATCTGCCTAATGTCATACCTACATCAGGTCTTGACAATGAGAAAGCCCAAATCAAACTTCGTGGTGAATATCTGGAGCGCACACTGACCAATAGCTACATCGATGGCATCGAAAGCAAGACCATCATGGTATTCGGATTGCCGTTTGCTGACCATGACAATACTCACCACGAATATGCACGTACTACCAAGCAGGTGGGCTGGTACACCAACGAGAACTGGGCAAGAGAGACTTATCCACAACTCAAGGCTCATACCGGCAGCTATGCAGCAATAGGAACTGACAAAACCGTAGCCACCGACGCTGAGCGTGACAACAAGTACGTTTACCACAACAAGGTATATTACCCATATACATTGGTCGGAAGTGCTAAAAGGCGGCATATAGTAGCCATCTTCGACGGCGAAGAAGAATTAGAAGAACTGGAAGAAGCAGAAAAACCGGAAGAACCGGAAATCCAGCAGACTTCCGATTCCAATCCTTGGCCATGCGATGTATATGACCTCTCTGGTCGCCGCGTTGCACGCAACGAAACTCCGGAAACCCTGCGTCATAATCATCCTGGTTTGCCTAAGGGAGTTTATATCTTCGGACGTAAGAAAGTAATAGTTAAGTAAGCCCCCGACCCCCGAAGGGGAAGGGAATAAAACCTGTCAACTAAAATATTTATATAATGAACAAAAAGACAATCAAATCAATTATAACCAGAATCAATTCCTTCAGTAGTTGGATGGCTTCTACTCACCCCCTTCGGGGGCTGGGGGGCTTTCTTCTCCCCCTTTGGGGGTTGGGGGGCTGCCTACTTCTCCTTTCCTGCTCCGACTGGAACGACATGGGTACAGAGACCATACCCGACGGAAAGAATAAAATAGCAGAAGAAAGCATTGGAATCACCTTCAGCGGTTCAGTTGTACCAAGCCAACAGGCTACACGTGCTGATGCTACACTCGTAAAACTGGGCGATACACAGCTACCGACAACAGCCAACAGCACCTTCTATGCCGGACTCTTCGGTTGCTACACCGGAGCATATACCTGGCAGAGCTTAATAAGGCTTTCGTTGGCGACAGAGTACTCCTCTGCCATAACTGAATTCTCTGAACTCTCTACACTTACCGAGTCCACAACTCCAAAATTTTCCGAGAAGAAAGCAGAGATTCTCAAGGACTACTACACTCCCAACCTGCTCTATAATGCCAAGGCCACTATCGGAGAGAATGGCACACTCACATACGAGCCACTTCGCTTCTGGCCCAATACAAAACTCCCCTCCCCTGCTACCGGTCATGAGTACTGCACCTTCTTTGCCTACTACCCCTATAACCCTACGGCAGAGATTGGTGACTATGGTATCAGCTTGATACCAAGCGATGTCGGCGAAGGTACAGGTATGGGACGCGTGAAGTTCACCATGCAGCCTGATGCTGCCAACCAAAACGACTTTATGATTAGCGAGCCCGTTATCAACTGCAACCGCGACACCTATCCCCTCGTAGAAGGTCCACAGGGTACCTACACACCTGAGCCTGTCCGTCTACGTTTCCACCACATGCTTTCACAAGTGCGTATCTATGCCTATATCCGTGGCAACGACCGCATGGTGTATCAGGATACTGATGACGATGGCGAGCCCGACCCTGCCGATGCTACATGGTTAGCAACCCAAAGTGTAGATAATACCATCAAGGATATTTACGGAAACACCTATACCATTAAGTCAATCACTATTGAAGGAGGGGTTGCTACTGCTGCGACCATTGAGCAGACCGACCGAAAGAATGGACTGACTCCAGAGCAAATTACATCATACGGATGTGGAGACCTTGACTTGGAAGCATTCCTTGCTCTTGGTCTGAAGGTTCCTGACGAGTCGCAGTGTGAGCGTTGGCAGCGTACTTCGATATGGGATGTCACCCATAAGCGACGTCGTGCCATGCTATCCTACCAGATGGAGTTCAACAACATCAAGACCACAACGACCTTCTATCCCAACTATGGTACCCAAACGACTATTGGATACGACCCTGCCACCACATTGGGATCAGCTACCGTTACCGAATACATCATGAACCCCTATTGGTATAAAATCACTACTGAAGGTCAACGCACCTATCTGGACGACGACTATATGTTTGGCTACTTCGAGGATCAAGCTGCCTCTGAGGCGCCAGAAAGCAACGCACTGGCCTATACTTTAGGGGAAAAGAACGAGGACGTGACAAACCACAAGCACTATAACTTCGCACAGAGCAATATCCTGCTCGTAGTACCCCAGAAACTCGACGACGATGACGTACCTCACATTGTGCTCACAGCCAAAGGCGAGAAAGCTGGAGATTCGTCAACAGAGTACACCGCCCGCCTGACCATCAACATGCTGAAGATGAATATCGAGTGGAAGAGCGGAGTTATCTACTGTTACGGCATCCTCGACGATCTGCGCCCAGGCGACGACATCGTACGTGGTCCGGAGAGCATCACCACAATCTTCGACACATCGCAAAACACCGACCAGTGGTAAACGAATAAAGGCAACCTCATATGGGTTGCCTTTAATATATATAATGTGGGCTGTAACTCTGTGGAAGTCTCTTTTATTTAACTACCGGACGGATAGCGCAAGCCGTACTGAGATTCACCTTAGTGCGCGGCAGTTCCACTGGTGGTTTACTGTCATTTGAACGGGTAACATCAGGGTAGAGGTTCAATGCACTACCATGCGTATTATCGGTATGCAATTGATTGCTCCAAAACGTACCTGGAGATGCCTCAATAAAGTTATTATTTGGACTGGTTGTCGACCACAATGACGAACCGACACCCTTGGTAGCCTGATACTGACCTGTAGAAGGGAAGTAAACCGTCTGGGCATAACGATCCATAGACTTTCTGGTTGTATGAGGTTCTACAAAGAAATAACCACCATAGAAGTTTGCACCAGATTGGTTTTCTGCACTAACACCCCACATATTCAGATTTGTTCCCGAGTTCGCTGTAGCACCTGTCAGTGAAAGTCCTGTGAAGATATTATAATGGGGCACCTTAAAGCCAGGGGGACATGGGTCATATACAGTCTTTGTCTCTCCCCAATATGGCACACTATTTCCATCAACTCTTGCCGATGACCATGTTGCAGCCTGACTCTCCTGACGGAACAGTTTCGTGGGCTGTGCAATAGCCTCACAAGGAGAGGTAATATTCGCTACCGTAAAATCTGACTCGCTGAATATATCGGGGTTGGGGAAGTAGATGGTGCGCTTTGTCTTTCCTGGGTCATCGGTAAAGTTATATCCCGGCAGAGCCGTTGGCCTACCCCACTGGTAGAATGTTCCCTGACCGCGAACGTTAGGTTGCTTGGCATGCTGCACGATATGTATCACTGTTGTAGCAGCGCCAGTAGCCGGTTCCACCTGTTGCAGCTTTACATAAACATCACGCTTAGAATAGTACTTAAACTCCGTCTCCTGCGGCACCCAACCAAGGTTGACGGGAAGGATGGTATTAGTGGTGCCATTGCTTCCGTCGGTTCCCCAAGTCTTAAAAGCTACTTTATGGTCTCCCACATAGCTTCCAGATCCTACGGCAGAGTTGTTATTGAGATACTGAGTATTTACATTGGTAGCTCCCTCACTTGTACTGCTCCAGTTCGGATAGACCTCGTCGGTCATCCAGATATGCCAAGTCCAGAGAGTTTCCCAAGGACCAAAGTCGTAGCCATCTGTTCCCTGGTCTGTATCTAACTCCCAATTTACCCCACTGTCAGTAGACTTCTCATATTTCGTCACTTTCCTACCCTGCAGGGCAATGACGGCATTGGCGGGAACAGAACGCTCGACCGTGAAAGAAATATACTCAGAAGTAATACCCAGACTTGAATTGATCAATCCTTCGGCATCCTCCCATACCAAACATGAGCGCAACGACTGAGGTTCCGAGCCATCCGCTACAGGATTCCACGTATAGGCTGTACGCTTCCGCTTTTCATTCGTAACAATTGTCTCATACTCATTAGCTGCAGGATTCTTCGCTTCTATCTGATCTCTTATAAATTTATGAGAGATAACTGTTCCAGTATGATCTACGAAGTAATCTTTCTCTGCAACGTTATTTGTCTTGTTGCCATATACTAACGGGAACTTGTAGGAGCCCGTGCGGTTTATGATATAGCAGTTAGCTGTTTCCGCTGATTTTGACTCTCCATTAGGTGTCATGACTGACAAGTCAAGATTATCAGCCTGTCTATCATTACTGTTAGACAACAGATTTGTAGCGTGATTACCGCTCTTGGTAGCAGCCTGTGCTGCCAGGTTATACGAGGCAGTACCATTATTGCCACCGACATATTCGCCAGTTACACCCGAACTGATACCAGTTATACCATTTGTTAGCCATGAGGGTGAATTAGCTGCATTGCTTCCGTCAAAAGGAGTAGTGCAATCGGCATTTTGATAGTACCCCATCACCTTCCAGTTCACGCCATGAGTAGTGATGTCAAGACCAGTTTCTTTATCTACATACATTCGATAACTGTGTAGCGTAAAATTGTGAGTGGCAACCACGTCGCTATGCGCATTTTCCGCAGGAGCCTCCGCTACGAAGTAGTATCCGTCGGCCACCTCACCGATGGTCAGCAGATAGGTGACAGTATAGCCTTTCCTCCATACATCACCAGCCAGCGAACAACGAAGAGTGTGCTGCTGAACAGCCACATCTACAGGAGCAAGTGCAGTTCCCGAAGAACTATAGGTATATTTCGGTTTAGACTCTATTACCACTTCCAACTCTACTCCGCTGGGTACTATCTGCGGCAGCATATAGAATACGGAGTCATTGATATATGTATTAGTAATGCCCGTTCCTGCAAAACTGGCATTCATCGTATAGTTTCCAGGAGTCTCAAATCCGCTCCATGTTCCCTTTGAGTCTGTCATATTATCGTTGGCAGAAGGAACAAACGTGGCTCTGGTATTCACATTGTTAATGGAGATTTGCTTGATAGTGATTCCAGTCGGAATATTACCCTGAGCAAAGCGAATGGCTGTAAGAATATGCTGGAACTGCAGGTTAACTATTTTGTCATCCTTACCCTCATGACTATCCTCCGTTCCAAACGAAGGGATATCAATATCTCCCGACTCTCCGTATAGCAGGTCGCACATATCCTGCGCTTTCTCCGGCAGTGTATATGTCAGTACAGGTGGGGTAGAATAGTCGGCATCTGCCACACTCATATTGATACTCTCTAATGAAGGAGCCACTGCATAGAATCGCATCGGTCCGGTCTCACCGAAGGGCCAATGGCGTGAGGTACGCCAGTTGGTGATGCGCTGTACCAATGTCTTATCAAATATACTTGTTGCAGCATCGCGGGTGTATCCCCACACTGTCAGTGAGTCGTGGAAGGTCTCAGCAGAACTTACATGGTCTGCCCATGCAGCACGAGTAGTCTCTCCACCGCTTTGCTCCGAGGACTGCGGCTGTGTCGCAGACGTTCTGACTGCTCCATTGTGTATGCCTACATACGGGAGAGTCATACAGTGCATCTTCAGGGCGTATGGGTTGTCGCCCTCCATGAGTCGCACGCTGCTTGGAGAAGTTACATCTTGTGAGCGTCCCGAGTCGGTCTCTGCAACGGAAGACATGCTACGGGTACCCAGATTGATTTTCATGTCAGCTTGTTCCGCAACCGACATATAAAACCCAACTCCATCAGGATCATTGGTACTTGGCGAAATGTCATCTTTCAGCGTATCGACACAAGCTACTGTAACGCTTGCCGATAGCAACATTAATAGAATGTGATATATTATCGATTTCTTCATCTTAGTCTTCATTCAGCGTATGACTTATGTTGGTATCTGTAGAGTTCGATGGTTCGGTAGTGAGACGAATAGGAAAATTCCAGTCATCAACGCTTGCCACCACGAAATCTACATGTTCCACACCGATGCGGATAACAAGCTTATAGCGCTTAGCTGCTTCGAGTTTGATGGATATGTTATTGCCTGTTACATCATTGAGTACACGACTGTAGTGGTTGCCCGCCGCATCCACCAACGGACTGTAACTCAAGTCACTCTCATCGCCACGCGTCACCATCGAGTACTTGATACTTGGGGTAATAGTCAGAGCATTGTCTTGTGGTATGAGCATTATGCTACCAGCCTTGAATAGCAGCTGTTCGTCTTTGTTTACACCGGTAACTGCCACCCCCCATTTCTCCAACTCTTCGTTACGGATTTCTGTACTATTCTCCGAAAGGGTACCTGAAAGGTTACTGACAAATGTTGATGCCGGGAAGGTAAGCGAGAAGGAGCCTGCCTGCCAGACCTGAGCATAACTATTGTTCGCATCAGCAAAACTGCTCCAAGTTCCATCCTCCAAATTCAAACGTCCTTTCTTGAACAAACCATTTGATGCAGTGTTGGTTGATGTCAACTTTAACTGCTGCATATAGAGTTTAGTAATTTTTGCGGGGGTGTCCTTTCCCGAATAAGTCGGCTCATCATACACACGCTGCACATATACATCAACACACGACAAGGCATGTTTGAACTCCAGCGGCACAGCCTGCCACTTCTCTGTAGAACTCTCATAGTAGATAAGTCCCTGTCCGTTGCGTGTAGCATTTTCATAGTGCGCCCAGAGCAAATCAACAGGGCTCGCACCCTCCTCATCGACGGTGTAGATAACGTGCGGACGCAAGTCTTCATCCCACGTCATACCTGTGACGCCCGTTCCGCTTGCGGCGTTAATAACCGAACCATCTACGAAAGGAGCGTAAGCGAAGAACGAGATATAACGTGAAGTAGCATTTGGGGTTGGGTTGGGCCAGTACTTCAAAGGCGAATAAGTCCAGCGATTAGCCGCAGAATTCCATGTTACCGGCTGGTCGTACATATAGTCCGGACGGGGATAGTTTGACTCTATGCCGTATTCCTTATGTTCGACCCCTGATGTCACCCAAGCTGCCTTAGACGCACTCCACGTTTGGTCGTCGGTCAGATAGGCCATCACACCAAAACCTTCAGGCACAGCCGTCAGGTCACTTATGACTCCTGTAGTAGCACGCGTAATCTGATCCTCCCACACATCACCATCCAGATTTGTAGCGAAGTTTATAGCATCATTCCGCTCTGTAGAAAGTGTAGAAGTTACTGCATCCTCATCATTTGATGAACATGCGACCAATAGTAACGTATAGATTAATATGTATATTCTGTTCATTTTCATTACATCTCACATATTACTTCACCAGGAACTTCTTTCCGTTGCGAATATAAATACCCGGGGCAAGCACCGTCTCATCATCGCCCATCAACTGTCCGCTTAGGCTGTAGATAGCATTCTTATTTGTAGTATCCGAAGGATTCGGAGCATCAATAATTTCTTCCATGTCGCTTACACCTTCTATTCCGATAAATTCAAACCTACGAACCGGTGTATTTGTCTCCCAGATAGGATCATTAATTTTATCTGAAGGCAATACCAGATATGCTTTGTTGGCTCCGAGAGTATTTCGATATGTTCCTCCGTCATAACTTGAGTTGCCATAAATATGCATACGATAGAAACCAGGTACTGAGACGGATGTAAAGTGCTCATCATAGGAAACAGTAGCATCCTCTTTTCTCCAAGTCATATACTTTTCCGACAGGATAAAGCGGGTATATGCTCCTGAAAGATTGTCGGTTCCATTAGCATCTTCACACTCTGCGGTAAAGGTACGTTCTGTCAGATTCGGCCGCATCAGGTTATTGGTAAAGGTGTAATCGGGTTCGGTAGCTGTAGTTACGGCAGGTACGAAGAGTGGCACAGTATAGGTGCTACCATCAGCCCCCGGTGAGGATGTCACCTGTTTCAGTACCAGTCCCTGTCTGGCTGGCACCACATAGTTGCGGTCTTGCAGGCGCACGGTAGTCTTCGCCTTATCTGCGCTGTATATCGGGTTACTGCTTCGAGCTATCACGCTATATGCCCACAGCGGACGGTTGGTCAGCAACGAGTCGAGCGTGTAATCAACAACAGCATAGCTGCGACTCTCCGTCGCCCAGCCTACTCCATTCAGTCGCTTCACCGTCTTGAAGTCCTTTGTCACTGCAATGGCATAGATGTCGGTATATTTACGGTATGAGTCGGGTGTCGCATTAGTGGTATAAACGCCCAACTGACCATCAGTAGCTTCATCATCACTGGTAAAAGTAAACTCTGCATTAGCATTGGCAGAGAAACAATACTTATAGACACCTGTCGGAACATCGTAATTGGCATCAACAGCCTCGTCAACTCCAGCAGACTCTGCCACCATCTTCACCACATTGGTATATGCTGAAGGCTCATGACTACTCTTGATATATATATAGTAGTTAGCATAATTGACGTCATCGTTCGGTTTCGGCACAATGACCTTACCTCCCGAACCGATAGTCAGGTGGCTGTTGTCAGAATGTTTCGTAGCATCGCTTTCCCCGGTATCTGTTATCCATGTCTGACCATTGACAGCCTGTCGGGCTGAAGTAACTGTATTGCTCATGTTGAGCAAGAGCATGTTCTGTTCGGGAATTCCATCATTCTTTGTATCTCCCGCAACTAAGGATGCATCGTCTTGTATATCCAATTTAAAGCCAAGACCCTCCATCTCACGAAGAATACCATTATTAGTGTTGCGAAGTCCGTAGCTCACCAACTGTGCTCCCTCTACATAGTATGACTCGTAGTCGGCCTTATTATAACTGATGGGCCATCCTCCTGAACCATAGTTGGAACTGGAGTGATTGTTATAAATAGCGACACGCAAAGGTTTTTCTGTACCTTCGCTATAGCTGACAGCAGCCCATGTATTTTCGTTGTTAGTAGAACCCAGTGTATTGGAGAAGAACTTAGTAAAGTCCCATGTATAGGGGTATGTCTGCTTCGGTGCCTGTCCGAAGGTGATGGTCCACGACTTCTGGTTGGCGACATACTTCATATTCTGCGAATAGCTGGTCATAGTGACCTTCACCTTGCCCCATCCGCCGTTGTAGGTGATGTATGCCTCTTGGTCCATCTCACCAGTGGCCACCATTGTGGCTCCCGAGCGTTTCAGCATCTCATCCATCTCAAAAGTCCACTTCTGTGGAGCATTCGGTGCATTCTGATATTGCTTCTGCAAGACGGTAATAGTATGACTGCCCTGATCATCCCAGATGTACTGCCATTCCAGTTTCGGGGCAGTATCTCCTGTCCATGCTGCTTTCTGTTCTTCTGTGTACTCTTTAGTGTCATCATAGCCACGCAACTTTTCGGCAAACGAGGATTGGAAGTCCCATTTCGGTTCATGCAGTATAATCTCTTGAATGCTGACGTAGATGTTGTCGGCCACTTCGAAGGTTACATCACCATCCTCCGTAGCCTGGAACATATACGTACTCGTTGACCAATCAAGATTATAGAAGCAGTTACCGATTTTGTAGGTAGAAGTAATCGGTGTACCCGCAGCATCGCTGAGGTTTGTCATCAGGATGCGCTCACCCATCTCCTCCTTATGGCGAGTCCAGCGCACCTCTAACCACTGTCCTTTCTTCAGCTTCGGAATAGTTAACTTAGCGCCTCGCAGCAGCATCAGGTTGCGGCAGTCGTATGGCACATTGGCAACGCCTTCCGTCTGCATCATCTCCACACCCAATTGCTTATTGCTTGGCGACGAGAACAGGTGCAGTCCTTCCGTCTCTGGAATCACCAGTGCATTCTGTCCCTCTACAGCGTGGTTATAGTAATAAACGATAGGACCCTCTGTATGACCACCTATCTTGCGTACGAACTTCCAATGATAATCATCACTACGCGCTCCATCGTCAGTCGGTTGGTCAATGGTAGCATAAGTAATGTTCCACTCTGCAGTCTTCGAATCTTCATTCGTCCACCAGTCCGGAAGACCCGTATAACCATAAATAGGTTCTGTCAATAGGTTATGCTGGAAGTCCCATGTATGGCTGGTATAGGCTACGGTCAGCGTACCTTTTATATCATAAGTTGTAGCATTATAGACATAACTTGCATAGATTGGGATAACACCACCCTTCTTGATAGGTACTGTTTGCGCATCTAAAGTGGTAGTTAATTCAATACGTAAAGTAGTACTTGCCACTTCTTCTGTCGAGTTGGCAACCTCTACATCACCATCTTTATAGAATTTCAGTGAAGAGGCCGATTCTTTCAGGTCACCCATAATGGCATCATACATCTCTTTCAGCTTAAATTTATGATTAGTACCTCCCGTCAAGGTAATCGTATATGATGTAGCATCATTTTCAATGACGGGGTTCAGGCCGCCAGCCAGCGTACCACCATTCAGAATACAGGTGAATGTCTTCTCTATGGCACCGAGTGTTGCCTTCACGGTTACTGTGCCTACCTCACCAATAGTCAGCGTACTACCCGACAAAGTCACTGATGGCGAAGCATCGACAAGGCTGAATACCACCTTGTTTTTCAACGTACCATCATCATCTGCTCCAGTCGTATTTTTACAACTTTGAATACACTCGGTAATTAAATTAAAAGTGTTTGCACCCACACTACCTAGATTATGAGAAGCATTCTGGAAATTCAATCCTATCACATTGGCGATGTAGCTACCGGTTTTTCCTGACAAGAGGCCCGTGCCGCTACCTGTAGCCGTTACTGTGAACTGACCGTATTGTCCTGAGCCAATGGTAACTTCTCCTGTAGATGAGTTTATATATGAGATGGGGGTACTTATATTATTCGTATAAGCATACTCTATCGTTGTGGTTCCTTGATTCATGACAGGGTTAGTCCATGTTCCCACGCTTGCATCAACATAGGTAACAATATTACCACTCTCATCTTTCTCACCATATTCGAAAGCCATCTCTGCCGACACTTTGATATAGCGGATATGCAGATCGAGGTTGGTTGACGGGTTGCGTACAACGATGTAACCATCGCTCTTGGCAAGGAAATATTGCGACTCTGTATCGTAGTTATTCACATAGAACATCGTCACGTCGTTACCCTCTATGTCGGTGACACCGTCAATCTCCATTTCCGACAGCAGATCTTCTGAATAGCTATTCACTTCCACCAGCATACCTGCTTTGACTGGGACACGCAATTGTCCACCGCCGTTTGCAGACTCGTTGGCACCTATTCCTTTTCCCTGCAGGTGCAGGTAGCCATGATTAGAATGCAGCAGACGGTGCTTACCCATAGTCTGCAATGCCAAAGCACGCGGCAATGGGGTATCATTATTACGAAGGATGTCAGCAAACTCAGCATTGTCGCGTGCGGCATACCAGCCACCATAGCTTCCTCCCCACCCCGTACTATTGTACATCGTATAGTGTTCATCTCGGCTATATGTACGGAAGTCCCACATACCATCCACCACCTTCAGTTCGATGGTCTCAGTGATGGGGGCATAGTCGGCCTTATTGACTTCTAATGGATTTACAGTCAGCGTCACCTTCAGCACACCATTGTCAGCGCCATCGGCTACTGTAATCACACCAGTAGAAGCATTAATGCTAACACCTGCCACAGCCTGCGTGATAGCATAGGTTCCTGTGGTTTTATACTTGCTGGCGACACCAGTCTCCGTCTCACTCGTTATTGAGAAAGTATTAGGAGTATAGCTTGAGCCAGGGAACAGCACATTGCCGCCTGCACCCACAGCGCCTCTGTAGTCAAATTCAAGTTCGGGCGTCTTGCGGTTAACCTCAATCTTCCTGATGGTGATATTGGAACCACCTGTATTCTTAATGGTCACGGTTGAGGCATTGGCGGTAGTCGAGAACACCTGACCATCAGTCAAGGCCTCGCTTGGGGAAGCGGCAGTACCCGTAAGCGAGATAGAGCCTCCACTGGTTGTCAACTTGAATGAGAGACCATTAGCTGCTGGCACGGTGTAGTCAGCATTTGATGCCAATACCAACTCATGTCCCGGCTGATGTTCCTCTATATAGTCGCGGCTATAAAGACGGGTGCTAGTATAACCAGCATTAAAATATGTTGTCGCAGGAGTTGATGCTTCCAAGACGCAGACACCATGTCCGATACGAACCTTGTATTCCTCGTCAGGTTCGGCAGTCACATCCCTATAGTAGGTTTTGTTGTCCGATTCGTCTTTTATCTTCGAAACTTCATTCGTGTTTCCGTTGCTGAAGCCATAACCACTACCATAATATGACACATTTCCATAGAAAGTCACATCGCCATAATAGGCATTAGGTGTATTGACCCAGAATTTATTTTCTATCACGTCGCCCTCATAACCATACACATAATCTTTTTCAAACTTCAGGTCAACATCTTGCTTGGAGGTGCTGAGTGTCGCACCGTTTTCTAAAGAGTAAGTAATAGAAACGGCTTTCAAAAGGAATGAGGTGCCGCTTCCGCTGGTAAGCGTAATGGTGATATCGTTGGCAGTCAGTCCTGTCCATGCACATGAAATATCAGAAGCCCCCAACGTCTTTGCAGTCCCCGCAATGGTAACCTCCGGGTTATTGGTAGGATCTGAGTAAATAAGTGTTACACCCGTAATCTTCACATCCGTGGATGCACCGGAATCCAATCGCGGCACTATCTTCATATAATTGTTCGCTGTACCATTTGCATCGTATCGTACAATAAACCTCCTTGATGACTGGTATTTGAAACCGTCACCCATAAATTTGATATCAAATCCGGGAATGCTGCGGTCCAATCGATTATAATTACCATTGTTATCTGGATAGAACAACAAAGACTGGTCAATCAGATTGATGGAGATACCCTCAGTCTTTGTCAAAGTCAGGTTGTTCAAATAAAGCGTGGGATAAGTATCACCGTCATGAGGAGTCATAGATTGTGTCTCTGCAAACAGATAATAGGTATCACCGCTGTTGAGCAAGGTTCCAAATGTATAGTTCGCCCAATTATTCGTAATCACATTCGAAGCACTGATGCGTTCCAGAATGTTACCGTCCGCATCTGTCAGTCGTATTCCATTTGCAGCCGTCATATATCCGCGGAAACTCAGTACTCCATTCTGATTTGGTGTTATGACGAAGTATGAACCCATGGTAGGAATATTATTATCTACATATACATGCGAATAACCATTAGTGTCAATACCCCTGACACCATGTTCACCACCTACAGTTTCTGCAATCTGCACCTCATCAGCACTGCCCATTGCCAGTGTAAACCAACTTCCCACATAAGTTTGTTCTAACTTTCCGTCGCCGGTAACAGTAAATGTCTCGGTTGTTGCAGGTGTTGCAGGCGAGAACGATGCCGTTCCAGAAGTTTCACCAGTAACAGTGACGGTATAAGTGGCTGTATATTCTACTGCAGATGTAGATGTATTCACATACGATGCCGTAATTACAGCAATACCATTATGGTTGCCTGTAATCGCGCCTGTGGTTTCATTTACAGAGGCAACAGCAACATTGCTGGATGAGTAGGTAACAGAATGTCCATCCATCGACAGACTATTTGTCAACGTAGGTGTAGAAGTAGAGCCTTTTGCCAGATTACCCGACGCTGTCAAAAATGCAAATTGAGCCTGCGCATATATATAGTCCAAACCATAGTTGCGGCTACCTCCAATCACCTGAACAGGAGTGTTGGCAGGAATCTGAATGTTGTCGCTGGATGTTTCATGCCACCCACCATTACCGGTATGTGTGAATACCACATCATTGCCAACCTTAAAACTGAATATCGTACTGGAATTGGCATAGGATGCAGTGGTTAGCGTATAAACGCCCTGTGGAAGGTTAAGTGCATCAACATAAGCGCTTGCGTATGCACCCTGTGTATTAGAACAACGGATATAGAGGTAGTTGTTGTCGCTAATAGGGGTCATAAAGTCTTCAGCCTCCCGATAGGCAGCAACATTACTAATTGTACCATCATGTGTAAGGGTTACCTCCTGATTGTCCGTAGAGGTCAGTGTGAAGGTCTTTCCATAGTTAGGGTTGACACCTGTTGATGGGTAACGGTAGAGAGTTGTGCCGCTCAATACATAGTGTGGATAGGGATGAGTCACAGTTACTCCTTCAGCACCTCCTGTGCTGACTAAAGTTGTCTCTGGATCAGTATCAGCCTTCAGATAATACCACGTGCTGTAAATTGCAATATTATCAATTTTTACGGTTCCATAATACCCCTTACCAATTGTTGCAACAAGTGACTTGGCTTCCATACTCGTGCCATCGGTTACATTATATGTACCCGACGCTGTTGCTCCACCAGATATCGTATATGACACAGTAGAATTGGTTATGTTCACATTCAGTTTAACATGGAACCAAGTATTATCAGCTATTGTTACACTATTAGCTGTATTATTGATTAAATAAGTAGTAGTTTCTGAAACACCGTTACTTCTCAATATGAACAGAAAATTATTCTTATCTTCATTTGTGCTGGTAAAGTATTTATTTCCAGCAAGTTCATATCCATCAGAAGCCACAACCAATTCTGTGTAATGATTATTAGTATTACATGTTTTAAGTGCTGCATCGAACTCAATAGTATATGAAGAATATGGCCATTCTGAAATACTGAAATTCGTATAGGCTGTTCGAGGTCCGCTTAAGCCGTCTCCCGACTGTGCGAACTTGATATACTTACCATAAGTGGCATCGCCTATTATAAGCGAAAGACCTCCTGAATAGTTCCCAGACGACCATAAACTGGCATCACTTTGTTCCTCGTAGTTCTGCGAATAGTATGAATGAGCTGCCCACGTTCCATTGGCTCCTGCCATCATTAGCAGAAGCAGGAGCAATAGCTTCGTAGTTATGTATCTATATCGTGTCATTGTCATTATTCCTTTATTCCGTGAATCCAAATCTCCGTTTTGCCAACGATTCGCTAGCACTTGTTCCGTGCTCAATGGTAATCTGAGCATCCATTTCTTCTGTATTCCAGTCGGTAGCCTCCACAGTCAGGCCTATCAGCTTCAGTCCGATGACAAAGGTCAGCAGGTATTTCCTACCCGCCTTCAGCTCCAGACTGCTGATATTGATGGTGTTCTCATGATCCTCTGCGATATATCTCTCCGTCTCGTTGTCGGGCAGTTTGGCGCTGACACACCAATAGAGTTTCAGCGTGTAGTCGCGGGCAGCGCTAGGGATGACAAAGAAACACGACTCCTTCCCGTTCGCATCGTTGATCACCACCTGTTGCTGAACATCCTGCGAAACACCAGTGATAGTCGCAGATTTCATAATAGTCTCGGCATCAGTGTCATCATCACCCACACCTTCGGTTGTATTCTCTTTGACATGCGGATGTCTTATACTCGCCATAATCTGACCGTCAGCACTATCGTCATCACCATTTGGGTCGGCACTTACCGTCAGCGTCTGCGCTGTAGCATCAGTCTTAGTTGTCCAATTGGCAACATTCTTCGTTCCGTTATCCAGACTCAGCGTACCGCTGGGGTGGAAGTTACCTATCAGTTCTATCTTCTTGATGGTCACCTTGTAGTTACCACGTTTCGTTACATCACTGTTCCACAACACACCGTTGATTGCCGACTCATCTTCAAAGTCGGTGGTAATATTCTCTTTGTTAATCATCACCTGAGTACGGAAGCCTATAGCAGCCAGCGCATGGCGGAAAGTAAACAGCACAGGACCTCCCGTTGGCTGCTTGCCATCACCCGTAGCAGTGTAAGTGGTATTTGTCCAGGGCAGGCCAGTAGAACCTTTCACTCCCCATAGCAAATCCACTCCATTAGTGATATCTGTATCGATAGCATAGGAAACATCAGTACCACTGATAGCCGTGATGCCTGTTCCTGCTGCCGGTGAAGCCACATATGGTGCATAAGCATAAAAATTAACCGCTGCATCGTTGACATCCTTAACCCAGTATTTCACGTCACCAGTATAGTACCATTTGCTGGGATAGAAAAAAGCTGAGCCAGGATTATCAGTTCCAGCCCCTTCACTGTAGGTCACCTGCTGGTTAGTCCAGTTCAGTGGCTCTCCTGCGATGACGCCAAAGCCATAACCGCTCTTCGACAGCACATTGTAGTCGATGTTACCAGCACTGCCACTTCGGGTCTTAGCCTCTACAACCTCAGCTACGTCAAAGCTTATAGGCGCATCATCACGTTCGATTCCCCCATGCCCGGTAGTCAGGTTTTCGTCTTTCGAACAACCAACAACCACCAAAACTAACAGTGAATATATAATCGCATTCAGTTTCATACTTCTTATCTTCTTACATTACTCCAACACAACCTGATGGTTCTGATTAATCGTAATATTTACGAACTTATTTTTTCCCTCTTCAACCTCCATAGTTGCCGACACGGTAAATGTCGTATTATTGGAGGTCTTAAATTGATATTCAAAAGTCAGCGTAGTACCCGGTATCTGGGTATAGGCCAAGTCCTTTGGAAAAGTCAGTGACCCCTTGTTGGGAATGTCCAGATTACCAAATATGCTTTTAAGCAAGGCTTTTCCATATACCACATTCTCTGAGGCAGTCGTTATCGAACTCCATTCTCCCGTACTCAACGACAGTGTTCCTTGCGTACGTCTTGTACCCGAAATGGTAATCTGGTTGAGAGACATCTCTTCACCATAGTCGTTGTAGATAGTACCGATAGACAGTTTTCCGAGTGCATGTTTGAAGTTCAGCTGCACCACTCCTTCTTGACTGGTGGTATGTTCTGCATACATCAGGTCTATACGGTTATCAGTATGGGGTTTGAAAACAAGATTGTCCTTGTTGCGCGATACGATACCGAATTCCTCAGGATCATCAGCATCAGCAAGGTTAGAGTCACTGATATATGGGGCGTATGCAGTGAAAGGAATATCCACACATATATAGAAAATGCCGCTTTCACCGCTGCCCCGAGTAATGGTGTGAGTTCCCGCTGTAACATTCTTGATATTATAGACTTTGCCACCTGTAATAGAAGTTGCCTTAGCCACATCGAGTACCTCACCTTCATCTTCATAATCACCATCACCATTAATATCAAACTTTATTGCCTTCGGCGTTCCGTGTGGATGTTCAGCATCCTCCCAGTCAGACTGCACGATGGTGACAGTAACTGGATTGGCACTGATTCCTGAATAGAATGATATGGTAGTTCCTTCTTCCATATCCAGTCCCTTAGTGAAAGTAATACCATCATAGGTGCAGCCTGTGAATTTGCTATCAAAGTTATGATTGCCGCTAAAAGTATAATGGCCAGGCTTAGATTGAACATCACTTCCATTGAACGCCACGTTGCATCTCATGATATTATTTGGCCAGAGCATCAGGTAGGCATCGTTGGAGATACCCTTCCAACTCTGGATTTCAGCATCCCAAACGATATGACTGTTGATTACCTTCATACGGTCACTACTACAATAAAGCCCAAAACCATCGCTCTCTGCACGTGTCACAGATATCTTGTAGATATAGACAGAGCTTCCGTCGGTACCTGTTCCAACAGTAAACGTAGGACTGCCGTCTGCAGTCATCGTCACCTCACACTCGGCATGCGTGCTGGTACTTGTTGATGCTACAGCAACGGTTGAGCTGACACTGCCGCTTGGAACAATGTTTCTCGATTTTGTGTCGCTTGTAGTAGAAAACTCCACAGTAATTTTCTGTCCCTTCTTCAGACTGGGAAGCGTAATACCAATACCGCTTTTATTAATCAACAAACATTTATCAATATCTATTCTCAAATCGCCCTCCGCATCCGTAACGTCTGAGAACGTAAGGTCTTCTGTCATATACAGCGCAACACCATTGGCCTGCAACTCACTGAAAGCACTGTTGCTTTTAAACTGCGTATCGTCCCCTTTTCCATCACTGTCGCTGTCAACATTCGTCCACTTCGCCCCCTCGGCTTTCGCAGCATCGCTTTTCAGCAGGTTGAGGTCGGTACGCGGGGTACTTGTAAAATTCCACTCAAGAACAGAGTTTTTCTTCAAAGCCTCCAACGTCTCGCCTGCACGTGTCACGTTGATAGTATGGCCCTCCCAGTCGGTTTCAGTTACAGCAATCTTCACCGCACGCGATTCGCCATCGGATTCTGCTCCAGGCTGGTCTAATGAAAGGTATTTCTCGTCAGAACAACCTGCCAACACAACTGCGAGCAGCACCATATGCAGCGCTGTCAGAATTATTGTATATATCTTAATACTCTTCATCATTCTACGTTATATTCTATCGGAGTTGAGTACCAGTCAACCACCTCAGGATCAATTGTAATCGGTGTATCCCATCCGTCAACCATAGTTACCTCGAACTTACAAGACGTCAAACCTGGCTGCAGGCGTAGCTTGTACTTCTTGTTCGGTTCAAAGGAGAAACTGTCAAAGACAGCCGTAACATCATTCTTCACGATACTGAAGTACATGGGATATCCTGCCTTAACCAATGTCAGACGTTCATCGTAAGTAATCACGTAGTACACCATCCTCACCTTCATTTTCTTGTCTGAATGTGCCGTACGGTACTCATCGTTCGGCAATACCATATACCAGTAGTCCTCGTACTTGCCTTTCTCTGAATCGTAGTTTGTATAGTTAAGCGGCACTTCGGTATGGCTCACACCCATAGGCAGCTGGTTATAGAGTGCCAGGGCATCGTCGGCATCATACTCTCCGTTCTCATCTACGTCTGTTTCCGTCAGGAATCTATTGACGGCATCACTCTCGTCCCAGTATTTCTTCCATGTACCGTCCAGATAACGGTTGGCAAGGGTTGGGTTCACGTCCTCTCCTTCAACGATGATATCGTATTGCAGGTCAGGTGTACCGTTGCTGTCACTGTCGGTGTCGTCAATTTCCCAGTGTGGCACGTCGGCATTGTCAGGATTTGGGGCAATATACATCTTTCCCTCTTTAAATATGGGCGAACCACTGAAATCGACCATCTCTATCAGTATCTTCGTAAATATGTCGCGATCGTCAGGATACGTTGTCGATGTATCGTCATTATCAACATGGTCGAACAGTCCCTGCACAGCTACGGTAAAGAGCGACAGAGCGTGCTTGAACACCAAGTTAACCTTGCCGTCCACATAGCCATAGCCTGCGGCATCGGTTTTGTAACAGTCACGCTTGGTGGCCCATAGCAAGTCCACACTCTCATCCGCATCGAAAGGAACGTCGTTGCTCGTGCGGTAGTAAATGTAGCTATCCTCGATGTTAGTGCTGTTGTTCAAAATCTTCACAATGCCATCGTGGTCTGGCTTGCCGTCGCTATTTCCATCCACATCCTTCACATCGAAACCCGTTGCGGAAGCTGCCACCTCGGTATATGGTGCGTAGGCAAAGAAATCCAGATAGCTGTGTGTCTGAGAGCCCGTAGCGCCCTTGTCGTCGGCAGGGTTATTGTCGTTGGGCCAATACTTTACGGGGGTATAAGTCCAGGCTGTCAAGCCGTCGTTCCAGTCCACCTGCTGGTTCCACATAAAGTTGAAAGGAGTACCCTTGTTGGCACTTGCCCATTCCGTATCACCTGCATACTGCGTAAACACACCGAAGCTCAGCGTCTTCAGCCTTTCGTTATCTATGGCTCCGACGAAACCATTACCCAGTGCATCTGACGGATACGTAGCTCGGGTTGCTTTCACATTGCTCAAGGTAACGGAAAACTCAACAGGCGACGCTGCTTTATCAGACAACGGAGCCACTTCGCCTTCGTTGCTCTGAGCACAGGAGGTGATAAACAGACAAATAAAGCAAATAAATGATAAGATGTTTATCCCTAATATCGGTGTTGAACAGTGCATCCTCATAAGTGTAACAATGTCGCGCTCTGCTGCTTTTTTCCTTCGCGCTTATATATACGCGCGAACATTGAAGGTGCAAAGTTCGGCATTCTGACAGAGATAACCAAATTTTATCTGTTAAAAAGCCCTTTTCGACACTATAACACTTACTTTTGTTTGTCCAGATACTTTTTCATGGCAGCAATGTCGTCAAATTCCCGCACATCATATTCAGCCTGTTCGTAATCGCCCTGAACAAGGGTCACCTTACCCGATCTCTCAAGGTAGAAACAGTCGAAACCGAAGAATTTCTTGACGAACGAACAGCGTTTTACAGGAGGTTGTCCGAGAATGACTGAATAGAAGTCCTGACGAGTGTCACAACCCACTTCGAGCAAAGAGCGAATATCATAATCTACGCCCATGGCAGCGCGAGCATTATCCAGTTTTATCAGGTTGTTTGTAACACAAACGAGAATTCCCCGACGCTTATCCTTCCGACTCACCTTCATGGCATCAAAGCCCTCACCCCACACACCACTTGCATCAGTCATGCTCACAAAGGCATAAGGGTCGATTACCTTAAGCATTCGAAGCATCGAAATCTGGTCTCTCAGTCGCATAATGCTCACTACAACTTTCCGGTTAGTTTTAGTAAACCAGCCGATTCCATCGAGGATTGTGACTCCATGACCGGTACGCACTATGGCATCGGCAATGGCTTCGGGATTGCGCGAGAATATCATGAACTGAACAGACTGGTGGCGGCGTCGGATGGCATAGTCGAGTGTCATGCTACAGATGATAAGCATCACGAAACCATAGATGACTCTGTACCAGTCGTGAAAGATGAAATAGCACGATGAAATGATGATTATATCACAAGCCATGATGACAGTTCCGAGTGTCATCTGGCGATATTTGTTTATAATGAGTGCTATGATGTCCGTGCCACCGGTGGAACCGTTGTTTTCGAAGCAAAATGCCAATCCCAAGCCCTCGGCAATACCAGCCAGCACACAAGCCATAAACACCTCATCACCTATCACCTTGGGCAGAATCATCTTAGCAGGATTATCAGGCGAAGGCATTTCCGCCAAGCGCTGAAACAACCACAAACTGAAGGTCATGACTGCTACTGCATAGATGGTTTTGATGATAAACTTCACACCCAGCACCTTGATGGCTACCAACAAAAGGATGGAGTTGATAGCCACATAAGTTACCTGCACCTCAACTCCGGTAGCATAATAAACAATCGAGGAGATACCAGCCACACCACCTGTAGTCAGTCCATAGGGCAGCATAAACAAAGTGACACCAATCGCATATAGCATCACTCCCACAGCAATGAAGAAGTAATCCTTCAACTCCTGCAAAACCTTTCTTTGCATAGCATTCATACCAGCTCGATTTTTCTGTTTAGTAATTATTCTGCACAAAGGTAATCACTTCTTTTTCCTCTGCAAAAAAATCAATGATTTTTGTTGTTTATATCGGCTGCAAAACATCCGACCACGCAACCGGTTGAGTGCCCTGCTGTTCCGCCGGTCGCGTGCCCTGCTGTTTTGCAGCAGGGTCCTTACCCCCTGCAAATCATCTCAGCGATAGCATTCAGCTGCATGCACACCGCCCTGGAAAGGGCAACTCGCTCCGTATGATACTCATAAGGAGAGAGAAGAAGGAGCTTTCCGGCTGCACAAAGGTCAAAATAGCCGCCCCAAGGCTTAAAAAACGGCGCAAACCCGTTTTCCATCAGTTTGATGATGGGCATACCACACTCGATGGCAGCAGATTCGATTGTCCGCTCGCCCTTGCTGATAAAAGGCGAAACCAGCACGCCGCCCTCCGTTTTTTGCAAGAGAAGGCTACTGCATTGCTCTTGGAGCTGACTGTCGGTTATGCTACGCGAACATTTCACAGACAGGAGCCGTGGAGCCTTGAGCAGTTCCAAATTTCCATAAGCATAAAGTAAAACGCCATCGATGCGGATAGTAAAGCTACGGAAATAGGCAGAGCGACTACGCTTCACCATTAGTCTACGCGGATTATCATGTATGTAATTCAGCATAGCTTCAAGCTGGTTCTTGCCGTATAGGACGCGATCATGGTAGCCGTGTTCCCATAGGATGCCTGGCTGCTGCAGGCGAGAAGGTGCTGCCGGCTGCTTAGATGCCAGCTGCGATAAAGACGGCTGCAGAACAGCCGACCACTCAACCGGCCTGCCCTGCGGTTTTGCCGGTTGTGTGCCCTGCGGTTTTGCAGCAGAGATAACAGCAGGGTTCCCTGCAGTCGCCCTAATCGCCTTTCTGCATCCTGCCTTAAAGCCGGTGATGATAGTGCCAAGGGGCACGGGTATGCGCTCCGTGACGAAGAGGATAAAGTGCAGATGATCCGGCATAATCTGCCTGCCTATCAACTTTACCTGGGGATAGAAGCTGCTTATCTGCCCCAATGCCTTGTCAACACATTGCCCAATAGGGCTCAGGGCGACATGTGGAAAGTCGCTGCTCTCCTTTGGAGCATCGACCCTACCTGCCAAAGTGCCCAACACGGGTTCTCGCCCTTCCACAGCCAGAGTTATCATATAAATACATCTTTCTGTGTAGTCGTGCTCGTCCATGCGGCGCTTCATTGTAGGCTTCTTCTCGCTCTTATGTATCGGCTTATTCTCGCCCATAGGTTTAGAATTAGAAATCTCCGTACTTGCCATGCTGCGAAGGTATGCAATTCGGCCCATACCTCCAAAAGGCAGCAGAAAAAAGTACACAAGGATTTTTCTTTTACTATACCAGGAAAATTCTTTTAGTACACTATGAAATTTCTTTTACTATACTGGGAATTCTATGTTCATAACTTATGAACTTATGTTCACGGCTCATGAACTTATGTTCACAAGTCATGAACTTGTATTCATAAGCCTTGAACATAAATTTCCTAACTAAGAAAAATAAATTTCCTAACCTAGTAGGAAAAACTTACAAGTGCAAAAGAAAAAAACAAGAGAGCCTCATTCAAGTACAAACAAAAAACAGCCTCACCGAAGTGAGGCTGTTTTGAATATTGAAGGATTTCTTATTCCTAATTAAGATTCTTGCTGAATCAAAGTAACAGTAGTCGTGTCGTATGTTGTAGGGGTTCCATCAACAGAATTAATCTTTATTGTTGTAGCCTGAGGCTCACCTGTTGTATTATCAGGGAGAGTGATGGTAACAGTCTTAGCACTGAAGTCTTTTGTTATTGTTGCGCCGCTACCGAAGCCAGTTACAATCCAGTTGAAATCAGTTGCACTAGCATTAGTACCAGTAAGAGTGATAGTGAATGCACCACCGGCCTTTGGAGCCACATAGAACTTAGTAGCATTTGCTGCAACTGAAGCTGCAGAGACTGATTCAACCGAAGATGTGTGAGTCTCATAACCAATAGTATTGCTTGGCAGATAAATGTCCTTGTCATTATCTGAATCGGTATTAATATTACCGCCAGTACCACCATTAATAGCATCGTTCCAGTCGACTACAGAAGCAGTGAACTTAACAGATGTAAGACCCAGGTGAATAAGCAGTTTGTAGAATGTATTCTCCTTTAATGCACCATGAGGAATTGTAACCTTGTTGGTAATAGTCTGAGTTACTTTTGTCCATTGTCCTTCACCCATTGCTGAAGTAGCCAAGTTCTTATCATAAGTTCTTACTATATACTTAATACGTACAGCAAGAGTTTGATCTTCAGTAGATGATGGAATCATCAGCAGAGCAGGAATATCTGTTTTAGTTGTATAAACATCCTGTGGAGTTGTTGTTACACCAGTGATATCCTCATCAGATGAGTTCGTCCATTTCGAAAAAACGCCTGCAGTTAAAACTGCTTTAGGAGTACCTTCTTTGATATTTTTCTCGAATTCTCTTTTTTCAACAGCTTCAGTATCATCCTTGTCAGTCTGAGAAGAATAAGTGGCACCTTTTATTACAGCACCGCCATTGGTAGTCAGATCCCAAACTCCTGTTGAGATATTGAACCAACCTTCCTTAATCAGGTCTGAAGTACCAGATACACCAGGAAGTGAATTTGTCACAGCGGTTGTAATATCGTAAATCTCAAGTTCTTCAACGGTAACAAGAGTCTCGTCTCCTTTTGTTCCACCATAAATAGCAGTACTTGGTGCAACACCACCATCATCAATATCAAGAACAATCTGAACACCTTCCATTTCGCCTGAAGGGTCTGTTGAGGGATTATGTCCACCAAACTTTGCCAATGCGTGTTTGAAAAGGAAGTTTACCTGCTCGTCAACACTCTGCTTAGTCAAGTCTGTGTTGTAGTCAGCAGGAGTATCATTCGTTTTATTTGCAAGATTGTAACCTGCTGAGTTACCACGAAGACCCCACAAAAGGTCTACGGAGTGGTCAAGGTCTGAACCTGAAGCACTGAAACGATA
Source organism: Prevotellaceae bacterium UBA2448 (assembly GCA_002342585.1). Lineage (GTDB taxonomy): Bacteria > Bacteroidota > Bacteroidia > Bacteroidales > Bacteroidaceae > Minthosoma. Next base: position 88,287 of record DDQG01000020.1, read on the forward strand.
ATAAACAGAGGGATCTTTCTGAGCGTCATTGGATGTAATAGCAAGGATACCATCATCACTAGCAGGAGTCGCAGACAAAGCTGTAACCTTGGTCTTTCCTAATTGCGATGTACCAGCTCCAGCTGTGAAGTTAACATACGGAGCGTAAGCAAAGAAACTCAGTTTGCCACCACCAGTAACACTTCCTTGTGCTTCCGTTGTCTCTCCTTTACCCTCCTTGTTATCAACATTTGTATTAGAAAAATCATTAGGCCAGTACTTAATAGGAGAATATGTCCATTTTGATGCACTATATTTAACCTGCTGGTTCCACATAAAATCAGGAATTTTAGTCGAAGCTACAGTAGACCAAGTATCAGTATTAGTGTAATATGATAATACACCAAAACCAGCTGCTTGATGAGTACCTGAAGTAAGAGAGCTAGTCGTGATATCACCTACGTCACCGCCAGTAGCACGTGTACTGCCAGTCTTACCCATGTACGTGCCGAACTGGATGGCATTGTCATTAGAAGTTGCTGAGGAGCTGAAACCATTATCCTCAAGCAAGTCAGATTGTGAGCATGCAGTAAAACCTACTGCCAAGATTGCCGTAGCAATCAAAGAAAATACTTTCTTCATACTTGTATAAATTAAATTGGTTAAACGTTTCCTATATTTAATATGCTATTATTAATGATGTATCATCTTAACTGTCAACTATCACCTGTCAACTATCACCTGTCAACTCATCAGAATCCTCCCATATCAATGGTTCCTCCGTCTTCCCATTCGTCCACTTTGGCATCGAATCCGGCTCCGGAACGGGAATCAGGCACAGGCGGCAGGATAATGTCCTCAGGCAGGTCGATTTCGAGCTTCAGGTTGTAGAGGTCTTCACGATAGCGGATGCGAGCTTCTTCGCCTTTTGGGGTGAGGTAGGTTATGTTCTTACCCACATTGTATGAGAACTGCAACACATCTCCATTCACCAGGGTGATGTAGAAGGAGAGGATATTATCCTCTGCCATGCGTTCGGAGATGAGTTCCTTGCCGTATGGCAGTCCGAACGAGCCTATGCTGTCGCATATATATCCCATACTGTCGACTGGAAGTCCTATTGCAGTCTTCTTCCATCGATCCCATGTATGCAGTTTCACAATACCCGACTCGCTCGTACGGTTCACCTTCGACAAGTAGAATCCGTCGGCAAGACCGGAGAGGCTGGCTTCGAGGTCCTGGATGAGCTGACGCCGCTTTATCTTTGCCTTTACATAGAGCGTCACAGTCATTGGGTACGGATGCTCATGTATGACGTAATCTGAATTCCTTCCATCGATGTCGTACTTATACCCGTTGTCGCGATAACGCTCAAAGGGGATGAAGATGGTGTCTTGCATCAGCATTTCCTCAGTGATGGTTATGCGGTCGGTCACAGCTCCAATCGGGTCCGGATAGTTGATGTAGGTAATTCCGGAGTCCCAGTTGCGGGTGTTGTATTCTGTAGTGCGGGCTGCCATCTTCTCGTAGCTCTGAACATCGTAGAAGTTCATGTATGGCTCGTAGTCGCTGTAGGTATCGCTGAAGAGTATAATCTGGTAGGTGCCCACAGGAAGCGAGAGAGTTGTGACTGAGTCGTTCGTACTCACCGTGCGGCGCTCGCCCGTAGCCTCGTTCCAGAAGATTGCCGTCATTCCGTTTGGCTTTTCTCCATAGATGGGCACGTAGTTCGTGCTCCAGTGCGAAACAAGCTTCACGGCTACTTCGTCATCTACTATCACCTCAAGCGGACGGCGATCGCACGAGGCGAGCACAATTACCACAAGGAGCAACAGGACCCTGAAGGCTCTGACGATGTTGCGTTTCAAAGATCTATTCATAGGCACCTCCCTTCCGCTTATGCTGATTGCTCTTTCCTATGAGCCAAACGAGCGAAACCTTCGCTTTGGTTGGTCCTACGTATTTCGTACTGGCATTGTATTGCCAAATAAGGTGCGTGTCGTTGAACATACCGTTGTAGTGGCGACGCGGTCCCCAGAATACTCCCGCACTGAGCGAGAGTTCGAGGTTGAAATATTTATGAAGCACGAAACTGTAACCCACAGTGGCTCCGACAGAATTGAATTCTCCCTGGTCGCCCTTGCTGTTCCACTCTATGTCGTACTTACCATTATTATAATACACTCCGGCAAAGGGTCCCGAAAGTGGGGGCAGTCCCCTGCGGCAACTGCGAAACCACCTGCGCAGCTCAATGCCAAGCGTCTGAAATTCGTATGCCCTGCTGTTATGATGCCATACGTACCAAGGCGTCCACCACTCTACCATCACGCTCCATAACTTCTCCCTGCCGAACGGCACTTCCACCTCTACGTTCACTGCTGCTGCAAGGTCGAAGAGCAGGTTGGTCTTCAAGGCGAAGAACGGAGTGTAGCTCTTGAACTGAGTGAGCGGTGTAGTAGGTCGCAGATGTTCAAACGGCATCGCATTGATTGTATCGTATTCACCCGGCCGTTCTATTCGCTCACGACGCGTGTAGTCGATAGTATAGTCGGAATGGCGCAGATAAGGAAAGTAGTCGCGGAGGATAACTCTGTATTCGCTACGGTACTTCCGTTGGATTCGCCTCAGTTTGGCATCTGGCTCCATATCGGAATCGATCAACTCTATGATCTCCTGTTTATGGGACAGGTCTGACTGTTCCATGAACCTACGGAATCCTTCCCAGTCTTCCGGGGTGAAGTCAGTCTCGATGAAATCGCCAGAAAAGCCGTATATGTCATCGATATATTTCTTCAGGTTACGCGTTCGGTCGCGCGCCAAATCAACATTATGGCGGAAAGGACCTTCGGGCGACGCATAACCATGTATTGTCATTCGCTGTGCTGTAGCTGCCGTATCGTTCACTACCGAGTCGATTTGTGCTCGCATCTTCGCCAGTTCAGCAGCATTATCATGATAGTCAGCCCGTATGTCCGTCTTGTCAAGCACGAAATCTACATGGGCTGTTCCCTTCATTGTCTGTTTGTGTTCTTCGATTATCGGACGCGCCTCAACTCTATAAGGCGGGGCAACATAGACTGTAGAGTATTCCTCTTCGATTATGGCTCCGCAGGAATTGGTAACAGAACTGACTACCACCAGTCTTGCTCGTTGCATCCACTCTTGGAATTCAACATTCTGTACATAGTCAACCGTCTTAGGTGCACGTTTTCCGCGAATCTGTATGTCGGCATAATTGGAATATGGTCCTGTGCGTACATACGAATAGTATGGATTGCGCCCATAAACGCAAATGGTTGGCAAATCAATAGAGTCTTCATCGTTTACCAGTCTAGGCGTGAGCCAGATGAGATCCGAATTACTCAACTCAACATCGTTTAAGTTAAGCCTCATACCTACCTGAACCGAATCTCTATCGCGATAAACCGAAACACTATCAACTTCCAAATGCGTCCTCGCTTCTACCGGCTGCACCAATGCACCGAGAAGAATCAGTATTATGGTTACAATGTACTTCATCTTTTATTTCTGCACAAAGTTAGACAGCATATAAAATATGAGAAGTTACAAAATTGTTAAAAAAGGAAGTTTATTTGATTGTTTAACATTCTTTAAATATTAGCATGCAATTTTGACATATTCACTTAACAAATATGGCATCAGAGGGTGAGCACCCCCTGAGATCCCCCCGAGATCCCCCCGAGATCTCCCCAATCACTCCAGCAAATTCAAAATAAATAGCATATATTTTGTATTTCGCTCGGTTTGCACTACCTTTGTCACATAATTTAATAGGTATTACATGAACGAGATTGAGAGAAGAAGGACATTCGCAATCATTTCACACCCTGACGCAGGAAAAACCACTCTGACTGAGAAATTGCTGTTGTTTGGTGGTCAGATACAGGTGGCAGGAGCGGTGAAATCGAACAAAATCAAGAAAACAGCCACATCCGACTGGATGGAAATAGAGAAGCAGAGAGGTATCTCTGTGAGCACTTCTGTTATGGAGTTTGACTACTGTCCGCCAGCCAAGGAGGGAGAATTGCCATACAAGGTGAATATTCTCGACACACCTGGTCACCAGGACTTTGCTGAAGACACTTTCCGTACTCTAACGGCGGTGGATTCGGCAATTATTGTTATTGACGGAGCTAAGGGTGTGGAGGCACAGACCAGAAAACTGATGACTGTGTGTCGAATGAGAAAGACTCCAGTAATCGTGTTTATCAACAAGATGGACCGCGAAGGCAAGGACCCCTTTGACTTGCTCGACGAGGTGGAGAACGAACTGCAGATACATGTGCGCCCACTCAGTTGGCCTATAAACCAAGGAGCTCGATTCAAGGGTGTTTACAACATATACGAAAACAACCTGAACCTGTTCACCCCAAACAAACAGGTGGTGACTGAGAAGGTAAATGTAGATTTGAATTCGAAGGAGCTGGAGGAGAGAGTTGGAGAAGAGGATGCACAGAAACTGCGTGAAGACCTGGAAATGATTGATGGTGTGTATGATCCGTTCGATGTGCAGACTTACCTGGATGCTGACATAGCTCCTGTGTTCTTCGGTTCTGCCCTGAACAACTTTGGAGTGCAGGAACTTCTCGATTGTTTCGTGGAAATTGCTCCAAATCCAAGACCTACAACTGCCGTAGAACGCACAGTAAACCCCGATGAACCCAAGTTTACCGGATTCATCTTCAAAATTACTGCCAATATCGACCCAAACCACCGCAGTTGTACTGCCTTCTGCAAGGTTTGCTCAGGAAAATTCGTCAGAAATGCCCCATACCTGCACGTAAGAAACGGAAAAACAGTTCGTTTCTCAAGTCCTACTCAGTTTATGGCACAAAAGAAATCTACCATCGACGAGGCTTGGGCAGGAGATATTGTCGGTTTGCCAGATAATGGAATTTTCAAGATTGGCGACACTCTGACAGAAGGTGAGCAACTGCATTTCAAGGGATTACCTTCGTTCTCACCAGAAATGTTCAAATACATCGAAAATGCCGACCCGATGAAGACCAAGCAGCTGGAGAAGGGTATCAACCAACTGATGGACGAAGGTGTGGCACAGATGTTTATCAACCAATTCAACGGCAGAAAACTGATTGGAACAGTAGGACAACTGCAGTTCGAGGTTATCCAGTATCGACTGGAAAACGAATACAACGCAAAATGCCGCTGGGAACCAGTTTCGCTCTATAAGGCATGTTGGGTGGAAAGTGATGACGAAGCAGAACTGGATGCTTTCAAGAAGCGCAAGTACCAGTATATGGCAAAAGACAAGGACGGACGCGATGTGTTCCTTGCCGACTCAAACTATGTGCTGCAGATGGCTCAACAGGACTTCAAGAATATCAGATTCCACTTTAATAATGAAGCCCCCTAACCCCCAAAGGGGGCAGGCTGCGCTAAATAGAACATCACCCCTAACTGAAAGGATGCCCCCTTCGGGGATCAGGGGCTAAAATAGAGGTCATCACCCCAACCGGATGGCCGCCCCTTTCGGGGGTCGGGGGGCTTAACATGAAACATGGATACGAAACAGCAAATTGTGCCAACTACAATCTTTTGAAACAATTTGCAACTTATAATCGCAAATACTGCACAGATGCTGAAGGTATTATGTGGACAAGACTGAGTAACAATCAACTTGGTTGTAAGTTTCGACGACAACATATAATCGGAGATTACATCGTTGATTTTGTGTGTTTAAAAAACAAACTGATAATTGAAATTGATGGCAAATACCACAATAGCAAACAACAACAAGAAGAAGACAAAAAAAGAACTGAATATTTGAACGGATTGGGATTTATGGTAGTACGCTTTACGAATGATGAAATAATCGGAAATATTGACGGAGTCATAGAGACCATATCACAACATATTATTAATAACACCTATTAGGTCATCACCCCAACCGGATGGCCGCCCCCTTCGGGGGTCGGGGGGCTTATATGTTACAGGACGAAGTTAAAAAAGCAATAGAAGTGATGAAGGCTGGAGGAGTAATCCTCTACCCTACTGATACCGTTTGGGGAATAGGTTGCGATGCCACAAATGCCGAAGCTGTAAAGAAGATTTACGAGATAAAGAAACGCGAGGACTCGAAGGCTATGCTCTCGCTGATTGATAGCGAAGCCCGATTGTCGAGGTATGTAAGGAGGGTGGCTGATGTCACTTGGGATCTTATAGAGATGAGCGACAAGCCTCTTACCATTATATATAATAATGTTACAGGACTTGCTCCAAACCTCATAGCGGAAGACGGTTCGGCAGGCATCAGAATCACACGCGAGGAATTCTCAAAGGAACTCTGCTTCCGATTCCAGAAACCTATCGTATCAACTAGTGCCAACATAAGTGGAGAACCAACTCCACAAACCTTCGACGAGATATCGGACGAAATAAAGGAGGCTGTAGATTATGTTGTGCGCTACAACCAGCGATGCAAGGAGAAACACAAGCCTTCGAGCATCATAAAGATTGACGAAAACGGAGCATTTACCATAATCAGAAAGTAACTAAATATTATGCTTTGGGGATTTAGGAGAAAACAGATAGTGCTATCCAATGCCATCACAGAATGGCTGAAAGGTGGACATACACAACAACAGATTGTACTGATGATCAGCGTGATGGTTGGTGTGTGTACTGGTTTGACAGCTTTCGTACTGAAATGGATAATCAAGGAAATTCAGCTTCTGCTCACATCTGGTGTGCAAAAAAGTGCAGCAAACTGGGAATACTTGGTTTACCCGGCTATCGGTATCTTCATCACCATGCTCTTCGTGAAGTATATAGTCAGAGGCGACATCAGTCATGGAGTCACGAAGATTCTCTATGCTATGTCGAGAGGCAGGAGCAGAATCAAGTCGCACAATCGCTGGTCGAGCATCATAGCAAGTGCCATCACAATCGGATTCGGTGGTTCTGTAGGAGCCGAGGCACCTATTGTGCTGACAGGTTCGGCTTGGGGTTCAGAATTGGGGAAACGTTTTCACCTGCCGCCAAACACAATGATGCTACTCGTAGGATGTGGTGCAGCAGGAGCTATCGCAGGAGTGTTCAAAGCCCCAATCGCAGGTGTTACGTTTGTGATAGAAGTGCTTATGCTGGAACTGAACATGGCGTCTCTGTTGCCTCTTCTCACAACCAGTATCACATCTGTTTGCGTTTCTTATGCCCTTTACGGCACATCGCCACAATTTGATTTCAACCTCACGAAGGAGTTTTCTATAGACATCATCCCTGCTTGTATCCTGCTCGGAATCCTCTGCGGACTGGTATCACTCTATTTTACCAGAATGATGAACTGGTTCGAAGGAATCTTTGGCAAAATAAACAATCGCTACTATCGATTCCTGCTCGGAGCAACTGTGCTGAGTACACTCATCTTCTTCTTCCCAGCCATGTATGGTGAGGGTTACGACGTGATTAACCAACTCATCAACAATGCCTCAGCAGAAGAAATCACAAGTCACTCCCTGTTCTATGGCGGCGAAACAAACATGCTGCTCTACCTCACACTTGTCGTTGTTTTCAAAGTATTTGCAACAACAGCAACTAACGGCGGAGGCGGTTGTGGTGGTACATTCGCACCAAGTCTGTTTCTTGGCTGTATAGCCGGATTCGTATTTGCACACATATGGGACCATACCTTAGGACTGGAATACGGAGCTGGCGGATATGTGTCTGCCAAGAACTGCGGACTCTACGGAATGGCAGGACTCATGTCAGGAGTGATGCATGCCCCAATGACAGGTATCTTCCTCATTGCCGAACTGACAGGCGGATATAAACTGTTCGTTCCACTTATGATTGTATCTGCTGTCAGCTTCCTCGTAATAAATATGTTTGAACCTCACAGCATATATGCTATGCGTCTGGCTCGCAGAGGCGATTTGCTAACGCACGATAAAGACAAAGCAATTCTGACGATATTGAGTCTTGAATCACTTATCGAACGCGACTACAAGACTCTGAGTCCAGACATGGAACTGAGTCAGATAACAGGTGTGATAGCCAAGTCGCATAGAAATATCTTCCCTGTAGTTGACCAGACAGGTTTCTTCCTCGGAGTAGTGACGCTCGACTCCCTCAGATTAGTTATGTTCCGCACAGAACTGTATCATAACTATACTGTGCGTTCGTTCATAAAAGAGCCCCCAGCAATCCTCAGCATCAACGACACCCTGAAGACTGTTACAAAGAAATTTGAAGAGACCGATGCCTGGAACTTGCCTATCGTTGACACAGATAATAAATACGTAGGATTTATCAGTCGGGCAGGACTTTTCAATTCATACCGACAAACACTTAAAGAATTTAGCCAAGAATGACGAAAGAAGCATTGCGCATAGTATATATGGGTACTCCAGACTTCGCAGTAGAAAGTTTGCGAGCACTGGTAGAAGGTGGGTATAACGTTGTAGCTGTAGTCACTATGCCCGACAAACCAATGGGCAGACACGGAAGTGTTCTGCAACCAAGTCCTGTGAAACAATATGCAGTAGAACATGGACTGAAGGTGATGCAACCCGAAAAACTGAAAGACCCTGAATTCGTAGAGGAACTGAAAGCATTAAAAGCCGACCTGCAAGTGGTTGTCGCGTTCAGAATGCTGCCAGAAATCGTGTGGAGCATGCCAAAATACGGCACAATCAACGCACATGCCAGTCTTCTGCCAAAATACAGAGGAGCAGCACCTATCAACTGGGCTATCATAAACGGAGAAAAAGAAACTGGTGTGACCACATTCTTGCTGAAACACGAAATCGATACAGGTGACATCATCGATCAGGTGCACATTCCAATAGCAGAAAGTGATAACGTGGAGATTGTACACGACAAACTGATGGAACTCAGCGGACAACTGGTTACAAAAACCATCGACAGCATTATCGACGGAACATTCAAAACTACACCACAAGATAGCATTAAAGAGGTAGAGCCTACTCCTGCCCCCAAGATATTCCGTGATACATGCCGCATCAACTGGAATCAGCCAAGCAAGAAAATATACGACTTCGTAAGAGGGCTCTCACCCTACCCTGCTGCATGGACCACACTTGCAGGCAAAGCTGTAAAGATTTACGAGTGTATCCAGAATAAACAAAATACTAATAATAATCAGAGCGTCCAGAATAATCAGAGCACTCAGAACAATCCTAACACACAGATTATTCCAGGCACCATTACGTCCGATGGCAAGACTTACCTCCGCGTACAAACTGCCGACAGCACATTGGATATACTCACTCTACAACTAGAAGGAAAGAAAAAAATGCCTGTAGCAGACGTCTTGAGAGGTATGCAACTGCCAGAAAACGCACTTTTATGTTAAAAAATTTGGCAGTTATATTCAAAAGACGTTTCTTTGCAACGATTTTTTGCAAAGAACATTGTTCTAGCAATACAAAATAATCATAAAACCTAATATTAACCATTAAAAATCATTGCCTATAGAAGAAACATTACGCGAAATTATAAATAAGTAGCATAATGAAAACTCTAAATGCTGCAACCGACGAAATGTTGGTTGACATGTACATCAAAGGTAATGATAACGCTTTCGACGTTTTGATGAAACGTTATGAAAGTAAAGTTTATTCATACATCTATTACTCAGTAAAGAATCAGGAAATGGCTGAAGACCTCTTCCAGGAAGTCTTTATGAAGATTATTGTTCGTCTGAGAAGCGGAAAGTATCAGGAGAATGGTAAATTCTATGCTTGGGTTATGCGTGTAGCTCACAACCTGATTATCGATACATTCCGCAAGGAGACAGATGAGAAAATCATCTCAAACGACGAAACAGAACAAGACCTGTTCAATGACCCATCTCTTGCTGTTAATGACAACCGCGAGCAGGAAATGATTCAAGAGCAGATGGTTAGCGACATCAAAGAACTCATCGCAAAACTGCCAGAAAACCAACGCCAAGTTCTCCTGATGAGATATTACGAAGACATGTCGTTCAAGGAGATTGCACAGCAGACAAACTGCAGCATCAACACAGCTCTTGGCAGAATGCGCTATGCCCTTATCAACCTAAAGAAAATGTCTAGGAACATAGCCTAGCCCATATAGCCTATTTAACCCATATAGTCTATTAAGCCCATATAGTCTATTAAGCCCATATAATAGCCTACCCTCAACAAAGAAGCGCCCCGCATCAGCGGAGCGCTTCTTTTCTATAAGTAGTTGTCTTAACAAGGACGAGTCTTTGGCAGGTTGAATACATCCTGCACTTCCTTCATTGCTTCAGCAGTCATACCATCTGGTTCTGAACCCATGTTACGGGCACACATATAGATGTTTGCAGCTTTGCAAAGTACATCTGTCTGATCGAAAGCATCCATGATATCCTGACCAACTGCAACTGTACCATGCTTTTCCCAGAGAACTACATCATGCTTCTTGATTTTCTCAAGAGTAGCCTCAGCAAGTTCTACAGATGAAGGCAGACCATAAGGAACAATACCAATACCAAGTGGAGCAAATGCGAGTGTTTCAGGAATCATAGACCATAGTACACGAGTCATTTCGTCACCACGAAGGAATCGCTGTATGTGAGACATCGCAACGAGTTCGATTGGGTGAGTATGAAGTGTTGCCTTATAGCAAGAACCCGTCTCAAGCAAGTAGTTTTGCAATGCAAGATGAGTTGGGAGTTCACTTGTAGGAGCAACAGGCTCGTCTGCAATAATCTCATAACTTGCACAGTCATCACAAATACGAACAATTGAACCGTTCTGCATTGGGAACTTAGCAAGGTCACGCATACGCTTGCCCGTACCCTTGCAATAGAAGTACTTTCCTTTCAGTTGCGGAAGAACCATTCCGATTTTCTTCACAGGAGCAATAGCAGGCATAGCCTTGCATTCTGCATCCATGAACTCTGTTACATTTACGGTGATATTACCACCATTACGTTCTGCCCAGCCTTTCTGCCACAAGTAGCCTGTAACTTCTGCAATCTGATCAACAACTGCTTTCAGACCTGGACGTCCGTCTAATATACTTTTCATTTTCTTTATTTAAATAAGTTGTGGAAGGAACGACGATACGATAAGTACGACAATTCCAATCAATAATACGATGATTGTCTGCTTGCTGCAACCTTTCCATTCCTTGAGGATGATACCCCACACATTGGAGAAGACAACGTTGAGCGCCATAAGGATGCAGAACGAGAGTGTAAGCAGTGTAGGCGATTCTGTGAGGAATCCCTTACCAAGAGAGAGCCCAAAGAACTGACTGTACCAAAGAGCACCAGCAAGGAGACAGAATAGGAAATTATTTCCCCATACGGAAACCTTTCCATAATCACTCCAAGTATGGTTCTTATGGTTCTGATAGAAACAATAGATGGCATTAGTTACAAAACCGCCAAGTGTCACCAGGAATGTAGCAGGAAGAGTGCGGAACATAGGGTCAGTCAGTTCGCCAAAGTTAATCTCTTTGCCAAACTCCAGTCCGACATTAAAGCAACCGCTCATAAAACCTGCCAACAAAGCAATAGCCAGTCCTTTCGGGAAGTTAAAGTCTTTAACTGCCGCCTTCTTCTCCTCTTCCGACAATGAAGACGCTTTCATGGAACCTGCCACGCCAATGATAGCAATACCCAAAAGAGTAACTGCCACACCAACAAGAACAGCAAATGTAAGAGAATCCAATGCGTTCAGCTCTGGGAAGAAAATATTGAGCAGTACAGGACCCATAATTGTACCCAAACCAGCACAAGTTCCAAGTGCTATAGACTGTCCGAGAGCTACACCAAGGTAACGCATAGACAGTCCGAATGTGAGTCCACCAACACCCCAAAGCACACCAAAGAAAATGGTCATCCAGATGTTGAAGGAATTCTCAGCAGTGAAGAGTTCACAGAACGTGTGGTCTGCAGGTACTGCAAGCAAGGCACCCAAGAAAGGCAACACAAGCCAAGCAAACACACCCTGCACAATCCAGTAACTCTCCCACGACCAATCTTTTATTTTATTGATAGGTACGTAGCAGCTGGACTGGCAGAATGCACCGATAGCTATAATTAAAAGTCCAAGAAGAATCATAAGACTTATCGTTTGCTAGTCACATCAGCAACATACTGGTCGATGTCCTTGATGAAGTCCTGACCTACTGGAACATTATTGCGAACACAGAATTCGTCGTAAACAGCCTGCCATGGCATAGCTTTCTGTTCCTCAACGAGTGCGAGAACTTTGTAACCTTCGCCAGCAAGTTCATACTTAGAGATGATATCACGTGGTTCGAGGAGAGCACGGAGCATACACTTCTGTGCAGAGCGAGAACCGATAACATATGCACCGATACGGTTAATGCTTCCGTCGAAGAAGTCAAGACCATAGTGTACACGGTCGAGAGCACCTGCACGAACAATCTCGAAGAAGAGATCCTGAGTTGGATCGTCCATGATAGTTACATGGTCTGAGTCCCAACGTACTGGACGGCTTACGTGAAGCATAAGTTCCTTAATGAATGGAAGAACTGCACTTACCTTATCACCTGGCATTTCTGTTGGGTGATAGTGACCAGTATCAATAGTCAGAATTTTATCATACTTAGATGCATATGCTGTGTAGAAGTCATGGCTACCTACTGTGAAGCTTTCGAGACCAATACCGAACACCTTACCTTCGATACAGTCTTTCATCATAGGCTGCTTCTTAGAGAAGATGTCGTCGAGCGACTGCTTCAGAAGGTTGCGATACATAGCATGGTTAACACTTACATCCTTGCATCCGTCGTGTACCCAGAGGTTCATGATACATGGGTCGCCCTGTGCTTCACCCATTGCATTAGCGATGTCACGGCAACGCTTAGTATGCTCAATCCAGAAATTACGGATGTCATCATTAGGATTAGAAAGTGTCAGACTACCAGACTTTGGATGAGAGAAGCTAGAGGAGTTGAAGTCAAGATAAGTATTGTTTTCCTTTGCCCAATCAATCCAAGACTGGAAGTACTCAACTGTTACCTCATCTCTGTCAACAACCTTACCCTTGAAATCGCCATAGATTTCGTGAAGGTTCAGACGATGATTACCTGGAATAAGGCTCTTTGCCTTCAAAATATCCTGACGGAGTTCGTCTATATTACGAGCTGCACCTGGGAAATCTCCAGTTGACTGAATACCGCCAGACATAGCACCTGCCTGTACTTCGAAACCATGTACGTCATCTGCCTGCCAGCAGTGGAGAGAAAGGTGGAAATCCTGAAGTTGCTTCAGAGCTACTTCTGTGTCAATACCAATTTCAGCGTAGCGTGCTTTTGCTACTTCATAAGCTGAACGAACTAGTGATTCTTTCATGTTAGTTGTTACGTTTTTTGTTAGTAAAAAAATTATTGTTTAGTCACTTTGAGATACTTTTCGTAAGCCTCATCCCAAGCAGCTGTATCCTTTGGTTCGTAAGTCTTCATTTCGATTGAGTTAGCAATAATCTTACGCATCTCAAACATATCACTTACAATTCCGGCTGCTTTTGCCTGAAGCATAATGTTACCAATAGCAGTTCCTTCGATAGGTCCAGTGACAACCTGTAGCCCAGTTGAGTTAGCTGCGAACTGCATGAGGAATGAGTTCCATACGCCGCCACCAATTACATGGAGTTTTTCAATTGGGAATGGAGCAAGGTCTTTCAGATAACCAATGACCTGACGATAACGCATAGCAAGACTCTCAAAGATGCAACGAGCAATCTCCTGGTGGGTCTGCGGAACTGGTTGGTTTGTCTTCTTACAGTAATTTTGTATAGCATCAATCATGCTTGCAGGATTAGCGAAGTCAGGTGCATCAGGGAATATGAAACTACGGAATGCAGGAGCCTCCATAGCACTTGCATTGAGGTCATTTACATTTGCAGGAGCATTCTTGAATTCCTTGCGGCTACGTTCCAAAAGCCACATTCCGCAGATATTCTTCAGGAAACGAGTAGTACCTTCGATACCGCCTTCATTTGTAAAGTTATACTCAAAACTCTTATCAGAAATGATAGCGTCTTTTGTTTCGATGCCAAGCAATGACCAAGTGCCGCAACTGAGGTATGCGAACTTCTCGTTTTTTGCTGGAACGGCTGCAACAGCTGCTCCAGTATCATGACCTGCCACTGCAACTACTGGAATAGCTCCAAGACCAGTCATCTTCTGCACTTCTGGAGTAAGTACACCAACCTTGTCGGATGGGTTCACGTAACGTCCGAACTGACTTTCCTTCAAGCCGATTACATCGAGCAATTCTGTATCTATTTTCTTTGTACGTGGATTGAGCAACTGACTGGTAGAAAGAACAGTGTATTCACAAACAGCTTCACCAGTAAGCATGTACATCAGTGCATCAGGAATAAAGAGTATCTTATCAGCACCAGCAAGTGCAGAGTCATTGTTCTTCTTCAACGTAGAAAGTTGGAAAAGAGAGTTGAACTGCATGAACTGAATACCAGTCTTCTCATACACCTTTTCTTTGGGAATGAGTTTGAAATACTCTTCCATTGCATTATCTGTGTGTGGATCGCGATAACAATACGGATTACGGAGTACTCCTCCGTCCTTTCCGATAAATACGAAGTCGCAACCCCATGTATCGATACCGATTGAAGCAATTTCAATCTTCTCTTCTGCTACTACTTTCAGACCCTTTATTATTTCATTGTAAAGAGCATAGATATCCCAAAAGAAATGTCCGCCTGTCTGAATAATTGTGTTGGGAAAGCGTGTCAGTTCACGCTGTTCCAATTTTCCGTTAACGATTGACCCTAAAATGGTACGTCCACTGGTAGCACCAAGGTCAACAGCAAAGAAATTAGTATTAGCCATAGTATTGTGATATTTTATTTCTTAATCTTATAGATGTAGAATGTACGAGCAGGAACGGATGTCTCGAATGATGGTGCACTTACAGTGATACTGCTCTCCTGTGGCACAATCTTCTTTGGCTCTTCGATAGTATTTTCTGCAGTCAGTTTATCACTATGGAATGAGATAAGTGTAGCAGAATGCTCACCCTTCATACCCTTCAGATTAAGAGTAACTGGCTGAGCCTTATCACCTGCATTGATAACCTTAACGATTACTTCATTTGAGTTCTTGTCATATACTGCACTTGCAAAAAGTCCGTCCTGATCTTCGTTGCCTGCTACAGCCTTTCCGTTCATAGTCAGTTTCAACATGTTTGTACCCTTATTCAGAGAATACAATTGCTGAACATAGTAAGAACAAGAATTGAATGAGTGCAAGTTGTCGTACCAGATTGCATCTGGACGCCACTGCCAACCATCAACATGCGCAAACAGCGGTGCATAAGTAGCCATTTCAACGATATCTGCATTACGCTCCAGACCTGTCATGAAAGCAGCCTCCATAAGAGCTGCATTGAAATGGTTCCACTTCTTACCTCTTCCGTGACATGCATATTCGCCGGCAAACACCTTAGGAGCATTCTTTCCTCGTGGATAATTGTCATAGCGGTTTGCACCACAACCAGGACCATATTGCTTCTTTGCTTCAGGAGTACCAAGGAACCAAGACTCATTGCGATAGAAGTGTTCATCTACGAGGTCTGCACCCATCTTGCGCATTTCAGGCCATAGATGTTCAAATGCCTTACCTTCTGAGTCAGGGCCAGAAGTACCAATAATCTTAATGTTTGGATATTTCTTACGAACCTGCTCTACGAATGGTTTCAAGTTCTCAATATATATATCGCCCCACTGTTCGTTACCAATAGCAACATACTTCAGATTGAATGGTGCTGGGTGACCCATATCTGCACGCAGTTTAGCCCAACTATTCTTTGCAGGATCACCATTTGCAAATTCAATCAGGTCAAGTACATCATCAATGTACGGCTGTAGCTGGTCAACTGGCACATGAGCATCTGTACGCTTAGAACCATTCTGGAATTCACAAGATAGTCCAACGCTCAATACAGGCAGTGGTTCTGCACCAATTTCCTCACTCAAGCGGAAATACTCATAGAATCCTAATCCGTAGCTCTGATAATAATCAGGGAAGAAACGATAATCGAATGTATAGTGCCAACGGTTCTCGTTCAGAGGACGGTTTTCTACCTGACCTACTGAATTCTTCCACTGGTAACGTGATGCAAGATCACAACCCTCTACGATACATCCGCCAGGGAAACGGAATACGCCTGGCTTCAACTGCTCAAGAGCCTCTGCCAAATCCTTGCGCATACCATTTTCATCACCCTTATATACATCGACTGGGAAAAGAGAAATGTGTTCTACGTCAACAGTCTTTGACTTGCGAGTTAACATAAGACGAAGTGTTCCTTTGTCAACTGTAGCCTTTGACTTAATAACTACCTCATATTTCTTCCAGTCCTTACCGGAAACAACGACCTTCTCCTCAGAGAATTGCTGACGTTCACCCATAGTGTTTGGATTACACAGCATAACTCGAATAGTTACATCGCCATCACCATTTGGAACTCTTGCCCATACTGAGAAACGGTATTCTGCATCTTTCTGATAACCGATTCCGAAGAAACCTTCGTTTTCCAGACCCGTAAACTTATCAGAGTGACCTGCGTCGCGAAGACGAACATAGTGTGGGTTCTTGTCAAACGGTCCGTCGTTCTTCAACTCAAATTTTCCAAAGGCTTTCCAACCCATGAAATGCTGAGGAAATTCGAATGAGCGGTTCTTAACGAGTTCACCATATAAACCACCATCAGCAGCATAGTTAATGTCCTCGAAGAAAATACCATACATTGTACTAGGAATTGCGCCACCCATCTTAGAAGTATTGATGTCGAAGGTGTGCGTCTGTGCCTGCAATCCAGAAGCAACTAAAATTGCAGCAAGCATAGAACTGATTCTTTTCATAAGATTCTATAATTTATTAGTTAGTATTAGATTTTTATTTTGAATTCAGACTGCGAAGAAACGAAAATAAAATCAAATTGCAAAACAAATTGAAATAAAAAAGTCACTTTTTCCATCAGCAATTGTAATTATATCTCCATCCTTTACCACAATGCCCTCCTCTGGTACACTTTTACCGTTTAACAACGTAGCAAAAGCGGGGAAACGCCATGAATACTTAGGATTTGCCGTTCGTACATTCACACAACAACCGCGACACATCTGACAAGCATGTTGCAAACGAGATCGGATTCCCTTAGGACATTCCGTGCGCCACTGACCATTGCGAAGCAACCATCCCCGCTCTGAATGTGTCAACTGACATTGGAATAAATCCCAATGCTCACCTGTAGGTATCACATTATATGCCTCTTCAGACTCTTTGCCAACCATGATAATGGAACGAGAAGGAGAAAGTTGGTCCTCAAGTACAAACTCGTTTGAATCAACTATCAGTTTTGTTTTCATAGCATCAAAGTAAAAGGTTAATCAATGATTCCATAATGTCGAAGTGCCTTGACGATACCATCCTCATCTACTGAATCAGTAACATAATCGGCACAAGCCTTCACTTCGTCGCGCGCATTTCCCATAGCAACTCCAACACCTACATGACGCAACATTTCCATGTCATTACCTCCGTCACCAAACGCCATAGCATCAGCTGCCGTAAAACCGTAATATTCACAAACTGCATCAATCCCAGTTGCCTTGCTCATATCATCAATAATACAGTCGGCAAAAGCAGGATGCCATCGAAATATATTGCAATGGGTCAGCACTTCTCCTTTGATTTCATCATCCTTCTCCTTCGGAAAGAAAGCAACGAACTGCTTCACCTCCATCTTTAAAGCATCTTCCATAGGACGAATCTCGGGGATAGCCAAATCCAGCAGCTCATATACCTCTCTAAAAGAGTCATCTACATATGCTGCAAATGAATAGTCATCGTCAGCTACAGCTACAGGCAACTGATGTTTGTTGGCATAGTCAATCATACGTTTCACATCCTCACGCGGAATACATTTATTGGCTATCACGACACCATCGCTCGTTATACAACTGGCGCCATTCACGCTTATTATTCCATCATGCTCCATAGTCCCCAAATTGTCAACATAAGGACGGGGACGCCCCGTAGCTATATACACCTTTATACCCTTACGACGAGCTTCGCTCACAGCATCAAGCGTACTTTGTGGTATCCTATGCGTGCGAAATGACACAAGGGTTCCGTCTATATCAAAAAACAATGCTTTTATCATACTTCATTTTCACTCTTACTGAGCACTTCTAAAATGTTTACACAACGACGTCAAGTCACATTTACTACATTTCGGAGTACGAGCCTGACACACATAACGACCATGCAAAAGAAGCCAATGATGAGCCTTAGGAATCACTTCTGCAGGAAAATGCTTAGTCAATTCTTTTTCAACTGCGTAAGGCGTTGTACAATCGTCCGAAACCAATCCCAGACGATGGCTGACACGGAATATATGAGTATCAACTGCCATAGCTGATTTCCCATACACAACTGCTTGAATGACATTGGCTGTTTTTCTCCCTACCCCAGGCAATCGAGTCAGGTCATCTAGATTATCAGGCACTTGACCACCAAACTCACCTACCAACATCTTTGCCATACCTACGAGATGTTTTGCCTTACTGTTTGGATAACTGACGCTCTTAACATATTCATATATCACCTCAGGAGTCGCAAGAGCCATCTCCTCTGCAGTAGAATAATCACGGAAAAGCATTGGAGTAACCATGTTTACACGTTTATCCGTACATTGTGCTGACAGAATTACAGCAACAAGCAACTGAAACGGGCTGCCATATTCCAACTCCGTATCCACATCAGGCATTGCATGACTGAAATACTCAACTATTGCATCATATCGTTCCTGTTTCTTCATGAAAGTTTTTATTCTCTGCAAAGATAACGAAGAGAAACGAGATTATTGCAATTCTACGAGAAAAACTAAAATAACATATTATAAATAAACAAAAAAAGCGATTGTCCACTTGATGAACAATCGCCTTGCTAATATAAAAAAAAGAATTATTCTGCTACTTCTTCTGCTGGAGCTTCAGCTTCTGGAGCTGTTTCCTCTGCAGGAGCTGCTTCTACTGCTGGAGCAGGAGCTGCCTTTGGAGCCTTCTTCAATGGTTCTGAAGAAACTACTTCTACAGGAATCACAACAGAAATTTCTCTGTGGAAGTGTACTGTAGCTTCGTAGTTACCAAGAGCCTTAGCTGACTTCATAGTAATAATCTTTGGATTTGTCTCCAAACCCTGAGCTGCCAAAGCGTCTGCAATTTCCTTTGGTCCTACAGAACCATAGATGTTGCGACCTTCAGACACCTTTGCCTTGATCTGGATAGATACACCCTGATACTTAGCAGCAGTTGCTTCAGCATCAGCCTTGATCTTAGCAATTTTGTTTGCACGCTGCTTCAATTCCTCGTTGAGTTGCTTGAGGGCTTTCTCAGTAGCTATTACTGCATAGCCTTGAGGAAGAAGGTAGTTGCGACCATATCCGTCCTTTACTGTGAGGACTTCGTCCTTATAGCCTAAGCCAAGAACGTCTTTCTTAAGAATGATTTTCATACTGTTCTTTCCTCCTTTTTATTATTTCAACAAGTCTGTTACGTATGGCAGGAGAGCAAGGTGACGAGCACGCTTAACTGCCTGTGCTACACGACGCTGATACTTCAGAGATGTACCAGTGATGCGGCGTGGAAGAATTTTACCCTGTTCGTTGAGGAACTTCTTCAGGAACTCTGGATCTTTGTAGTCGATGTACTTGATTCCGCTCTTCTTGAAACGGCAGTACTTCTTCTTCTTAACGTCAATTACAGGAGCGTTAAGGTAACGAATTTCCGATGTATTTGCAGTTGCCATATTATGCCTCCTTCTTGTTACGACGCTTTTCAGCATATGCTGCAGCGTACTTTTCGTTCTTTACTGTGAGGTAGCGGAGTACGCGCTCATCGCGACGCATCTGCAACTCATACTTTGCAATCACTGTTGGCTCTGCCTTATATTCTATCATAAGATAGAAGCCCGAAGATTTCTTCTGAATTGAGTATGCCAACTTCTTCATACCCCAATTCTCTTCGTTGATTATCTCTGCTCCATTCTGAACAAGATAATCCTTGTACTTGTCTGCCGCTTCCTTTACCTGAGCCTCAGATAAAACGGGAGTTAAGATGAAAACGGTTTCGTATTGATTCATTTGATCAATAAATAAGTTGTTAATATTTTATTAATTATCTCTACTTCATGCAGACTAAACCGCAAAAAGCGGGGCAAAGGTACGAATTTTTTGAATTTCTGAAAACGAAAAGTAAAAAATATTGGATGTTTTCTCATTTTATTGGCTTTTTATTTCTCCATTTATCAAAAAATATGTTCCTTTGCAAGACCATATGCATGGAATTCAACTATAAATACATAATACAATGAAAAATCTCGGACTAATCCTAATCATTATCGGAGCAGTATTGCTTGTGCTCACAACCGTATTACCTTTCATGGCAGACTTGGCAGACCAGAACTGGTACACTATCGGCAGTTTGGTAATTATCATCGTAGGCCTCATCTGCTACATAGTTATCAACAAGCGAGTATATTAAGCAATAAAGAAAAAAAGAAAAAGTGGAGCACCTCAAATCGAAGTGCTCCACTTTCATTTTTGTCTGCATGATTAATCTTCAGTAATAACGAGTTTATAACCCTTACCATGAACGTTCAGGATTTCTACATGTGGGTCATCGCTTAAGTGCTTACGCAGTTTTGTGATGTACACATCCATAGAACGTGCATTGAAGTAGTTGTCATCAATCCAGATAGTCTTCAAAGCATAGTCACGCTGCAACAGTTCGTTTGCCTTATTGCTCAGCAAAGTCAGCAACTCAGCTTCCTTAGTAGTAAGTTTGGTCTGTTTGTCACCGATTGCCAACACTTGCTTCTGAGTGTCGAAAGTGAATTTACCAATCTGATGAACAATCTGGTCACTGTTCTTCTTTCCACGTACACGACGCAAGATAGCTTCAATACGGAACACAACTTCCTCCATTGAGAATGGCTTTGTGATGTAATCGTCAGCGCCAAGTTCAAATCCCTCACGGATATCATCCTTCAGGTTCTTTGCAGTAAGGAACATGAATGGAGTATCTGGATTGATGTCATGAATGCGGCTTGCCAAAGTAAAACCGTCCATCTTTGGCATCATCACGTCAAGGATGCACAAGTCATGCTTCTTTGCCAAGAATGCATTATAACCCTCTTCGCCATCTACGCAAAGATCTGCTTTATAGCCCTTTGCTTCGAGGTATTCACGAAGTAACATACCCAAGTTTTCGTCGTCCTCGCACAAGAGGATGCTAACGTCTTCATTTTTTTCTTCAATCATAATTGTACCGTTTTTTATTGTTAGTAATTTTTTTTGTTTCTCTATTTTATTCCCCTTTACTAAGCGGAAGTTTTATTATAAATGTAGTACCTATACCAATCTCGCTCTCTGCAGTAATCTGACCTTTATGGTCTTCAACTATTTTTTTGACATAAGCCAATCCCAGTCCGAATCCCTTCACATCATGCAGATTTCCTGTATGCACACGATAGAATCGTTCGAAGATGCGTTTCAGGTCCTGTTTTGCAATACCAACACCATTGTCTTGAATAGACAGACATACCTTATTGGCTTCATTCCAGGTCTTGACCTTCAATTCCAACTCCACATCACTCCGGCGATACTTGATAGCATTATCCATCAGGTTGAACACCACATTAGTAAAGTGCATATCATCAACATATATCAACGGATTCTCTGCCTCCAATTGGGAAATAATCTTTCCTCCATTTTTCTCAACCTTCAAAGTGAACGTATGAACCACACCCGACACCAGCTCATTCACATCTATATCCTGCATACGCAAGTTCGCGCTTTGGTTCTCATACATGGACAACTGCAACACTTTATCAACCTGCATCCTGAGTCGTTTGGTTTCGTCCTTTATTGTATTTGTCACACGATCCATGAGTTGAGGTGTTTTCTTTACACTCTCGTCTCCCAACATCTGAGCTGCTAACGATATAGAACTGATTGGAGTCTTAAACTCATGTGTCATGTTGTTTATAAAGTCATTTTTCAATTCTGTCAGTTTCTTCTGTCGGAAGATAAGTACCAAAGTAACAATAAACGTTCCTAAAAGCACCAGAGTGAAGATGATAGACGGAATAACAAACCAGAATGAGCGGAATGCCACGTTACTCAGAGCCGGAAAGTGAACAATCAGTGTGCCAGCCCTATTTATAGGGTCGTTGGGAAAAAGTTCTACATTGAATGCCTGATCATTTCCTTCTTCCTCATAGTCAGAACAACGATAAACAATACTCTTATCACCTGTCTCGACTACATAGTGGTACTTCAACTGTATTCCATTATTGCTTAGTTCTGTCTTCAAGTACTGGTCTAACTGCTTAAAGTCTATTCTCTCACCCAGTGGACGATCATGTGCTGTATATAGAATGCTGTAGATAACCTCATCCACCAGTGTTTTCTCATAACTATAGCGTCTTGCCATAATCTCCTGTAACGAACGGATACGGTCTGTACTGACAGCACGATTTCTTTTTGTAAAGAATTTTTCCGACACCGAAGTTTTAGCAGTTGTTTCCAAAGAAGTAAACACGCTTCCATCCTTTGCAACAACCTGGTGTGTACGTTGGATAACAGACGAGTCGTTCGTTACGGTGATTGAGTCAATAGCAGTTGCAATACCACTCATCGCCTCAGGTCCCTGTTCCAAATACTTGCTTGCTTCATCCACTTCCAGTTTATGCACCACTTGATTTAAGCTTCGTTCCACACCCTCACGGAAATGCATTTTACGCATATCCAGAATCTCTTTGATGTAGTGAACTTGCAAAAACAGCAAACACACAAACGATATACTCATCGCCACCGACAGAAATATAATTGCTGATTTTCTCATTGTTCCGTTGAAAGTTTTTTTCGATTTCCATGCAAAGGAACATTAATTATTTAAAATCACCACCCACTTATGTTAAACAAAATGCCATCATGTGCAGTTTTTATACATTTATTAACTAAGGCGGCGATTTAACTTCGCTTTTTATTAAATAAACGAGAGGTTCATAGGACATGAACCTCTCTCAAAGAAAAATTAGAATGGGATAGCGAGAACTCGCCTTGTGGCTCCCATTCCAATACTTTCATAGACTTATTCTTCGTCTTTATTCGAAGCCTCAAACTCAGCCATGAGTTTCTGCTGGATATCAGTAGGCACAAGTTCGTAGCTGGCAAACTTCATGATGAAGCTGGCACGTCCACCTGTGATACTTGACAGAGCAGTAGAATAATTGCTCAAGCTCTTCAACGGAACCTTAGCAATCAGTTTCTCATAACCTCCTTCTGATTCCGAACCGACAATCATACCGCGACGGCCTTGCAGGTCACTCATCACATCACCCATCTTATCGCTTGGTACGAATACCTCTACGTCGTAGATTGGTTCCAGAAGTTTTGGACCAGCAGCCTTGAACGCGTCAGAGAAAGCATGGCGACCAGCAAGCATGAATGAGAGTTCATTTGAATCAACTGGGTGCATCTTTCCATCGTATACTATTACGCGTACATCGCGTGCATACGAACCAGTCAGAGGTCCCTGTTCCATACGACTCATCACACCCTTAAGGATTGCAGGCATGAAACGGGCATCGATAGCACCACCGACAACGGAGTTGATAAACACTACCTTTCCACCCCACTCCAAGTCAATCTCTTCCTTACTCTTCATGGTAATCTTGAATTCTTGATTTCCGAACTTATAAGAAGTAGGATCAGGCATACCGTCGTAGTATGGTTCTACAATCAGGTGAACTTCACCAAACTGTCCTGCACCACCCGACTGCTTCTTATGACGATAATCCGCACGTGCAGCCTTAGTGATAGTTTCGCGATATGGAATCTTTGGTTCTTCAAATACGATCTTAATCTTTTCGTTGTTCTCCATACGCCACTTCAACGTACGCAGATGGAACTCACCCTGACCCTTTACAAGAGTCTGCTTCAGTTCCTTACTCTGTTCCAGAATCCATGTAGGGTCTTCCTGACTCATACGCTGAATAGCTGCTACCATCTTTTCTGTATCAGCCTCATTCTCTGCCTTGACAGCACGAATATATTTAGGATTTGGATACTTAACGAAATTGAATCTGTGGTCACAGTCTTTTCCTACGAGGGTATTACCTGTGCGCACATCCTTCAGTTTTACAGTACAACCGATATCACCTGCTACCAGTTCGTCAACCTTAATACGGTTTGCTCCGGCACAAGCAAATATCTGAGCCATACGTTCCTTACTGCCGCGGTCGCTATTTGTAAGGTCATCACCTTCACGAACCTTACCCGACATCACCTTGAAATATTGCACACCACCAATATGTGGTTCGTTTGCAGTCTTGAAGAAATACAAAGCAGTAGGACCGTCAGTAACTGGCTTCACTTCTTCACCGCGAGTATTGTGTACACAAGGCATTTCATCAACGAAAGGAACTACGTTTCCGAGGAATTCCATCAAACGGCGCACACCCATATCCTTTACTGCACACACGCAGAATACAGGGAAAATAGAACGTGCTGCAAGGCCCTTGCGAATACCCTCACGCATTTCGTCTTCAGTCAGTTCGTCCGATTCAAAGAACTTCTCCATCAGGGTTTCATCGTTTTCAGCAGCAGCCTCAACGAGAGCTTTATGCATTGCCATCGCCTTCTCCATCTGATCCTCTGGGATTGGTTCGATGATTGGAGCACCACCTTCTGGCTTCCATGAATACTTCTTCATAAGAAGTACGTCAATCAGAGAATTGAAGTTAGGTCCTTCATTCAATGGGTACTGAACAGGTACGACTTTACTTCCATAAATATCTGTCAACTGTTCTACCACCTGGTTGAAATCACACTTATCTGAGTCGAGTTGGTTAACGAGGAAAATCACTGGCTTACCCAACTTCTCTGTATAACGGAAGTGATTCTGTGTTCCGACTTCTGGCCCGTACTGTCCGTTTATGAGCAACAGTGCTGTGTCGGTTACATTAAGAGCTGTCATTGCCGCGCCAACGAAATCGTCTGAACCAGGACAGTCGATGATATTGAGCTTCTTTCCATTCCACTCAACATGGAAAACAGTTGAGAACACACTATATCCATACTCCTGTTCAACAGGGAAGTAATCGCTCACTGTGTTCTTTGCTGTGATTCGTCCGCGGCGGCTAATTATGCCAGCCTCATACAGGAGTGCTTCGGTAAGGGTCGTCTTACCAGCACCATCATTGCCAAGCAAGGCAATGTTTTTGATTTCATTCGTCTGATAAACCTTCATGATTATAATTGTTTTTAAGTATTAGATTCTTGCAGTGAGGGAGAAAAACCCACATTTAGCAATTTGGCGCTAAAATTACGCAAAAACCACCGCGATAGGCCCACTATTTTTATGTTATACAACACATTTTGTTTTCTTAATATATTTTGGCTACCTTTGCAACCATCAATACTAAATTTTCAACTCTCAACTTTCAACCATCAACTCTAAACTTTAAACTTTAAACTTTACAAATTGTCTTGCATCTACATCCATATTCCATTCTGCAAAAGCCGTTGCATATATTGCAACTTCTTTTCAACCACCTCGCTCTCCATGCGAGATGCTTATGTTGATGCAGTCTGCAAAGAGCTGGAACTTCGCAGGGAATACCTGAAAGGCGAACCTATAGAAACCATCTACTTTGGAGGAGGCACACCGTCACTTCTCACTCCAAAACAGATATCACGAATTCTTTCCTCTATAAATACTATAATATATAATGTACGTGCGAAGGAAATCACTATAGAATGCAATCCCGACGACCTATGTCCCGTATCCGAAGAATCAGCCCACACCTCGTGTTCCGAACTTCTTTCTCTAGGCATAAACCGCATCAGCATAGGCATTCAGACCTTCCACAACGACCTATTATCTATCCTGCAACGCCGTCACAATTCGGAGCAAGCTATAAAAGCTGTGCGCGATGCACAAGCCGCCGGATTCGACAATATCAGCATCGACCTCATGTTCGGACTACCCGGACAATCACTCGACGATCTGAAATCCGATGTTGACCGTGCACTCTCGCTCGGCATACAACACCTCTCCATCTATTCCCTGCAATACGAGGAAGGCACCCAACTCACCCAGATGCTTAAAAAGAAGGTTATAACTGAAAGTGATGAAAACCTTTCAAGAAGAATGTATGAATACATACTCGATGCAACCAGTCAGGCAGGATTCAAACATTACGAAATCTCAAACTTCGCCCTACCCGGTTACGAAAGCAAACACAACTCCAGCTACTGGAAATCCATACCATACCTCGGCATCGGTGCGGGAGCACACTCGTTCAACATACACTCACGACAATTCAACTGCGAATCCTTGCCATCATACATAGATGGAGTACAAAAGAGTCAAATACCTTTCGAGATAGAACAGCTCACCGAAACAGACAAATACAATGAACATGTATTCACAGCCCTGCGCACCAGCAACGGACTAAGTCTGCAAGACATAGAACAGACATTCGGCAAAGCAAGAAAAGACTACTGCTTGCGTATGGCACAAAAACACATCTCACTAGGTACACTCATTCTTAAAGACAACATTCTTACACTCTCCCGACAGGGATTATTCATTTCGAACGACATCATGTCCGACTTAATGTACATTGATTAACGAAATTTTCAAAAATGTGTACGAAAACAGACACTAAAACACTTTGCGTCTGTCCTAAATTTCCCGAAACAACGTTTTTTTTTATAAAAAGCGAAAAAAAAACTACTTTTCTCGACCGCCTAACTGAAAATGTCGTACCTTTGCGTCGGTTTTAGAAAGCAAATTTATTGTTTAACATTTTAAAGTAGAAAATTATGAAGAAGTTGGTATTCGCATTCGCTGCTATCGTAGCTGTTTCTTTCGCATCTTGTGGTGGTAACACTGCTACAACTGAGGTTGCTGCTGATTCTACAGATGTAGATACAGTTGCTGTTGACACTGTAGCTGTTGACACTGTAGCTGCTGACACTACTGTAGTTGCTGAATAATTCAGAGCGAACAGAAAACAACTTTCCGAGGGATACCTCGAAGAGAGATTGGACCTGCCAGACTTAGTCTTGCAGGTTTTTTTTTCAAAAAAACAAAAAAGAATACATTATAAAAACAATAAAGCAGTGGAATCAATAATGTTCTTGGGATTTGGCTTGGATGCCTGGATTACTATCGCAACAGTACTGGGACTATTCACAGTGTTGCTGGCTACAAAATGCCGTAGCGACATAGCATTTCTCGGAGCCATCGGCGTGCTCTTTGTCACAGGTGTACTCGATGCTAAAGAAGCCTTCGCAGGTTTTAGCAGCACATCCGTTATCACCGTCGGAGTATTGTTCGTCGTCATTGCGGGACTCACACATACAGGAGTGCTCCAATGGATCGTAAAGAACCTCCTTGGCTCACCCGACAGTTATGCAAAAGCAGTAACCCGACTGATGATACCAGTAGCCGTTCTCAGTTCATTTCTTAGCAACACCACAGTCGTTGCACTCTTCGTAAACGTTGTTAAGATGTGGGCAAAGAAACTCGGCATATCCCCTTCAAAACTGCTTATTCCACTGAGTTATGCCTCAGGCATGGGTGGTGTCTGTACCCTCATTGGCACACCGCCCAACCTTATCATCAGCGGACTCTACGAAGAGAATACTGGTGTAGCGATGAACATCCTGACAACAACCATCCCCGGACTCTTCTGCCTGGCTATCGGCATCTTGTCAATCATCGCCATGCGCCGTCTCTTGCCCGACCTCAAGGCACCTGAAAGTGCATTCGAATCTACAGGCGAATACACAGTAGAATTGCAAGTCCCTTCCGACAACCCACATATCGGAATGACATTGGGCGAGGCTGGTTTATACCATGTCAATGGCGGTAGCCTTATCAAGATGTACCACTTTGACGGTGTACTCTCCCCCATCTCGGAAGACGAACCTATCATGGGTGGCGACCATCTGGTGTATGCAGGACAGATAGACGAAATAATCGAAATAGCACTGGACCACAATCTCGTAAGTGCCGACCACCAGATATTCTCGATGAAAGAAGTAGAAGACATAGACAGTAAACTGCTTACAGCATACGTCAACTTCGGCAGCGAACTGATAGGTCAGAAGATAGGTGGCACATCATTCGAGAAAGACCACAATGTAATACTGGCTGCCGTTTCCCGACTCGGAGAACGAATCAAAGAAGCTCCACGAGAAGTAGTTCTGCAAGCAGGTGACACACTGTTGTTGATATGTCCGAAACACTTCAAGCCCGAAACATCTACCCTGTCGCATCTTCTCACCTTCTTCGACTCTGACGACATACCAAACTTCGGATATGGCACAATCATATCTACACTCATAATGTTAGCTATGATTGTTCTTTCAGCCCTCGGTATCATACCATTGCTCCAGTGTGCCTTCCTTGCCGCAGGTGCTATGCTCCTATGTCGTTGCTGCAACATGGAACAAGCCATGCGCGCCATCAACTGGGACATACTTATGGTCTTCGCCGGCAGTGCAGTCCTCGGAACAGCCATTCAGAAGACAGGACTTGCTGAATATCTGGCAAACGGCATACTCGACGTCTGTGGCACCAACCCGCTTGTAGTGATGACAGCCGTCTGCCTCGTTGGCACCTTCATCACAGAATTCATCTCGAACACAGCAGCAGGAGCCATGTTCTTCCCTATCATGTACGAAAGTGCTGAGAAGTTAGGCTACGACCCATTCCCATTCCTCGTAGCCCTGATGATAAGTGTCAGCAGCAGTTTCGCCACACCAATCGGATCACCAACCCACATGCTGGTATATGGTCCTGGCGGCTACCGCTTCAGCGACTTCATGCGCATCGGTCTGCTGATGAACATCATCATCCTCGCTGCCAACATATTCATCGTAAACCTCATCTACCCGTTGACACCACTGCATTGATAGTTAAAGGTTAGAGGTTAGCGGTTAGCGAATTGATAATTGACAATTAATGACTCTAGACTCTTGACTCTAGACAATTATGCATTATGCATTATGAATTATGCATTATGAATTATGCATTATGAATTAAAAAAAGCCGCATCCCATCACTGGGATGACGGCTCCAAACGCTCATATAAAAAACCTCATTTTATTAACTTCAATGTCTGCAATACTATATTAGTTATATCTTGAGCATACTTCTCTGACTCCCCCGAAGCCGCTCCTAATTTAGAGTACAAATAATTCCTAATTTGCAGTTTCAAGGGTTTTTCAAGTAATTCTTCATTCATTTCCTTGTCAGACTTCATAACATTCTCAGGTGTTTCTTATATACTTTTCCGTTGCAAAATTATGGAGTATTTCTTATATTCTGATATTTTCATTTATACTTTTTCCGTCCATTTTAGTCCATTTCGTTTTATATCTGACATGAAGGAATTTATACTACTTTGTTTTGGATAGAATGAAAAAAATAAACTACATTTGCAGACATGGAAACAGAATACAGAAATACGCCATCTTTCAGCAAGGAACAGATCCGACAGATATGCCTTAATGTAGAACAGGCTCTGGGGCAACCTGTGAGAACCCCAGGAGATTTTGACCGACTCAGTTATATGATTTATGCACGAACGGGAGAACAACTGAGCCGGAACACCCTGCGACGCGTATGGGGCACATTGGACGACGGCACCAACCCGCGCACCTCTACCCTGCTTGCCCTGATTCATTTTCTGGGTTATCGCAATATAGAGAGTTACCTCGATGCATCTGACAAGATTAAAGGCAGCATGCAGAGTGGTTTCGTAATGAATCGCAAGATAGCCGTAACTACCGATATGCAGATAGGTAATCAGCTGCGCCTTACATGGTTGCCCGACCGAGTGTGCGACATAGAGTATGAAGGCAGTCTCTGCTTCCGTGTTGTCGCCTCAGAGAAAACCCGACTCCAACCAGGCGACACATTCCTATGCAGTCTTATTATCGATGGCGAGCCGCTCTATCTGGACCAGTTGCAACATCACGACAACGACGGCAACAGCAGTATTCCTATGTCGTATATTTGCGGATTAGACCAAGGCATAAAATTCGAGAGAATAAACTGATAATATATGAGACACCTGCTTCTGCTTTGTTTAATGCTCACTGTGTGGTCCGTCTGCTATGCTGTAGACCCACCTATAGAGGAATTGCGCAAGAGGACATTCCAACTGCCTCTTAAGTGCGATGGGCAGACAGTTATGGTCACCTTCGTCAAACTAAGGGGAAGAGACAATTTTGTCAATGTAGGAATAGGTATATATGGCGAACCGGCTATAGATACTGCTACGAAGGGACGACTGGTCATTCCTGATTCAGTTGTTGCACCTGATGGAAAGAAGTGTTATGTACGAGCAGTGAGACGACAGGCATTTGCCCATTGTACAGGACTAACTGAAGTAGTACTTCCCCAGACCCTGTGCGACATAGGCGACCAATCATTTCTCGGATGCACATCACTCCGACAGATTACTATTCCGTCATCAATCAACGTGATTTATCCCGCTGCTTTCCGCCAATGTCCGTCGTTGCGACTCATACGAGTAGAAAAAGAAGAGCTCTTCACAATATTTAGTGACATTTTCGACCTTGAGACAGTAGAGGAAGCCATACTCATGATACCGGCAGGCAAAGAAAACATGTATCGCAACAGTCTTGTTTTCGGTTTGTTCCGATACCGCATGGAAGACTTCGACCACCTAAAGTAAAACAGAATGAAAAACAAAGAAATAGACAATAGCATCACAAGCGGTTTTCTCTCCGACCCTATCTTCGACAGCATAGACCGGAAGTTTACCTGCATCGAACCACTACCCGGCAACGGACAGACAAAACTCTTCAAGGCAAAGCGGTTCGGACGCTGGTACACCCTGAAAAGCATAGCAGGCGAACAGGGCGTTGCCATTGCCAGCTACGGTCAGCTGCTGAAGAAAGAGTTTGAAACCCTCATGGCAATACAACACACAGGCGTAGTACAAGCATTGGGAATGGAAAATGTGGAAGGTATCGGTCCATGTGTCATCATGGAGTATATCGACGGAGCTACCCTTGATGAATGGCTCAGCAAAGAACCTGCTTTGAAGGACAGACGCCGCATTTGCAAAGAGATAGCCGATGCCATTGAATACATTCACTCACAAGGAATCGTACACCGCGACATAAAACCCAAGAATATAATGGTGACCCGCATCGGTGAACACGTAAAACTCATCGACTTCGGATTTGCAGACACCGACCAGCATGCACAACTGAAACAACCTGCAGGCACATATAACTACATGTCGCCAGAACAGATGCAGACGAACATCCCCGACGTAAGGAACGACATCTATTCCTTCGGTATGCTGATGAAAGAGATGAACTTGGGCAGAGCCTACAAAACCATCATCCGCAAATGCCTGTTGCCACTCGACCAACGTTGGAAGAGCATGAACGAAGTGACAGATGCAATAGAGAAGACAGAACGCCGTCGCCCTTGGCAGGCAGTTGCTGTTGCGAGCATAATCCTGTTGGCAGGAGCTCTCACCCTGCAGACATGGCGACTGCAGCACACCGGCAACTCTGCGTCACTGGTAGCTCTCGACTCAATGCGCACAGAACTCGACCAGCAACGACAGAACAGTCATAACGCGATGGCAGCACTCTCCCAACAGATGAAAGATTCAAAGACATCGTTGGGCGACAGCATACAACACCTTGTCAGTGCAAACGAACAACTGCAAGAACAATTGAAGAAAGAGGAAAAACTGCAGCAGGCAGCTCTTGTAGCCCTCCACAAAGAAATGCGACGTTCCGGAGTAGAACAGCACACAGACACACTAACCAGATTCGAATACCGCTGGAAAGACCTGAGTCTGCGTATTGCAGCCGTAGGACAATATGCCCACAAATATGTTGACGGCCTGGAAAACCAATGTGACCGCATAAGCAGAGACCGCATCCGCGAATCAATGCTCAACGAATGGCAGTCATGGAGCAACGAAATCAGTCAACGCATAATACTCCTCCTACCAAAAGATGTCCGCAACGACACCATTATCCGACATAACCTGCCCCCAGACATCAAACTATAATCCATATTTTAGAATTGCGTATCTTTTTTACTGAGTGAACCAATGTGAATAATCAATCCATTTTACTTTGGCTAAAACCTCTCTGAGCAGGTGTTGCTCTGATTTTCTTACCCTCCTTATTCCAGGTATATATCCAGCTGCCTTTACGGCTCGTAATCGTTTTGCCGGACACACCTACTATTTCGCCGACATCCGAAACATTCATTGCTTTCAGCACCTTACCCTTCGCATCATAGATTCGATAATACGAATAGTACTTTGCCACGAAGAAGTCACTGCCCCACCCCTTCAGTTCACCAATGCTACTTCGCGACAACCCACCAATCTTCTTGCCAGCATCATCATATACATAATACCAGTTCTTCGTCTCCTCTACGTACGAAATCTGCTGAGCATGCGCAACTATCGCCAACATAAACAGCAACAAAGAAAAAACTTTTCGTTTCATATAAATCCTTTTAATACACTCTATTAAGCCACATTTCCATGAATCGGTCTATCCAAACAATTCTGAATGAGAACCTATACGAACATGTATTACTTTTGGCAGCAAAGATCATGAAAGGATACATACGAGCCTCTCCACCTAACTTATTTACACTATTTTAATCTCCGGAATGACAAGATCCGTACCACCCGCGGTCTTGTCAGACTGGTAGAACATGCAATAGTAAATAGGTAAATAGGTGATACCATTTCTAACACAGACTTCACGTTCATTGCTTAGGACTACAGCGTGATGGATGTTATAGTCTGGAGTCTCAAGGAAGTTGTCAAGTGCACTATGTACAGTATAGTCTTTACCCGACTTCACCTCAATAGGAAGTATTGTCAGGTTGGTGTAGTCATCCACCAGGAAATCGACTTCACCTTTTTGTTTATTGTCATAATAGTGAAGCGAAAAGCCATGTGCATGGAGTTCTTGGGCAACAACGGTTTCATAAACAGCTCCGAGATTCACACTTCGTTCGTCCCTCAGAACAGCATTGATATTTGTGCCATAAAGGAGGAATGTCAGCAGTCCCACGTCGTTCATGTAGAGCTTGAGAAGATTCTTGTTTTCCGACTCCAATAGCGGGAATCTTGGATTACTGATGGCCTGAACTGCAAGTGCGATTCCTGAATTGGTGAGATATTCAAATTCGTCAGCATAGTCGCTGAATTGCATGTGGCCAGCCGTGTCCTCAATCCTCTTCACGACGACCCTTTTTTTCTTATTCTCCATATTTGAGGGAATGAGGTCGTATATCTTCCTGATGACAAGTTTCTTCTCAGCATCATACTGCGAAGCATCAACCCTGTATAGTGCATGTATGTCACGCTGCACCTTCCTTACCTGTGCAATATTTCTGTTAACCAAGAATTTGTTGATAGCCTCAGGAAGCCCTCCAACAAGTAGGTAAATCTTGAATTGTTGCAGCATATAGTTGTGGAGCGACTCGTTCAGCGATTCTCCTTTCAGGAACTTGTCCCTGATAGCGTCTATCGTTTCCTGTGCGCACCCCATGGCCAGAAGAAACTCCTCGAAATCCAGCGGATACATCTCTTCTATGGAAATACTACCAATAGGAACAGAAGCGGTTTCGGACAATGCAACGCCCAATTCTGAACCACTTGCTATATATGTATATTTGGCCTCCTGGTTCAGAAACTTCAGCATGGTCATCAGATGGGGAAAACTCTGTATCTCATCTAAGAACACCAGCGTATCTTCCTTTCGTCCCAAACGATTACCAGCAATAGCTCCTAACTGCAGGTAGAAATCGTCGGTTGTCTTAACTGTAGCGAAGATGCCTGCGCCTTCTTTATCCGCCTTCAAATTGATTTCAACGTAGTTCTTGAACAATTTCTTACCTACGTAACGAATAAGATACGACTTTCCTATCTGTCTGGCTCCATTTACCAGCATAATCTTTTGCGGTTCCTTTTGAAGGAACTCTTCTATACGGCTTGTAAACTTCCTATAAAGCATAATCAGTATCTTGTAATTCGGCTGCAAATATACAATTATTATTGTGACTACTTAAAGGAATCGGGACTTTTTCTTGATTTTTTATAGTATTTTCGGGAATTTTTCGCTTAGTCAGAATGCAAAATTAGGGAATTTTTCATTTTTCATTCTTAATTTTTAATTCTTCATTCTTCATTCTTCATTAAAAAAGGCCGCCACCCCAATAGGGATGACAGCCCAACGCTCATAAATACATTCTCACCTAATAAATACCTTCTTGATGCTTCCGTCACTCATCTTAACTATGTTTATGCCTTTATTCGGTTGAGCAATACGAACACCATCGATAGTATAGTATTCTTCATTATTATCATCGCTATAGACATCATCTATTCCAGTAGTATCAAGAGTAAATGTTCCTGTAACTACAACATCCTCAGCAGGCATAGTCTCTGGTATCTCACTCCAGCCAGAGAAAATATATCCTTCCATAGTTGGTTCTGGTTCTGGGGTAATGGATGACCTATATTCTACTTCGTAGGATTTGTATTCCTTGTCATCTACCATATAAGTCAGTTTATAACTATTCACGGAGAAGGTACCAGTAACTGTTACATCCTTTGCAGGCATTGTTGCAGGTATCTCACTCCAGCCAGAGAANNGGTGTAGCCTTTCTTTATTGGAGTTTTCTGCGGAGTAATAGCTGAGCCATATTCTACATCATATGATTTGTATTCTTTACCATCAATCATATAAGTCAGTTTATAACTGTTCACGGAGAATGTGCCAGTAACCGTTACATCCTTTGCAGGCATTGTTTCTGGTATCTCACTCCAGCCAGAGAANNGGTGTAGCCTTTCTTTATTGGAGCTTTCTGCGGAGTAATAGCTGAGCCATATTCTACATCAAATGATTTGTATTCCTTGCCATCAATCATATATATCAGCTTATAGGAAACTACAGGGTCCTTTACGGTTATAGTGTATTCAGAAGCTTTGCTTGAGTAGCTTACGGCATCTATGGTAGATGTACGAATAGCATATATACGGCCTTTGCCTGTTTTGTCATCATCACTAACGTTTACAGGGATGCGAAGCAGTTCGCCATCTGAAAACCGATTCAGATTCATATTATACAGAATGAACAGACGGTCGCCATTTGCCAGAGTCTGCACACTAAGGGTGTGATTATTGGTAGCAGCACCTTTTGTTACTTCGCTTTCAGAGAAAGTAACTCCTTCTGGAAGTGAAAGATTAAACTGCAAAGCGGTTAAACCTTCCACGCCTGCAGCTGTAACGACAAGTTCTGACTCCTCGCCGGCAGCTGCTTCAACAGACGCAACTGTGAGCGTCTGCCCCATTGCGCATATACTTGTCAATGCAAGTAATAAGGTGTAAAGAATTCGTTTCATAATTATGATGAAAATAAAGAGTTATTAATAGTGTTTGTTAAATGGTATTCCATTAATTGTTTTTGCCATATTATATAAAATTATATTTTTTAATAAATATCATAACCTAATCTTTTAGTTGCATCATTCCATTCATAAACTTTATATTCAACACCACCTAATGTTATATTTGATTTTCTAGTACAAATATCAACCACAGAACCATCATTTCCCAAACCATCTCTTACACATGCACCACTATTTGCAGGAATTGCTACCCATTGAATAGCAGGTGAATTACCAGTTGTAATCTGTGAATTATCTGATTGTCTTGCCACCGCATCATAAAGTTTATTTGTAATACTATATGTTGGTAAAGTTGTTCCGATTAATCTCCAACCGGGTGAACTCATGTCATTTACTATTGGTGAAATCTCTGTCATTGTTGAAGGATCTGTTTGTCCTACATACCAAAAATAATTGTTAGAGTTTTTTATAATATCGATGATAGCTGCGATATCAGCCACATCGACAATTCCGTCTTCGTTCACATCACCTTGAAGAGGTTCATTGTTACCACTCTGTGCAAAGGCACTTGCACAACACAACATCATTGTTGCGAGAAAA
>DDQG01000026.1 GCA_002342585.1 Prevotellaceae bacterium UBA2448
GACATGGAAAAAGCCTATTTACAAGGGCGTTTCGATGCGATACCTTATCTTTCTATTCCAAACATTTGATCTATGGCACCCAGGCCAACATTCTCTAAAGGCAAAGCCATGCTACCCAAACTTCTTCGTTTTGGCAGTTGAATGAACAAAGGAATTATGTGAGTTCCAAAATCCATCAATAGGCATTTACAAATTGATAGAAATGCAGAAAGAGGATATACGCCAATAAGCAAAAGGCTTGGGGGGTATACCGTTGGCGAAACATATCTTGTCAGCCGACTGTGTTTTTTGTCATTTCAGCATTCTATATCCAACCTAAAACAAGAAAATGTGGCAAGTTTGTGATTTTTCCTGTGTTTTCTTTTGGTTGTTTGGAGAGAAATCTGTACCCTTGCAGTAATTTTGTAACATGTTGATTATCAATGGTTATTTCCGTTTTTGCGACATGTGTGCAACATCCGGTGCTAACGCATTGATAGTCAGTTAAAGTCGTTTTTGAGGAGGTGAAATAATCTTTTAACACAATAATATATGCGGAGGTGTGACCTAGTGTCACACCTCCGCTTTCTTTTCCTTCATATCATTATAAATATTTAAGTAAAACACCTACCTTTGCAGTTATTATTGCACTGATACTATCAAATAATTCAAATGGTACTATATCATATAGTTAAAGAAACAGACTTTTAAATGGACAGAAATAAACAAATAATCAGGACAAGCTATGCAGGCATAGCTGCTAACGTACTGCTCGTATCGTTTAAAGCTGCAGTAGGAATAGTTGCCGGTTCTGTAGCCATCGTCATGGACGCTTTGAACAATCTGACTGACGCACTCTCGTCAGTCATCACCATAGTAGGGGCAAAGCTATCCGGACGCCCTGCTGACCACAATCACCCCTTCGGACACGGACGCATTGAGTATTTCAGTGCTATCATCATCGCCATCATCGTACTGATGGCAGGTGTGGGGTCTCTGATTGAATCTGTAAGAAAGATCATTGAGCCAACTATTCCTCATTATTCTACAGTAACACTCGTTGTTATTATCGTCGCAATTATCATCAAGTTGGTTTTGGGACGGTATGTAAAGAAAAAAGGTGAACAGCTGAAGAGCGATGCTCTGATAGCCAGCGGAGCAGATGCACTGTTCGATGCGGTTGTCACTCTTGCAACACTAATATCGGCAGGCATTATGCTTATTTGGGGAGTAAACCTCGACGGCATTTTCGGAACACTCATATCGCTTGTAATTCTGAAGGCTGGTTATGAAATGCTTGTCTCACCAATCAACGAACTGCTTGGCAGCCGAATATCTCCCGAGTTCGTCGCCAGACTGAAAGAAGAGGTAATGAGTTTCGACGGGGTTCATGGTGTCTTCGACATCATCATGAACAGCTATGGTCCTGAAACAATCATCGGCTCGTTGCATATAAACGTATCCGACACGATGACAGCACGCGAAATTCATCGTCTGACCCGAAATATTTCCAGCCGCATTTATGAAAAATTCCACGTAATTCTGACAGTCGGCATCTATGCCATCAACACAGATTCTCAGGGTCTGGGAAAACTGCAAAAAGACGTCATGGATTATGCCTCAAAACATACTGACGTACATCAGGTACATGCCTTTTTTTATTATGAAGACAGCAATTTGATAACCATTGATATTATACCTGAGGAATGTGTCAAGGATCCCATTCTGTTTGCCTCTGAAATGAAAGCATACCTACAGGATCACTTTCCCAAATACAACTTCTCCATTATTTTAGATCGCAACTATAGCGAATAGAGAGGTTCCATATTTCTCATATCGCAAAAAACGCTTACCTTTGCAGTCAAATAGATAAAGATGACATATTTAGGTGAACTCATATCCATAGGTGTAGCATTTTCATGGACAGCCACAGCACTCTTGAGCGAATACGGAAGCAAGCGCATGGGCAACCTCACACTCAACGTACTACGTATGTCCCTAGCACTGATTTTCTCATTAATACTCTTTTGGTATTCAACAGGTTCACCCCTACCCTCTGGAGGCTCAGTTGAAGCATACGGATGGATGCTCCTCTCAGGTTTGGTGGGATATGTCATTGGCGACTTCTGCCTCTTTCAATGTTACATCATCATCGGTTCGCGCTTCGGTCAACTCTTTATGACACTCGCCCCAATCTCTGCCGCACTGACAGCATGGATTACCCTTGGTCAACACATGGCTCCCAAAAGCATACTGGCAATGCTTATAACCCTCCTCGGCATCAGCATCTCCGTACTTGGTCGCGGCGAACGCCACAGACTATCGCTCAAGCTCCCGCTTAACGGAGTACTTTTCGCCATCGGAGCAGCCCTCTGTCAGGGAGTAGGACTGGTTCTCAGCAAAATCGGCATGGACCATTATGACACAGGCACCATACCAGATTGGCTCGTACCATTCAGTGCCAACTTCTTCCGCTGCATAGCAGGTATCATAGGATTCACGCTGTTGATGTATTTCCGTCAGGGATTCAGTCCTCTGCGTCAGGCATTCCATGATGCGAAGGGTATGACAGTTGCCACCACAACAACCATTTTCGGTCCCTTCGTCGGAGTAGGATTCTCACTGATGGCAGTCCAATACACCAGTGCCGGCATAGCCTCAACACTGATGGCTCTCACACCTATTATCATCATCCTACCATCCTATCTGCTCTTCCGCGAACCCATCACATGGAAGTCTATCCTCGGAGCACTCATCTCCGTCCTTGGAGTAAGTCTATTCTTTTTAGCATAAAAAACGATAACGAAAACCAAAACGATAACCAAAAACGAAAAATATGAAGAAATTACTATTCAGCATGGTTCTTATGCTGTTATCAGCCAACTGTTTCGCACAGGAAATTTTAGGAAAGTGGTTAACAGAAGCAGGTGATGCCCAGGTAGAAATCTACCAAGAAGGCAACACCATAAACGGAAAGATTATCTGGTTGCAAAAGGGTCCTGACACAAAAGACAGTCACAACTCCGACAAGAGTCTTCGCAGCCGCAATCTGATGGGAGTTCACATTCTCAGTGGTCTTACAAAGAACAAAGACAGATGGGAAGGTGGAAAAATCTACAATCCTAAAAACGGAAAAACCTACAAATGTGCCATCTGGATGGAAGGCAAAGACCTGAAGGTTAGAGGCTATCTTGGTTTCCTGCATGAAACCCAGACATGGAAACGTAAATAAATAATGAACAAAGTACGGATTACAGCCATTCGTCAGACCGTCTATAACGACCTGATGGCAAAATACGAAAACCCAATTGAGCATACTTGTGATGTAACAGAGGGGCAGCAATGGGTTTCGGAGGACGGAAAATGTCCTGAAGGGATGTGTCCGTCTGCATGGCAATCCATGAGTGAATTTGTTGAGTCGCTTGCCAGAGGAGAAGGAAATTTCTACGATGGCTGGATGAAAAACCCTATGAGTGCAATGATCAGCTGCAACGACGGTTTCCGTCCATTCAGTTTTTACATTGAAGTAATTGAATGACAGAAAACCGTCAAGGGTCTGCCTACCCTAATTATCATTGATATACGACTTAGTAGTCATATCGTAATAGAGAGCTTCAAGTTCCTGCAGAGTCAGTTTCTCTACAGAATGTTCAATGATACGGATGAGTTCATCGCGACGATACTCTTCCGACTGGGTAAATTTGTTCATGTATGACATAGTTCAAATATATTTATTATAATTCACAAAACATTCGTTTACAGTTTATTTCCTTAAAAACTCGCGAGGAGCGAGACCTGTAATGCGCTTAAACAGGCGGGTGAAATGATGGGGAAAATCGAAACCGAGCAGGCGGGAAGTCTCGCTGATGTTATGACCTTGCATAAGCAGACTTTTCGCCTGATTTATTATATAATTATGAATGTAGCCGATGGCGGTGCCGCCTGTGGCTTTGTGGACGATGTCGCCAAAATAACGAGGCGAATAGGCAAGCTGTGAGGCGCACCACGCAACGGTGGGCAAACCTTGCGAAAGCTGTCGATTCTCGCGGAAATAGGTCTGAAGTAAGTTGTGGAAGCGTCTCAGCAGGTCGGTCTCTCCCTTATCCTCTTCGGACAGCTGGCGCTGGTAGATGCGGTTGCAGTACTCGAGTATCAGGCTCAGATAAGCCAGCAGCACTTTCCGCAAAGAGGGCGAATCCGGGTGTGTCTGCAGCTCTTGCCTCATCTGCGCTACCAGCTGCGTGATACAAAGCCATTCGTCGGGTTCCATGCGCAGCGAACCGTCGAAGAAATAAGAGAAGAATTGGTAGTGGCCTATCTGGCGTTCCAGCTCCGAGCCGTGCAACAGTTCGGGCGACCATAACAGCACCCAGCCGCACAACGAGATGCGCTCGCCATTGTCCTCCAATCCTCCTATCTGTCCAGGTTCCACGGCAATGATGGAGCCATCGCTCACCTGCAATCGCCGCATGCCGTAGGAGAGGTTATGGGGAAACTGCCGTTGGATGAACAGCCCGTACACGCCATAGTTGTTCAGGCTATGACGGAAGGGCGCCAGCTCGTCGTAGTGGATGATGCTGATTAGCGGATGCAACACGGGCGCTTCCACGAAACGAGCATAGTCGTTAGGAGTTTCAACTTTCAAAATATTCCTCATATCGGTGGCAAAGATATATAAAATAATCTAATAATGGTAGGAAATCGACGAATATTTATTATTTTCTGCGAAATTGGTAAATCGCAGCCGTCACATTCTTGCCTTCTGTTTCGCACCGGCACCTGAGCCACGATACTTTGAACGAGCCTCGTTGAACTTCCACGTGAGGTCGAGCGAGAAGGTGCGACGTGTATGACAGGTACCTGGTACGTGTCATATCTTGCCTGATGTTTTAAACCTCAATTCTTTTCGCTTTTACTCCCGGCCAGTAGCACCATGCAATAATGGCGGGAATGAGGGATGA
>DDQG01000007.1 GCA_002342585.1 Prevotellaceae bacterium UBA2448
TCAACTTTTTCTAGCGTAAGACAAACAAGGTCGCAACATTATGGCTAAGGTCTTTTTAGCCTTCAAAATGTTCCACACGCTGAAGGAGTGTAGGATGAGAATACTGAGTATAGACTACTACCGGATGAGGAGTGAGATTGCTAAGACTTTGGGCTGACATCTTTTTCAAAGCGCTACTTAGATATTTGCCTAAACCATGTTGACAAGCAAATTCATCCGCTTCCCACTCATGTTTACGAGAGAGAATATTGCTTATAAGCGATATTATTATCTGTATAGGAGTAAACAGAAGCATAAAGACAGTCATATTGATGTGGAATGACGGTACATCACATCCAGCTGCAGCAGCAATATCTTTACTGTCAATAACAAGACTGAATAGATAAAACATTATAAGATTCAAGATAAGTGCCGAAGACATATCCTTCAATATGTGACGATGCTTATAGTGCCCTATTTCGTGAGCCAAAACTGCAACGATTTCATCGGTAGTAAGTTGTTCCATAAGTGTATCGTACAAGACAATGCGCTTACGTGAACCGAAACCAGTGAAATAGGCATTTGCCTTTGAACTACGTTTGCTTCCATCAATTACATATATGTTTTGCAACTTGAAACCTACTTTCTGTGCAAATGATTCTATCGCAGAGCGTAATTCTCCCTCGGCAAGCGGAGTCTGTTTGTTAAACAGAGGAACTATTACATCACTATAGAGAAACTGAAGGATTAGCGTAATAACAGAAACTATAGCCCATGCAACAAGCCAGAAGAATTCGGGAATAAGTCCATATATCCATACTACAAGTCCCATCAGTATACCATAAATTAGAAGAGAGACAAAAAAGCCCTTAATAGTATCCATCACAAACAAACGTGGAGTGCTTCGATTGAAACCGTATTTAGCCTCTATATGAAATGTGTCGTAAACAGAAAAAGGAAGACCGACCAACCAGTCTAAAACATAAAACATAAAGAAGAAAAGAAGGGCTATCAGCACTGGGTTATTACTGAGTTCACGTGCATAACCGTCCATCCACGCAAATCCGCCTAAAGCGAAAAGGCACAAGAGAAGTGTAGTATTTACAATATTGGAAACTACACCAAAGCGGGAATTTTCACGTGAATAAGCCTGCTGACGGGCATATTCAGCCTCATCATATATTCCCCTAAGCAATTCAGGAATAGGTTGATGACTTGCTTTACGGTTGAGTACACTCAGAACAATACTATAAGCAAACTCTGCAAGTACTATAACAATAATTGTCCAGTATAAAGCCATAATCTAACGATTC
The DNA here is from genome assembly GCA_002342585.1 of Prevotellaceae bacterium UBA2448. GTDB lineage: Bacteria > Bacteroidota > Bacteroidia > Bacteroidales > Bacteroidaceae > Minthosoma. The sequence goes on from DDQG01000007.1 coordinate 1,293, forward strand.
ATTTCGAGTGCAGCCTTGATAAACGGACCTATTACCTTGGGGTCGTTATCCTGTTTTCGCTCATTTATATAATAATCAAAAGTTCCTGGACGGTCTTTACTAAGACCTGCTACAGCACAACAGCTACCTATATTCACGAGGTTATCAATGGAACCATCGGGAAGTTGTTCGGTACTGCTATAAACAAACTGTTTGATGAAGCTCTTATAACTACGTTTAGCTATAGCTTTGTACTTCTTTGGAAGGTATCCAAGACGAACAGCCTTTAGCATTGAATAAATAAACATAGCAGAACAGGAACTCTCCAAATAATTACCTGTGCGTTCTGGAGAATCCAATACCTGATACCACAATCCTGTCTTTTTATCTTTATACCTATCAATACCTTCGGCTATGGTGTTTAATACAACCAGAATACTATCACGTCCCTTAGTACCCTCTGGAATAAATGGCAAGGCATCAACTATTGCCATCATATACCAGCCTAAGGCACGTCCCCAACAATGGAAGGACTGTCCGGTTTGAGGGTCTGCCCATCCCATTTTACGGCTAACATCGCAAGCATGCCGGAAGAGTCCCTTCTGAGAATCATATGTATGTCGTGCAGCCATAAGGATCTGATTTACAACATCTGCCCATGCCGGTTTATTATTCTTATCGAAGCAGTATGTATATTCAGCCAAGAAAGGAGTTCCCATATATACACCATCAAGCCATACCTGATTAGGATATATCTTCTTATGCCAAAAACCTCCGTCGGCATTGCGAGGATGAGTATCCAACTGAGAACGCAGTAATGTCAATGCCTTATGGAAACGTTCTTCACCGGTAAGTCTATAGAATTGGAACAAGCATTTGCCCGAGTTAATCATATCAATATTATACTCGGTCAACTTATATGAGCGAATCTGCCCATCATTGGTTATGAATGAATCAGCATACTGCATACAATAGTCAAGAACTGTCCGGTCTTTGCTCACCTCATAGTAATCAAGCATGGCACCAACTTTCAACCCGCCGGTATAACTCCATTTTACACGAGTGGGGCTATCGGTATAGCATGCCTGAGGACAGCGTTTCATTTCAGACTTTATTATAGCCTCAGCCATTATATCGTTCGCCATAAGAGCAGAAGATACAGTCCAAAGGAGGAGTAAAAGAATTTGCTTCATAGTTATTGGGATTTTTATGCTTGCAAAGTTACGAAAAAATATAATGTAACAGCATAAGGAAATAAAAATCCCCCAAGCTTAAGCTTGAGGGAAATATTAAAAATGTATTATAGGTTCAATTATTTGCTTTCTTCAATGAAAGTAGCAACACGGTTCCAGTCGTTCTCATCAAAGAGTTCGTCTGTTACACCAAGACCCTTGTAAGAAATACGGTCAGCAGAAATCTTGTAAGTGTTTACGAGCATGTCGCGAACAGCCTTAGCACGAGCATCAGAAAGCTTCTGATTGAATTCTGCCTTACCTTCTGGAGAAGCATAACCATTAACACGAACCTTGCAAGTTGGGTGATTCTTCATGTAAGTAGCAATCATAGCAACAGATGGCTTCTGAGAAGCATCGATGATGCTCTTGCCCTGACGGAAGATTACAACTGGAGCAAGTTGAGTTTCAGTAACCTTAGTTTCGTTTACAATAACTGTCTTTTCCTTAGCGCGTTCAGCAGCGAGGTCTGACTGGAGCTGAGAGATAGTCTTATCCTTAGCAGCGAGGTCTGCGTTAGCCTTAGCACGGAGTTCGTTCAGACGACCATCAAGTTCGTCCTGAGAGTACTTCTTGTCACATGCAACGATGTAGTGCTTGCCCTGTGAGTTACCGAAGTGGTAAACATAAGCAGCTGTGAGATGGAGCTGAGCGAAGCGAGAACGTGGCTTGAAGTTAGCACCTTCTGCAGATACATTCCAGTCAATAGCAGGTTGAATACGGATTGTGTGAGCCTTAGATTCACCAAGGTTGATGTTGAAGTCAAGACCAGTCTTGAAACCGAGGTTATTACGACCATCCTTTTCAGGATTGTAAACACGGTTCCAACCAATACCAACAACAGCACCTACTTCGAATGGACGTGGAGCACCCTTATAACCAGCGAAAAGGTTAGAAAGGTTAAATGTTCCGTTGAGACCTACATAGTGACCACGAACAATTGTCTTGTAAGAACCGTTAGCACCAGTGTTGAAATGATAACGAGACTGAGAGTTTGGATCGTAAGCACTTGAGCCCAACCAAGCAGTTCCTTCAATTTCCAAACCAACTACTGGAGTAATCTGCTTACCAAGGAAAACTGTAACAGTTCCGTTCAGTGGGAATACCTGCTTGAAACGAAGAGATGTAGCAGCACCACCACCAATACCTACATACCAGTTGTCTGTGAAGTTGCCCAACTTAACAGGCTGCTCTGCATTTGCTGCGAGAGCTGATGCAACCATTGTGATTGCGAGTAAAATTTTCTTCATAAATGAATAAATTTAATAAAGTTAATAAATAAATGAATTATAAATGGTTCTAAAACCTATTCTTCTGTTTTATTTGCACGCTTGCGCTCCAAATGGTCAAGTATAATCTTACGAATACGCATTGACTTTGGAGTTACCTCAACATACTCATCTGCTTTTATATATTCCAAGGCCTCTTCGAGGGAAAGAATTACAGGAGGTATGATATGTGCTTTCTCATCTGTACCAGAAGCACGAACATTGGTCAACTGCTTTGCTTTGGTAACATTCACAACGAGGTCATTTTCGTGAACATGTTCTCCCACTACCTGACCAGCATATACCTGTGCTTGAGGAGATATGAAGAACTTGCCACGATCCTGTAAGTGGTCAATAGCATAAGCGAAGGCTGTGCCAGAATCCATTGCAATCATAGATCCGTTAGTTCGACGAGTCATCTCACCCTTGAACGGCTGATAATTCTTGAATCTGTGAGCCATAATAGCTTCTCCTTGACTAGCAGTGAGCACATTTGTGCGCAATCCGATAATACCACGTGAAGGAATCTCGAACTCTATGTTTACACGTCCGTCTGCTGCCTCCATGCTTATCATATCGCCCTTGCGACGAGTAACCATATCTATCATCTTACTAGAGAATTCCTCTGGTACATTAATTGTCAATTCTTCGATAGGTTCGCAGTGTTCACCATTTATTTCACGATAGATAACTTGAGGCTGGCCTACCTGCAACTCATATCCTTCGCGACGCATAGTTTCGATAAGGACTGATAGATGAAGTACGCCACGTCCGCTTACAATCCACTGATCTGTAGTACCTTCCTTCATCTCCACACGCAGAGCTAGGTTCTTTTCCAGTTCCTTTTCCAGGCGCTCTCCAATATGACGGCTAGTACAGAACTTACCTTCTTTACCGAAGAATGGTGAATTATTAATTGTGAAAAGCATTGACATGGTTGGTTCATCGATGCTGATAGTCGGAAGAGCTTCAGGAGCCTCATAATCACAAATAGTGTCACCTATTTCGAAATTGGAAAGCCCAATGATTGCACAAATATCTCCTGATGTAACAGATTCCGCTGTACGATGTCCCATTCCCTCGAATGTATGGATTTCTTTAATCTTTGTCTTTTCAGAAGTTCCATTCCGATGAACTATTGTGATGTTCTGTCCAGCAGTGAGTGTGCCTCTGTGAACTCGACCTACAGCAATACGACCCGTATAAGTTGAATAATCGAGAGAAGTGATGAGCATTTGTGGAGTTCCATCCAACTGCTTTGGGGCAGGAATAGTCTTCAGAATGACATCAAGCAAATATGTAATGTCATTAGTAGGAGTCTTGAAGTCCGGTCCCATCCATCCTTGCTTTGCAGAGCCATAAACTACGGGGAAGTCCAATTGGTCTTCTGTTGCATTAAGAGCACACATCAAATCAAACACCATTTCGTAAACTTCCTCTGGACGACAGTTGGGTTTATCGACTTTGTTTACGACAACGACTGGCTTCAAACCGATCTCCAGAGCTTTTTGCAGTACAAATCGTGTCTGAGGCATCGGACCCTCAAACGCATCAACGAGAAGAATACATCCGTCTGCCATATTAAGCACACGTTCGACCTCACCACCAAAATCGGAGTGTCCCGGTGTGTCAATTACGTTTATCTTTGTGCCCTTGTAGTTTATTGACACATTCTTTGAAAGGATTGTTATACCACGTTCACGCTCCAACTCATTGTTATCGAGTATCAAATCACCTGTCTGCTGATTCTCTCTAAAGAGATTTCCAGCCAACAACATTTTGTCCACGAGTGTAGTCTTACCGTGGTCAACGTGAGCAATAATTGCTATGTTTCTAATATCCTGCATACTTTTTACCTAAGTATTGTTTTTTAACTGAATATAATTGTTTTATTTTTGTATGTCAACACTTTGCGCTCTACATGTTTCTTTACAGCACGCGAAAGCACAATTTTCTCCAAGTCCTTACCCTTTAGTGCGAGACTGTCAGGAGTATCCTTATGTGTGATACGAACAACATCCTGTTCGATGATTGGACCAGCATCCAGTTCTGCAGTTACATAGTGACTTGTAGCACCTATAATTTTCACACCACGCTGATATGCCTGATGATATGGCTTTGCGCCAACAAAAGCAGGGAGGAACGAGTGGTGAATGTTGATGATACGGTTAGGATAAGATGCTATCATTTCGTCACTAATAATCTGCATATAGCGAGCAAGAACAATGAAATTCACTTTCAAGTCACGCAACATTTGCATCTCAGCTGCTTCTACTTCCTGTTTGTTAGACCAGTCTTTATTGATACTCCATACGTAATACGGAATTCCAAATTGCTCTGCAACATAACGCAAATCCTCATGATTGCTAACAATACATGGAATTTCCACATTTAGTTCGCCAGCATTATACCTTGCCAGAAGATCGTAGAGACAATGTGACATCTTGCTGACGAAAATAGCCATTCGGGGTTTTACATTTCCAAAATAAAGGTGAAAACTGATATCAAACCGCTTACAGTAAAGTGTGTCAAAATACTCCGAAATCTTATCAGCAGGAATAAGGAAATTATCCAGTTCCCATTCTACACGCATGAAAAACATGTGATCCAACTTATCTACGTATTGATCCAGATACACGATGTTTCCATTATTGTCAGTTATAAATTTAGTTATCTCTGTCACAATTCCAAGCCGGTCAGGACAGTGAAACAAAAGTATAGCTGTGTCTTTTTCTTTCATCTATTATTGTTTTATTATTATTTTCAAATTTATACAAGTTTTGATACACACTCCTTAAGACTGTCTTCCCAATATGGGATTTCAATACCATAGGTGCGTTTTATTTTGGTTTTATCTAACACGCTAAAGTGCGGACGAGTTGCAGGTGTTGGATATTCACTCGTATGCAGTGGTTTCACTTTGCATGATGTTATACCTGCAATACGGTGTATAGCCTTAGTAAAATCGTACCATGAAATGACTCCTTCATTTGAGAAATGATATATTCCTGGCACAATTCCTTTATTGATTGCAGTCATGATTGCCACAGCAAGGTCACGGGCATATGTTGGAGTGCCGACCTGATCAAAGATTACTCCCAATTCAGGTTTTTCTTTTCCAAGACGAATCATCGTCTTAACAAAATTATTACCATAAGTGGAGTATAACCATGCTGTACGGATTATCATGTATTTATTACATACAGCAGCAACGGCATTCTCTCCATCTAATTTGGTTGTACCATAAACAGAATTAGGACATGTAGGAGCATCTTCCGTATAAGGGGTATAGGCTGTTCCATCAAATACATAGTCAGTACTAATCTGAATCATACAACCTCCACGTTTACCAACCGCCTCTGCCAATATTCCTGGAGCTTCACTGTTCAAACGTCGGCATAACTCTACAGACTCTTCTGCTTTATCCACGGCTGTAAATGCAGCACAATTAACAATACAATCAATATGATTCTCCTGCACAAAAGCATTAACATCCTCTTGTTTTGTTATATCAAGCATTGAAGCTTTCATCCCCTCAGGAACAACAATGTCCGTAAAGAAATATCTATGCTGTGAATTATGTTTAGCCAATAGTTGCATTTCGTTGCCTAATTGACCGTTGCATCCAGTAATAAGTATATTCATTCCATCCATAATTATTTACCTGTCTCAGAACTCCAGCTCGTTATTTTTGTCTTGCTTGTAATACTCAGAAAGCATTGCAAGTAGTTTTGATATATTATCTATCGCAGCTGCCGTTTCTGCTCCAACTTCTTTTTTCTGTGCACGCATAAGCATCACAAGATATAGAGCATCGAAACACGTCTCAATTTCACTCTTTTCCTCTTCTTTTTTATTCTTCTTAGCCTGTCGCAGTTCTACTATAAATGGCAATGCCTTATAATACTGTGCAGAATAGAAAGGATACTTAGGTGACTTAAGCAACTGACTATGCAAATCATTCAATAGAATTACGATATTTCGGTTAATCTGAAGATGTCCACTCTCCTCTACTCCCTCATCATGCATCATCGTAATCAGATTTTCATACCAGTTTATCAGTTCTACTGCACGCTCCGGTTCCAACTGGAAGCGTGGTATGTATTTATCCGAAATTTCATCTATATCCAAGTCATAGGCACGAATAACATCCTCTACTTGCCACATATACAACAAGTATTCAGCTATGCTAGACTTTCTTAATTGTTCAGAAATATACATACAGTTTTTTACAATCTAAACGGAATGGCGTGACCAGTAACCGTGTAAATAATCATAATTGCGCTTACGACCATAACCACAATACCAATTATGCGATTTATCCACCAAAGAACCTTGGACGTAAAACGAGCTCTAACCTTATCAATCAACCATGTGAGACTAAACCACCAGAACAGGGCACCTCCAATTATCGCCACATATCCCATCACCTGAGGTATTATATTATCTGTCAGAATAAATGTGAACTGACCAAAAAGCGCAAGGAACATGAATATAATCAAAGGATTGCTCACAGTAACAGCAAATCCAGAAACTATATATGAACGAATATCACTACTATCGTGTGGAGTTGGTATATTATCTACAATAGCATTTTTATTCGGCATAGAACGGAATGTGTACAATCCAAAACCAAACAACAGCACACTACCGACAATTTTAATTATCAAGGCTATAGCGGGATTTTCTATGATATCAACTACAAACGACATACCATAACCTGTAACAATTGCATAGAGAAAATCACTAGCAGAAGCGCCTATACCAGTTGCCAAGCCCTCTTTACGACCCTTGTTCAGTGTTCGTTGGACTGTCAAAATGCCGACAGGACCCATAGGAGCAGATACAATGATTCCGATGGTGAAGCCCTTCATCACCTCGTCTAATATGCCTACTTGTTGCATCCATTCCTGAAATGTACTATAGAAGTCCAACCCAAAAAATTCTCTTCCTGCAAGAACTGTTGAACTCAATAGACAAACACACAAAGCACTTACCATTACTAAAATCTCTAAAATCGCTGCAAAATTACGTAATAAATTTGTTATAAAAAAGAATAACTTTAACTTTGCACCATCTAAATCACATATTATATTATAAATAATCTTAAAAACATGAAACCATACGTTATAGGAGTCGATCTCGGAGGAACAAATACCGTGTTTGGAATTGTTGATTCTGCAGGTAATATAATTGAAGAAGGTAGTATTAAAACTGGCAGTTTTAATACTGCAACAGAATTTGTAGCTGCTGGATTGGATTGCATACACCATATAGTTAAGAAAGTAGGAGGCATTGAACAGATTCAAGGCATGGGTATCGGAGCACCCAATGCGAACTATTATACAGGAACCATCGAATTTGCGCCAAATATCGCATGGGCTCACGACGGTGTGGTACAACTGGCTGGCATGTTTGCTGGAGAGTTGGGTATACCCGTACGAATGACTAATGATGCTAATGCTGCAGCAATGGGTGAGAAGCTATATGGAATAGCCAAAGGCATGAAAAACTTCATTATGATTACCCTTGGCACTGGTCTTGGAGCAGGAATTATAATCAATGGCAAATTAGTATATGGTCATGACGGATTCGCAGGTGAGCTGGGGCATGTAAACATGGATCGTTCTGAAAATGCACGCCCCTGCGGATGTGGAAGAAAAGGCTGTCTCGAAACATACTGTTCTGCGACAGGTGTAGCTCGCACAGCTCGAGAGTTTCTACAGAAAACGAACCGCCCATCAATTCTTAGACAGAAACCCCTCGATGAAATCGAGTCCTTGGATGTATTTTTAGCAGCACAAAAAGGCGATGAAATCGCTAAAGAAGTATTCCAATTTACAGGAACAATGCTTGGATGGGCATGTGCTGATTTCACCGCTTTTTCCAGTCCTGAAGCATTCATTTTCTTTGGAGGACTATGCAAGTCTGGTGATTTAATTATGAAACCTATAGAAGAGACGTACAACAGAGTAGTGATGCCTCTATTTAGAAACAAGGCAAAATTCCTCATCAGCGGCCTCATGAACAAGAACGCAGCCGTATTAGGAGCCTCTGCACTCGGATGGGAATAAAGAAACTAATAGTTAACAAAGAAGTCTTTCCACACTTTTAGCATACTCGACTTATTTGTTGAGATTATCTCCGCCTTTCGGGTATAGTTTTTATACTCTCTTTTGCGAGCGGGATTGATTCGAGATAGAATCTGTTTCTCTTTAGCTTCGAAAATCTCACCTTGATATTGAAAATAAAACACATTAATGAGAGGAATAGGCAATTCCTCTTCATTAATTGTTGCGTTAATATCAGACAACTGTGCACCCCACGCCCCCAAATCAAGAGAAGTTTGTTGAAAATTTTGTGATTTGTTCATCAAATCAACAGCACGCTGATCAACAGCATTCTGATCAACCAAACGAACATGAAGGACTCTACCAACCTTACCCATCAAAGTATCCTCACGTTCTATCTTACCCATGCATTCTCCACCATTCACTGGGATGAACACATCGCCATTTTTGAATTCCACACGAATTATGGAACCCTTAACAGCCTCCATAAGTGTGTCATTCTGAACAAACCACAAAGTTTGTTTACCAAGATGAATATTACATGGAACCTGAGTTTTCTTTATGTTATAGATACCTGAATAGACAGTAGCCACTTGAAATGTTGGGTATTCAAAAGGCCATGTTCCAATAGGTTCCCACTCTTTTGCAGCGTGCAAGGATGAACACAATAGAAATAACAGGAAGAAAACTTTGAGTTGACGCATTTTATTATTTTACAAGTATTACAAGATATTTGCTTATACTCCAAAATGATTCATTTTCAGAGATACAAAGAGTATATTCTCCTTTTGAATCCTTCATGAGTTTATAGGAATCGGCAGGATGAGTTGTAAGAATCTTAGCAGACTTAGAATTCAACGGAATTACACGTGTCGTACGTATATCAATCTTTGTAAAATATTCCTTATTATAATTACCTTGAAGAACCTCACCTTTCTGAAGAATATTCTGTTCCTTCAGCTCCTTACTTGTACCAAACACATACCAAGCCGTATTTAGTTCAGCATCCTGCTTCTGAGCAACTTGTTTTGTTTCTTCATGTTGTTGTTTTACAACTGTATTTTCAGCAGTAAGAGCTTCTACATGTTCATTCAAAGTTGTGATTTGGACTTCTTTCTCGGCTAACTGAGCAGTGAGCGTCTCTATAGCTTGAGACTTCTCCTCTAGCTGCAATTTCAATCCGTTGATTGCTTCTTTAAGTTTCGCAGAATTCAAGTTGCTTGCATTGAATTTCTTTTCAAGTTCAGCAATTTTCTGACGCTGTGATTCCATAGTCTCTTGGATAAAAGTCATCGTTTCGCGGATATTCTCCACATTACTATTACCCTCTGCTGACTGAGAAAGCATATTTACACGCCCCTCAGCTTCATTTATTTCTTTAAAGCCCGATTGGATTTCATTCAAGGCTCCCATCATCTCATTTATAGCAAAATCTTTTTCGTTTACAAGATTTTGTAATGAATCAATCTCTGAATTAGCTTCATTAGAATTTGACTTATTTCCATTACATGAAACAAGCAATGCGACACCTACAGTCGCAATGAATAAAATCTTCTTCATATTCTTTCAGTTTTTATATTTATTTTTAGATTTTCCTTTTCCCATTATCATTTCTTCATCAGCACTTTCTTCCACCTTTGGTTTAGATAATGCTGGTCCCAATATGATTACAATCTCGCCCAAAGGTTCATGCTGAGAAAAATAATCCACCACCTCACGCAAAGTACCACGTATATGCGATTCATGCACCTTGGAAATCTCCCTTGACACACACACCAGACGGTCTTCACCATACACCTGTATAAACTGCTCAAGAGTTTTCAGTAATCGCCGTGGAGACTCATAAAACACAACAGAGCGATCTTCGTCCCTATATAATTTTAGACGTGTCTGACGTCCCTTCTTCTGTGGCAAGAAACCTTCGAAGATAAACTTATCGCATGGCAGTCCGCTACTAACCAAAGAAGGCACAAAAGCAGTTGCGCCAGGCAGCGTCTGTACTTCCACACCATTCTTAACAGCTTCACGCACCAACAGGAATCCTGGGTCGCTAATACCAGGTGTGCCTGCATCACTTATAAGCGCTATAGTCGTACCCGCCTGCAATCTACCTACAAATTCATTAACACTCTCATGCTCATTATACTTATGATGAGACAAAACAGGTGTATGAATATCATAGTGGGAAAGTAAGACGCCAGATGTTCTAGTGTCTTCAGCGAGGATCAAATCAGCTTCTTTCAAAACACGAATTGCCCTCAATGTCATATCTTCCATATTCCCTACAGGCGTGGGTACAATGTATAACATGCGGCAAAGGTATAGCAATACAGACATATTACAAAGCAAAAATAATTTTTTAGCTTTATTTTTGATTATTTTAAATTTAAAACATCTATTTTTGCAAAAAATATAACACAATGAGAAACAAAGAAATCACATTTGACCGTTTCATTCGTATGATATTGGTAGCAGCAGTACTTGTTGTTGCTTACCTTTTACTGAAGAAACTCAGTAGCGTACTCATTCCATTTTTAGTAGCATGGCTCATTGCCTACCTGCTATATCCTATCGTATGTTTCTTTCAATACAAATGCCATCTTAAAAACAGGATTCTCAGCATCATCGTCACACTTCTTGCAATTATAGGTGTGATAGCCGGTTCGCTCCATTTCATCATTCCTCCGGTAACATCAGAAATAGCAAGACTAAAAGACTTGATAATCAATTTCTACCACACTGACAGCACCGTCAACCTTCTTATTTTCGAAATACAACAATACGCCAAAAACACTATAGACATCAACAAGATAGTCCAGGCGCTGAGCATAAGTGACATCTCTGCCTTTGTAAAACAAGGTATCACCCCTTTATTGGCATTCATGTATAGTTCCGTATCTGCACTAATCGGTTTTATTGCATCACTTATTGCAATACTCTACATGTTCTTTATTCTGATGGACTACGAAAAACTAAGTCAAGGTGTGATTAAAATGATTCCTCAAGGGCAACGCAGTATAGTTTCTAATATAATTAAAGATGTGGAAAGTGGAATGTCAAGCTATTTTCGTGGTCAAAGTTTGGTAGCACTATGCGTAGGCATCCTATTTTCCATCGGTTTTTTAATCATCGACTTCCCACTTGCCATTCCATTAGGTTTATTCATTGGCTTTCTGAACCTTATCCCATACATGCAAACCCTTGGATTCATTCCAACTTTGATACTTTCTCTGCTGAAAGCACACGATACTGGAGACAGTTTTTGGATGATATTCTTGAGCGCCTGCATAGTCTTCGCTATCGTTCAAACAATTCAAGATACGATTATTGTTCCTAAGATAATGGGACATGTCACAGGATTGAATGCCGCTGTCATTCTTCTAAGTTTATCCGTTTGGGGCTCACTTCTTGGTTTAGTGGGACTTATCATAGCACTACCACTTACCACAATCCTTATTTCATATTATAAACGTTACATATTGGATAAGGAGGAAAAACAGAATACTGAACAACGACATTTTTGAAATTAAATATCCGAAAAGGTGTCTAACAGAGAAAAAAAATATGTTATCCAACATTTTTTTATATTCGCAGACACATATTAATTTAAAACAGTGTATCTTTGCAACAGTTTTGAAAGCCCTAACATTCAATTACCGATCAAAAAAATAGCATAAATAAATGTATAGAAAATCAATTATTATCAAACACATAAACTTATTACACATGAAGAAATTATTTTTATTCGGAACACTTGCAGTATTTATGGCTGCATGTTCAAGCAATGATGATCTTCAGGGCAACGAGTCCTATCAGCCAAATCTGACATCTTCATCTGACTATGCATTCGTAAAGGGTGATAGCCGTATTGTCATTGGCGGTGGTGAAACAAAAAGCACTCGTGGTGCTTGGGTAACAACTCCTCAGCCAGAGATTCCTGCTGATGCTAAGAAACTCGAAGTTGGTAGTTGGGGAGGTTTCTATGTTTACGAAGGTAACGAATGGTGGAACAACGGCGGTACACTTGACGCAAATGTAACTGAATACTACGTTCCTGCAGGTGAATCTGTTCATGCTACCAATGCACAGTTTAACACTCTTTCAAGCCTTACTCTTTATGTAGCCGGAGACTTGATTATTGACTACTTCGACAACTATCCATCTAAAGTAACTATCAACATTCTCAACGGTGGTTCATTCAACACCAACCTCAGCAATGGTGGAACTGTCTCAAATGATATCACAAAGTGGGAAACTGGTATGTTCCAGATTCCTGCAGGTTGGACAATCAACGTTTGGGGTAAGTTCGACACAGGTTACTATCCAAACATCTCTGTAACTCCAGGTGCTACATTGAATTACTTCGAAGGAGCAGAAGATGTTGTATTCGGTACTGAGCAAACCGAAAACTACGAGCTCTGGAAAAACGATGCAAACCCTGTACTTTCTGTATCTGGCACATTCTACTCAGAAGTTCCTGTTCGCGTTAAGGGTAATGCTAACTTTACTGGCGGTACTTCTACATTCTATGCAGGTGTTCACATCGACAAGAATGTTACCGTCAAAAATGACCCAAGTGTTCCAGTAGTTAACATCTATGAGTGTTCTTACATTGATGGTCAGTTCTCAATGACTTCAAATTCAGAGAAAGCAACATTCAACATTTATGACTATCTGTATTGCGGTTCTATGCATTGCAACAGTGCAGCAGTATATATCAACCTGTACGATGCACTTCTCGATGTTGACAATAACTTCTCAACTGTATCAAACGACTTCTACAAGAACAACCTCCTTGTTGACAAAGGCGCTGGCATCCAAATTAAGGGTGACACTGAAGGTACTTACGCAAGCATAGTACGTTTCCTCAACAACGACCTGCACATTGACAAGGGCAACAACTATGATGTAGTAGAGGGAACAGGAGTTCCAACATCATTCTACGTGGAAAACACATTCTCTGGTAACCTCGTAGTTCTTTCTAAGAAAGTAACCATCGAATATCCAAAGATTGCAGGTCAGGATGATGCTACAGAAGTTATTACTTTCAAGGATGGCAATGTAGCTCTCAACGCAGAAAACGCATACCTCCCAGGTAAGGGTGAATGCCGTCCACAGATTGGTGAGGTTCCAGTAACTGTTATTCCTCCAGTGCACAAGTATTCTGCAACAGCTCTCGATTTCGGTCCTAACGGAGAACTCTACCTCTGCTGGCACTCAAATATCGGTAACGGAGAAGGTGGAAATGGTACAAACATGTACGTAACTAACGAAGATGGTTCAAGTGTTTCTGTTGACGGAATCAATGACTGGGGTGGTATCATCGACGTTATCAACACTAACAACTATGGTGATCCTCAGACTTACCTCTTCGATCAGACTCTCATTCAGAATGAGCACAAGTACAACCACGTAGTTTACTACAGCGGAAAACTTTACCTCGCTGGTACAAGCAACAAGGTAGGTGCAGCTCTTCACGAGATCGAACTGAACGCAGACGGAACTATCAACGAATCTGAATTCGCTGAAAAGAATATCCGTGTTAACCTGACTGGTTCTTCTGCAAATAGCAGCATTATCAACAATGGCGAAATCATCACAATCTCAGGTTTCAACAATGGTGGTATCAACAAGTTTGCTCTAGACGATTACAGCAATCAGGAACAGAAGTCTATCTATAGCAGTACTGAATATACCGGTAAATACCTCTACAACGACGGTACATATATCATCGGTCTTAACGATGTGAACAATGGTACTGTTACACTCTACGACCAGAACATGAACTATGTTAAGTCGTTCAACGTAGGTTCTCTCTTCCCAACTGACGGTAAGAACGTAGTTGTAGGTGATGGTTCTAAGATTTACGTTTGCCGTGGCAACAATGGTTTCGAAGTATATGACTACAATGGACAGCGCGTAGGTGGTTCTAAGAAGTCTGCTAACGGTGTAGATGTTGACGACAAGTACATCTATGTAGCAACAGGTCTTGGTCTTGTTGTTCTCGACAAGAATGAAACTTACACTGACGGTGAGGTTACATACAATAAGACTGTTAAGCGTTTCACATACACAGGTACAGGTAACTCCCGTTACAACGGCATCATCACAACAGATGCTTCTAAGCAGTCAGCTAACTTCGTTAAGGTTCGCAACGGAAAGGCATACGTAGCATACGGTATGTATGGTCTGCAGATCTACGACGTTTCTAACCTCGCAAACAATTAATCAAACCAATTCATAACTATGGGAATGTCACAACAATGGCATTCCCATAATTTTCTTTATATTCTATCTTGGATACTTTAGAAAAATATATCGCATTAACTTTCACACTCTTTTTCCTCCTTACATTTGGAGCCTTCGCGAAGACTGACACAATAAATGTGCCAGTCAAAATGCTTGTATATGAGAATCTGAAAAACGAGGATGTTTTGAAACAGTTTGAGAAGCGTTTCGAGGAGATGGACAAATTGTTACGAAACAAGATAAGAGTGGAGGGACCAAACCTCACATTTGGTGATGACGCACTGACTCCGAACACAACGATTGACTCGCTTTACAAAGCAAAAGAAATTTGGGAGACCAAATCGTTTAAGCGAAGAACAGGACTGGAAATAACAGGACAAGCATATGGTCGCTTAGACAAAGCTACACAAATCTCTCACGACGACGACGACCCTTACTCCTCCTATTTTGCAAAGTTTAATGCAGAATTAGGATGGAACTTCTTTAATAGTGCATTCTATCAAAGGAAAGCAGGGCTTGCTAAGATAAAATATGCTAATGAGTTAGAGCATATCAAAACAAGCAAAGACAAGAACAAGGCAATATATGAAGCAGCAGAAAATCTGCTTACAATGGAATACAACTATTATATAGCTATTGTGCTATATCACGAACTGCAGAATATTGACATTCTGAATCAGGCATATCAATATATGCTTGAACAAGATAAGGTAAGCAATGAAGACTTGCTTGACAATATAAATAATAAGATGCAGCTCGAATACGAACTTGCACAGACCTACGATTTAAAGGACATAGAGAATGAACCTCTTTACGTTCTGAATCCATCTATAGTTACTATTGATTCTGTCAGGCTTTTTGAAGAAATCGAAAAATATAATCCTGATTTAAGAGCAAGCTACGTAGAAGAACAACTACTCGATACAGAACGCAAACTCACGAATTACGGCCACAACATGAGACTAACACCGTTTTTTCGTGCGTCAACGTATTTGCGTCGCAACTTATCACCATCTACAAATCTTGACTTAGGTGTAAGATTCACATTTCCATTATATGACGAATCAGCGCCCAAACGCAGAGCTATTGAAACTCAAAAGTGGATTTTAGTTGAAAACAGGGATAAGTTAAGCGAACAGATGAAATCGTTTTGCAGTTTAATGCTTGACCGTGTAGAACGACTAAACAGAGCCATCAAGACAGAAGCATACCATATTGAACAACTTGGAAAATACATAGATATTCGTAAAAACGCATATCTCAAACAACCTAAAGGATACAACTTTATTCTCCGACTAGAAGAATACAATGAATACCTCAAGAGTATGGAACGTATGTACAAGTTGATGCTCAACCGCACACTCACACTTTTGGAAATACAAAAGACTACGAATTTCAACAATTTACAATCTCTTATTATTGAAACGCCTGTCAAATGAACAACTTCAGTTATAATTCACAACCACAGGAACAAGATATAAATGACCTTCTGAATTATCAGAATAAGAAACTTGCCAAGCAACAGAATGTTTACGCAATAGTATTCACTATTATTTTGATTCTGTTGTTAATATTCGCATATAGACGAGTTTTCTACACATATTATGATGGATATGTCAATTTGGAGCAAAATAACTTACGTGCTATTGACGACTTATATATTCTAGACATATATAAAAACGTTGGAGATGTAGTACAACCAGGTGATACTTTATACTCATATATCCTTTTGGAAAACCTGCTTGGACAATTCAATGTTAATACTGTTCCATCAATTATACTTGACCACGCAAACATGAAGCTTCGCGCTGCTTTAGCAAAGCAAGAATTGCCTGTTATCCAAACCAAGATTAACGAAATACAGAAGCAATTGAAAAGCGAACAGAACGACATTTTTTATGGTCTTACAGATAACACTAAGCGTATGGCATTAGAAGCTGAACTGAACGAATACAGAGAAAAGTTATCGGAATTACGCAACAAGATACAAATCTATGAGAGCATGGCAGGTAACTCATCACGTTACATCGTAAATTCTGGTTATGGACACAATCGCCTACCATATTCTCCAGGAAGTTTATATTACGAAAATGGTGTGATTCAATATTGTTGTGCACCAGAAGAAGCCATTGTAACAGATATTAAAGTAGCCAAAAACACAGTTGTCTTCGAAAAGGAAAACATTATTGACCTTCAGCATACAGACTACAAAGGTTCTCACATCGGAGTAATGGCATACATTCCTGCACATCAAGTAAAATATATTAACAACCAGAAACAAGTCGATGTAATTGTCAATGATGACATAATCCTTCATGCTCATATGTCATTACTAGGACTACGTGTAGAAGACATTCCTAAGCACTTACTCAGTAACTTTAGTCATGACATTGACGCTGTTATAGCTTATTTCCTCTTCGACAAGGACCAATACGTACCATTTTGGGTACTCAACAATCACTTACCAGTACGAGTACGTGTTCGCAACGATGTATTCCACGAGGCATTCTATAACTCCTTTGGCGGTATTTTCAATGGACTTTTCTCAGAACCCGACTCTTTGAAATATAGCCCACGCCGTATATTTGAGATAAAGGAAGATCAGAAATTCGTCCCTGTTGACACAACAACATTCCGTGAACTTACTAAAGACCACAATTTCTAATCATGATAACAATACAAAATAACAATAACGAACGTCGAATACTGCTATTGGACAGTCAGTTTAATCTTGAAGAATCACCTGACTTTCCAGAATACCTGTTTGATGCAATTTTTATATACAACGATTCTGTAGAACAGACTCAAAATATACTAAATGACATCAACCCTATAACATCACAAAAATGTTGTTACAAACCTCTTTTCGTAGCACGTTCATTAGAAGGAAAAATGGGAGACTACGCCTCAGTCATTGACGGATACATCGATGACTGGAACGACAAGGACGCTTTGAATAAAGTCGAGGATATCATCAACAGGCGAAACGAACTGGGACTAAACGCCCCAGAGGAGAAGATTCTCTCATCCAACCAGTTGTTCGTACGTCTGACGCGTTTCCTCATCATACGCAACAACCTGATAATGCATCCGGTATTGGAGAACGGCTCTTCTTCAGGATACGTCATACCGATATATAATCTGTTCTATAAACTGGGATGGTACAAATTGAGCGAGAGTTTCGTCTTCGTACAGTCTATGATTGAAAAGGGATATTTCCGCACGACCCAATTCCTCAACCGTATTTACCTGTGTCCCAAATGCCAGCATTCTCACCTTCTCTATATAGAGAGTTGTCCGAAGTGCAACAATTCGATGATTCACAGCGAAGAGGTTATCCACCACTTCCGCTGCGCCAACATCACTCCGGAACATACTTACAACTTTGGCGGACAGCTCAGATGTCCAAAATGTCACCAGATGCTTCACCACATAGGTGTGGACTACGACCGTCCTGCAACAGTATTCACATGCGATGTGTGCAACAACTCATTCCTGCAGGCAAAGATGCAGGCTCTGTGTTCTAACTGCCAATCAGTGTCTGACGTAAAATCACTCGTTCCTATTAATGTTTACGTTTACGAGATTACGAAAGAGGGTATCTATGCAATCACATCTCTCAACATAGGCTTCTCTATTTACACTGAGTTCCATGACAACTTCCTTGAATTTAACCGGTTTGTCAATCGAATTCGCCTGTTGGCAGAACAGAAATTCTCAGGTCGGATACTCGGAGACGTACTTGTCGGTAAGATTTGGATTATCGACTCCACATCCGCAACGGTGAGAAACCGCGCCGAACTGCTTGCACAGGTATGCCAATACTTCCCTAATAACAAGGTGTCAGCAGCTAATAACATCACATACATCAATGCTATTGCTACAGACTATAAAGGCGATCAGGAACAGGCAGTACTCGACTTCCAGATAATGCTATCGGAAGCCATCCGTGCCGCGGCATACGTACTGCGCCCCGGGGAAAAGATCTGTTACACATACATGAAACTGGAAGGAAACGGTTCAAATATCGACGATTTCCTGAATGACCTCAACTTTGTGGCTACTAACCCTGACGACAGCGTTGACTACGATCCCAATGCCATCAATCCGAATGCAGATAGAAACGTGGATTCTCCATTGCTTAATGACGATGGAACAGTAGAAACAACACTAGAAGTAACCCCACAAACCGATGTTGCAGAGACACCTGAAAATACAGAAGATATTCAAGTACCCGAAAATACAAACCTCTTCACCAAGTTAAAAGACTCTATATGTCGTATATTTTCGATTCATTAGATACATTTGTGACATGGTTCCAGCACCTGTCGATATCCAGTATAATCAATACATACTGGTTTATCTTCTTTATCGAAATACCTCGATACTATCTGCTTGAAATCATAATTGTATCGTATAATGTACTTACATATAAACGTCAGGACAAAAAACGGTTCTATGCACATTATAGACTGCTTAAAGAAAATCCCCTCATAACCATACTCGTACCTGGAAAGAATGAAGGAAAAAACATTTACAAACTTGTAAAATCCCTTGCAGAACAGACCTACAAAAATTATGAAATCATAATTGTTGATGACGGGTCTGACGATTATACTCCACTAATCTGTTCTGACTTGGAAAAGCATGGTTATATAGACCTGTACCTGCGCTGTGGAGTACGTGGTGGAAAAGCTTCGGCAGCCAATTATGGCGCATATCATGCAAAAGGAAAATACATTGTACATCTCGATGCCGATTCGTCACTTGACCGCGATGCAATTGAAAACATACTTCTGCCCTTCTATCTTGACCCTAAAATCAAAGCCGTAGGAGGCACAGTAAAAGTGCGTAACTACAAGGATTCTATTTGTGCTTCAATGCAGGCAATAGAATATCTTAAAACTATCATGATAGGACGTAAGGTAACCGATACTCTAGGAATCCTGCATATCATCTCAGGAGCTTTTGGCGCATTTGAAGTAGAAACTCTGAAGAAAATCGGATACTGGGACATCGGTCCAGGACTTGACGGAGACATCACTCAGAAGATACGCAAAGCCGGTTGGAAGGTGGCACACACCTCAGAAGCAGTGTGTCTTACAAATGTGCCTGTTAAATGGAAGGTGCTTTTCAAGCAAAGACTCAGATGGTCCAAGTCGCTCGTGCGATTCAGAATACGTAAACATCGTGACATCCTTTATCCAAACCGCAACTGGTCACTGAGCAACTTCGTTTCTAACATGGAGAGTATCATTTATGACTGCGTTTTCAACTATATATGGTTATTCTATTTCATAGGACTTATTGCAAACTTCAGCAACCATATATTTGAAGTCATGCTACTCGACTTCCTAATCCGATTATGCCTTGCATGCGTTGCATTCGCTGTGATAATGACAGTAACCGAACGCAGGCGAGAAGAGCTATTCCTTATACGATTCTTGCCGTTGACGTCACTCTACACAGGATATTTCATGCGCATCGTACGTTTACTTGCACATACGAAAGAGCTTTTCTTCTTCTCTTCGTACAAAGACCCATGGAATCCTGAAAAAACATCAAGATATGCACAACTTGAACGAGCATAAAAACAATATATAATAACAAAAACATTAGCAATTATGAACGCACTTATCAATCCAGGTATTGATGTTGACAAGCTTACCGTCCTCGTAGTAGACGATGTGCCACTAAATGTGTTGCTCATCAAAAAAATGCTTTCTCAGTACACATTCCAACTGAAAACTGCCAACAGTGGACAAGCAGCGCTAGACATCATCGCACAATCAATGCCCGATCTTCTCCTTCTCGATCTTATGATGCCAGGCATCGATGGATTCGAGGTTATTCGTCGTCTTCGTGCCGATGAGAAGACAAAGAAGTTACCTATTATTATCCTCTCTGCCCTCAACTCAGAAGCAGACATAGTAAAAGGATTTAAGCTGGGAGCTAACGATTTCATAAACAAGCCGATTATTATGGAAAAGTTAATCAGCAGTGTAACAACCCAAATTAATCTTGCAGCAGCAACAAAATAGGTAATTTTATTATAAATAAAAAGTCCTTACAGTCAACGTAAGGACTTTTTTTTATTGAAAACGTAATTTTTATTTTATTTTTGTATCTTTGCACCGTTTGGCAGATATATGATTCCGTCATACAACTATAGATATGAAAAAAACACTCAATACAGTATTTCTGATAGCAGGTAGCGAGCCACTGGGAAGTGCTGGTATGCAAGCAGACATTAAAGCTATCACGGCATGTGGAGGATATGCTGCATGTGCCGTAACAAGCATTGTGGATGAAGATACGAGAAGGATAAAGAATATCTTTCATATGCCGACGGAACTGATTGTTTCGCAGGCAGAATCTTTTTTGGGCGACATAGAGACAGGATGTATAAAGACAGGCGTATTGCCAAGCGAGGAAATAATCAGAGGTGTAGCAGGTGTACTGCGCCGTTTCAAACAAATTCCACTCGTAGTAGATCCTGTAATAGTAAACTCACTTGGGGTACAACTCGTAACAGACAGTGCAATAGATGCATATAAAAACGAGCTCTTTCCTCTTGCCACACTCATAACCCCGAATTGGCGTGAAGCAGAAGTGCTGCTCGGACATAAATTGGGAGACATAGAAAAGGACATAAGAGAATTAGGACGTTGGGGATGTTCCGTAATCATTAAATCTATAGAAAGCGGCAAAGGATGGTTGAGCGACTATCTCTACGACATCAGTACTGATAAAGTACGTGAGTTTAAAAAGCATCGCATCATCACTCGAAACGTAAACGGCACAGGTGATTCTTTCTCCTCAGCCATTGCGACATATATCGCTACAAAGTACAGTCTTGAAGAGGCTGTTGAAAAAGGAGAAGAATTCATCAGCAGAGCTATAAGTCTTGGAGCTGAATACGAATTCGGACATGGTTTCGGACCTGTTCATCCATGTTTTATGGAAGACAAAATCACCCATC
The DNA here is from genome assembly GCA_002342585.1 of Prevotellaceae bacterium UBA2448. Lineage (GTDB taxonomy): Bacteria > Bacteroidota > Bacteroidia > Bacteroidales > Bacteroidaceae > Minthosoma. The sequence goes on from DDQG01000007.1 coordinate 23,074, forward strand.
AGAGAATTTACAACGAACAATAACCAAATACAATTCATACCATGAGAAAAATTTTATTTACTTTACTTACATTGGTGGCAATGCATTGTCATGCGGCAAAAGAACGCCTTATAAAGACCGTTGAGTCAATAAATATTGAATCACCAGTAGGCACTGTTCCCCGCCTACCCTATCAAGTGTATGTAACATACTCCGATGGTACCAAAGAGTGGCGACAGGTAAAATGGGAAAATTCCCTACTCTCTACTGAACAACAGGAAGCTAACGCAACTCTTTATCCCGCTGGAAAAGAATATACGATTAATGGATATATTATCGGAGATAATACAACCGACAACGGATACCCATTAAAGGCAAATATCAAGGTAGTATCAGGAGCATACAACACTCCTACAAATAAGTTCAAAGCCTGTCCACTTCCACTTTCAGACGTAAAGATAACAGGCAGAAACCGTCTGACTAACAACCGCGATTTGGACATACGGACTATACTCTCTTGGGACATTACCCAGCAGTTGTATAATTATCGTGACACATACGGACTCCCAACAGAGGGATACACAGTAGCAGACGGTTGGGACTCCCCCACTACAAAACTGAAAGGACATGGTTCCGGACATTACATGAGTGCCTTGGCATTTGCCTATGCTTCTGCCGAGGATGAAAGCCAAAAGGCAGAACTGCACAAGCGCATAGAACGTATGGTTAACGAACTGCGTATGTGCCAAGAACGCACATTTGTATGGGACAGCACTCTCAATCGCTATTGGGAAGCACGTGATTATGCCCCAGAAGAGGAACTCAAACACATGAAAGGTACATGGACTGCATTCAACGAATATAAAAAGGACTATAAGCACTACGGATATGGGTATCTGAATGCCATTCCAGCTGCCCATCCGGCACTGATTGAATACTACCGTGCTTACAACAACGAAGACTGGGTATGGGCTCCTTATTATACCATACACAAACAACTGGCGGGTCTTATCGACATCGCCAACGTAATGAATCAGTCATCCGCAAACAAAAACAACGGTTCCGACTCAGCCATCGCAGCCAAAGCCCTTCTCATTGCAAAGGACATGGGACTTTGGGTATGGAATCGAATGCACTATCGCACATATATAAAGAAAGACGGAAACAAAGCAGAACGCCAAGCACGTCCAGGCAACCGTTACGAGATGTGGAACATGTACATTGCAGGTGAAGTAGGAGGAATGGCAGAATCCCTGTCACGACTCAGCGAAATGGTTAGCAACCCTACAGAGAAAGCACGTCTGCTCGAAGCTGCCAACTGCTTCGATGCTCCAGCATTCTTCGACCCTGTAGCAACTAATATCGATGACATACGCACTCGTCATGCCAATCAGCATATACCGATGATTACGGGAGCCCTGCGTTCATACTTAGGCAATGGCAACCCATACTATTACAACCTTGCACAGAACTTCTGGACTCTCATTCAAGGACGCTACGCTTATGCGATGGGAAGTGTAGGCAACGGTGAAATGTGGCGTCAGCCCTACTCTCAGATTCTGAGTATGAACACCAACGTTCAGTCAGACCATAACGGAAACATATATCCCAATCCGGACATCAACGAAACCTGTTGTGCATATAACCTTGCAAAACTGACAAAAGACTTGAACTGTTTCGACCCAGACAACGCAGCCTACATGGACTATTATGAACGAGTACTCTACAATCAGATAGTTGGCTCTGTACATCCGGAACATTGGGCAGTCACATATCAATATGCTGTTGGAATGAATGCCCGCAAACCTTACGGCAACGAAACTCCTCAGAGCACTTGCTGTGGTGGTACAGGAGCAGAGAACCACGTAAAATACCAAGAAGCAGCATATTTTGCGAATGAAAATACCCTTTGGGTCGCACTCTACATACCGTCAATTGCCCGATGGAATGGCACAAAAATCATTCAAGACTGTCAATGGCCTGCCGACCGCAGCACCATCACTGTGCAATCCGATGGCAAACCCGTTCGATTCGCCATGAAACTGCGTGTTCCTTATTGGGCAACAAAAGGATTTGACATACGACTAAACGGCAAGTCCATTGCAAAAACATACCGTCCAAGTTCATACGTTGAAATAGCAGAACGTCAATGGAACAGCAGTGACAAAATAGAAATCATAATGCCATTCACAATCCACATTTTCTGGGGACCCGACAAGATGGATGTCGCAGCTACTGGCAAGAATGAAAGTCGCACTGCCTTTCCTCCTATGTGGGTCGGCACCATCATGTACGGACCATTAGCAATGGCAACTACAGACATACACCACTGGAAAGATGCAGACATAAACCTGTCGTCAACCTTAGAAGAAATTCAGACTCAGAATCCAACAGGCACAGACGGAACTGGTGGCACACTATATTCTCTGTCAATTCCTTCTCGCAACATACAATTCACTCCAGATTATTTCCAAACAGACAATGCAACCCACTACCTGCGTCTGAACGTAAAAGCTCAGAAAAAACAGACTCGCAACGGCAAAATAGACAAGACCAACCTCGAACATGCTATCCAGATAGCAAAAGAACGAGTAAAGAGTCAACAAGAATGGAATGCTCTCACAGTAAAAGTACCGAACTTCTCTCCTTGGGCTCCATATGGTTATCAGCGTTTGGTACAACAGCTTAACATAGCAGACTCACTCTCTAATGCCATACCTGCCGGAAGCAAAGACAAACAAGGTAAACTGCAAGAAGAAATCAACAACACCACATCGTCTCTCAACGTAGCTATCAACTCAATGCGTCCGGGTAACCTTGCCGAACCTGAAGACCTTGCCGAACTGCTCGTATTGGAAACCAGTCTGAAAGAAAACATACCAAATAAAAGCAACGAACTGCGTGCAGCCCTTCGTTATGCAGACATGGTCGTAAGGTATGTAAATGACGGTTCTGGCACCCACGACCTCATCGAGAAAGCCATCACTCGTCTTAAAGAATTCCAAAACAAATAACGAAAAACGAAAGACGAAAAACCACCTCCCCAATTATGCATTATGCATAATGAATTATAATTTATCTAACTCCTAACTAAATATGAAATTAAAAAGCCTCCTTCTCTCATGTGCTCTTATAGCATCTACAGGAATATCAGCTCAGGTTCCAGCATGGCCTGAAACAAACACACTGACCAAACCCGGTGCTCGTTGGTGGTGGCTTGGTTCAGCCGTAGATGAAACCAATCTCCAGTCGCTCATGGCAGAATATGCAAATAAGGGTATTGGAACTCTCGAAATCACCCCAATCTATGGTGTACAATCAAAATATATGTCAGGAAAGCCTGCCAACATCACCTTCCTCACATCCAAATGGATGAATATGCTCAAGAAGGTAGAAGAACTCGGAAATGAACATGGAATCCAGATTGATATGAACATGGGAACAGGATGGCCTTATGGTGGTCCGTCAGTTACTCTTGAAGAGGCTGCCGGCAAACTGGAATATAAAGAATCCGGTTATATAACCATTTCTGAAACTAATCCTACCATAATCTTTGACGTAACACCACCCACAAGCAGTACATTAAACTGCGTAATGGCATACCCACGCACGAAAGGTGTAGACACAGTGGATGTAACAAGTTTTGTAACAGGCAACACTCTTACATGGACACCCGAGGCTCAAGGACGCTGGCGTGTCATAGCAATTTACAATGGTCATACCAGACAAATGGTTAAACGTCCTGCGCCAGGAGGTGAAGGATACGTACTTGACCATCTTGACAAGACTGCTGTCGAAAATTATATAAAAGTATTCGAAGATGCCTTCAACAAAGCTGGCACTCCATACCCAACCACGTTCTTTAACGACTCTTACGAGATATTCGGAGCCGACTGGTCACGCAATTTCTTTGAAGAGTTTGAAGCACGGCGCGGCTACAAACTGCAGAAACACATGCAGGAACTGCTCGGTCTTTCAGCAGACGCAAACACTCAGGTACGTTCCGACTATCGAGAAACGATGGCTGATATGTATATCGATAATTTCATAAAACCATGGAACGAATTTGCACACCGCCACGGAGTAATCACCCGCAACCAATCGCATGGTTCCCCATCGAACCTTATCGACACATACGCATCGGTTGACATTCCCGAGATAGAAGGTTACGGTCGTACTAAATCATTACTTGATATCAAAGGAATACGCAAAGACGAAGGTTTTTACAACGTAAACTCCAGCGATTTTGCCACACTGAAACTTGCTGCCTCAGCAGCTCATGTAACAGGAAAAAAACTTACCTCAAGCGAGACCTTTACATGGTTTACAGAACACTTCCGCACCTCTCTCTCGCAGATGAAACCAGAAATGGATCTTATGTTCCTTGCCGGTGTAAACCGCATGTTCTTCCACGGAACTACCTACTCTCCACAGTCCATCGCTTGGCCAGGATATAAATTCTATGCAAGCATCGACATGTCACCAACAAACAGCATTTGGGCAGATGCTGGTGAATTCATGACCTACGTAAACCGTTGTCAAAGTTTCCTGCAATGGGGAAATATTGACAACGACATCCTCGTATATTTCCCATGCTACAATTCATGGCATACTGCCGGAACCAACTGGTTGCGTCTATGCCCAATAGATGAATTTCCTAATCAGTATAAAGCATTGGATCGAGTAGCAGACTCACTCGACGTATATGGCTATGGCAGCGACTACATTACTGACAAAATGATTCAGAACCTCAGTTTCGAAGGAGGCTACATTGTGACAGAAGGCGGAGCAAGATACAAAGCACTACATGTACCAACAAAAAACTACATGCCAGAAGCTACAGCCGCAAAGTTGGAAACTCTCAAAAATCAAGGAGCTAAAATTATAGAGACAACACGCGACGAAGCAACTATCAATGCAGCATGCGCTCCTGAACCGATGCGCCGTCAGTTAGGTCTGCGTTTCATACGTCGTTCTAATCCTACTGGCTACCATTACTTCATCAGCAATTTATCAGAAAATGATATTGCAGACTATACAGCTCTATCTGTAAACTTCAAGTCTGCAGCAATCTTCAACCCACTTGATGGCAGCATCCGTCAGGCACTCGTTAACGACGAAGGCAAGGTGTATATCAACTTGCACTCAGGAGAATCAATGATTCTGCAAACATACGACACCGATATTTCAAGCAGTGAATTGCCTGTCGATAACGAAGAAACAGACTTCACAGTTACTGACATCCCACTTAAAGGCAGCTGGACACTTGCATTTAACAATGCCCTTTTGGCAGACGGCACAACATTCACCAACAGCTATGTTCTCGACAATCTTAAAACATGGGAAGGTATCGATGCCAACACAGCCCAGCTTATGGGTACAGGTTCGTACGAGACAACCATAACACTTACAGAGGACCAAATTAAAACTGCCTACAGATTCGAAATTGACCTTGGTGATGTTCGTGAATCAGCCAAAGTATTTATAAACGATGAGTGCATCGGTACCGCATGGAGCGTACCTTTCCGACTCGACTGCAACAAGACACTCAAAGCAGGCTCAAACACGATCCGCATCGAAGTAACCAACCTGCCTGCAAACCGCATCCGCCAATTGGACAAAAACGGCACAGTATGGAGAATCTTCGATGACATCAACTTCAGTGTCATCTCAAGTGCAGAGGGTACGACCAAAGACTCCTTCGCCTCATGGAACCTCGTTCCGTCCGGATTAAACTCCACAGTAACACTCCGTGCATTAAGTTCCGTTTCCACAAGCATCGGTAACATCGTACCGCAAAGTGACTCCAACGCCACAGAAGAGAAATGGTACACCCTCCAAGGCATCCGAATTGAGCACCCTACCACCCCAGGTATCTACATAAATGGAGCAGGACAGAAAGTTATTATCAGATAATTTATAAGATGGGAATCACCCAGAAAACTTGGAAGGAACAACTGGGGAACTCTGGTACCAGTTTGACAGTCATCATCTCTGCAGTATTATTATTGGAGTTGATGATGGGAGTCATGTTCTATTCCGCACAGAACTTTATACAAAAGACCATGGAACGGATGGTAGGCGTTGAGATGAACTCCATCTATCTTCGTATCCGCAACAAACTATCCGATGTCGAAGTGACTATAGATAATATGTCATGGGTTGTCAGTGAAGGTCTGGATGAGCCAAGTTGGATGTTTGACATAACACGGAGAATGGTTAAGAACAATCCAATTGTCTGGGGTTGTGGCGTTGCTTTTGTACCGGACTACTATCCGAAATGGGGTACGTTTTTTGAGCCATATGCTGTACGCAGGGATCAGGACTCCATAATGTCAATGCAAATAGGACATTACAAAATCGACCATACAAAAAAAGAATATTTTCGCATACCTGTTTCACAAGGGAAATCACATTGGAGCGAGCCGTACATAGATCTTGTTGGCGCTAAATCAGTCATAACAACCTATAGTACTCCTATACACAACAGTTCAAACCATATTGTAGGAGTTGTATTTGCTGATATCACAACAGATTTGCTGAAGAACATTATGGAAGAGGAGAGAATCTATAAATCTACTCAGCGTATTCTGGTAACAGGAAAATGCAACATATTGGCAGGTAACGATACTCCTTTATTCAGGGATATACTTGAACGACTGAAAAAAGACCACGATAAAACCGAATATTTTGCAATAAGGGATAAAGACGGCAGGAAACACCACGTGTTCTACACCGACGTTGGCGGAAAAACAGACTGGTTGCTCATAAATATTCTGGATGACAGTGAGGTATTCGGCAGATTACGAATAATGCGTATGATGCTGATGCTTCCTGTGGTAATCGGTCTGCTCTTTGCATGGCTCATCGTATGGCGTAGTTCAAACAATTTGAAACGTCTGAATGAGGTTAATGCCGAAAAAGAGCGCATAGACAGCGAGTTGCAAGTTGCAAGTCACATACAGCAAAGCATGTTGCCTCATAGAGAGTTGAACACTAAAAACTTTGAGCTAAAAGGGTTTTTGAAACCGGCCCGTGAGGTTGGCGGTGATTTATACGACTACTTCATACGTGATGGAAAGTTGTATTTCTGTATTGGTGATGTCAGCGGGAAAGGGGCTCCTTCTGCAATACTTATGGCAGTCATCCATACATTGTTCCGTTCAGTATCAACACATGAGAGTAATCCAGCCCGCATTATGCAGTCCATCAATCTTTTCGCCTGTCAGGAAAACGACTCTAACATGTTTGTAACAATGTTTATCGGTGTGCTTGATTTGCCAACAGGACACATGCGTTATTGCGATGCTGGACATGACGCACCATTTATCATTTCCAATACATCAACACATGCTGACACGCCCGCAGATGGTCAGTGGTCAATGATTAATGTCAACCCCAATCTTCCCATTGGTGTGTTTGATGACACAAAATATAAAGTTCAGGAAACAACATTGCAACCATATAGTACCCTTTTCCTTTATACAGACGGATTAACAGAGGCAAAAAACGCGAACCGCAAGCAGTTTGGTTTGAAGCGAATAGAGGATGTACTTACTACCTGCACCAATAATGAACCAAAGGAGATTATTGAGAAAATAGTTAAAACTATAGATAATTTTGTAAAGGATGCCAAACAGAGTGACGACTTAACTATGTTGGCTATCAAATATACTCCTGTACAGTTTGAAAGTACTTGGACCGATACATTAACCATAAAAAATGATGTGCATGAAGTAAAGCGTTTCAGCAACTTCATAAAAACGGCAACCGAAAACCTTAACATTGACACATCACTGGCTCGCCAGTTGCGTCTGGCAGTAGAGGAAGCTGTGGTCAACGTGATAGACTATGCATATCCGATAGATACCAAAGGTAACATTACTATTAACATGATGTTTGACGGCAATAGTCTTCGTTTCCAGATTATTGACTCAGGTGCAGCATTTGATCCTACTACGATACAGAAATCTGACACAACGCTCTCTGCAGAAGACCGCCAGATTGGCGGACTTGGCATTTTGCTGGTTCGGGAACTTATGGACAGTATCAACTATGAACGAACAGACGGAAAGAATATATTGACACTTATAAAGAATATAACAAATAATTAATTAAATCATAATAGTCATGAATGCAAAATTTGAAGAAATCGATGGCAAGTATATTGCTACATTACAAGGAGAAATGGACACAGCTGCTGCTGTAGAGGCTGAGGAAATTTTGAAACCATTATATACCAGCAATGGCAAGGATGTTATTATCGATTGCAAAGACTTAGAATATATCGCTTCCAGTGGATTACGTATTTTACTTGGCATATTGAAAGGTGCTAAATCTTCTGGTAGTAAAGTTACATTACGTGACGTAAACGAAGATATCAAGACGGTATTTAAACTAACAGGATTCATTAGCATCTTCGAATTCGAATAAGCACATAACAACATAAAAGAGTGGACAAGGAATTAAGAGAACATATTATAGCGATGTTTGCCCATTGCCATCGCCCTTGGTGCACTCATAGGTAAAAGTGCATACCAACTTGAAGTTATCAAGGATTTAACTCCAGAATCGCTTGAAGAAGGAAAAAAATAAGTATTCACAACTTAACAAGTATCGGTGCCGATGCCATGTGTAAAACTGATGACATGATACTCAACATCATGACGCCGAAGGATAATCCTCCAAAATAATCGAGTGAACATCCATTACAAAATGTAATTTACATACCTTGAAAAAAACTTTTTAATAACTAATACGATATGAGTTCTTTTTCATCAAAGATCGGAGTTTTGTTAGCTGCAGCTGGTAGCGCAGTCGGATTGGGTAGTATCTGGAAATTCCCATATGTAGTAGGTGAGAACGGCGGTGGTGCGTTCATCATACTATATGTAGTTTGTTCATTGGTATTCGGTCTGCCTTTGGTAATGAACGATTTCCTGATAGGAAAGCTGTCAGGCAAGAGTGCCTACGGAGCCTTCCGCACCCTATCTGGTAATAACCGATGGCAATGGCTATCATGTTTAATGATTATTACAGTAACACTGCTCACTAGTTTCTACTTCGTAGTGACCGGATGGTGTTTCTACTACATGGTCGAAGCTGCAATGAACACTTTTGCAGGCATGGATGCAGAAGCACTGACAAATTTCTTCCATACTTTTGAACACCAGCCTACAACGATGATAATCTATGCCTTCATTGCAATATTTCTGACAGCAGCAGTATTGTGGTTTGACGTCAATAAAGGTATAGAACGTTTGAGCAAGATACTGATGCCTATGTTATTCCTGATGTTGATAGCAATGGCTTTCCATATGGCATTCCTTGACGGCGGTACTAAGGGGTTGCGGTTTTTGTTTGAACCAGACTTATCGAAACTTACACCCAAGGTAATCCTTGAGGCTATAGGATTGAGTTTCTTTACATTGTCTATAGGATTAGGTATTCTTATCACTTATGGAGGCTATATGCCAAAGGAACAGGATGAGTCAATGCTTTCTCAAGAGAAAAATGTGGTAAGTACGTCGGTACAGATGATAGTTCTGGTTCTATTCGTATCGTTATTAGCAGGCATGATCGTATTCCCTGCGGTGTTCGCATATGGGTTTAGCCCGGCAGAGGGACCTCAATTGACATTTGTCACGCTGCCCAATGTGTTCCAGCATATGTTCAGCCCTACCCTGACCAGCGTCTCGTTTTTTGCACTGATGTGTGTGGCAGCCATCACCTCAACCATCTCACTGATGGAGGTAATGGTGGCATTTATATGTGAAGCATCAGGGAAGACCAAGCAACCACTCAACAGACATCAAAGTGTGACTATTGTAGGCGTGATACAATTGATTACCAATTCACTATGCATTCTGTCAATGACAGGTAGTGTCAGTTGGCTTACGATAATGGACAAGAATTTGTTTGACGCAGCCAATAACCTGACCACCAACATTCTGATTCCTATTGGTGCAATGGGCACTTCCCTGTTCACGGGATGGTTCGTTCCCAAGGCAAGGTATCAAAGTTCACCACTGGTATCATTCATATATCTGATGATGCTGCGATGGATAGTTCCTATCGTCATTCTTATTATATTCCTTGAATCAATGAATGTATTTTAGTACACCAACGAAAATTAAATAAAAAAATATGAAAAATACAGCACCATTATCAAAAACACAGTATGGCATATATGTAGAGTGCGTCCAGCACTTAGGAGAATACTGTTATAATATAACCTATTTATATACGCTTGATGGCAGTTTGGATGAAGAAAAGCTTAAAGAAGCGATAGAGTCTGTTGTAGCCGCACATCCTACGTTGTTTACACGCATTGAACTGAACGAACAAGGCGAACCAATGCAAAGCATCGATGACAGTGAGACGTTCTCTCTGGAGGTGGAGCACATCAACGATATAGAAGAGGAAAAGAAGGGGATGGTGAAAGCATTTGACATATTTAACGACAGGCTGTTCCGCATTCGTCTTCTGAAGGACAGCAAGTGTCTTTATCTCCTTGTTGATATTCACCATATCATCGGCGACGGCACGACAATGAAGGTAATACTCAACGACATTGATGTTGCCTATAGTGGCAAGACTTTAGAGGCAGAGGGCAAGACCCAGGCAGACGTTGTACGTGAGGAAGCTGAAATGCGTCAGTCGCCAGCCTTTGAGGAAGACAAACAGTGGTATGCCCAGAACTTCGACTGCAGCGATACCTTTAGCCAGCTAATACCCGACTTGGAAGGAACGGAGTCGGAAATAGGCGCTTTTAAGCGAAAAATGAGTGTTAGGCTTGAGGATATTGATGCCTTCTGCAAGACACATGGCGTTTTCAAAAGCACTTTCTTTACCGGCGCATATAGCTATCTGTTGACAAAATACAACAACGACCAAGAGGTACTGTTCAATACAGTATATAGCGGTCGTGCGGACAAACAACTGGCACGTACTGTTGCCATGTTGGTAAAGACAGTACCAGTATATGCAAAATTCAACGATGATACTACGGTGCTCGATTTTCTGAAGTCAGGAGAGGAGCAGATGAAGGGGTGTCGGGAACATGAAACCTATTCATATGTCGATGTGGTAAGTGATCTGAAGTTGCAAGTTGATTCATTCTTCGCTTGGCACGGAACGGTATGGGACAATGTTGAGATAGGCGGCAGTCCGACAACTGCTGTCAAATTAGATCACACGACGTTGGAAGTGCCACTGTATGTGAATGCAGCCATCGTTGACGGGCATTGCTATGTGAATGCAGAGTACAAGACCGATGTCTATTCCGAGCAGATGATAAGTCAATTTTTAGAGAGCTATGAAGCTGTGGTGGAGAGTTTTCTCAAGGAGGAATACCTGCGTGATATCAATATAGCTACAAAGTCACAGGTGGAACTGCTCGACAGTTTCAACCAGACTGATTTACCATACGATGACACTCAGACAATTGTTTCTCTGTTTTGTCAGCAGGCAAAGGCAACACCCGATAATATTGCTGTTGCCTTCAAAGATAAGAAATACACCTATAAGCAGGTGGACGAGATATCCGACAGGATTGCAGGATATATAAGTTCAAGGTCCAAGGTTCAAGGTTCAAGTGAGGAGCCTGTTGTTTCTATCCTAATTCCTCGTAGCGAGTGGATGGCTATTGCTTCTTTGGGTGTTCTGAAGGCCGGATGTGCTTACCAGCCACTTGATCCAAGCTATCCGAAGGAGCGCCTGAACTTCATGATGCAGGATGCTTCGGCAAAGTTGCTTATAGCAGACGAGGAACTGCGAGGTGTTGTAGATGAATATCAGGGTGAGGTTCTTTTGACAAAGGATATCGAGAAACTTCCTGCCCTTACAGAAGAAGGCAAATCTCAATTGTCAATTGTCAATTGTCAATTAAAGCCCGACAGGCTTTTCATACTGCTCTACACCTCAGGTTCTACGGGTGTGCCAAAGGGTTGTCAGTTGGAGCATGGTAACCTCGTAAGTTTCTGCCATTGGTATCAGCGTTACTACGACCTCAAGCCTGAGCATAATGTGGCTGCATATGCCAGCTATGGTTTCGATGCCTGCATGATGGATATGTATCCAGCACTGACTTGCGGCGCTTCGGTATATATTATTCCAGAGGAACTGCGTTTGGACCTTATCGCTCTGAACGAATACTTTGAGCAAAACAACATCACGCATTCGTTCATGACGACTCAGGTGGGTTATCAGTTTGCAACCAGCATAGAGAATCATTCGTTAAAGCATCTCTCTGTTGGTGGTGAGAAACTGGCTACTTTGACTCCGCCAACGGATTATCGGTTCCATAATGCCTACGGACCAACGGAGTGTACTATCTTCACTACGACATATCCTGTTGACAAGAAACAGAAAGAGATACCTATCGGCAAGCCGACCGACAATACACATCTATACATTGTAGATTCACATGGTCATCGTATGCCTGTAGGTGCTGCAGGAGAATTATGGATTAGCGGTCCGCAGGTGGGTCGTGGTTATCTGAACCGTCCGGAAAAGACAGCAGAGGTGTATATCAAGAATCCATTCTCTGATGATGAAAAACATTCCAATGTTTATCGTTCCGGCGACATAGTGCGCTATCTACCTGACGGCAATATTCAGTTTGTGGGCCGTCGTGACGGACAGGTGAAAATTCGCGGTTTCCGCATAGAACTGAAAGAGGTTGAGGCCGTCATTCGCGAGTTCCCTGGTATCAAGGATGCTACCGTGCAAGCTTTCGACGAAGAAGGTGGCGGAAAGTTTATTGCTGCATACATCGTTGGTGATCAGGAGATAGATATTGAGGCACTGAACAATTTCATCCTCGACCAAAAGCCACCATACATGGTGCCTGCCGTAACTATGCAGATAGAGGCTATTCCGCTGAACCAGAATCAGAAGGTGAACAAGAAGGCTCTTCCGAAACCGGAGAAGAAGTCAGATGGAAGAAATCAGATGGAAGAGTCTGCGGCTCCTCTCAATGTATTGGAACAGGAAATTCATAGCATCATTGCAGAGATTATCAATACCGAGGACTTTGGTGTGACTACCATACTGGGGTATGTGGGTCTGACGTCTATTATGTCTATCAAGCTGGCGATACAAATAAATAAGCGTTTTGGCGTAATGCTGGATTCGAAGGCTTTGGCTAAGACAGGTAGTGTGCAGAGCATTGAGAACGAGATTCTGAAGGTAATGATGAGCGGAAGTGGAGCTGCCAATAAGGAAGTTGATGAGGTGAAGCATGCGGATATGAGCAACATCCCGCTGTCATACGCACAGATGGGTGTCTATGTGGATTGCATGAAGCAACCGACTTCTACGGTGTACAATATTCCCGCGGCAATACGTTTCCCAAAGGGAACTGATGTGCAGTTGTTCTGCAAGTCGGTAGAAACTATTATTAAAGCTCACCCGCAGTTCCACGTGCATTTCGATAGCCAGGGAGGTGATATTATACAAATTATTGATGAAAACCAACCTGTTGTCATTGCACAAAGCAAGTTAGACGAAGCAGAGATAAAGAAATATATGGTTGAGTTCGTCAAGCCATTTAATCTGAGACAAGGACCTTTGTATCGCATGGAGATTGTCAGCACCGAGGAATATGTTTATCTATTAGCGGATGTGCATCACCTGATATTTGACGGTGCTTCGTTCAACCTGTTCTTGGACCAGTTGTGTGATTTGATGAATGGTAAAGATATAGAGCCTGAGAGCTTTACTTATGCTGACTTCGTGGCTGCACAGAAAGCAGCAGAGAATAGTGAGGAATATGCAGAAGCACGTGATTTCTTCCAGGAGCGACTGGGTAAGATTGAAGGTGTTACGGAAGTTCCTGCAGACCTTACCAATCCTCTGGAACAAGGTGTTGTGGAAACTTTGTATTGTCCACTAAACTTCGATGAAATAGACAGCTTCTGTCGTCAGCGCAATATCTCTCCAGCACATCATATCCTTGCTGCCACTTTCTATGCGTTGTCACGATTCACTAACAATGAGCAGTTGTGCATAACCACAATCAGTAACGGACGTTCCGACTTGCGCATCAGCAATACTGTAGGTATGTTTGTCAACACGCTGGCATTAAGTGCTTTCATTGAGGAACAAAGCGTGATGGATTTCATTAATGAAACCAGCAAAAACTTCGATGAGACATTGCGCCACGAGAGTTATCCGTTTGCACGTGTTGCTGCCGACTATGATCTTTCAGCAGAGATAATGTTCGCCTACCAAATGGGTGTCTTGGAAGGCCATGAGTACAAGGGACAACCAGTAACTATGGAATTGTTTGAGTCGGATGCGCCAAAATTCCGAATTGCTTTTTATATCCAGAATAATCCTGAAGGTAGGCCGAGCATCTGCTTGCAATACGACAACGGACGCTACAGTCAGGAACTCATGCAGAGCCTGGCACAGTCAATCAGTAATGCTGCAAATGCTTTCATCGCCAATCCTGATGCTAAACTTAAGAGTGTTTCGCTGCTTGACGAAAAGCAGACAACTTTGCTTGACAGTTTCAACAATACTGATGTACCTTACGACAACACACAGACCGTCATTTCCCTGTTCCGCAAGCAGGTAGAGAGTGTGCCTGACAATATTGCTGTGATTTTTCACGATGTGCGACTGACCTATAAGCAAGTGGATGAGATGTCAGACCGCATTGCTGCATACCTTATTCAAAAAGGACTCAAGAGCGAAGATGTTGTTTCTATCATCATTCCTCGTAGCGAGTGGATGGTTATTGCTTCTTTAGGTGTATTGAAAGCAGGATGCGCTTATCAGCCACTCGATCCAAGTTATCCGAAGGAGCGCCTGAACTTCATGATGCAGGATGCTTCGGCAAAGTTACTTATTGCAGATGAGGAATTGCGAGGTGTTGTAGATGAATATCAGGGTGAGGTTCTTTTGACAAAGGATATCGAAAAACTTCCGGATCTTACAGAGGAAGGCAAATCTCAATTGTCAATTGTCAACTCTCAACTAAAGCCCGACAGTCTTTTCATCCTGCTATACACCTCTGGTTCTACTGGTGTGCCAAAGGGTTGTCAGTTGGAGCACGGTAATCTTGTTTGTTTCTGCCATTGGTATCAGCGTTACTACGACCTCAAACCTGGCGACAAGGTTGCTGCATATGCCAGCTATGGTTTCGATGCCTGCATGATGGATATGTATCCAGCCCTTACCACAGGTGCTACTGTAGTGATTGTTGGAGAGGACATTCGTCTGAACCTTCCTGACTTGAATAATTATTTCAATGAAGTGGGTGTGACTCATTCGTTTATGACAACACAGGTAGGATGCCAGTTTGCGATGAACTGCGATAATCATTCGCTGCGCCACCTCTCTGTCGGAGGCGAAAAGATTCTGCCGCTTACCCCGCCAAAAGGTTATAAGCTTCATAATGGTTATGGACCTACCGAGTGTACTATCTTTACGACCACCTATCAACAGACGGAGTTTGAGCAGAATGCTCCTATCGGCAAACCGCTGGACAACTTGCAACTCTTTATTGTAGATAAGGACATGAACCGTCTTCCACTTGGAGCTGCCGGAGAAATGTTGGTGGCAGGCCCGCAGGTAAGCCGAGGCTACCTGAACCTGCCTGAGAAGACAGCTGAAACCTACATACAATGGAATGGGAAGCGCTGCTACCGCACAGGTGATGTGGTGCGCTATCTGGCTGACGGAAATATCCAGTTTGTAGGACGTCGAGATGGTCAGGTGAAGATTCGTGGTTTCCGAATCGAGCTGAAAGAGGTGGAATCTGTGATTCGCGAATTCCCAGGCATAAAGGATGCTACTGTTCAGGCATTTGACTATGAGAATGGCGGTAAGTTCATTGCAGCTTATATCGTTAGCGATGAGCAGATAGACATAAAAGAATTGAACGATTTCATTGGTAAGCAGAAACCTTCATATATGATTCCTGCTGCCACGATGCAGATTGATAGCATTCCGCTGAACCAGAACCAGAAAGTGAATAAGAAGGCGCTGCCTGCTCCTGTTGTTCAGGCTGTAGATCACAAGTATGTGGAGCCAGCAAACGATACAGAGAAACTCTTCTGCAGTATTTTCGGCGAAGTATTGTCTATGGACAAGATTGGTGCTACCGACAACTTCTTCGAACTTGGCGGAACATCACTCATGGTTACTAAAGTTATTATCGAAGCCGACAAGGCTGGTCACCATGTAGCTTATGGTGATGTCTTCACACATGCCACACCACGTTTGCTGGCACAGCTTTTAACAGGTGATACTCCTGTAGAGAACGATGATGACGAAGTAACTAATTTCGATTACTCAGGCATCAATGCCATCTTGCAACAAAACAATGCGGAATCATTCCGTAAGGGTGAACTGCAAAAGTTAGGCAATGTGCTTCTTACTGGTGCTACCGGTTATCTGGGTATCCACGTTTTGCGCGAACTCATCGATTCTGATGCTCCTACAATCACATGTCTTGTGCGTGCTCAAGATCAGCCTGCAGCAGAAAGGCGATTGAAGAATTTACTGTTCTACTATTTCGAAACATCATTCAAGGAACTTTTCGGCACACGTCTCTTCGTCATCAATGGCGATGTGACACAAGATATGACAAAGGTGGTTGGTGATTCCATCGTCAACATCAACACCGTCTTCAACTGTGCTGCCAATGTAAAACACTTCTCTAAGACTTCAGACATTGAAGATGTAAATATTGGCGGGGCACAACGTTGTGTGGAGTTCTGTCTGCAGACTGGTGCCAAACTAGTACATATATCTACTACTTCCGTTGGTGAGATGTGGGTAATACGCAATAATGGCGAAGAGATACCTAAACTTGACGAGCGCAAGTTCTGGTTCGGACAGTTCCTGGATAACCGTTATATCCACTCTAAGTTCCTTGCTGAACGAATAGTTCTCGATGCTGTTGCCCATCACGGTCTTAATGGTAAGGTGATGCGTGTGGGCAATCTGGCACCACGAAGCTATGATGGTGAGTTCCAGGTCAACTTCAACAGCAACAGTTATATGGGACGACTCAAGGTTTTCTCTACACTTGGTTGTTGTCCTTACGACAGTTATGACGAAAGCATTGAGATGTCGCCTATCAACGAGACGGCAAAAGCTGTGGTTCTCCTTGCATCTACACCAAAGGAGTGTACAGTCTTCCAGCCGTTCAACAACCACACGGAACTCCTTGGCGACATTCTTCAACTTTTGAGCAAAGTGGAAAGAAATATAAACTTTGTAGAAAATGAAGAATTCGAGAAGGCTCTTGCTGAAGCCGGTCAAGACCAAGAGAAGGCAAAATTGCTCTCTGCAATGATGGCTTATCAGGATATGGCTCACGGACAGAAGGCTGTCTTCATAAATCGTGACAACCGATACACCTGCTCTGTTCTGCATCGTCTCGGATTCCATTGGAGCGACACAGCTTGGGATTATGTAGAGCGAATGCTTACAGCAATCAGCGGCTTTGGATACTTCGAATAAAGCTAACTAAAAAGTCAAGGGTCGGGAGATTTCCCGACCCTTGATTATAACTGCTAACTGCAAAATTAAATATAGTATTCTACGAAGTTCACTACCCCATTCTTTATAGCCCATTTCGTGGCTTCATAGGTAGTGTTCACATTTAGTTTTCTGAAAATATTCTTCTTGTGGGTAATAATAGTATGATTGCTTGAGCAGCGCTCGTTAGCTATCTCCTTAACTGTTTTGCCTGCGGCAATGAGTTTCAGGATTTCTGTCTCGGTATGAGTCAGTTTATCCTGTTTATCGGCTTCTGCCTGCGAAGTAAGCAGGATATTGGTTATCTGATGTCCCAAATAGCGTTCGCCTCTAACGGCACATTGCACAGCTGTCTGTATTTCCTGTGCGCTACTGTCTTTCAGCACCATACTGAACGAAGGTTCTACGCTGAGTCGCCTAATAAGACCTTCTGTCAGGTTGTCGGAAAACATAATCCAATGCACATGACTGAAACGCGAACTCATATTCAGGAGTTCGTCCGCATTGTGCATATCGAAAAGTGTCAAGTCAATGATTACAACTGCTTGCTCTTCTTTTTGCAACCAAGACATCAAATCCTTGTGAGTTCGCACATCGGCAATCTCATCATATTGAGATTTGTCGAGAGCCATTCTCACCACATAATGCATACCCAAACGGGTTATGTCCTGATTGTCAGCCAGTAATATATTCATTTCCAACTCCAATTGGTCGGGATGAGGCGACTCGAACGCCCGACCCCTACGTCCCGAACGTAGTGCGCTACCAACTGCGCTACATCCCGTAAATAAAAGAAAAAAGTCGGGATGACCAGACTCGAACTGGCGACCACACGCCCCCCAGACGTGTACGCTAACCAACTGCGCTACATCCCGTGTTTCCGAAAAAACTGTGCGAAGGTACGCAAATAAATGCTAATGGAGAAACGAAACTCACTTTTTTTTCAGATAGTTTGCAAAGATGCGGGCAGCACTTTCCACCTTTGCCACACAGGGACGAGTCTTGTAGTACTCAGCCGTGCGGGCAGAAGCCACATAACTCGATTTGGCTTTCTCAAAGCCCTTCAGTCCAAGTATCTCGGCACAGATGAGGCTGCCGTTTTCTGCTTCCGACTCAGCCAACAGCTGCTGAACCACCTTGTAGCAGGCGGATTTACCTTCGCGGTCACTACCTTCCGTCTGTCCGCAATCGAGTCCTACCAGCATTACGATGCCGGAAACAGCTCCGCACATCATCCTTAGGCGGCCTACTCCACCACCAAAGCCGGCAGCAATCCGCTTTGCCATCACTTCGTCAAGTCCGTATATATCAGCAAAAGCAGCTACCACACTCTGGCAACAACCATAACCCTGCATAAAGAGTTCTACTGCTCTGCCTACCCTTTCGTCAATTTCCTGGTCTGTCATATCTACACATTATATATAATTAAGCATCGAAACCTTCTGGGCGAAACTGTTTTTGTTCCTCGCTCCACACATATCCTTCTGCTTCGAGCTTGCTCTTAATCTCTTCTGGTTCCCGGTCAAAAGAGTAGCATAGCGACTCGAGCGAATCATACTCCTCGTCACGAAGCAGCATATTGATGCTCGACACCAGCATCATCGGGTCATTTGGTAAGTAATCCATTGGTTTAAATTTCGAATTATGATTTTCGATACAAATTTACTAAAAAACTTCCAATTCTAATAATTCTGAAATGAATCTGTGCGATAATGGCAAATATAACTTGAATATTGACTAATTTTGCAACCACAACCGAAGGTATGATAACAAGATACAGCATAGAGACAGCCTATAGTTTCCTACATCAGAAACGCAACGTTTATATACATTCTTCTCTCGACTGGCAGAAAGATGACATAGAATATGCCATCGGTTCCTATGTTGATGAAATGAGCCCGGAACTGTACGACAGTCTTTCCGATGGAAGGACCGATTTCCTACGCGACCACAAAAGATTTCAGGAAGACATAACCAAAGCCGTGGAGCAATTAGAAAACATGCTTAAGAGTCTTTGAAAGTCCGTAACCAACGGACTCAGAGTCCGTAACTAGCGGACTGAACTTGCCGCGAAATATTTGGATTTTAACCCCACTTTATTTATCTTTGCAACAAAAAGCAAAGAAATTATGACTGAAAAAGAAACGTTTGCAAATAAAGCTTCGGATGGTTACACAGTCTGTTACGGAGAAAACTGTCCGAAGAAAGCACAATGTCTGCGATGGTTGGTAGGACAGCAAATGCCTGCCACCAAGAATTTTATCACCAATGTCAACCTTCAGAGTAAGGATGTGGCAACGGATAAATGTCCTCACTTCCGCAACCGCAAAAAAGTGAAGATAGCAATAGGAATGACACACATCTTCAATGGAGACATGCCTGCCAAAGTAGAACCTTTTGTACGTCAGCGTATTATCAGCAATCATTGCCGAACCTACTACTTCGAGTATCGTAACGGCTCACGCCCCATTATGCCAGATGTCCAAGAGGAAATTCGCAGCATCTTCCGCGAAGCCGGATGGAACAAGCCCGTGGAGTTCGACAAGTATATTGAGGATTATGAGTGGTAGATTCTGCGCATATTTGAAACTCCAGAATCCTACACCAGTTTCATTTAAAACTTTGATACATATGAAGACCACACAATTGAGCTTTGTTTTATGCTTGCTGACACTTAGCACACATGCACAACAATTCCGTCAGGAATTCGGAAACCCACGTAAACCATTCGTTGAATCCATTGCTGTACCAAATCATCCGGACAGCCACTACAGTATAGGGCAGAGTGCCACTCTCCGCATTACGGCACGCGAAGGAGGAGTACCGCTTGAAGGGCGCAAAATCTATTATAAAGTAGGAACAGAAATGATGCTGCCCGAAGAAAAAGACTCTACTACCTTCATTGGGGGCGAAGTCATCATACCTATGGGAACAATGCTGACCCCTGGGTTTCTTGCCTGCCAATATGAGTTTCAGGCTGGAGGACAAAAACAGAGCGACTTAGTCAAGGTAGCCTTCAATCCTGAAGACATCAGTTCGTTTGCCACCCTGCCCAAAGACTTCAAGCAGTTCTGGCAGAAAGCTTTTGACGAAGCGCGCAAGGTGGATATGCAACCAGAAATCTATCCTGTTCCAGAAGCCTCAAACAAAGAATTTGAGACACGACTCATACGCCTGCATGTAGGCAAACAGAAATGGATGTATGGTTATCTGACTTTGCCATGTGACGGCAAACAGCATCCTGTACTGCTCACACCTCCCGGAGCTGGCAGTTCGAAGATTTACCCCGACGACTATTTCCCTCGTCATGGTTTCATCTACATGAAGATAGAAATACACGACAACGACCCTCGCCTGCCCGACACTGAATACAACAACATGCGACATCAGAAGTGCGACGGCTACATGCGCAAAGGCATGGAATCGAAAGACACATATTATTATAAAGATGTATATGTAGGTTGTGCCCGTGCCATAGACTACCTGTGCAGTTTGCCCGAATGGGATGGACGAAACGTCATCGTTAGCGGAGGCAGTCAGGGCGGAGCTCTCTCTATAGTTACGGCAGCCCTAAACAGTAAAGTGACTCTTTGTGCACCTTTCTACCCTGCCCTCTGCGACCTGACCGGATTTCTGCATCAGCGAGCAGGCGGCTGGCCAAAGTTCTTCACCAGCTTCTACAGCGACAGCAAGGTAATCATACCGGAAGAGAAGGCTGTGGCTACTCTTCAGTACTTCGATGTAGTCAACTTTGCTCGCCAGCTCATCGTTCCGACCTTTATGAGTTGGGGCTATAGCGATGATACCTGTTCGCCTTCATCAGTCTGGGCTGCATGGAACGAGATTCAGGCTCCAAAACAATGTGACATCACTCCAACCAGTGCCCATTGGCGTTTTCAGAGTAGTCAAGAGAAATGCCTCGAATGGATAAAACAGCATCTGAAGTGACAATCCTCAGATTGACGAAACAGGAAATGAATAGCTGCAGAATAAATAAAAGGCATACAAAAAAATAACCCACAAATACCTGATTAACAGCATTTGCGGATTATCGCAAGTGATCCGCTTGGGGCTCGAACCCAAGACCCCAACATTAAAAGTGTTGTGCTCTACCTACTGAGCTAGCGGATCTACCTAAAAAGCTTCCCTTTCGAAAAGCGAGTGCAAAGGTAAGGATAATAAATGAAATTTAGCAAGGAAAATCGAAAAAAATTAAAATGTTGCACAAATAACAAGAAAACTTAGTACATTTGCACTCGATAGAGAAAGCACAATTTTAAAAATATACAGAAATGGCAAACAACATTGATTGGTCAAACCTTGGTTTTGGCTACAACAAGACAGATTACAACGTTCGCTGTTATTATCGTGACGGCAAATGGGGTGAAATTGAAGTATCGTCGGAAGAGACTATTCCGATGCACATGGCAGCAACTTGTCTTCACTATGGACAGGAAGCATTCGAGGGTCTGAAGGCTTACCGTTGTCCTGACGGCAAAGTACGAGTATTCCGCAGCGATGAGAATGCAGCCCGTCTGCAGTCAACCTGTCGCGGCATCCTTATGCCAGAACTGCCAACCGAGAAATTCAACGAAATGGTAGATAAGGTAGTTCGTCTGAACGAGCGATTCATTCCACCATATGAGACAGGAGCAACACTCTACATCCGTCCGCTGCTTATCGGAACCAGCGCTCAGGTAGGTGTTCACCCAGCTTCTGAATATCTGTTCCTCATCTTTGTTACTCCAGTTGGTCCATACTTCAAGGGCGGATTCAGCTGCAATCCATATGTAATCATCCGCGAATACGATCGTAGTGCTCCTCTCGGCACAGGTATCTATAAGGTAGGTGGAAACTATGCTGCCAGCCTTCGTGCCAACAAGATGGCTCATGACCTCGGATATGCATGCGAGTTCTACCTCGACGCAAAGGAGAAGAAATACATGGACGAGTGTGGTGCTGCTAACTTCTTCGGAATCAAGAACAACACTTACGTAACTCCTAAATCTACTTCTATCCTGCCTTCTATCACCAACAAATCGCTGATGCAGTTGGCAGAAGACCTGGGTCTGAAGGTTGAGCGCCGCCAGATTCCAGAAGAAGAACTGGAAACATTCGAAGAGGCTGGTGCTTGTGGTACAGCAGCAGTTATCTCACCAATCAGCAAGATTGACGACTTGGAACTGAAGAAGAGTTTCGTATTCTCAAAGGACGGAAAACCAGGTCCTATTTCTACAAAACTCTACAACCTGCTGCGCGGCATCCAGTACGGCACAGAGCCAGACAAGCACGGATGGACTCGAGTTGTGATTGAATAATTGATATTTAGGAGTTGACAACTGAATTTCGGTTCAAACAATTTATAGTGAAGCACGATCGTTGCGCCATGAAAGTAGGCACAGACGGCGTGCTTCTTGGTTCATGGGTAAGTCCGGAAGGCAATAGAGCCTTCGACATAGGTTGCGGCACAGGTCTCATAGCCCTTATGTTGGCACAAAGGAATCCGAACCTCAACATCATCGGTATAGACATTGACGAAGAAGCAGTAGAACAGGCAAAGGAAAATGCAGAAAACAGTCGGTGGAATGAGCGAATTGAAATAAAAAAGCACGATTTCAACGACGATTTCCTCTCTTCCGAACCTTTTGACCTGATTGTGAGCAACCCACCCTTCTACAAAGAAGACACAAATTGTCCGGACCAGACAAGAAACAAAGCCCGCCATTCGTCTTCTTTGCCCATAAGTGTATTGATGGAAAAGAGCAGCAAACTGCTTTCGCCACAGGGGAAAGTGGCTGTCATAGTGCCCTACTCTGCTGCAACCGACACAATAAGCGAGGCAGCAATTGCAGGACTATACTTGAGACGACGAACAGACGTAAAGACTACTCCTCGGAAGGCTGCCATAAGGGTTATGCTGGAATTCAGTCGCGACACAGAACCTGCCACAAGAAACGAGCTCCTGCTGCGAGATGATACAGGCGAATGGAGTAAAGAGTACAAATTACTCACGCAGGATTTCTATTTATAATGAAAAAGTCGTACCTTCGCATCCGTTTATGGGAAAAGGAAAATTAGCTAAATTTGCAGATGTGGCAGCCAATCCGTTGGTTGTAGAATGTCCGTTCTGGCAATTGCAGAAGGAAGGGTTCGCTCTGAAAGGCAACTGGCACAAGGACTTCTTCCACAACGACAATCCAATCGTACTGGAACTGGGGTGTGGCAGAGGCGAATACACCTTAGGACTGGCACGCAGATACCCCGACAAAAACTTCATTGGTGTTGACATAAAGGGTTCGAGAATATGGCACGGAGCACAAGAGGCTCTGCACGAAGACATGAAGAATGTAGGTTTTCTGCGCACAAACATAGAGTGCATAGACGGACTCTTTGGCGAAGCAGAGGTAAGCGAATTGTGGCTTACATTCAGCGACCCACAAATGAAGAAAGCCACAAAACGTCTCACTTCCACCTTTTTCCTGGAAAGATACCGCAAGTTTCTTATCGATGGCGGAATCATAAACGTGAAGACCGACTCGAACTTCCTTGCCACATATACTAAATACCTGGTTGAGAAGAATAACCTGCCGCTAAAAGCTTTTACAGAAGACCTGTATGCAGCAAAGGGAATGGACGAAGCACTTACAAGCATCCAGACCTACTACGAAGGCATGTGGCTGGAGAGAGGCATAGCTATAAAATACATACAGTTCCAGTTGCCAAAAGAAGGAGAACTACAGGAACCAGACGTAGAAATCCCTGTAGATGGCTACCGTTCCTACGGACACGAGGTGGTGAGTACAAAGGCGATGAGGAAGTGAACTGAGAGTTTAGAGTTTATAGATAATAGATAATAGTTGAAAGTTGAGAGTTAAGAAATATTTTAAACAGAAATGACAATATATCCACAACTTATAATAGATGCGCTGAAAACGGTGCGTTATCCAGGCAACGGAAAAAACCTGGTGGAGGCAGAGATGGTAGAGGACGACATCCGTATCGACGGAATGAAGGTGTCCTTTTCCATAATTTTTCCTAAAGCTACAGACCCTTTCCGTAAATCTGTGATGAAGGCAGCAGAAGCTGCTGTGAAACTATATGTTTCGAAAGAGTGTGAAGTAACTGTAAAGGAAAAGGTTGTAGAACAGCCCGATGCTGAAGAGGAACGAGTGCTGAAAAACGTAAAACACATCATTGCCGTAAGTTCGGGCAAAGGTGGTGTGGGCAAAAGTACAGTTACAGCCAACCTCGCCATTGGTTTGGCAAAAATGGGACACAGAGTAGGTCTGCTCGACTGCGACATATTCGGTCCGTCGATGCCTAAGATGTTTCAAGTTGAGGATGCCCGTCCTTACGCAGAAAATGTAAACGGGAAAGACCTCATTGCCCCTATCGAGAAATATGGTGTAAAACTGTTGTCCATCGGATTCTTCGTAGATCCTGCTCAAGCTACACTATGGCGTGGAGCTATGGCTTGCAATGCAATAAAACAACTCATCGAGGAAGCCAACTGGGGCGAACTGGATTATATGATTCTGGACACTCCTCCTGGCACAAGCGACATACACCTCACATTAATACAAACCCTGCAGCTGACTGGAGCAGTAATCGTTTCCACTCCACAGGAAGTGGCACTTGCAGATGCACGAAAGGGTGTGAATATGTATATGAACGAAAAGGTGAATGTACCTATTCTCGGACTTGTGGAAAACATGGCTTGGTTCACTCCTGCCCAGCATCCGGACGAGAAATACTATATCTTTGGCAAAGAAGGCGCAAAACGACTGGCAGAAGAACTGAATGTACCCCTGTTGGGACAGATTCCACTTATCCAAGACATCTGTGAAGGCTGCGACAACGGACTTCCAGCCGTTCTTGACCCGGCATCGCCACAAGGAATGGCTCTCATGAGTCTGGCTGCCAAAGTAGTAACAAGAGTTGACGGACTAACTCAATAACCTATAACCTCAAAGTTCAATAACCCATAACCAATAACCTAAAATGAACTACAAGAAGATTTTGCCAGATGTGCTTTGCATAGTACTGTTCGCAGTAATTTCATTTGCCTACTTCTACCCTGCTGTAACAGAGGGAAGACGCATAGAGCAGCACGATAGCAACGCCAATGACGGCATAAACGTGGTCATAAACCAATACAGAGCAACTCACAACGGGGAAACTCCACGATGGAACAATTCCCTGTTTGGTGGTATGCCTACATATCAGATTGCCCCGTCATATGACTCAATGGAGTCTATGTCGTTTATAGAGAAAGCCTACCACCTATGGCTTCCCGACTACGTTTGGTATATCTTCGCATCTATGCTCGGATTCTATATCCTGCTCCGTGCATTCGACTTCAAACAATGGATGGCGGCATTGGGCGCTATCATCTGGGCATTCTCTTCATATTTCTTTATCATCATTGCTGCAGGACACATATGGAAGGTGATGACTCTGGCATACATTCCTCCTACAATTGCAGGAATGGTTCTCTGCTACAGAAAGAAATATATCTGGGGATGTGTGCTCACCACCCTATTTGCCGCACTTCAGGTAAAGTCCAACCACGTACAGATGACTTATTATTTCCTCTTGCCGGAAATAATGATTGTACTCGCCTTTCTCATTGATGCTGTACTGAAAAAAGAGATCGCAGCCTTTCTCAAGGCATCAGCAGCAGTTCTGATTGCAGCAGTTCTGGCTATCGGAATGAATGTGTCGAACCTTTACCACACATATGAATATCAGAAGGAAACTATGCGCGGAAAGTCGGAACTGGTAAAAGCCACAAAGACAGAAGACCAAACTGATACAGGACTGGAGCGCTCTTACATAACTGCATGGAGTTACGGAATAGACGAGACTATGACTTTCATTATTCCTAACTACAGAGGTGGAGCAAGCATGCCACTTTCGATGAACCAGACAGCTATGAAAAAAGCCGACCTGAGACTGGCAAATGCAGGCATCTACGGAGCATTCAGTCAGTACTGGGGTGAACAGCCTGGCACAAGCGGACCTGTCTATCTTGGTGCTATTGTCTGCATGCTTTTCATACTGAGCCTCATCGTTATTCCAAATAAAAATCCGATGAAATGGGCTCTTCTCATAGCTACAGCCATCACTCTGATGCTGAGTTGGGGACACAATTTCATGTCTTTCACCGACTTCTTCATCGATAATGTTCCGATGTATGCTAAGTTCCGAACTGTCGCAAGCATTCTGGTTGTAGTAGAATTCACCGTTCCGCTGATGGCTATGTGGGGACTGAAACTCTGGATGGAAAAGCCGAACAGACTTCAATTACTCATTGCCACAGGCATAACGGTTTTAGTAGTACTCCTGCTTATGTTTACAGCAGACGAGTGCCTAAGTACAAACGATGTAATGTCTATAAAGAGCTATGTGGCACAGGAATATTTCGATGCCAATACAGGTCAGCAAATACTTGATAGCATTAGCACTATGCGTAAAGCCATGCTGATGTCTGACGGCTGGCGCTCTATGATATTCATTCTGATAGCAGCCGTAGCTTTGTTCTACTATGCTTCAAATAAGAAAGATGAAAACAATATAAAACTGACAAACGGAATCGTAATTGTTCTCATGATACTGTGTCTTGTAGATATGTGGCAAGTAAACAAACGTTATCTGAACGACGGATTCTTCGTTAAACCACAGGGATTGGCTCGTATTCAGAAGACAGAAGCCGATGATTACATCCTGACAAAGAGTGGAACAGGCAGAGACTACAGAGTGCTAAACCTTACCGTATCTACTTTCAACGACAACACCACAAGTGCCTTCTATAGTTCAGTTGGCGGATATCATGCAGCAAAACTGAGAAGATACCAGGAACTCATAGAGACTCATATTGCACAAGAGATAAACAATATCTATGTAGCACTAAGGAATGCACCTATGGATACTGTCAGGATGGCTGAAGAACAGTCACCATACCCGATATACGACCTGTCGACTCAAAACACAGATTCACTCTACCCAGTCATAAACATGCTCAATACCCGCTGGTTCATACTGGCCGCAGGCGAAGGTGGCAAGATAAAACTCCCCGTTGAAAACACAGGAGCTGACGGCAATGCATGGTTCGTAAAGGATGCAGTTTATGCACACAACGCCAACGAAGAACTCGACCTTGTGGGTAAGGTAAATCCTAAACATACAGCTGTGGTGGCTCAAAAAGACTTTGGTTTCTTGCAAGCCGGAGGCAAGGGAGAAGTTCGTATGACAGACTATTCAACCACAGAAGCTACATACGAAACAGAATCAGCTGAGGGCGGATTGGTAGTATTCTCAGAAGTTTATTACCCTGGATGGAATGCAACCATAGACGGCAAACCCACAGAAATAGGTCGGGCAGACTATGTACTCAGAGCTATGAATGTGCCAGCAGGAAAGCACGTGATAAAATTCTCGTACGACCCACAATCGGTTCACACAACCGAAGCTATAGCCTACTCCGCATTAGCTATATTCCTGTTCATGGTGGCACTTTCGATAGCGATGACATACAGAAAGAGAAAGCAGAAGAACTGATTTTTGCATATTCCTTTTTCACAATTCACTTTATTATTCGTACCTTTGCAACGTTTTTGACAAACAACTATGACAACAGAAGAACAATTCAAATTGGCTATGGCAGGATGTCGCGAAGTATTCTTCAAGAAACTTCACGACTATGGAGCAGCATGGAGAATAATGCGACCAGCCAGTGTGACTGATCAGATATTCATCAAAGCCAATAGGATAAGAAGCCTTGAAGTAAAAGGCGAATCGTGGGTTGGCGAAGGCATCTATCCTGAATTTCAAGCCATAGTAAACTACGGTATTGTAGGACTAATCCAGTTGGAACTGGGATACGCAGAGACAGAGGACATAAACGTGGAAAAAGCTATGAAACTGTACGACAAGTATGCTGACTCTGCACTAAAACTGATGATAAAGAAGAATCACGATTACGACGAGGCTTGGCGTTCAATGCGCATCAGTTCCTACACAGATCTGATTCTGATGAAGTTGAACCGCACAAAACAAATCGAAGGAAATGACGGCAAGACTCTCATCTCGGAGGGTATCGATGCCAATTACCTCGATATGATAAACTATTCCGTGTTCGGACTGATTAAGTTGGACGAAGCAGGGGATAAATAATGAACGAACAGAAAAAGATAACAATAGAAAAGGTTCTGACGAATATCAGCCGATTTCTGCTGGCAGGAGTGTTTATATTCTCAGGATTCATCAAAGCGAACGACCCATACGGCACTGTGTTCAAACTACACGAGTATGCCACGGCGTTCGGACTGGAAGGCATACCTTTTCTGACGCTAGTGATTATAGCGTTAATGCTGGCGATACTTGAATTCTCTGTTGGTGTACATATGCTCTTTGGCATGAGCCGCGTCATCATAGCAAAGCTCACCCTCTTATTTATGATGGTAATGACTTTGCTGACAGCTTACATCTGGTGGGGCGACCCTGTTCCCGACTGCGGATGTTTTGGTGATGTGATAATCCTGAGCAATGGGATGACCTTCGTAAAAAACATAGTGCTACTGGCTGCGGCAATAATGAATTATAAATTCAGCCACCTGCACATAAAAATAGTAGGTCACAACACCCAATGGCTGATAACGCTCTTCTGCGTAATATACATATTTGTATATTCACTTATATGTTTCTACGCCTTACCTTGGATGGACACAAGTCCATATAAAATAGGTACAGACATGAGAAGTGCCGAGGGCAGGAAAGCCACAGCCGGTTTCTATGTAGTAGATTCCGAAAGTGGAGAAGAAGTAACCGACGAGATAATCGACAGAGATGGTTATACGTTCATACTTTCTATTGCCAATCTGCGCAGAGCCGACGAGGGATGCGTTGATTTGGTAAATGATATATATGAATACAGTCAGGCAAACGGATATAAGTTTTACTGTCTGACATCATCAACCGACCAGGAGACGCAAGACTACTGGAGAGACCATACAGGTGCTGAATACCCATTCTACGAAAGCGACGAAACGGAACTTAAAATGGTTGTTCGCACATCGCCAGGACTACTCCTAATGAAGGACGGAGTTATCATCGGAAAATGGAGCAACTACATGATGCCAACAGAGGAACGATTAAACGGCAGACTGGAAGACCTTCCGATAGGACAGCTCCACGATGTAGAAGGCAGGAAACTACTTGACTGGCTACTCTACTTCCTCATGCCGCTGATACTGATAATCCTCATCGACCGCATTGGTTCCGGATTCTCATGGTATCGACACTGGCGTCAAAAATCGCGTAAGTTGCAGTTGGAAAAATTACAAGAACAGATAAGTAATCAAATAAAATAAATTATTAACAACGCCTTGTTCCTTAATGAGAGGATATAGGCACAAAACGAAATTATTATGGCAAAGAAAATTGTTGCAGGCAACTGGAAGATGAACAAGAATCTTCAGGAAGGTATTGAATTGGCACAGGGTCTTAAGGATGCTCTTGCTGCTGACAAACCAAATTGTGATGTAATCATTTGTACTCCTTTTATCCACCTCGCTAAGGTTTCTGACCTTCTCGACCACAACACAATTAAGTTGGGCGCTGAGAACTGTGCAGACAAGGCTTCTGGTGCTTTCACAGGTGAAGTTTCAGCAGAAATGGTTAAGTCAACAGGTGCTGAATATGTAATTCTCGGTCACTCTGAGCGCCGCGAATACTACAACGAGACTCCAGCAATCTTGAAGGAGAAGGTTGACCTCGCTCTGGCAAACGGTCTGAAAGTTATCTTCTGTATCGGTGAATCTCTCCAGAAACGTGAAGCAAACAAACAGGAAGCTGTATGTAAGGCTGAACTCGAAGGTAGCGTATTCCACCTGACAGCAGAACAGTTTGCAAACGTAGTTATCGCATACGAGCCAATCTGGGCTATTGGTACTGGCAAGACAGCTACAGCAGAGCAGGCTGAAGAAATCCACTCATACATCCGTTCTGTAATCGCAAAGAAGTATGGCGACAAGGTTGCAGCTGACACTTCAATCCTCTACGGAGGTTCTTGCAAAGCAAGCAATGCTCCTGAACTCTTCGCTAAGCCAGACATCGATGGCGGACTCATCGGCGGTGCTTCTCTGAAGGTAGCAGACTTCAAGGGCATCATCGACGCTTGGAAATAAGAAAATAAACTAAGCACAGCAGAGTATGAAAAGACTCGCACATATCTTCATTCTTCTTTTATTCACCTGTTTGGCAAGTGCACAGATTCGTTTTATGGACAATCTTACACGTGTAGTCGCGGGTCAAGGTAAGGTAACCGTCAGTCAAGACGAACGCCTCACTCAGATTATCAATGGCGAAAAGCCAAAAGAGGTCGACAACGACAAGGATAAAGACAAAGAGGTTGATAAGGAGAAGGAAGAAGAAAACATCGATAACCCAGCCTTGGTCACTCCCGTAGGGAAGAAGACCAAGGTAAGGGGCTATCGTGTTCAAATTTATTGGGGAGGAAGCACTCGCTCAGACCAGAGCAGGGCTCAGCAAGCAGCTAATCAGTCCATGTCGCTCTTCCCTCAGTACAATGCCTACACATCGTTCGAATCACCTCACTGGAGATGTCGCGTGGGTGACTTCAAAGAAAGACATGAAGCCGTCGAAGCACTCCGAGAGTTGAAGAAAGCCGGAATTGCCCGCGAAGCAATGATTGTGCGTTCCGAAATCTTCATCTACCAGTAGCAGGACGCAATTTAGGTAAAAGGGTTCTATCACCCCTTCAAAAAAAATAATCTATTTAATGGAAGAAAAGAAACAAATCGAGGCTATCGAAGAGATAGTCCGCAGAAATCTTGAAGTCATAGGAGAGGACGCAAACCGTGAAGGTCTGTTGAAGACTCCCCACCGAGTAGCACGTTCAATGCTAGCACTCACCAGCGGATATAATCAGGATGCCGCCCAAGTGCTCAACTCAGCTAAGTTTGCTGAGACCAGCAACAAGATGATTATTGTAAAGGATATTGAATTCTACTCGCTTTGTGAGCACCATATCCTGCCGTTTTTTGGCAAAGCTCACATAGCATATATTCCAAACGGATACATTGTAGGACTGAGTAAATTACCACGCGTAGTGAATGTATTTTCACGACGTTTGCAAGTGCAGGAACGCTTGACTCGTGAAATATGCCACTGCATTCAAGATACCCTCAACGCAAAAGGAGTAATGGTAGTACTCGAAGCACAACACCTCTGTATGCAGATGCGAGGTGTGGAAAAGCAGGGAGCTATCACTGTGACTCGTGAATACACAGGACAGTTTGCAGAAGACTCATCACTCCGACAAGAATTTCTCGACATGATCAGGCAATAATTTTGATAGATCAAATTACCATAGACCGAATAATTGATGCTGCAAATATAGTTGATGTAGTATCAGAATATGTTACCTTGCGCCGTGCAGGTGCAAACTACAAAGGTCTGTGTCCATTTCACGACGATAAAACCCCATCGTTTCACGTATCTCCAGCCAAAGGTATCTGCAAGTGTTTTGCCTGTGGCGAAGGCGGTAATGCTGTTCACTTCATCATGAAGATAGAACAACTCAACTATTTCGATGCCTTGAAGTTCTTAGGAAAAAAATACGGCATTGAGGTAGAGGAGAAAGACATCACACCAGAACAGCGTATTCAGTTGAATGAACGCGAGGCTATGTTCAACACCAACGAGTGGGCAAGTCAGTATTACCATAAGATTCTGAAAGAAAATCCTGACGGCATCGCCATCGGTATGGCATACTTTCGTTCACGAGGTTTCCGTGATGACATCATCGAAAAGTTCCGTCTTGGTTTTTCGCTAGACCAGTACGAAGCACTCTCCAAAACAGCACAGGCAGAAGGATACAATACCGACTACCTTATCAAAACTGGACTTTGTTTTCGCAGAGATAACGGTCAGATTACAGACCGCTATCGTGGTCGAGTCATGTTCCCATGGTTCAACGTAAGTGGTAAGGTAGTAGCTTTTGGAGGACGCGTACTTGACTCACGCACTAAGGGAGTGAGTCAGAAATACATCAACTCTCCTGAATCAGATATCTACAACAAAGGACGTGAGCTCTACGGTATATATCAGGCAAAGAAACAGATTGCCAAGGACGACCGTGTATATATGGTTGAAGGATATACCGATGTCATCTCCATGCACCAGTGTGGCATAGAGAATGTGGTAGCTAACTCCGGTACAGCACTTACAGAGGCTCAGATACGCCTACTCCACCGTTATACAAACAACATCACACTATTATACGACGGGGATGAGGCAGGCATCCATGCTGCTCTGCGTGGAACAGACATGTTGCTTGCAGAGGGTATGAACGTAAAAATACTCCTTCTGCCTGATGGAGATGATCCAGACAGTTTTGCACGAAAACACAATGCTACAGAATTCCGACAGTATGTAGAGCAACACCAGACTGACTTTATCATCTTCAAGACGAACCTCCTGTTAAAAGACGCAGGTCGCGACCCACTCAAACGGGCACAGCTCACACAGAGCATCGTATATAGCATTTCTGTGATTCCAGACGAAATTCTGCGAGCAGCCTATGTACATGAGTGTGCAGAATTGCTGCAGCAAAACGAAGCTCTTCTCTTACGCGAGATAGCCAAGAACAAACAGGCAGCACTCGAACAATTGAAGAAGCAGCAGATTATAGAATTGGATCGTCAGCGTCGCATTGAAGAAGGGAAAGTAGAGGGAGAAGAGAAAAACGAGGGGAATGAGGGGAATAATGAGAACGATAAGAATGATCGAAATGATACACGTTCTGATTCTGTCGAACCTACTGAACAGACCAATCAAGTAGAGACATCTGCCCCTACGCAGTTGCAAACACAAGTGCCTAGTCGCTATCATGGGATAGAGCGTATGATTATGACTCTGATAGTGCGTTATGGAGAACAATCTATTAACGTGGAGACTAACGATAATACCACGCAAAAAGAACCATTGGTGCAGTATGTCAGTACAGACTTAAAGAACGATGGCATTTCCTTGCGCACACCACTATACGATAGAATGCTGAACGAAGTAGTACAACACATAAATGATGAAAAATTCGTTTGCAGTCGTTTCTTTTTGAACAATCCCGACATAGAAATAAGCCGTGAAGCAGCAAACCTGATGACAGAACGCTACCAACTGGCAAAAAACAACCAGATGACTGTAGATGAGAAGACAATGGTGCCGGAATACATCTCCCATCTGCTTCTCGACTATAAATTCATGGTTATCGACGACGAACTGAAAGAGTGCCAAAAGCGCATGAGCGATCCTCTACTCTGCACAGAAGCCATGAAACAATATATGGAACTGAGTGAGATTCGCCGCGAATTGGCACGAAGACTTGGTGACCGCATATTCATACAGTGATGTTTAATCCCCAGACCGAAATAAAATACCTGACCGGCGTGGGTCCGCAGCGAGCCGAACTTCTGGAAAAGGAGATTGGTGTACACACCTTTGGCGATATGCTCACTTACTATCCCTACCGATATGTAGATCGTAGCAAGGTGTATCGCATAGCAGAAATCGATGGCAACATGCCATACGTTCAACTCGTAGGTCAGATTGTATCGATGGAACCCATTGGTGAAGGTAGAAGCCGCAGACTTGTAGGCAGGTTCTCTGACGGCACAGGATTTATTGACCTTGTATGGTTTCAGGGGTTAAAATTTGTAGGCAAAGCCTATAAAGTGCGTACCCGATACCTGATTTTCGGAAAGCCAACTGTATTCAACGGCAAACTGCAAATTAACCACCCTGACATAGAGACCGTAGAGGAAAACGTTGACATACCGGAGATTCAGGGCAATACATTCCGACCACATTACCACACTACCGACCGCATGAAGAAAGGATTTCTTGCTTCAGCAGCAGTAGCAAAACTTATCGGGAACCTTTTCAAACTCATCACAGAACCATTACCAGAAACACTTTCTCAATGGATTGTAGATGAATATCACCTCATGCCTTATGATGAGGCGATGCACAATATACACTTCCCCACCTCAGCCGATTCCTTACGTCGAGCCCAGGCACGACTGAAGTTCGACGAACTCTTTTACATTCAGTTGGGCATATTGCGCTATGCCATGAATCGCAAGCAGAAACAAGGTGGACTAGTATTCCAAACCGTAGGAGCCAACTTCAACACTTTCTACCACGACCACCTGCCATTCTCACTAACCGAAGCACAAAAACGTGTAATTCGAGAAATTCGACAGGATATGCGTGCCGGATTCCAAATGAACCGTCTTCTGCAAGGCGACGTAGGTTCAGGCAAAACACTTGTGGCTCTACTATGTTCACTCATTGCCATTGACAACGGCTACCAAGTAGTCATCATGGCACCTACTGAAATTCTTGCCGAACAACATTTAGAAACAATACGAGGTCTGCTTAGCGGCATGCCACAACTACGCATCGAACTGCTTACTGGTTCTGTAAAGGGTAAACGCAGGAAAGAGATATTGGATAGCCTTATTGAGGGCAAAGTACATATACTTATAGGCACACATGCCGTCATCGAAGACAATGTGCAATTCCGTAATCTCGGTCTCGCAATCATCGACGAACAGCATCGTTTCGGAGTGGCACAAAGAGCAAAACTCTGGGACAAAAGAACAGGCATGAAAACTCCGCCTCATGTACTAGTCATGACAGCCACACCGATTCCACGCACCCTTGCCATGACGCTCTATGGTGACCTTGACGTATCAGTCATAGACCAACTGCCTCCAGGTCGTAAACCCATACACACCATCCACCAGTTCCTAAAACACATGGATCGCATCCACGAAGCAATGCGTACCGAACTGAAGAAAGGCAGACAAATTTACGTTGTATTCCCACTTATTGAAGACACAGAGAAGATGGACCTCGAAAATCTTGAAGAGGGTTATCAACAAATGCGTGAAGCATTTCCAGAATATAAAGTTAGTCGTGTACACGGAAAACTGAAATCAGCGGAGAAGGATGCAGAGATGAGTCGCTTTGCCAGCGGAGAAACCCAAATACTCGTTGCAACTACCGTTATAGAAGTAGGCGTTAACGTACCCAATGCCTCCGTTATGATAATAATGAATGCGGAGCGTTTCGGACTCTCCCAACTCCATCAGCTTCGCGGGCGAGTAGGTCGTGGTGCAGAACAGTCCTACTGCGTACTCGTCACGAAATACGAACTCTCCGAAACAACCCGTAAACGCATTCAAATAATGGTCGATAGTACCGATGGATTCGAGATTGCAGAGGCAGACCTGAAATTACGCGGTCCTGGCGACTTGGAAGGCACACAACAGTCCGGTATGGCTTTCGACTTGAAGATAGCCAACATAGCCCGCGACGGACAAATCCTTACCTATGCCCGAACAGCAGCTCAGCATCTGCTTGATACCGACCCGACTGAATCACTACCCGAAAACCTTACGTGTTGGAAACACCTCTCGCAACTTCACAGTGACATCAATTGGGGAGCAATAAGTTAGGGGTAGTCACGTCACCTCGACGGAACTGCCCTTTCATTATAATTACTTATGATTTAAAACAATTACTTTATCTGTTTCTTTACCACACTACTGCCATCAGCATTGATAATGCGTTCTATGTAAATACCTGTTGTCGGTTCAGTACTAAGCCGCTGCCCCGAAGTACCAAAATACTGACGTTCGGCAACAACAGAATTCTGTGTTTCAAGAGTAGTGACACAATCAGGAATATCATCTGCCACACCCCGGAACGACTCAATCCAGTCGGGCAAGTAATAGCTAATGTGAGGAGGTTGGTTATAACCAGTTTGCTGCCATGCAATAGCCATACGGTAATTATGGTCATACATAAGACAAGGCACGCGGTAGCTGGTACCCTGAGTA
Source organism: Prevotellaceae bacterium UBA2448 (assembly GCA_002342585.1). Classification (GTDB taxonomy): domain Bacteria; phylum Bacteroidota; class Bacteroidia; order Bacteroidales; family Bacteroidaceae; genus Minthosoma. The sequence continues at coordinate 59,481 of DDQG01000007.1, forward strand.
GATGTAAAGAGTATGAGTTGCGACGGATCGCTGGCATTATACCAGATTACTTCCTCTCGCCAGTCTCCAAGAATATCGGCCTGCAGACAAGGAGTTGCCTTTGTGCTGTTGCAAGACGATAGCGTGAATCCTCCAGCCTGAGCTATTTCTGCAAACTTCTTCATTGCTGTTTTCGATGTATATACTCCCATGTCTGCACGATCAATGCTCGTCTTGCTGGTGTTATATGTGCATTTCTGAATATTGGTACCATCGAGCAGTTCATCGAGAGCATCTCCGTCCCAGAAAATACGGAAATTCATCGATAGTTTCGTCGAACTCACAATCGACGTTTTGCTTTCATCTACAGCACGAGTATTATCAACTTTTGCCGACCAGAACTCATAACCACGGTTTTTATCAAGGATATTAGCTGCCAGACCGCGACCATTATCCTCACTGCCGATTGACGACCAGATAACCTTTCCGGTCTCAGCCTCTATGAGATGGGCTCCATAAGGGCTTTCTTCATGTACCATGAATATCTCCATACCGGGACGGTCAGGGTCTAGGTCGCCCAAGTGTTCTGCATCACCATGTCCGAAACCGGTAGAATAGAGCATCCAACCATCATTGTCAACTGTAGCACTACCATAAATTATCTCGTCGCACCCATCACCGTCTACATCTCCGATAGTCAGACTATGAGCTCCCTGTCCGTAAGCATTATATCGGGGATGAGAGTTAGTACCGCCTGTCTGCTTGGTATATGTCCTTGTAGTAGTAGTTCCATTGCCGTCTGTCAGTTGCACGGTATTATCTTCAAGTGAAGCATGAATCCACTTGGTACTCAGTTTTTCACCATCGAAATTCACAGCCCACAGATAAGAGCGTGTGTACATTCCGCGACACATCACTGCAGAAGGATTCTTGTCTGGACCGTCAAGGAAAGCTACTCCAGCCAGATAGCGTTCACCACGATTACCGTACGAACCAGTATCGCTTTTGCTACTGCTCATATACCAGTTGAAAGTACCTTTTGCATCACTCAGTTCATATTTAGTATTGCGGTTTGGCATATAAGGAATAGTATGGATGGCAGCACCCGTTTCACCGTTAAACACAGTCAAGTACTCGTGTCCGCCGTTTATGCGACCACCACTTACACGATAATCAGCTCCGTTGCTAACATTCTTTATAGCATCAAGAGTTGCAGCTTCACTAACGTATTGTCCCTTGCCGTCCCTCGAACCCGGAGCAGTCTTACAGATAAGTTCTGCCTTGCCGTCTCCATCAAAGTCATATACCAAGAACTGGTTATAGTGAGCTCCAGCGCGTATATTCTTGCCTAACTGGATACGCCACAGACGTTCGCCTGTGAAAATCTTATAACAGTCGAAAATGATATACCCAGTATATCCGTTTTGTGAATTATCCTTCGCATTTGTCGGATACCACTTCACAATAAGTTCGTACTCGCCGTCACCATCCACATCACCTACCGAACAGTCGTTTGGGGTGTATGTATAATCATTAGCCTCGCTGCCTGTACCCGCCGTTCCTCCACTTGGTTGCTTAAGTTGAATAACATGATGAGTAGCGTCATTGAACAACTTTGGTTCAATAGTATCTATCGGTTCGCCGTTTTGCAGAGTAACCAGTTTCAGCACATCAGTTGGTTTAGCTAAAGTTGGGCGGTAACTAGTGGCATTACGCAGAGGAGCCGTATTAACAGGAACTTCATTTTTAAGAATGACAAACGAGGTATGTTCATCGTCTGTAGCCTGCAAACGCCAGGAAAGGAATGCACTGACAGCACTCGTCTGAACACGAATGAAACCACGATCTAACTTCTCCTGCTGACTCAACGGAGTATCTGCCGGGCTTGGTTTTTCCCTACCTTCTGCCGGTATAGTGACACTGCACAAAACAAGGACACTCAGTAAGAATAAGTTTAGCTTTTTCATAACACATTATTATAATTATTAAACTACTGGCGCAAAGGTAAAGATTTTTTTCTTATATTTGCAACCATATCATGAATTATCTGAATCAGACTATCCTCGAAGGTAACTGGCAACAGCTCACCAATTCACTGAACTCAATGAACAATATGGAGTTCCGTCGCACTGAGTCATATATCAGAGCCACCATCCTGCCAACATTACCCAACGACACATTTTGGGATGCCCTTTTCCATCTCATCGAATATAGGCATCAAGCTTTTCTCAGCGGCATCTGCGCCATAGAACACTTAGTAAGTGACGATAGTCTTGATTTCAGTTGCACAGGTGCTCGCGAACTGGCTCAGTTGCTACATGACAAGCATCCAGAAGCAGTGAACAAAGTTATAAACATAGCACTACCATTGCTTAAAACAGAAGAACAGGTCGATGCACTCCTGAACACTTTTGCACCAAATGACGAAAATGCCCGTATCGCAGCCTTACTAAAGGTCGAATCACCACTGACATATTACAAATTATTCACCACCCTATGTCACATGCCCGAAGGGAAACAATTGGCTCTCCGATGCACTCAGTTCATCATGAAACACGGAAACGATATGGCATTCAATATGGCTGCAATCATGAAAGCATACTTCGGACTTGAAGAACTCCATGCTCGATTTTCACTCCACATCGAGCCCTATGAACTATCGCAACTCGACAGTGGCAGCGATGCCTTCTACCACCTGTTGACAGGGCGTCGCCCGAAACTTTAAGGGGTTTAATTACAACCATAACATCAGAACAAGACTAATGCCTACTGCTATCACTTTATATGAACTGAACAATATAGTTCGTGGAGTCCTTGAACACTCCATATCAGATACCTATTGGATTCAGGCCGAGCTAAGCGAAGTAAATGAACGGCATGGCCATTGTTTTTTGGAATTTATACAGAAAGGTGACACGAATGAAAGTCTCATTGCCAAAGCTCGCGGACAAATATGGGCAAGTCGATGGGCGTTACTCAGCCCCTACTTCAGTCATACTACAGGGCAACCCTTGCAAGCAGGAATGCAAGTGCTCGTAGAAGTAAGCATCACTTTCCACGAACTCTACGGCTACTCACTCAATGTAGTAGATATTGACCCTACATATACCCTTGGCGACATAGCCCGTAAACGCAGGGAAATACTGCAAACACTGCAAGAAGAAGGAGTTGATACGATGAACAAAGAACTCTCCCTTCCCCTGCTTCTCAACCGCATAGCAGTAATCTCCTCGCCCACCGCAGCAGGTTATGGCGACTTCTGCAACCAGTTGAAAGACAATACATACAAACTCGCATTCGACGTAAAACTCTTTCCTGCTATCATGCAAGGTGATGCAGTGGAAAGCAGCATCATAGCAGCACTCGAACAGATTGCCTCAGAAGAAGATCGATGGGATGCAGTAGTTATCATCAGAGGTGGAGGAGCTGCAGCTGACCTCTCTGGATTCGACACCCTCCGACTGGCAGAAAACGTAGCACAATTTCCCCTTCCCATCATCACAGGCATCGGACACGACCGCGACGACACAGTCATCGACATGGTCTCACACACCAGAGTCAAGACCCCTACCGCAGCAGCAGAATTCCTCATTCAACACGGAGCCGAACAACTATTCATACTCGACGACTGCCAGTCAGAACTCAAATCGCAGCTGGACAAAATCCTTTCTACCGAGAAAATACGTCTGCAAATGATTACACAAAAACTGCCAGCACTCGTAGCATCATACCACAATAAGGAAAACATCATTCTGGAACGCATCAACTCGGCACTTAGCACCACCATCATCAGCAAGTTGACCGAAGAAAAAGGCAAAATGGAACTTTTCCTGCACCGTTTAGACTCCTCAGCCAGTCTGGCTATACATCAGAGACAAAACATCCTCGACAATCTCACCACTCGCATTGAGAGTTCCGACCCGAAACGAATCCTCAAACTCGGATTCAGCATAACCCGAGTAAACGGCAAAGCAATCACAACGGCGAAAAACCTCTCTACAGGAACCACCATAGAAACTACCCTTGCCGACGGAATAATACACTCAACCATAACAGACAAACAACAACAATCATAACCAGATATGAAAAAAGAACTTAAATACGAAGATGCCGTAAAGCGCCTCAAAACCATCGTGGCAGAGATGGAAAACGGAGACACCGACATTGACAAACTAACCGACAACCTCAAAGAAGCAAAGGAACTGATCGCTTTTTGCAGAAACAAACTGCAAAAAGTAGAATCAGACATCAAAAATATTCTTGATGATTAAGTGGAATTGCAATAAAATGCAAAAAAAGTTTAATAATCAAGTAGATTACTTGGTCATTAGAACAAAAACCCTTACCTTTGCCGCGATTTGGCGTGTCATGCGCTCTGCATTAAACCCGTCGAAACTATAGACTAAATGGAGAAAACTCTCGTAATACTCAAGCCTGGTGCCGTACAAAGAGCACTTGTAGGAGAAGTGACAGCACGCTTCGAACGTAAAGGATTGCGCCTTGCTGGAATGAAGATGATGCAGCTCACCGACGAATTGCTTAACGAGCACTATGCACACTTGGCTGGCAAACCATTCTTTCAGCGCATCAAAAACTCAATGATGGCATCGCCAGTAGTTTGTTGTTGTTACGAAGGTGTTGACGCAGTAGAAACCGTGCGCAGCATGACAGGTTCTACCAACTCACGCAAAGCAGCTCCTGGCACCATTCGTGGTGACTTTGGTATGTCATTCCAAGAAAACATCATACACACTTCAGACTCGCCTGAAAACGCAATCATAGAGCTCAATCGATTCTTCCGTCCCGACGAAATATTCGATTACGTACCAGGAGTATTCCAGTACCTCTATGCCAATGATGAATATTAAGGTTGTCAACCCACAACCTGCCCTCGATTATCTTAAAAGAATCAGCCGAGCCACGATTGGTTCAGCACCCCAAATTACATGGAAAATAAGATAGTATAAAGATAGTAATAAATTATAGAAAAGGAAGTAATTATATTAGTATGAACGCACTTAAAACACTTGTATTAGCAGCTCTAAGTCTGACGAGTATGTCTATGTCTGCACAAGACCTCATAGCTCGCCAAGCCCCAGCTGACACAAAACTCAAGGATGTACAACTCATACAGTTTACTACATTCAGCACATCAAGAGCTGACCTGGAAAACCCGGCAGCTAACATATATTCCAACTGGACTCGTACCATTTCTGACGCACAGGGTGTAGTTCCGTCAAACTACCATGTTGACCTTCGCGGTTTCCACATGCCTACTCCAAGTCGTCAGATCAACTCTCCATATGGAAAGCGTTGGGGTCGTCTGCATGCAGGACTCGATATCAAGGTATATCTTGGCGACACAATCCGTGCAGCATTCGATGGCAAGGTACGTATCGTAGATTATAACGCACGTGGATATGGTTACTATGTAGTGATTCGTCATCCAAACGGACTTGAAACACTCTACGGTCACCTCTCACGCCAGCTCGTAAGAGAAGACCAGATAGTTCGTGCTGGTGATGTCATCGGACTTGGTGGCAACACAGGTCGATCATTCGGTTCTCACCTTCACTTCGAGACTCGTCTGCTCGGACAACCAATCAACCCAGCCCTTATGTTCGACTTCGTTAATCAGGACGTAACAAACGACTACTATGTTGTAAAACGTTCTATGCAGAAGGGCAACACAAACGTACTGGCAAACCAGCAGAAACAGGAAAACATGATTGAGACCACAGCAAGTACACCAAGTTACAATGTATTTGCATCTCAGCAAAACACTACTACAACCGAAGAACCAAAGACTCACACCGTTCAGCGTGGAGAAACAATCTACTCCATCGCCAAGCGTTACGGTATTTCAGTAGATGAACTTCGTAAAATCAACGGACTTCGTCGTTACGCAGTTCTCCGCGTAGGTCAGGTTCTGAAATGTTCATAACCCACTAGAATACAGATTCACAAATATAAAGAAGAGCTGACATTAGTTTGTCAGCTCTTCTTGTTGTTCAACACTTCTGTTGCGCCTGCACTATTTCTGTTCGTTCATTCTTTCACGGGCACTGAGGTTTTCAGTGAAATTCTGAACAAGCTTATTACTGTCTTTCTGCAAGTGCGGAGAGAAGAAAATGAAGATGAGAACACCTACAAGGGCAAACATTCCAAGCCAGCTACTCCAAGGCACTGCATAGTCAACGATGTAGCTGACGAATACTGCTGCTATAAACAAGCGCAACACAGAATGAGCTGTAAGTCGTACGCGCCAACGGGCACCTGCCTCCCACAGTTTATCCACTTCAGGACGGTCAGCTCCTCCGCGCATAAGCATCCAGAGGAACGGAGAACAGAAAATGAGTGCTGCGAGAGCCAAGACTGTATGCGACCACTCTTCAGACACCAAAGCATTGACAATCGGTTTGCCAAAATGGAGCATGATGGACATGATGGCTATGCAGAGCACACTGGTGATAAGTGTAGTAAAGACAAAGCGCTTTACATATGCCTTCCAAGTCTGCTGTAACTCGTTTGGCGCCTTGCTGTCCTCTTCGTCGGTGTTGCGTTCCAGTTTTTCTACCCACTTGGCTGGCAGGATACGAGTAATCAGGTTGTATGTAGGTTCTGCCAGACGAATCATGTAAGGTGTTGTAAAGGTAGTGAATACCGACACTGCCACTACTATCGGGTAGAGGTAGTCACTGGTAACATGAAGCGAAGTGCCAAGTGTGGCGAGTATGAATGCAAATTCACCTATCTGAGTGAGCGAGAAGGAACACTGCATAGAAGTCTTCAGCGACTGACCAGAGAGGAGGAATCCTCCTGTACTCAGTATGGTCTGACCTAAGATGACTGCTGCAATGATGCTAACAATAGGTACTATGTACTCGATGATGAGGTTTACATCTACCATCATACCTACGGAGACGAAGAAGATGGCTCCGAAGAGGTTTTTCACTGGAGCTACAAGGTGTTCTATCTGTTCTGCCTCGACGGTCTCTGCGAGGATGCTACCCATTACGAATGCGCCGAAAGCTGCTGAGAATCCAGCATAAGAAGCTGCGACTACCATTCCGAAGCAGAGCGCCAGAGCTGTGATGAGCAGAGTTTCGTTGTTCATCAGCGGTTTCAGTTTGCGAAGTGCCATAGGGATGAAGTAAAGTCCTACTGTAAACCAGAGTACAAGGTAAAGTCCAAGTGTTACGATAGATTTAATCATCTGCGAACCTTCGAACTCTTTGCTGACTGCCATAGTGGAGAGCATCACCATGAGCACGATGGCGAGGATGTCTTCAAGAATCAGTACGCTCAGCACGAGACTGGCAAAGCGTTCCTTACGCAGTCCCATGTCATCGAAGGCTTTAAAGATGATAGTAGTCGAGGACATAGCAAGCATACCACCCAGGAAAATGCAGTCCATCTGCTTCCAACCGAAGAGTTCGCCTACACACGCACCTACATACATCATACAAAGGATGATGGCGAGGGCGGCAATGATGGGGGCAGCTCCCATCTTCAGTATTTTCTTGAATGAAAATTCGAGTCCGAGTGCAAAGAGAAGGAAGATAACACCTATCTCACTCCAGATGTGGATGCCGTGTCCGTCAGCAACACTGGGCATGTATGGCATATTGGGAGATGCAAGAAATCCCGCAACGATATAACCAAGTACTATTGGTTGTTTAAGAGCCTTGAAAAGGAGTGTCATAACTCCTGCACATATGAGTATTAGTGCAAGGTCACTAATTAATGGTTCAAGATTTGACATAATATTCTGTTAGAAAATCTTGTAAGCAACACGAATCTGTAAATTTGGCCATGCCTTCAACCAAGAGATAGCACTACCGATACCTGAGTTTTTACCTGAAGTTTTAACCTCTGTATCGTTGTTCAACACTAACTTAGGAGTACCCCAGAACATAAGACCGAAGTCAACAGCAAGGCTGACACGATGCTTCTGAGCGAGGTGCTGACCGAAACCAATGCCGATATATGGTTTGATAGCATTAGTCTTCATGCGAACATCGATGTTACCACGCTCGTCAGCAGTGAACACATAGTCGCCGAACTTCAGACCTATAGGGTCGTAGTTAGTGTGGAAAATACGGTTGTAGTCCTCCACTTTCTGATTTGCATCATAGAGGAAGCCAAGACCGCCGTCGTTGGTATTGCTGAAGTGAAGGAAGTTCTTGCTACCCATGAAAAGACCGGCAGCGAAATAAAAAGGAACGTTCTTAAACGGATGCACCTCTGCCAGTACGTAGAAATTCCAGAAGTTTGGTTCGATAGCCAGTTCTACCTTATCTACCCTCTGTGCCTGTTTTACAGCATCGTCTTCAACTGTCTGTGAAGGGCCCATATCAGCTGCTGTATTGATAGCCTTAAACTTGTAATTACCTACGCCCCATCCTGAGAATCCTCCTCTGAGAGTCACTATCTTACAAACTGGCATTGCTGCATCAATACCGAAGCCTGTCAATCCTGCGTTCAAGCCAACAGAAAGGTGATTGAAACAGCCGTCTTGAGCATGATACTTATCAACTGTCTGGGCATCAGCTCCAGCAGCCGCAAACATAATTGCGAAAAGAATTATGATTTTGTGAATATTGTGTTTCATATATTTTATGTCTTAGGAATTATTTGAAGTATGGTTTGTTAGACTTGATAAGCAGGTTTGTGAGCGACTGGCTCAATGGGTGGAAACCATAAAGGTAGTCACTAGTGTATGGAGTACCACCATTGATGATACAGTGAATGTAGTCGTGGCAAGCCATATCTATTGGCATGATTCCCACAGTACCTGTATTTTCCTGCAGATTCTTGATAACTAATGGATGTATGATACAAGCGTTAGTGAGGTATCCACGTGGAGATACTTCTGTATAAGCAGAACAGTGGTTGATAATCCAAGTGTTGTTACCAGCAGCGATTTCTGTACGAGCATCGTTCATCATGTCGATAACAGTCTTCTTCTTGTTCTCCAAACGTACATTCTTGTTAGTCTTGAAGTAGTCTTGAACCCAAAGTTTTGCATCTGGTACAGCTGGAGTAGCCGGTGTAGTAGATGTATCGTCCTCATTATTCATTTTAAACAAACCACAATCCTTCTGTGCTGTAGGGTCAAGAGCTTCTTTGATGTCAGCATCTTCGTCAGTCCAAGTGCAATAAACTCCAGGCATGGACATAGTTGAACCTGATTTATCACGCAGGTCGAAGCGGTTCAGCACCAGAATCTTACTACGCATATCACCTACTGTAATACCTGGAGTCCATGCTGAGCTAGGAATGAACAGGCTTGCATACTTTGGTTTTGATACTACATCAGCATACAGACCAGCCCAAGTGCTCTGGTTTTCTATACCGTTGTCGCACTGTATCTTAACAATGAAAAACTCTGAAGGATGGTTGTTCAGGTACTTCTGCATCATATCAAGCGACTCCTCGAAAGTTACGTTGATTTCGCTGATACCATGAGCCAGACGCAAAATCTTCTTCTTTTTCGGATCTGTCTGTAAAGTGTCAATGCTTACTACAGGACGAAGGTCGAAGAAACGGATACCCATTTCCATCTGAGCCTGAAACGTATTCAACTGACTGATTGCAGTAATATTAAAGATGTAGTTCAGTGTTGGCTGGTAGAAGCCCATACCAGTCATAGTGTCGTGAGTACCTGGAATGCTCAACTGGCACACAGGAGTTTCATCCTTCACCATGCTCAACCATGAAGCTGCAGGAGTAGCCAGGTCGTAAGGATAAGAAATACTGTCACGATAACCCTCTGAGAAGAGGTAAGGAGAGTCGAGGGAGGTCTTCTCGTCGTAAGCTTTATTGAAGTCCTCTTCCTCGCAACTGCTTAGTGCTCCCATAGCCACTACAGCCATGATAGCATACATAAGTTTTCTTTTCATAAATTCTTTATACATTATTAATTAATCTTAAAATAGAATTTGTTTTATTCGAATTGACGGGCAAATATAAATGTTTTTTTACAAATTACCTATATTTCTATAATATTTTTTTGCAACTCACCTGTCTATTGTCAATTCCCCTTAAACACTTCTTCTCCATCGACAATAGTAGCAACAACGTTTGCCTTTGCTACCTTCTCAATGTCGTCGTGCAGGAAATCACAGTCGAATACTGTCATGTTGGCAATCTTATCGACCTCGATAGAACCCAGACGATGCTCCTGATGGAACTGACGTGCAACATTGATGGTCATAGCACGCAGCGACTGTTCGCGGGAGATAGCTTCCTTGGTATTGCGTGGAGAGGTGGTGACGCCATCTAATACTCCCTCCGGATAGGTACGCGTTTCTGCAGAATAGAAGCTGAGTTTGATGTCCAACAGCGGTGAAACGGGATAGTCAGAGTGGAATACTACGTTTGCTCCTGCATCATAGAATGACTTGATAGGATATGCCTGATCTGCCAATTCCTTACCTACATATGTTATTTCCTGCTCATAAACACCCGGAACAGCTGGTGACCACAATGGAGGAACTGCTGCTACAGAACCAGTTTCTGCCATGCGACGGACATCCTCGTCGGTTACGAAGTGGAGGTGAGCCAGAACGTTACGTTGATCTTTATTGCCAGTAAATTTTTCGGCATCTGCGATACAACCTAACATATAATGTGTGGCACCACCACCCTCAGAGTGAACATGAACGGACATACCTTCCTTGTCAGCCTCTGCAATCAACTGCACCATCTTGTCATGGTCGTTGAAGCGTTCTGCACCGTGATAGCCAGGAGTGTCGAGGTAATCCTGGTTCTGCCAGCCTGTATGCGCCTCGGTAACACCGTCAAGGAATGCCTTGGCACCGACGATATGGAAATACTCACCACTCATCTCAGCACGCAGAGCAGCAATGCGGGAAATCTCTGTCTTTGCATCGGAATTATCTGTCACATACATCCATGCATAGGTGCGCAACTTCAGCTTGCCTTCTTCCTGAAGCTCATAGTATGCCTTAGGAGCAATGCGATGTATAACATCCGCACCAGCATCACCAACGGTTGTATAACCTTTGCTGAACGCAATCTCCTGCCAAGCGAGCAGATAATCCTTGACGTCTCTCACTGTAGTAGGCAACTTCGGTACGATTTCGAACAAAGGACCTTCGCAGATATAGCCGTCAGGTTCACCGTTCTTATCTACGTGAACCAGGTCATAACCCCATTTCTTGGCATACTCAGCGTCAACACCTGCCCATTCCATCGCCTTTGTATTGAGCAGCATAGAGTGTCCGCCGCCTGTCTGCATGAAGACCGGCTTGTCAGAACAAATCTCGTCCAAAAAAGACTTGTCAACGTATTCTTCATTTTCAACCCAACCGGCAGCAACGTAGAAATCACGCTGCGGATTCTTCTCAATGAATTCCTTGATAATCTCGCGATATTTCGGGTAGTTTGTAAGACCTGCTGCCATGAGGTTAGCCTGTCCGATAGCACGTTCTCCGGCAAAGCTGCCGTGGCAGTGACTTTCGATGAAACCTGGGTAGATGTAGTTGTCACCATAATCCAGAATCTTGGCGTCAGCACCGGCAAGTTTCTTTGCCTCCTCTGCGCTACCAATGTATGAAAATACACCATTCTTCACTACTGCCGCCTTGGCAAAAGGTCTTTTTTCATCAACTGTAATGATGTTGCCGAGAATAACTGTCTGTTTCATATTACTCAAGATTATACTTCATTAATAACTCTCTGAAAGCTTTTGCTTCATCTGACTCTTTTACATCTTTTTCAGCTCCAAGCATCCGAGCCGTCGCATGGTCTCTCAGTTCAAAGAACCTGTGTGCCTGAGGAGTCCAATACAAGTACTCATAAGCATGGGGAACTCCAGGCTCAACATAGAGCTCCGTGAAAATACCGGCCTCCATAAGCTTCTGAGCATAACTCATGTCTTCATCACAGAAAAGATCTAGGCTACCGACAATCATGAAAGTCTCAGGCAATCCCTTCAGCTGCTCAACGGTTGCCACTGCCGGTGAGAAATAGATCATTTCCTCATCGGTAAGCTTTTTGTCCTGGCCTTCAATCAGTTTTCCCCATCCAAAGACGTTGTTCTCCTTTGTCCATACACAATGCCCGGCATATTCATTCTTGTAAATATCCTTTTCACCGCCGGTACGGTAGTCCAGCATGGGATAGATGAGCACCTGGCCCTTCAGGGGAACCTTTCCTTTGTCCTTGTTATAGAGACCCAGACGTGCGGCTAGTCCGCCACCGGCGCTTTCTCCCTCAATGACAATATTATCCGGATCCACATTCAATTCATCCGCATGCTCATATGCATAAAGAAGTCCTGCATATACTTGCTCCAACTCCATGGGATATTTATAAGAAGGATCCAGAGAAAGCGTGTAGTCAGGAGCAATCACCGTAGCACCGCTCCCATCTGCTATGCCCTGTATTTTGGGCTCATCCATGCTCACATTGCCAAAATGATAGCCACCGCCGTGAATGAAATAGACAAGGGGCGTTTTCTCACCCGCTTTGTAACCTGATGGACGGAAAACCCACAAGTTTATCTTCTCATTCCCTACGGCAATGGTCAGTTTTTTGGCGTTTTGGGGCTCTTTCCCCTCTACGCCCAAATCAACATTTGATGTCCCTACAGGTACCGTGATACCGTCAATCAGTTCATATCCTCTTGCAAGGAGATTTGCGCTTTTCGTTTTCATATATTCATTTTCTTTTTTAAATCATTTTCTTCCCGTCAATATACACTTCACTCGGCATGTTGTGGCTAAAGCCTTCATGCTCTGCCGTCAGCAGGTCGTTGTCGAATACTAGGAAGTCTGCATCCTTGCCTGCCTCGATAGAACCCTTAGAGGCTTCGATGCCGAGCTGCTTGGCTCCGTTGATGGTATATCCCAGCATCATTTCCTCTATGTTCATCTTCTCTTTGGGAGAAGGGTATGCAGCAACGACTCTGGTCCTTTCAGGGGCTTTCGCCTTTTCGTTGATATTTCGCGTCATGCCGACTTCCATACCAAGATAGGGACTCCAGGTCAGGAAATCACCATAGATGATGTTATCGCTTGAGAATGTCACATTGGCACCTGTGTTCCACATCGTCTTGCTGCGGTACATCTTATTCGCACGCTCCTCACCCAGCAGACTGCGCCATATCTCAAATGGATTGCCACCCGTACATCCGGCATGCCACCAAGGCGTGTAATTGGCTGTAACGCCCAGCTTCGCAAAGCGGTCCATATCTGCGTCATCTTGGATTTCAAGATGTGCACAAGTCACCTTCACACGGAAATTTTCGCCAAGTTCCTTCTTGGCCTGCTCCACACCGTCGAGTACCGTGCGGGACGAGCGCTCGCCTACGGTATGTGCATGGAAGTCCAGTCCAGCCTCGTTGAGCAACTTCATCACCTCTGCCATCTCCTCCTTGCTGTAGGTGGTACCACCTCTCTTGTTGGTATCTACGTATGGCGTCACCTGGGCAGCCGTCTCGATTCTCAAGGTACCATCCATGAATACCTTAAAGGTATGCACATTCAGGTGCTCGCTGTCGAACTTCTGGCGGAAACGCTTCACGTCCTCCACCACTTCCTTCGTCTTCTGGGGATTGGTAAGCGCAATGCTTCCGTCGATATAAACTGGCAGCTTGCCTTGTTTGTCCAGTTCGTACAAACGTTCATAGATTCGCTCGTGGAGTGCCTCGCCCTCAGGAAAACCTGCGTCGAAGACAACGGTTACACCAGCCTTTACAGAATAATCTATCCAACGCATCAGCTCTGCGTCAATCTGCTCATCTGTCACAGTCAAGTCATCGAAGAGCATGTGCCAACCCGACGACTCGAATGCATTTCCTGTCACATGGCCGTCTTTACGTACATAATAACTCAGCTCGGGCACGCGATCGGGTGTCTCGTCGGTAATGCCATGCCTGTCGAGCACCTTGGAGTTCACCCAGACGCTATGGCCTTCGCCTTCCAGTATCAGGACTTCGGCATCGGAACAGATGGCATCCAGATCTTCCTTGACGATGTCATCCCCATTCAGGTATTTACGCTCCAGTATAAATCTATGACGTTTCAAACCTGGATTGTTCTTGATACTTTGCGCCATAAAGTCCAGGGCTTCCTTTTTGCTGGCGCAAAAAATGTATTCCCCCGGATCCATATAGGCGAATCCGATGCTTGTGGTCACATGCACATGGCTGTCGATAATACCCGGCATGATGAATTTCCCGCCCATATCAGTTACTTCTCCCTCATAGGCTGAAAGTCCTGCTTCATCACCTACATACACAAACTTACCATCCTTAACTGCCAGAGCAGTTGCCTGCAGCTGGTTCTTGTTCGAAGTGAAAATCTTCGCGTTTTTTATTATCTTATCTACTTTCATATTGTTTTTCTTTTTAAATGAACGTTATGATGAACCCATCAGAGCATGTAATACTTGGTTAGGAAGTATGTCTTCTCCCAATCCACAATCTTTACTTCGGATTCCTTTGCAGAATGGATGTCGAACTCGTCAAACACCATGACCTTCTTGTCTTTCAGGTCATAGAGTGGCCATTCTGGTGACGGGCAACCGGTCCTTGCAAACTGGACCCACATCTGACGCATAGCCTTTGAGAAGGCGGGGTCATAGGGTCTTCCATCAACAAATTCTGGATGAGCGAAGACGATTGGCACTTCTTCAAAATGTGCACTCTTGCGGATCGGGTCTGAAGACTCCACCCTATAGAAATAGGTGTAGGACTTACCGCCGCCTATGGCCTGGCTCTCCGCCAGCTTTATGGAGCCGTCGATAAACCAGCTATGGCTGAAAAGACGGCTGTCCGGCTCCCAGTCCTCTACGGCCCCTTCCTTGCAGTAGCTTTCGATCTTCGCTTTCTCCTCATCTGAGAGCAGATGGGCGTACTTCTTCGTCTTGCGGTTTGCGGCCCATACCTTGAAGTTTTCCACTTGCCAATCCGCCACGAAGCAGTTCATCTCATCCTTGTTGCAACCCTGCAGGAAGGTGATATCCTTAGCCACGCCGTTTTCATATTCCTTCCAGGGTTCCAGGGGCAGGATGCGTCCGTCGCGCTCGGGGAAAAGGCGCAGGGTAACCGATTCGGCTGCAGCAGCGATAAGCTCATCGGCCGAGAACTTCATCATGTCAGCGACAGTCTTGCAGCCAAGGGCCTCAATAAAATCATTCGCTGCCTCGATAGCTTCTTCCCGGGAATTGGTCTGGCAGGGGGCGCCGCTCTGAGCGATAACCTTCTTGAAGTTCTGCTGCGAGCCCTTGATAAGAGGCTGCATCGTCACACTTCCTGCGCCGGCCGATTCACCCCAGATGGTCACGTTGCCGGGGTCTCCGCCAAAGGCTGCGATGTTCTCATGAACCCACTTCAGCGCCACATTCTGGTCCAGCAGTCCAAGGTTCTGAGAGTCAGGATAATCCTTGCCGTCCGGGAGGTGCGACAGGTGGAGGAAGCCAAGGGGTCCAAGCCTGTACTGGACGGTAACAAAGATCACATCCGGATTCTCTTTTGCCAGGTTAGCACAGTCAAACAGCTCGATATTTGTTCCTCCAGCAGCAAAAGCACCGCCATGAATCCACACCATGACTGGTTTCTTCTTCCCCGGCTCATCATCCGACCGCCATACGTTCAGATACAGACAGTCTTCACCCTGATACGGAATGACTGATTTGTCCTGGCAGGAGGCTTTGGGAAAATAATAGGCCTCATATACACCATCGTCAGGCGTAACATCTACGGGTGCTTTCCAACGCAGGTTACCAACAGGTTGTTGCCCTACGAATGGAATGCCCTTGAAGGAAATTATGTTCTCTGCCTTCGTGCCGACGAAGGTTCCGTTAATACACTTTACGGCCAAAGACTTGTCGTAATTGCCGTCAGTAATCTTCTTGTTTTCCATGTACTGTTCCATAGTGTTTATTTAAATATTATCAGTTAAAGCATATAATACTTTGTCAGAGGATAGGTCCTCTCCCAATCCACAATCTTGACATCCGCTTCCTTCGCAGGATGAATGTCGAATTCATCGAGAACCATAACCTGTTTGTCCTTCAGGTCATAGAGCGGCCATTTTTTTGCCTTTCCATCGGGAGATTCAGCTGCGGTAAGCGATGGATTACCTGTTTTTGCAAACTGCACCCACATCTTGCGCATAGTCTTGCAGAAGGTTTCATCGAATGCTCTTCCTGTGTCAGCAGTCATCTCAGGATGGTTGAATACAACTGCAAGTTCGATAGCATGTCCGCACTTCATGATAGGATCTGGTGACTCTGGTGTAAAGTAATAGGTATATGCCTTGCCACCAGCCTTGGTCTGGCACTCAGACAGTTTGATGATTGCTGCATTAAACCATACTTGACTAAAGAGACTGCTATCCGGCTGGAAGTAGTCACCCTTCACATCACTCATATAGCTCTCGGCAAGCACTTTGTCTTCAGGTGCCAACTGGGCAAACTTCTCTTGCTTGCGTTTGGCAATCCAATTATCCCAGCCTTCCTTTCCGAAGCTGGACACGAAGAAGTTCATCTCATCCTTGTTGCAACCTACCAGAATCTCCAAATCCTTAGCAGCTCCGTTGGCATAAGCCTCAAAGGTATCTGTAGGCAGAATCCTACCATCTCTTTCGGGCACTTGATGTACGAAGTTCACAGCTGTAGCTACTTCCAAGAGTTTGTCGCCATCAACCTTCAGTAGGTCTGCAACAGTCTTGCAGCCAAGTGCTTCCATCAGTTTGTTGGTACACTCAATACCTTCTTCCGGTGTTCTCGCCAAATTGACGGAACCGCTCTCTGCAATGAGACGCTTGAAATACTGCTGTGAGCCGGGCACCAGTGGCTGCAGGGTGCAGCTTGCCGCACCGGCAGACTCACCGAAGAGGGTCACATTGTCGGGGTCGCCGCCGAAGGCTGCTATATTCTCATGCACCCACTTCAGTGCCATCTTCTGATCCAACAGACCTAAGTTCTGTGAGTCAGGATAGTCCTTTCCATCGGGCAAATGCGACAGATGCAGGAAACCCATTACACCGAGTCTGTAAGCTATAGTTACGACGATTACATCGGGATTTTCTTTTATGAAATTAACACAGTCGAACATCGGATCTACAGTACCTCCTGATTCGAAAGCACCACCATGAATCCACACCATGACCGGTTTCTTCTGATTAGCCACCTTGTCCGACTTGAACACATTGAGGTACAAGCAGTTCTCATCCAAATAGTACATAGAACCTACTTCAAACGTCACATTTCCATAGGCACTCTTCGCATTATAGAATGCCTCGAATACACCGTCGTTTGGCATCGCATCCACTGGAGCCTTCCAGCGCAGGTCGCCCACGGGTTGCTTACCCACATAAGGAATTCCTCGGAATACGGTGACATCATCCTTTCTCGTACCCACGAAAGTACCATTAACACACTTTACAGCCAACGATTTGTCATAATTACCATTGGTAATTTGCTTATTCTCACCGCCATACATAGCATGCAGTGCCTCTCTGATTTCATTTAAATCCATAGTATTAATGTTATTTTATTGGTTCAAAAAAAGGTTAAAGGTTATCAATTTTGCCAAAGGTAATGACAAAAAACTACAATCCCAAGCCAGCGCCCCAACTAATCGCAAAATTGTATATTTTGAAACTTTTTCTGTAAATTTTAAAAGTTGAAAGAAGGGAAACGAAAGACGAAAAACGAAAAACGAAGGACTAAAGACGAAAACTTCGTACGAAAACCAAAACGAAAACGAAAACTCTTTAACCTTTAATCGTTAACCTTTAACCGTTACAACTCAATAACCACTAACCATTAACCGTTAACCATTATATATTATACCAGTGTGCAATTTTTAATTCGGCACCTCAAAAACGCGTTGCAACTTTGCAACATTGCAACATTGCAACAATTAAGGCACAAAAAAAAGCTGACAAGGCATTTGCCCAGTCAGCTCTTTTTATTTAGGAGTTAAGGAGTTAAGACGATTGAGGAGTGCGGTAAGTAGTTAAGAAGTTAGAGAAGTTAGAGGAGTTAAGACGATACTGGTTCTCAGCTCTCTTACATCATACATCTTACACCAGCCATCATACGTCTTTAACTTCGAGCGTAGCGATAACTCCTTAACTCTTTTATCAATTTTCAATTATGAATTATGCATTATGAATTATGCATTGATTAAAAGGGTCCGTGTCCCATACAACTTGTAGTTGTGATTGCTGTGAGGAATGCTGTGAGTGCGGCTACTACTACCTTCACCACTGTCTCAAGAATATCGCGTTTCATAAATATCAAGAATTAGAGAATTAGAGAATTTGTTTAAGAAAAGCGGGAGCCCCGAAGGGCTCATTCCGCTAATGATTAGGACTCGTCAGTGCCATCTTCGGTGCCGCCACCTCCATCGCCTGGGTTTTGGTTTTGGTTTTCGTTTTCGTTACCACCACCCTGGTTCTGGTTAGAACCGTTTTCGTTTTGGTTTTGGTTTTCGTTAGAACCGTCGGTCTTGCCGTCACCCTCGCCAGTCTCGTCACCTTCTGGGTCTTCAACGATACCCTCGTCGGTAGAGGTTACGCGCTTGAGTTCGTTGCCGTCCTTGTCGTAGCAAGTGATCTGAACGCTGGTGTTGGACAGTTCGTCCTTCAGTTCGGTTGATGGAGTGAAGATAATCTTACGGCTCTTGATGAGCTTTGACTTTACCTCGTCAACGGTTGCCACTGACTTTGCACGCAGTCCGAAACGCATTGTCCCGAGTCCTGGCAGTGCCACTGAGTGACCTTCTGTTGCCCATGCCTTGATTACTTCGCCAGCTGCATCCCAACATGCCTGCATCACGCCTTTGCTGATACCTGAGCGGAGAGCCGCCTCGCTGATTACCTTGTTCTGTGCCAGAGGAATGTAGAGCTCTGGAGAGAGAACGAAACGATAAGTTTCTGCATACTTACCTACTTTCTGAAGCTTTTGCTTTGCTTTAACTTTAAGTGCCATAGTTTTTTAAATTTAAGGGTTTAACAAATTTTTGGTTATTGGTTATAGGTTATTGGTTATTGAGTTGCCCTCCGGATGACTTCT
>DDQG01000041.1:0-45335 GCA_002342585.1 Prevotellaceae bacterium UBA2448
CTCTTCCGCCTTTGGTTAACTGAAGACGAAAACGATAACGAAAACGAAAACTATTTCAACGAAAACGATAACGAAAACGGAGGGAACGAAAGACGAAAACGAAAATAGTTCTTTGACAAAACGAATGAAAAACGAAAAACGAAAGACGAAAAAACTAATTGTCAACTTTCACCTATCAACTGCTATTTCGATATTGCGTCCTGAATGAGGAGGCCGGCGAGGGTGAATCCGCTGATGCCGGTGATGTGGACAAGGGAGCCGTTGGCACGAGTTGGTTCAGAGGTGTTTTCCTCGCGGTTACGAAGGAGTTCTTCGCTATAGACACATTGGAATTTCTTTGTTGGGAAGATTTTTGCAGAACGGAATCGACGACGGAGGGTGGCGGCAAGCGGACAGCCTCTGACTTTCCAGAATTCTGCTACACTGATGCGGGTGGGGTCGAGTTTCAGGGCTGCTCCCATCGCCGAGAAGAGGGTTGCCGGAGAGTTGGTTGCCGTAAGAATGAGATGGGCTTTGTCTTTCAGCGAGTCGATGGCATCGACTACATAGTCATAGTCGGAGATATGAAATGAGTCTGCTGTCTGTTCGGTGAATACTCCATGAATTGCGTTGATGTCGAGGGAAGGGTTGATGTCGAGCAGTCGCTCACGAAGCACTTCAACCTTAGGACGACCGATAGTGCTGGTGGTAGCCATGAGTTGACGGTTTATGTTGCTGGCACAGACTGTGTCGCCATCAACAATGGTGAGGTGTCCTACCCCAGTACGCACAAGGGCTTCGGCACACCAAGAACCGACTCCGCCGACTCCGAAGAGTATCACTTTTGTATTAAAAAGATGCTCTAAGGCTTCGCTGCCCAAGAGCATCCTTGTTCTGCTGAATTGCATATTCTTACTTATGCTGTTGTTTTTTCATTTTCTTCCACTGCGCTTTGGCAAGTTCCTGCATGTCAACTACTTCGTCTTTTTCATCTACGATTTCGTAACCTAACATTGTTTCGATTACGTCTTCCATAGTGACGAGTCCGCGGAAACAACCATATTCATCGATGATTATGCTGATATGCTCTTTTTTCTCAAGGAGTTTTTCCCATATTTCCGACACTTCTTCGTCTTCACTGAAGGAGAGGATAGGACGAGCCAGTTCGCTCAGGGTTACGTCGAATTTATCTTCCGCAAGGCGTTCGAGCACCGTCTGACGAAGCACATAACCAGTGATGTAGTCGCTCTCTTCGTTTTTATATACAGGAATACGGGAGAATTTCTTGAAGTCTTCGTCCTGGTAGAATTCGCGAAGGGTCATCTCTTCTTCTGCCATAGTGACCACAACACTTGGTGTCATGATTTCGTGAGCTGTGACATTGTCGAGGTTGAGAAGATGCTGAATCATTCGGTTTTCTTTCTTTTCCAGCACTCCCTCTTCGGCTCCGACGGTTACCATTGCTGCCACTTCGTCGCGAGTGACTGCCTCCTGCTGGGTATTGTCGGCTATGCGATGGGTGAGTCGTTCGAGCAGAATGACGAATACCCACGAGATGCCCACCATAACACGGATTACATGACAGGCAGGAATGGCAAGACGGCGCCAGTAGGTAGAACCGATGGTCTTTGGAAATACCTCAGCGAAGATGAGGATGAGGAGGGTGAAGAGTCCGGAGATGATTCCGATGAAGATGTTCATCTGACTGCTCGTTGCGAAGTTGGCTGCTGCATAGCTGGCTGCCTGTGAACCCACAAGGGCAGCACCCACCGTGTTGGCAACTGTGTTGACGAACAGAATAGCTGATATAGGACGATCGATGTTCGTCTTATAATGCTTCAGGAGTTCCCACCCCTTCACGTTCTGTGACTCCAAGGTGGTGATGTAAGATATCGGAGTTGAGAGGAGAGTCGCTTCAAGCACAGAACAAAGTGCTGAAATGACAAGCGACAACAGCATATAAGTAATGATGAGTTCCATAGCGATTACTTGTTTGCTTTAATGTTGTCAAAATAAAGGCGGTCACTGCTTTCCGCCGGATAACTATCAGGATCCATGTGTACTAATGAAATCTGTTTGCTTTAAAATCGGATGCAAAATTATGTATTTTCCTCCATACAACAAAGAAAATAAAAAAAATGTTGGGTTTAGGATGATTTTTTGTGATTTTTTGTACATTGTATAATTAAATTTTTCTACCTTTGCGGAGCATTCATTGTACAAGTTCGTAAAATGCTAATAACAATATTGTTAAACGAAGCGATATGAAGTAATTCATTATACAAACAGCAAGGGGTGCAAGGAGAAAAGAAACATTTTTACAGAAAAAAACAGAAAAGAGAAAAAGAATGGGTTTTTTAGATATTTTCAAACGCCAGCCTAAGGAAAAAGTGGGAGGCATGGAGGACTTTATGACCCTTATCAGGGTGTACTTCCAAAGTGTGCTGGCTGCAAACCTCGGAATCTCTAATCTGGCTGCCCTACCCGACTTGGCTACGTTTAAGCGCACTCTGCATGTGGCTACAGTTAACAACAAACTGGGACTTGGCGAGAAGAAGGCGTGCCAGAAGATGCTGCAGAACCTATACGGCATAAGCGACAATTTCTTCAAGGAGATTGACCTTAGCATCAAGAAAGGATGCAAGAATCAGGCTCATGTACAGAATTACCTGTATGCTTTTCAGGGATTCAGCCAGGAACTGATTATGCTGCTGGGCAACCTGCTGAAGTGGAAGTTTCGCATTCCGGGATTCCTGAAAGGACTGATGAAGAAGGTGATAGACAACACTGTGGACGAGGTGATGACTAAGAACGTCTGGAGCGATGCAGGTGTGCAGAAGTCAGTATTCACAGTACGCCGCTACCAACAGCAATTGGGTTTCTCGACAGAATGGATTAAGGAGTACACATACAATGTGATTACTCTGGCAAAGAAAGAGCCTACACCATCGAAGGAAGAGGAAGCTGAGGCAATGAAAAAACTGAAAAGATAATATACACATTATTTAATAGGAAACTATTGCAGTTACAACATGACAGAAGCCGAAAACCAATCATTGAAAAAATTTGATGCGAAGGTCAGAGACCTCCTCACTTCGTTTGTTGCTCTGCAACAGGAAAATGCTGAATTGTACCAGAAGCTGAAGGACAAGGATGAAGAGATAAAGACCATCCAGTCACAGGCCAATCAGTACAAAAAAGACTACGACAACTTGAAATTGGCTAAGATGATTGAAATTAGCGACTCCGACTTCAAGGAGGCTAAACAGAAAATCACTTACCTGGTTCGAGAAGTAAATGCTTGTATTAACATGCTGAATGCCCAAGAATAAGGGTCTTCACCGATAAAATTTTTGAACACATGGATAGAAAACTGAACATATCTGTATCTATTGAAGGTATTCAACTTCCACTGACCGTGAACAATTCGGAAGAGGAGAAAATTTATCGTGATGCAGCATCAAGTATCCAAGGGAAAATCCACTCTCTGAGGTCGATGTACCCTAACCTGAAAAATGATAAATACTACTATGTAATGGCTATGCTCAACACTGCTGTAGAGTCAATTCGTTCGAACCACAGAAGTGACACACAGCCTCTTTTCGATAAACTCGACGAACTGGAAGCAGAAATCGACAAGGTAACAAAGAAAAAGTAGTATTCTTCCGTTTTTCTTTTACTTCTCCACACCAAACATAATCTTGAAACAATTCAAGTACAATTTCAGGTTGCACATCCAATGTTCCAAGCGAGGAACGGAAGATATGCAGACTGAGGTATGTACATAAATTTATTAACAACTATAAAACAATAAAAAAATGGATTTGATAATTGCAATAATCATCGCAGTCGGCTGCCTCGTAGTGGGAGTAGTACTGGGTTATGGAATATTCCGATATGCCATTACTAAAGTGTACGACTCAAAGATAAAGGAAGCAAAGATGGAGGTCGACACCCTCAAGAAGAAGAAAGAGCTGGAGGTAAAGGAGAAGTTCCTCGAGAAGAAGGCTGAACTGGAACGCGAAGCAAACCAGAACAACCAGAGACTGCAGCAGGCTGAGAACAAACTGAAGCAGAGAGAACTGACCATCAACCAGCGACAGGAAGAACTGCAACGCAAGCAGTCGGAAAACGACCGCCAGAAGATGGCTCTCGATAAACAGCAGGAACTGCTCAACGCACGCAAGCAGGAGGTGGAGACTATGCGCAATCAGGAGATTAAGCGTCTGGAAGAAATCAGCGGACTCTCAGCAGAAGCAGCTAAGGAATCGCTTGTAGAAACTCTGAAAGACGAGGCTAAGACTCAGGCTCAGCAGTACATCAACGAAATAATGGACGAAGCCAAGATGACTGCAAATAAGGAGGCTAAGAAAATTGTTATACAGTCTATCCAACGCATTGCTACTGAAACAGCTATAGAGAATTCGGTAACTGTATTCCATATCGACTCAGACGAGGTGAAAGGTCGCGTCATCGGTCGTGAAGGACGTAACATCAGAGCCCTCGAAGCAGCTACAGGAGTAGAACTCGTGGTTGACGACACACCTGAAGCAATCGTAATCAGTGCGTTCGACCCAATCAGACGTGAAATTGCCCGACTCTCACTCCACCAACTCATCGCTGACGGACGAATCCACCCAGCACGCATCGAGGAGGTGGTAGCCAAGGTGAAGAAGCAGGTAGAAGAAGAAGTAATCGAAATCGGTAAGCGTACAGCTATCGACCTCGGAATACACGGTCTGCACCCAGAACTCATCCGCATAGTAGGTAAGATGAAGTATCGTTCTTCGTACGGACAGAACCTCTTGCAGCATGCACGCGAAACAGCTAACTTGTGTGCTGTGATGGCTGCAGAACTGGGATTGAACCCAAAGAAGGCTCGTCGAGCAGGACTCCTGCACGATATAGGTAAGGTGCCTGACGAGCAGATTGAAACTCCTCACGCACTATACGGAGCTCAGTTGGCTGAACAGTATAAAGAAAAACCAGAAATCGTAAATGCTATCGGTGCTCACCACGACGAAATGGAGATGACTTCCCTACTCGCTCCAATCGTACAGGTCTGCGACGCCATTTCAGGTGCACGACCAGGTGCTCGCCGCGAAATCGTTGAAGCATACATCAAACGTCTGAACGACTTGGAAACACTGGCTGCAAGCTACCC
Organism: Prevotellaceae bacterium UBA2448; assembly: GCA_002342585.1. Classification (GTDB taxonomy): domain Bacteria; phylum Bacteroidota; class Bacteroidia; order Bacteroidales; family Bacteroidaceae; genus Minthosoma. The sequence goes on from DDQG01000041.1 coordinate 5,144, forward strand.
AGGAGTTACAAAGACTTATGCTATACAGGCTGGTCGCGAACTGCGCGTAATCGTTGGTGCAGACAAGATTTCCGATGCTGAAATCGAAACTCTGAGCAACGATATAGCTACTAAGATTCAGAACGAGATGACTTACCCAGGACAGGTTAAGATTACAGTTATCCGTGAAACAAGAGCCGTAAGTTTTGCAAAATAAAATGATAAAAGAAAACTGGAAAGAAAAAGGTTTCGTTGACGAACCTATTCCCGAAGGTACTGACCTGAAGAAGGAGATACGTCGAATGTGCAAGGAGAAGAATGCTGTCATTCTGGCACATTACTATACCGACGGAGCTGTGCAGGATATTGCCGACTTCGTGGGCGATTCACTCGCACTGGCACAATGGTCGGCAAAGACTGATGCAGACATAATCGTTATGTGCGGAGTACATTTCATGGGCGAGACGAATAAGATTCTCTGTCCAGATAAGAAGGTGCTCGTGCTCGATCTGAATGCAGGTTGTTCGCTGGCTGACTCCTGCAACGCAACCGACCTGAAGGCTTTCATCGATGAGCATCCCGGATATAAAGTAGTGAGCTATGTGAACACTACTGCTGCTGTGAAGGCTCTGACAGATGTGGTAGTCACTTCGTCGAATGCAAAACTCATCATCGATTCATTTCCACAAGACGAAAAACTCATCTTCGGACCAGACAAGAACCTGGGAGGATATATCAATTCGGTAACAGGACGAGATATGCTGCTGTGGAACGGTGGTTGTCATGTACACGGACAGTTCTCGCTTCAGAAGATTCTTGCTATCAAAGCAGAACACCCGAATGCAAAGATTTTGGTTCACCCGGAATGTCCGGCTCCAATACAGAAGATTGCCGACGTGATAGGTTCTACTGCAGGACTGCTCAAGTACTCTATAGAAAACGATGCAACTGAGTTTATCGTAGCAACTGAAAGCGGTATTCTGCACGAAATGCAGAAAGCTTGTCCGCAGAAGACTTTCATCCCTGCCCCACCAGAGGCTACAGAGACTATGGGCTGTAGTTGCAACGAATGTGCATACATGAAACTGAACACACTGCAGAAACTCTACAATACTCTGAAATATGAATGGCCTACTGTAGAGGTAGATCCTGACATACAGAAGAAAGCTCTGCGTCCGATAGATAAGATGCTTGAAATATCAAAAGCTCTGAAATCGCCAATGGCAAACAAATAGGAGGAATCCATGTCCGTAGCAGCATTAGTTAGTGGAGGAGTCGATTCTGCCGTTTCAGTACACTTGCTGAAAGAACAAGGTATCGACCCTCATCTGTTTTACATAAAGATTGGTCCCGACAAAGATACAGAATGGAACTGCACTTCGGAGGAAGATGTCGAAGTGTGCCAATGGCTTGCAAAAAAATACGGACTCCCCCTCGATATCATAGACCTGCACAAAGACTACTGGGAACAGGTGGTCGGTTACACGATGGATAAAGCTCGACAAGGGCTTACTCCCAATCCGGATGTGATGTGCAACAAACTCATTAAGTTCGGTGTGTTTGAACAGAAGGTAGGACACGAGTTCGCCCACACAGCAACCGGACACTATGCCACCACCACCCTGCTCAACGAAAAGACTTGGCTCTCCACATCGCCCGACCCCGTGAAAGACCAGACAGATTTCCTCTGTCAGATAGACAGTCTGCAGGTGAACAAACTGATGTTTCCCATCGGACATCTGTGGAAACACGAAGTGAGACAGATTGCCGAACAGGCTAAACTACTTAACGCAGAACGAAAGGATTCGCAAGGAATCTGTTTCTTGGGCAATATAGATTTCCGTGATTACATAAAGGCTCACCTCGGAGAAAACCCTGGTGATGTGCGCGAGATAGAAACCGGTCATAAGATAGGTGAACACAAGGGTTTGTGGTTTTACACTATAGGTCAGCGAAAAGGACTTGGCTTCGGTGGCGGACCTTGGTTTGTAGTCAAGAAAAACATAAAACGGAACATACTCTTCGTTTCTCACGGTTACGACCCAGAGAAAGTGTATAAGGACCACCTGAACATAGAACAGTTGCACTTCATCACAGCAAACCCCTGGGAGGGTACTCCACAGGTAGAACCGAAGCGCATCACCTTCAAGATAAGACATACGCCCGAATTTCTGAAAGGCAGCATCTGGCAACAGCCCAACGGCACTTGGCACTTGCAAGCCGACGAAAAAATTCACGGAGTGGCACCAGGGCAGTTCTGCGTAATCTACGACTCAGACCACCACTTATGCTTCGGCAGCGGAGAAATAACAATATAATCACACACAAATATCCACACCATGAACGACCAGCAATTTTCAGAAGAAACGATAAAAGATGACCTTCGTTATCTGCAACTTCTGGCACAGACATATCCCAACATTGCAGATGCAAGTACCGAGATAATAAATCTTGAGGCAATACTGAATCTGCCAAAACCAACTGAACACTTCATCAGCGACCTGCATGGGGAAAGTGAGGCTTTCAACCATGTACTCCGTAATGCGTCGGGATATATCAAGCGCAAGGTAACAGAGATATTTGGTAACCATCTGACAAAAGAAGCAAAGAAAGAACTCTGCACACTTATTTATTACCCAGAACAGAAATTGCGACTGATAAAGGCTCAGCAGACTGATCTTGACAAGTTTTACGAAACTACACTCATACAACTTATCAAGGTATGCAGGGAGGTTTCAGCAAAATATACCCGTTCGAAAATTAGAAAAGAACTACCACCTGAATTTGCTTATGTAATAGAGGAATTGCTGCACGAAACTCCTTCTATAGGAGACAAGAAATTCCGTTATTATAATGTACTCATCGACACCATCATCGAAACTCAGAGAGCTGACGATTTCATTATAGCTCTTTGCAACCTGATTCAGCGACTTGCCATCGACCGACTACATCTGCTCGGAGACATATGGGACAGAGGTGCCGGAGCACACCTGATTATGGATACTCTGTGCAATTACCACCACTGGGATATTACATGGGGAAACCACGATATCAACTGGTTTGGTGCTGCCGCAGGAAATCGTGCATGCATCTGTAATGTACTCCGATTATCACTACGTTATGGAAATATGGCAACTCTGGAGGACGGATACGGTATCAACCTGCTTCCACTAGCCACTTTCGCTATGGAGACATACAAAGACGACCCATGTACCCTGTTCGGTATTCTCGATGTGGAAGGTGAGGCAAAGAAAGAAGAAAATACATTCGACGAGAAGACAAAACGGCTTATTGCACAGATGCATAAAGCCATATCAATCATACAGTTTAAAGAAGAAGCCCGAATCATAAACCGTCGTCCGGAATTTAAGATGGATGACCGCAAACTGCTGGAAGGCATAAACCTGAAACGCGGCACTTGCACAATAGAAGGAAAAGAATATGAGATGAGCGACACCTGTCTGCCTACTCTCGATCAGAACAATCCGAATACTCTGACGAAAGAAGAGGAAATGCTGATGCAGAAACTGGAACATTCGTTTATCACAAGCGAAAAACTGCAACGGCATGTTGACTGTCTGTTGGCTCATGGTTGTATGTACACAATAGCAAACAGCAATCTGATGTTCCATGCTTCAGTTCCGCTTAATGCTGACGGCACCTTGAGAGAAGTGGAGATAAGAGGTAAGAAATATAAGGGTCTGGAACTAATGAAGAAAACAGGACACCTGGTTCGAGAGGCATTCAGTCATGATGTGCCAAAGGAACGTCGTCAGTTTGCCATCGACTACATATGGTATCTGTGGTGTGGAAAAGACTCTCCCCTTTTCGACAAGGGTAAGATGACTACTTTCGAACGCTATTTCATCAAGGATAAGAGTACCCACACGGAAGAAAAAGGTTTCTACTATAAATATAATAATGATGAGAAAGTTGTCGATATGATTCTGGATGCATTCGGAGTAACAGGAACACACCGACACATCATCAACGGACATGTGCCTGTGCGTACTCTGAAAGGTGAAACACCTATCAAGGCAAACGGCAAACTGCTCGTAATCGACGGAGGTTTTTCGAAGGCTTACCAACCAAAAACTGGTATCGCAGGATATACCCTCACATACCACTCCCGCGGACTGGAACTTGTAGCCCTGCAACCATTCCGTTCCAGTACTGAAGCTATAGAAAAAGGTGTTGACATAAAGGGTGTGACACAAATTGTTGAAATGTCGAGCAAACGAATGCTCGTAAAAGAAACCGATAAGGGACGCGAACTGACAGAAAAGGTGAAAGACCTGAAAAAACTCCTGTATGCCTATCGCAACGGCTTTATTAAAGAGATATCGAAATAGTTACCAAACATATACAGAAAAAAATCAAAAAAAATCTTTTAATTATTTTTGCATATAAATTAACTATTTTGTACCTTTGCAAAGATTTAATAGTTAAACCAGTAACAGTATGAAAAAATTTTACTTAATTGCAGTTCTCAGTTCTATTATGGCAATGGCTCATGCCGAGAACACACTTAATCTTAGTACATATAAAGGAACAGACATCTCATTATATGCTGGTAAGGTTTACAATGTATCTTTAAATCGTTATGTCTTCAAAGGTTGGAACACAATCTCTCTCCCCTTTGCTGTTAGCGAGGATATTCTCAATGAGGTATTCGGTAGCGATTGCCGACTCGAACGCCTTGTAGGAGTTGAGTTCGGCATATACGGAATAAGACTGAACTTCGAGGATTGCAAAGCTGGAGGTATTGAACCAAATACACCTTACATACTCTATTATGGCGGTGAATCAGGTGTAAAGAAAATCGCTGTAAGCAACGCCTTGATTTTAGCCGGTGAAAGCAAACTCTCCTTCAGCATACAAGGAACTGATCAGGTAGTTACAATGGCATGTGCACAGACACATACTATTACCAGCGGACTCTATGGTGTGCTTTCAAAAGACAATGACGAGGCTACATTCGTCAACACAGATAACATCACAACCGGATTCTACGCAACTCGCTGCTACATCCAGCTCTCAAATGGTGGTGTAAAGGCATTTGTAACCAACCATATTGGCAAGGGTGATGTAACAAGCATTGCTCAGGTAGCAAACGATGCTGAAATAGTTGATGTTTACAATTTATCTGGTGCAATCGTAGCTTCTCAGATTCCTGCTTCAGAGGTGAAGAATCTGCAGAAAGGTATCTATGTAGTAAAAGGTAAGAAAATCATTGTTAAATAAGGAGTTATAAAAGATTTATCATTCTCTTATGTACATGAATAAGAATACATATTGGTGGTGGCAGAGCTTAGGATTCAAAAATCGTAAGTAGAGCGGCTATGTCAATATGTATGTAATATAGAAACAAGAAAGCCTGTCGTACTTACGACAGGCTTTCTTCATTTTAATACAATAAAATAATAACAACAATAATATAAAACAGATTAAAAAAAATGAAAACTTATCAAGTAGATTCAAACGGATTTTACGGAGATTTCGGAGGTGCTTACATTCCTGAGATTCTCTACAAAACCGTAGAAGATTTGAAAAAAGCTTATCTTCCAATCATTGAAAGTGAAGATTTCAAGAAAGAGTATCATGCCCTGCTCAAGGACTATGTAGGTCGTCCTTCCCCACTCTATTATGCTAGTCGCATGAGTGAAAAATACGGATGCAAGCTCTACTTGAAACGTGAAGACCTGAACCATACTGGTGCACACAAAATCAATAATGCACTGGGACAGATTCTCATTGCAAAGAAGATGGGAAAGAAACGCATCATTGCTGAAACTGGTGCCGGACAACATGGCGTAGCTACAGCAACAGCTTGCGCTCTGATGAATATGCCTTGCACAGTTTATCAGGGAGCTCTCGATGTGCAGCGCCAACATGTAAACGTAGAACGAATGAAGATGCTTGGAGCTACGGTGGTTCCAGTAGAGAGTGGAAACAAAACTCTCAAAGACGCAACAAATGAAGCTATTCGCGACTGGTGTTGCCATCCCGCTGACACATTTTATATAATAGGTTCTACAGTAGGTCCACATCCATATCCTGATATGGTTGCTCGTTTGCAAAGTGTCATCTCCGAAGAAATCAAATGGCAGTTGCAGGAAAAAATAGGCAGAGACTATCCTGACTATCTCATGGCTTGTGTGGGTGGCGGTAGCAATGCTGCAGGAACCATCTACCACTATATCGACGATGAAAGAGTAAAAATCATCCTGGGAGAAGCTGGCGGACTGGGTATCGACAGCGGAAAGACTGCTGCCAGCATGCAAGTGGGCACAGTAGGCATTCTGCACGGGAGCCGTATAAAACTGATGCAGACCGATGACGGACAGATTATCGAACCATACTCAATCAGTGCAGGTCTCGACTACCCTGGAACTGGTCCTATACATTGTAACCTGTACGAAACTGGTCGTGCACAAGTTCTTCCAGCTAACGATGACGAAGCACTGAAAGCTGCTTTCGAACTCACTCGTATGGAGGGAATCATCCCTGCACTTGAGAGTGCTCATGCTTTGGCTTTGCTTCCAAAGGTAAAAGACCAATTCGCACCCGACAGTGTGGTAGTTCTAACGGTAAGCGGACGAGGAGACAAAGACCTCGATACATACCTGAAACATCAGGCTGAACTATGATGATAAGGAGTAGAAGAATAAATTAATAATAAGTTGAACGATAAAATTTAAGACTATGTATAACTATCATACAGCAAGCAGAAAAATACTCGGTGACTTGAACACTCCAGTAAGTGTTTATATGCGAGTTCGTGATGCCTATCCTCAGAGTGCTCTGATGGAGAGCTCCGATTATCATGACAACAAGAATTCCCGTTCCTTCATCTGTCTGCACCCAATCGCAAGCATCAGTGTAGAACACGGAATTGGTATTGCAAAATATCCTGACGGAGAAATTGTACGCAAACCCATCACAAAAGATTATGATGTAGCTGCATGTATCAACGAATTTCTGTCGCAGTTTAAAGTTGAAGGCAATGAAAGTGACTACTGTGGTATCTACGGATATACTTCGTTCAATGCAGTCCGTTATTTCGAAAATATAGCTGTAAAAGACGAAACTCTGGAGAAGAACGATGCTCCCGACCTTCAGTATATCCTTTATAAAGATTACATCATCTTCGATCATTTCAAAAATGAACTCACACTCATCGAAATGCTTGAGGAAGGAGAACAGGATGATCTCGACATTTTGGAACGAGATGTGAATCATCGTCCTTTCCAACAGTTTAATTTTAACCCTGTAGGTGACTGCAATTCTACACTTACAGACGATGAACATCGCGAGAATATTCGCAAAGGTATTCAACATTGTCTGCGAGGCGATGTATTCCAAATAGTTCTTTCTCGCAGGTTTGTGCAGCGATACGAAGGTGATGATTTCAAACTCTATCGTGCACTTCGCAGTATCAACCCATCACCCTATCTTTTCTATATGGACTTCGGCGGTTTCCGCATTTTCGGTTCAAGTCCTGAAACCCATTGTCGCATCGAAGCTGGTACAGCCTATATCGATCCGATTGCAGGTACCACAAAACGTACCGGTGATGCAGAACAAGACAGAAAGAATGCAGAATATCTGAGGAATGATCCGAAGGAAAATGCCGAACATGTTATGTTGGTTGATTTGGCTCGCAACGACCTCAGCCGTAATTGTCACGGAGTGAAAGTAGATTTTTACAAGGATATGCAGTACTACTCTCATGTCATCCACCTTGTAAGTCGTGTCAGCGGAACACTTAATGATGGAGCAGACCCGATAAAGGCGTTTATCGATACTTTCCCAGCAGGCACACTAAGTGGAGCTCCTAAGGTTCGAGCTATGCAACTGATTTCTGAATATGAGCCACATAATCGTGGAGCCTATGGCGGTTGCATAGGTAGCATAGGATTTAATGGCTCACTGAACCAAGCTATTACAATCCGCACATTTGTAAGTCGCAACAACGAACTATGGTTCCAGGCTGGTGGTGGCATAGTTGCCAAGAGCGATGTGGAGTACGAACTCCAGGAGGTAAACAACAAACTGGGAGCACTTCGTAAGGCAATATCTATTGCTGCAAAACTGTAATATCTCTATATTCAACTACTACAAAAAACTAAACGATTATGAAAATTGCTATAATAGACAATTATGACTCTTTCACATATAATCTGAGTCATCTCGTTAAGGAACTTGGAGCAGAAGTTACAGTATATCGTAACGACCAGTTTGAAATGCCTGTACTGCAGCAGTTCGACAAGATAATTCTCTCTCCAGGTCCTGGAATACCAAGTGAGGCTGGATTGCTTCTCGATGTGATAAAGGAATATGCCAACAAGAAACCTATTCTCGGAGTATGCCTCGGACATCAGGCTATAGGTGAGAGTTTTGGTGCAAAACTGACAAACCTAAGTGAGGTATTCCACGGGGTTGCAACACCTTGCCACCTCACCACTCGTGACTATCTGTTTGAGGGTCTGCCCGATACATTTGAGATTGGTCGCTACCACTCATGGGTTGTGGACAAAGATAATCTGCCCGAATGTCTTGAAGTGACAGGTGTTTCCAACGAAGGGTTTATCATGTCGGTCCGTCACAAGGAATATGATATTCGAGGCATTCAGTATCACCCTGAATCAGTACTCACCTCATCTGGTCGTCAGATTCTGAATAACTGGTTAAAACACTAAAAAGATAGAGAGATGAGCACATTATTAATATAGTTATAGAAAAAGAACACTGTTATGAAAAAATATCTTTTAAGACTAATCGACGGTGAGACACTCAGTCAGGAGGACACTCACGAAATCATGCTCAACATCGTAAAGGAGCAATACTCTGTTCAGCAGATAGCAGCTTTGCTTATGGCTATTCAGGCTCGTGGAGTCACAGTAGATGAGTTGCTCGGATTCCGTCAGGGTCTCCTCGAAACGGGCAAATACATCAACATGGAAGATTACAACACCCTCGACATAGTTGGTACAGGTGGCGATGGAAAGAACACCTTCAACATATCCACTTGTTCTGCATTCGTTATTGCTGGAGCAGGATACAAAGTAACCAAGCACGGAAATGGTGGTAGCACTTCTGTCAGCGGAGCCAGCAATGTATTGCTTGGTCACGGAGTAAAATTCACAGATGATGCCGACCAACTGAAACGCAGTCTTGATGAGACTAACATCTGTTACTTCCATGCTCCCCTATTTGCTTACGGAATGAAATTCGTAGGTCCTACACGCAAGGCTCTTCAAGTGCCTACCTGTTTCAACCTCCTTGGTCCGATGGTAAATCCATGTCACCCGAAAAATTCTCTCCACGGCACAGCTAATCAGTCTCAGCAGCGACTCTATACCAACATACACCAGCGTTTGGGCGACAACTATGGAGTCGTCACCAGCTACGACGGCTATGACGAAATCAGTCTTACGAGTGGTTTTAAAATCTGTACCAACTACTTCGAAAAGGTATATACTCCAAAGGAGATGGGATTCAACTACGTAAAACAGGACGAAATCTATGGAGGTGAAACACCGGAAGATGCTATGCATATTTTCGATGCTGTTCTTGAAGGAACTGCAACGGAAAGTCAGAAGAATGTGATTCTTGCTAATGCAGCCTGCGGAATTGCCATCATCGAACCAAACCTGAGTATTTCTGAGTCTATCGACATAGCTCGTGATTCACTCGAAAGCGGAAAGGCGCTTCGTACCTTCAAGAAATTTGTTGAAATAAATTCATAAGTTACTGATATGCGAGATATATTAGAAGAAATAGTAGCATATAAGCGCAAGTTGGTGCAGACTCAGAAAAAACGTCTCATACCCGACGAACTCTATGCACGTGTAGAGCGCCAGATGGCAGATGGGCTCTATACCGACTACTCCATGCGCACAGCTTTAGCAAAATCTCCTTCCGGCATAATAGCTGAATTTAAACGTAAAAGTCCTTCGAAGGGTTGGATTAATCCCGATGCAAGTTCTTCTGTTGTTCCTCTCAGTTACGAGAAAGCAGGAGCTTCAGCCATATCTATCCTCACTGATGCATGGTACTTTGGCGGCAGTCCTAACTTCATTCGTAATGCCCGCCGTTCTGGGGTTCAGTGTCCCATTCTCCGTAAAGACTTCATCATCGACGAATACCAAGTGTTTCAGGCTCGCGACATGGGTGCCAACGCCATCCTGCTCATAGCAGCATGTCTGACAAAAGAGGAATGCAAACACCTTGCCAGTGTGGCTCATCAGTTGAAACTGGAAACTCTTTTAGAGGTGCATTCAGAACCAGAACTGGAATATGTAGGTGGAAATATTGATATGGTAGGAGTAAACAATCGTAATCTCGGCACCTTCCATACCGATGTAAACAACTCGTTCCGTCTTGCTCAACTCCTGCCTAAGAATCACCTGCTAGTTAGCGAATCTGGCATATCCAATCCGAACACTGTGCGGTTGTTGCGCCAGAATGGATTCCGCGGATTTCTCATTGGTGAAACATTCATGAAAACCGCCAACCCAGCAGAGACACTCAGTCAGTTCATCAAAAACATTACGGCATGATAATAAAAGTATGTGGCATGCGCGATGCCCAAAACATTCGTACACTCGACATTCTCGGCATTGCCCAGTGGATGGGATTTATCTTCTATCCTAAAAGTAGCCGTTATGTAGAAGCAGTTCCCGACTACATGCCTCACCACTCCAAGCGAGTTGGAGTATTTGTGAACAGCGATATTGCCGACATCAAACAGCATGTGACTGATTACCAGTTGAATTTTGTACAGTTGCACGGAGACGAAACTCCAGACTTCTGCAAAATGCTTCGCAAGGAATTAGGACGAGAAATCGGTATCATAAAAACCATTCCCGTTTCGTCTGCTGCCGACTTCCGCACCTCTCACAGTTATGTTCGACATGTGGACTACTACCTCTTCGAAACTCCCTGTGCTGGTTATGGTGGCAGTGGTACACAGTTCGACTGGTCGCTCCTGAACAACTACCACGGGAAACTGCCTTTTCTCCTCACTGGTGGCATAGGTTCCGACGACGCAGAAGCAATCAGCCGAATCCGTCATCCGCGTTTCTTCGGCATCGACCTAAACTCCCGTTTCGAAACTGCCCCTGCACTCAAAAATACAGCCTTACTGTTAAAGTTCACAACAAAGCTGTAAAAGAAAGACAAATAACGAAAGACGAATAACAATTATCAATTCTCAGAATATGAATCGCATAAACAAACTATTCGCAACAAAACGCGAAAACATCCTATCAATCTACTTCTGTGCCGGTCATCCGACACTAGACAGTACAGCCCACACCATTCGCACTCTTCAACAGAAAGGAGTCGATATGATTGAAGTGGGAGTTCCGTTTTCCGACCCTATGGCCGATGGTCCTGTCATTCAGGATGCAGCCACAAAAGCTCTGCGCAACGGAATGACCCTTCGTACCCTTTTCTCTCAGTTGGCAGACATTCGCAAAGACGTTACTATTCCACTGATATTCATGGGTTATCTGAATCCTATCATGCATTACGGATTCGAACAGTTCTGTCAACAATGTGTCAAGATAGGCATCGATGGAGTAATCATTCCCGACCTGCCATTCAAGGACTATTTGGAAACCTACAAGCCTATTGCCGATCGTTATGATATTCGCATCATAATGCTCATCACACCGGAAACCAGTGATGAACGCATCCGGTTCATAGATGACAACACCGACGGATTCATCTACATGGTCAGCTCTGCCTCCACCACAGGTGCTCAGAAGCAGTTTGACGACACCAAGCAGGCTTACTTCAGCCACATCAACAGTATGTCGTTGCGCAATCCTCGTATGATTGGATTCGGCATAAGCAATCGTCAGACCCTCACATCTGCACAACAGAATGCATCCGGAGCCATCATAGGCAGTAAGTTTGTAACTCTGCTCGACCAGACAGGCGACCCTGCAACTGCTATGGATCAACTGCTTGAAGCACTTAAAAAATAAAAAATTGTCCTATTCTGATTAAACCTTTGGTTAGAAAAGATGTCATACAAAGTGGTTATACATTTATATAAAAAATCCCAACCATCTTATATGGCATCTTTTCTGCGCATATTCATGCCTTTGGCTTTCCGCATACTTCCTATTATTCTCTGGTTATTCTTCCTGACCGGTTCAGCACAGAATACCCAACCGGCAAAGGCTACACCATTCACGATATCAGGTCGTGTACTCGACTCTGAAGTCGGTGAAGCCTTGCAGAGTTGTTCCGTACTGCTTTGCAAAACCGACTCCACGAGTATGATTTCCGGAGCAATCTCAAATGCTACTGGAAACTGGACTCTGAAGAATGTGCATCCAGGACGATACATTATCAAGATATCCTATCTCGGTTACCACACATTCTATCGCACAATCGATGTAGCAGAAGGGCGTACAGCCCCAGTACAAATGGGAACCATCCTGCTCACTCCCTCCAACATAGAACTCAGTCAGGCAGTAGTCACAGCTCAACTGAAGGAAGTACAGGTGAAGGAAGACACCATCATCTTCAATGCCGATGCTTTCAAAGTGCCTGAGGGAAGTGTGCTCGAAGAACTCATCCGCAAACTTCCTGGAGCAGAGGTGGGCGATGATGGTACTGTGAAGATAAACGGCAAGACCGTAAAGAAGATACTTGTCGAAGGAAAGGAATTTTTCTCTACCGACAAGAATATGGCGATGAAAAATCTTCCGACAGAGATTATCGACAAAATCAAAACCTACGATAAGCAGTCCGATCTCTCCCGCATCACAGGTATTGACGATGGTAACGAGGAAACCGTTATTGATATAGGTATCAAGAAAGGTATGAAAAAGGGGTGGTTTGGAAATCTCGACCTCGGATTCGGCAGTCGCCATCGTTTTGCAGGTCGAGCTATGATCAACCGTTTTACAGACAAACGCCAAACCAGTGTAGTGGGATCATACAACAACACCAACGACCAGACAGGTGGTGGTGGTGGACGAGGTGGCAACAACGGAATCACAAACAGCGGAATGACAGGTGCCAACATAGCATTCGATTTGAACAAAGTGGAGATTGGAGGAAATGTTCGTTTCTCAGGTCGAAAGAACAATTTGGAAACAAAATCATCCAGTCAGAACTTCGTTACCAGTTCGTCATCTTATTCCAACAGTTACAACAAAAGCGTAAATAGCAACTACAACTACAATGGCGACTTCAAGATAGAGTGGAAACCCGACTCACTCACCACCCTCCTCGCCCGCCCTTCATTCTCCTTCGGAGATAGCGACTCTAAAAGCAATGGTAACTCAGCATCCTTCAATGCCGACCCATATACCGATGGTATCAACGACCCACTGGCGCAGTTGAACCAAATCAGTCACGACAAGAAAGTAAACAGCAACAACAGCAATGCCTACAGCAGTTCCGACAGCTATAGTGCCAATGCCAACATCATGCTCAACCGCCGCCTTGGTGGCAATCCGTGGTTTGGCGGACTTGCAGAAAGTGGTCGTAGCGGACGAAATGTGAGTATTCGAGTATCAGGTGCTACATCTGGCAACAAAAACAAAAATACCAACTACTCCAACGTTACTTACTATCAAAAAAACGACTCCAACGAAATAACTTATCGTTATCGCACTACACCCTCATATAACCGCAGTTATAGTATCGGATTTACCTATTCCGAACCAATCCTTCGCAACCTCTTTGCACAGGTCAACTACAGCTACAACTACCAGAAACGCCATTCCGACGGCGACACCTATGACCTGGGAAAAATCAATTCTATCGGTCAGCAGTTATGGGAAGAATACGGACAGTACGGACTTGTTCCGCCAAACTACCTGGAATTTCTCTCCGACTCCCTCTCGCGCTATACTGATAATATAAACAAAAACCACAATCTGGAGTTCTCCCTCCGTTTCATCACCTCCCTGCTCAACATCAGTGCCGGAGTGCGTTTCGAAGGTCAGCGTCAACGTATGTCCTTTCAGTATCAAGGACTTGACACACTTGCCAACCGAACCATCACTCGTATCAGCCCAACCCTAAATGCCCGATTCCGTTTCTCCAAACAACACACCCTGCGCATCACCTATCGAGGCAACACCCAGCAACCGGAACTGACCGACCTCTTCAACCTGGTGGATAATTCCAACCCACTAAACATACGCATAGGTAACCCCGATTTGCAACCCTCCTTCACAAATAATATAAATGTGAACTACAACAACTATCTGGAAGCAACCTCGCAGAGCATCTTCGGCCGACTCTCCTTCTCCAACACCCTCAATGCCATCACCAACCGCACTGAGTACAACACACAAACAGGTGGACAGAAGACTCGTCCCGAGAACATAGATGGCAACTGGAACATGAATGCCAATGTCGGATTCAACACACCACTCTTTTGGGAAAAACTCCAGCTCAACACCTCCACATCCTTCGGTTATCAGAACCATGTCAGCTACATATACCAAAACAAACAGACCCTCACCAACACAGTTCATCAGACCTCAGTAGGTGAAAACCTAAGTCTCACCCTCCGCATGAACTATTGGGACATACGAGCCAACGGACGTTTCAACTACTCCCGTTCTGCCAGCGACGTTGTTCAGGCAACCAACCAAAACACCTTCAACTTCTCCTACGGACTCTCTTCAACAGGAAACTTCGAAAACGGCTTCGGTTTCTCCACCGACATACAGATAAGCAGCCGTCGTGGTTATTCCTCTGCCGAGATGAACACCAACGAAGTCATCTGGAATGCCCAACTGAGCTACCGTTTCCTCTCTCAGCGTCAGGCAACAGTGAGTCTTCGTCTCTACGACATACTCCATCAGCGCAGCAACATAAGCCGAGTCATCTCAGCCTATTCACGCCGCGATACCGAAACCAACAGTATCAACTCTTACTTCATGGTTCACTTCATTTACCGGCTCAACCTCTTCGGCAGCAAAGAAGCCCGTCGCGACTTGCGCAATCAGCGTCAGATGCGTGAGGCATTCCAACGAGAAGACTTTAATGGCAACTCAGAAGGTCGTGGCGAACGTAGAGGTGGCGAAGGCAGAGGCGGTCGCGGAGGTGGAAATGGAGGTGGCAGAGGAGGTTCCGGAGGTGGATTCGGAGGTGGTGGAGGTCGCTTTTAACGGCTAAAACCAAGAAAAATGCAATAAAACAAAGAAAAATCTGAAAAATCTTCACTAAAAGTTTGCAGGTAATAAAAAAAGCCCTACCTTTGCACTCGCAAAACAGAACGGTGCGTTAGTTCAGTAGGTTAGAATACATGCCTGTCACGCATGGGGTCACGAGTTCGAGTCTCGTACGCACCGCAGCAAACGGATAACGAAAGTTATCCGTTTTTCATTTATAAAAACCTCAAACATCACCCATCATGAAAAAACTCAGCCTTCTCACCTCTTACCTCATCCATCAGACCTCAGCCCTCAGACTTCTTCTCACATCTTCCCTCTTACTTCTTACATCTAACATATTTTCTCAGGAGAAAGAAATCTATATACCCAAAGACCTGCGCACAAACAACTTCGAGAGCGACACAGCGCGTTGGAGCAACCAGCGCATGGCACTCACACCCAACTTCGTAGTATTCTGGGAACGCGGATTCGGCAACGACCTCAGTCGTGCTCCGCAACTGGAAGGAACCAACATGACTGTCGATTTGCAAAACCTCACCACCAAACTCGAACAGTTCTACGCCTTCTATAAAGACTCCCTCCGCTTCATCCTTCCAGGCAGCAAGGCAGATCGCTATCGCATGATGGCAATGCTCAACTACTCCCTCGAGGGCACAGCCTATGGTGGCGACTACGACGAAACCATCGGAGCCCTTTGGATAGCCCCCAACCGAGTGAAAGACCGTAACCTCAATGCCATTGCACACGAGATAGGTCACTCCTTCCAGAGTCAGATTATAAGCGACGGACAAGGCGAATGCTGGGGCGGAGGCGGCATCTTTGAGATGTGCAGTCAGTGGATGCTTTGGCAGGTAAACCCACACTGGATTGACGACGAATACTTCCATTGGCAGGCATTCATCAAACAGGCAAACCTACCTTTCCTTGCTCCTGAAAACATATACCACTCCCCTTATGTGCTTGAACACTGGAGCTACCTGCATGGTCGCACTGTCATAGCCGACCTCTTCCGCGCAGGCAAACGTGGCGAAGACCCAGCACAGACCTATATGCGCATGTTCAACCTCGACGAACGACAGTTTGCCCTCGAACTGTGCGATGCCTATAGTCGTCTGCTCACCTTCGACTACCCTCGCGTCCATCAGGTATGCAGCCGCTACTCTAACCAGCTGCTCAACGACTCTCCCCTCATGACCTATGGAGTCAACATCCGTCCCATGACCGTAAAAGGGAAAAAGGCAACCCTGACCATTCATTCCGAGTCGCCTTCCGACGGCTATGCCTACCGCATAGTAGCAGTAGATGACGACAACCGCGCCACCTACTCCAACATCATTACGAAAGGCAAGACCACCCTTCGCATACCTAAGAATACGAAACACATATATAGTGTTGTAGTAGCCTATCCTGCCGACGGATACAAACCTGAACCATTCCGTCACCACAAACAGGAAGACACCCCTCGCCGCATCTATAGTTACACTATAGAATAAATTACCGTGTTTTCTGTGATTTCCGTATGAAATAAAAAAAAGAAACTAAGCATCAGCGAAAGTTCGGCCGTCCTCAAGAGTAACCTGTAACTTATTATACTCGCAGTGGAAATCATTCTTCAGGCGGTCAAGGTATCGGGCACACTCCCACTTACACATAGGCAAATCGTGCAACAGATAATTACCGCAAGTCTCCGGAGTTGTGGCTGGCACCTCCGTCTGAGTCAGAATCCACTCCAGACACTCGATGGTCAGCTGCCTCATATCCTCTACTGAATAAGACCCAGTCATAATAATATACATCCCCGTGAGGCATCCCATCGGACCTACATACACCACATCATCCTTCGCCTTTGAATTGCGAAACCATGTAGCCATCAGGTGTTCAATGCTATGTATAGCAGCAGGAGCCACAGCAGGTTCCTTATTCGGTTCGGTAATGCGCAGGTCGAAGGTAGTGAACCCCCTATCCACACGCGAAACATAAATACCCGGCTTCAAGCAGGTATGATCAATCGTAAAACTTTGTATGACTTCCATAATCGTTTATTTCATTATTTCTTTAGCTTACCTTGCATTTACAGATGCGCGAAGATACAAGTAAGCGAGTAAAATACAAAATAAATCATTGAAAAACTAGCTGGGACATTGGAACATCGGAGTTTGTACAAAAAAAGCTGACCAGGCATTTGCCCGGTCAGCTTAACTATTAACTATTATCTATTAACTGTCAACTCCTCACTCCCTCTTACTTCCAACATTATCATAGTGTGCAATTTTTAAATCACCCCTTCATAAATCGTTCATTAATGAATTTCATCGTAATCATTAATGAATTGGATCGTATTCATTAATGAACACGAAAAAAGACACTAATCTGAGAAAAGGAAATTATACTAGTGTGCAAAAAATTTTACTACTATACTTCTGCAACAATTTGCGACTCTTCTAATACTGGTTGATACGAAAAGTTAGCTACTCTTATCACTTCTTCGCCAAGAGCAACGGAAATCTTACTGATAGTAGCCAATGTCAGATTATGAGTTCCCGACAACCAACGGCTCACCTCCGTTTCAGTTTTCCCCATTAAACTGGCAAACTCCTTTTGAGACATTCCTTTTGATTCAAGAATGTTATATATACGATTAGCAATGGCTACAGATAGTTCCATCTGCATCTTCATTTCTGGAGAAATATTACTACGAATATCATCCATAATCTTGTTAGTCTTCATAATAACCTCCTTTCTTTATTCAACATCTATTGTAAATGAAAGTTCACCTAATAGTTCAGATCCTTTAACTACAATCACATTTTCTTTCTCTCTCTGCTTTATCTCCAAATCAATCTTCTGCAATGTTCTAACTTGACGATGAAGATTCTCATCCTCTTGATAAGTTGCCGTTTTCTTTAATCCGCCATTACCAAGAATCAATATCTTCGACTGAATGTTTAGCAGATAAAGGCGTAAAGAAGTTGTTTCCAAATGCGAAGGCAGAGCCATCACCCTATCACGCTTTGAGCCCTCATAGCGGAAATGTCTATCTTCTGCACCATCACGTTTTATTATATCAAGTCTGTATACCAACTGGCGTACATCATCTGGATATGTATCCTTGTACATCAACAAGAAATTTTCAAATTCAGAGTATTCTTCTCCTTCAAAGTGAGGCGAATACAGACTTACTTTTTCGCCGTCCTCAAGTAATTCAATCAATAGATTTCTTTCCATAATCATTCACTAATCTGCCGCAAAAATAAACATAAAAGTTTATTTCACCAAATATTTTTGTGATAAAATAAACTTTTATGCTAATTTTGTACCAACAAGCAAGACATCACCTAACCTCTAACCACTAAAACTATTATCTATCAACTATCAACTCTTCCCTCCCTCTTACTTCCAACATTATCATAGTGTGCAATTTTAAAGTACAGTTCGTTATATAGTCCGACACCAACGTACTCCCAGTCCGTAGGTGTCGGACTGAGAGTACGTTAGGGACGGACTGAGAGTCCGCAGGCATCGGACTAACAGCAGCCTTTCTAAACTAAAAAGGCTACCACCCCAACATGGATGGCAGCCCAAACGTTTATGTGTAAAACTTATTTTACAAATACCTTCTTGATGTTTCCATCACTCATCTTAACTATGTTTATGCCTTTATTCGGTTGAGCAATACGAACGCCATCGATTGTGTAGTATTCTTTATTTTCATCAGCGCTATAAACATCATTTATTCCAGTAGTATCAATAGTGAATATGCCAGTAACTACAACATTGTTAGATTGTTACATCTAGAATATTTGCAACTAGATGTGTATCAATGCATTTTATTTAAAACAACAGAAAAGTGATGGTGCAGATTCTATAAAATAAGAAAATGATAAAGAGATTGCCGACATATTAGGCATTGAGCTTTAATTTTTCGAAACGTCCATATTTTAGTAATAATGGTTATCTATAGTGCCACTTCCATTACATAAAGAGCACCTTTTACCATTAGATAAGCGCCCACTTCCATGACAAGTTGGGCATCTTTCTATTCTTGGCGTTTTGTGATAAGTACCTCTTTCCCTCTTTCCTTTTTGTAACTCTTTCTTGGCAAGACTTTCAAGGGTTTGCTTTTCAGTTGCTATATTCACCTTACGAAGGCAACTTGTTAAGTCAAGCAAAGTTTCTTTTGTATTTCCGTCAACCACATATAAAGAAACTGGAGAAGCTAAAGTTGCATAAGTCGAAGGTTTACTATCATATACACTATATGACTTAACAACTTTCGCTCCTGGTTTAACTATTATCAAGAAGTAGAGGTCATCTTTTCTAGAACGTAAATCGAGGAGTTTTTCTGTATCATTACATTTGAAGAAGTATCGATTATCCTTAAAGCATGTTGGTTTTATTGGGATGATGATGTCGTAGATCTCTATAAAATTTTTGAAATTTGATCTGATTTTGCCATCAAAACAAGGTGCAAACCCATCACCATAGAACTTTGGCATATCTTTATATACAAATGGTGTAAAGATTGCAAACTTCTCATTCCTCTTCTGCTGAAAACTCAGCATATCTGATTTATACTGACCAGACTTAACACAAACAGCCTTGTCTAAATCGTCCATATTCTTCTTGCCGTGATAAGCGAAGATATCGTTTGCTGATAAAGCTCGGAACTCACTTACATCACTTTCATCAAAGAATTTATATGCCCCAGTACCGCTATTAGGGTCTTTATCATAAGTGATAGAATAGCATCCTTCTATATATTGGCTGTACAATGGCAGTATCTTACCTGTAGCAACGTCATCGTTCACTCCAGTTTGGGCATAAGTTGACATTACACATACTATAGCAAAGAATAGTGCCGCTAATATATTTTTCATACAGTTTACTTTTCAGGTCTTACCTCTTTAATTGCCAGCCAAACTAAAACAGGCAAACTGTTAATATTCTCTTCTGTAATATATACGAAAAACTCATAGGCAAGGTTTCATTTATTTTGTTATGTTAGCCTGAGCCTTGGGCTCTTTTCTTGTGTCCCATTGGTCAGACCAGATGATTTCCATATCACTCTACGAATGCTTCTGTATATATTCGTTCATCATATCTGACACTTCAGCCTTTGAATATACCCGACCTGCTGCAACATCTTCTTCTGCCATGTCAAGGCGAGCATCGATTTCCTCCATCGTATAAGGCTGCAAGGCTTCTTCGCGCATCGCTTGCTCATATAGATGGTCAGCTAACCAACGCTTATTAGCAGCAGTAAGGTTAAAACCCATGATTGTCTGCCAAACGTTTTGTAATCCTGCTACATTCATATTATAATATGTTTTACTAGTACTGCGCAAAAGTACAAACTAATTTCTAAACTTCTGCTAAAGTTGAGGGATATTTTTGAATTTAATCTCTCTCAAAACTTGGTCATTTTATTATATTTTTTCTCAGTTTTAGAGGGTTCTATCTGTAGTTATTATCAAAAAACAGAGGCTTTGAGCAGGGTGAAAAATCTCTCGGAACTCCCCATTTTTACTGGTGTGCACACGAAAAAAAACTCTCTAACGTAAGCGCAAAAAGTCATGCATTTTGTCACAAAGTCAAGAAAACCTAACTAAGGAGTACCGCTACATTACCGCTCTATTACCATTCGTCTAAAGGGTATTTGTCACCCTCATTTCCCCAGAAAGCGCTTATCCAAAAAGGTCTGAAAGGCTTCTTTGTACAGGTCGCCTATTGGGAGGCAAGTGTCTTTGTCCATGATGATGCGGTTTTTGTTGACTTCCTGGATTTTGTTGAGGTTAACGATGTAGGAACGGTGGATGCGCATGAAATAGTCGGGTAAGTGCTCTTCCATCTTCTTCATCGACAGAAGGGTGACAATAGGTTTCGCCTCGCCTTCAATCCAAACTTTCAGGTATTCGCTCATGGCTTCTATGTAGCGGATGTCAGGAATGCTGACTTTTACGATGCGATAGTCGGTTTTGAGGAAAAGTGTGTCGTCGGCTGGAAGATTATCGGCAGAAGGACTGCTGACCGTTGACGAACTGCTCTCAAACCGTTCCTTCAACCTATTTGCTGCCCGCTGGAAGTCCTGCAGTCCGAAGGGTTTTAGCAAATAATCGACGGCATTGACGCGAAAACCCTCAACTGCATACTCGGAGTAGGCAGTAGTGAATACAATGAGCGGCGGCATGGCGAGCGACTTGATGAAATCCATGCCGTTGAGGTCGGGCATATTGATGTCGCAGAAGATAGCATCCACCATGTCATGTTCGAGAAACTCACGCGCCTCCAAGGCACTCTGGCACTGGGCGGCAAGTTGTAGAAACGGCACTTTACTGATATAGGCAACGAGTTGCTTCAGAGCCAGAGGTTCGTCATCGATAGCCATGCAACGTATCATACTGTTATACATTTTTATTTATTGGAGAAATGGAATGACAAGACGTACGGAATAGACATCGGGTGTGTCGTCTATGCTGAGGGTATAATCTCTTCCGTAAAGCAGGTCAAGACGCTTGCGGACATTGGCGAGTCCCACACCACCCTTTTCTTCGTCGGACGAGTCCGCTTTCGAATTAAGGCATGAGAACTGCAGTTCATTTTGTTCTACAGCAACCTCTACGCTTATGAATGATTCATGTTTATAAGTGATGCCATGCTTAAAGGCATTCTCAATGAAAGTGATGAGAATCAGCGGTGGAATCTGACAATCGGGCACCTCTGAGGGCAGGTTTACATTGATGTGAACCTTGTCGGTATAACGCAACTGCATCAGTGTGATATAATGGCGTATGAAGTCCATCTCGCGGGAGAGCGGCACGCCCTGCTTATTGCCTTCGTAGAGCACGAAACGCATCATCTTCGACAGTTCCAGTATGGTGTCTTTCGCCTTCTCAGGGTCTATGTCCACGAGTGCATGGATATTGTTGAGCGTGTTCATGAAGAAGTGCGGGTTGATCTGGTAGCGCAGATATTCCAACTGCTGCTCCAGATTCTTGTGCTCCAGTTCGGCAAGTCGCTTGTGGTCGTCTCTACTGCGGAAGTAGTACTTGATACCGAGATTTCCGCCCAGCATCAGAATAAGCACAACAACTGCCATGATGTCGCGCTCGCCAACAATGGGAGGCGGAGCATCATTAGGACGGAAGGTATGCCGTTCGCCATGCAATGCTCTCGGAGAGTTCCCGACGTGTGGCGGGCGGTGTCTGTCCATTTTTTCCATTGGCGGGCGGTGTCCCATCGGCTTTTTCATGCCAGACCGGCTATTGCATTGGTAAAAAGTAAACAAGGCAATGACAACAGCTACGATGGAGAAATACGCCACTCGCTTATTCTTATGCACCAGCAGAGGTGCCAGCAGGAAGTTGTGGATGAGGAATATCGCCAGATAGACGGAAAACTTACGGAATACGATGAACACCTCCGACCAGTCGAACTCAACAGCCGAGTCGTTCACCGTACGCACATACAGACTCAGTAGTGGGGTTGCAAATAGCAAGCCCCACACTATCAAGTAGAAGATATTCTCCTGACGCAACTGCTTCATCCAAAGTTTTTTTATCATATATAATAACGCAAGAATCGGTAAAATATTGTTTCACTACCAACGTGGACCGCCACCTCCGCCTGGACCTCCGCCCATGCTGTTGCTACCGCTATATGACGAGAGACTGACACTGGAGCCACCGCTGACGGTGCCGCCTGAGATGCCAAGACCGCCGAAGTAAGACGTGCCACCACTGACACTGACTCCCGACAGAAGCGTTGGTTGCGAAGCACCACTGACTACGATGCCAGAGCCACCACTCGACGGAGTTTGGAATGAGAAGGTGCTGCTACCAACAGTCAGCGCATACATCGTGTTGGTACTCCATGACGAAGCTGCATAGCACGACTGCGAGAGGCTTGATCCGCTCTCCAGTCCGCCGATGGCAATAACGGTGCCGCCTGTGAGGTAGAGTTTCTTGCCGCCCTCAGTATTAGCATCGATAGCCACCTCTGGCTGTCCGCTGCAGATGGCATATACCGTACCACCTTTTATGTAGCAGTTGCCGTTGGCGTCAAGTCCGTCGTTATTTCTGCCTTGGGCATAGACATAGCCGCTGCTGATGGTCATGTCGCCCTTTGAGTTAATGGCATCGTCATAAGCATACGAAGACACTTCACCGCCTGTGATGCTGAGTGCGCTTTTTGTCTCGATGCCCTCACCGTTACTACCACCGGTACGCACCCATATTCTTCCGCCGCTGACACTGATGTCACCGTCAACCTTGATACCTTTTGGGGATGATGTATCGCCCGAACTGCTGAACAGTCCGCCCGTAGTGACGACATATACTTTGCCGCCGCAGAAGGTAGCATAACCATCCACATTGATGCCTTTGCCGCCGTTGCCAGTACTCTTCAGCCAGAGTTCTCCGCCGTTGATTGTGAAAGTTGAATCGGCTTTGATGCCAGCCGCGCCCTTTGCTTCATTATCTTCTGTGTCGTACGTGCCGTTGCCTGTGGTCAATACAGTGGTACGACCGCCGTTTACGATGATGTGACTCTCGCAGTTGATTCCCTTGGTAGCTGCTGCCGTCACCTCTACATTCAGAATGCCACCATTGATGTATATGCCGTCGTTTGCCTTGATGCCGTGGTTGGCAGTAGAACGGACATAAATATTATTCCCCTTATTGAAAACAATATAATCTGCAGAGTGAATTCCGTTGTTAGTGTTTGCCATAACGCTAAGCGAGCCACTGCCGTTAAAAAACAGTTTGCCCTTGCAATAGAGAGTTCCTTTCTGTGTTCCTCCCGTGCCATCGGACAACATGTTTGTAGTGCCTTCGGCAAGAATGATGAACGCCCGTTTTCCACTGAGCAGATTCAGCGCCGCCGAGTCGGGGTTGGTAATATTTACGCCATTGAGCTTCACAGCGTATTTTTTCTCGCCGAGAATAGTCAGCGAACCATTGGTGGTCGTACCGCTTACCACATAGCACACATTCTTCTCAGAGCCATGATATGCTATCACGTGGTTGCCGCTTACCGTCACATCTACGCCGTTCTCTGTCTTCGCCACTGGGCTTGACATATCAATCGTTACTTCCTTCGTAAACTCGTTGTTTTCCAGCACGTCCTCTTCGTCGGGGTAATATGCTGCGGCAACGTCTGTCGGTTCTGTCGTCGTCCTGTCGATAGCAATGTCTAACGTAGCCAATTCGCCAGTAGTGACCGAACTGCCACCAGCGGTTGAAGTGCCACCGTTCCAACTGCTATTACCGTTGTATTCCTCTAATTTGTCATCTGCCGAACAGCTCATCATAACTGCTACAGATGCTGTAAGTATTATATTTAATATTGCCTTTTTCATGTTGTAATTCAATTTAGTTTAACAATTACCAACGTGGACCGCCACCTCCGCCGGGACCACCACCAGGACCGCCGCCACCGGAATAGGTGGACAGAGTTACATTACTGCCTCCGCTACAGCTGTTTTGTCCGTAGCCGTTCCAGAAGCTGTCGCCGCTACCTGTCACACCACTCTTCAAGGCTGGAGTGCCGGTAGTATAGACTGCCATTGAGCTACCCATCCTGCTGTTTGAAGGCACCTTGAAAGCAAAGGCGAGTGTGCTGCCATTGTAGATGCCATACCATGTGCTCTTGCTGTAGGAACTAGCCTGCTTGGCTGTGCCGCCCGAAATACTGGCACCACTCTCGAAACCACCGATTGCCACTACATTGCCGCCTGTGATGTAAAGCTGCTTCTGCTGCTCGGTATTGGCGTCGATACCCACTTCCGGCTGAGAACTTGCCACAGCAAATACGTTTCCGCCCTTGATGTAGCAATTGCCATTGGCATCTATTCCGTCGTTGCCGCTGCTGTTTGCCATCACATAGCCTCCGCTGATAGTCATGTCGCCAGCCGAATTGATTGCGTCGTCGCTTGCCTCGGCATAGACATAGCCGCTGTTGATGGTAAGGGTTCCTTTCGATTCTATGCCTTCGTGACTTGTCGACTTGGCACAGATTGTGCCGCCGTTGATGACGAGTCCGCCGTCGGCTTTGATTGTCTTTGGCGATGCTGTGGCACTGCTGCTGTATTTATACTGGCTGCCACTGCTTGTTGCTATTACGGAACCATTATTGACTGTTAGTATGGCGTCAGCCTTGATACACTTACCACCCGAGCCGGTAGAGGTTAACGTGATAGTTCCGCCGTCGATGGTCATGTTGCCGTCGCTCTTCATACAAGCACACCCCTTGGCATCTTTGTCGTCGCTGTCATAAGCTCCATTGCCCGTAGTTTTCACAGTGATGTCGCCGTCGCTGATGCGCATGTCGCCAGCAGCCTTGACACCTTTGGAAGCAGCAGCTGTAACGGAGACATTGAGTGTGCCGCCCTCAAGATAGATATTACCGCTGTCCTCATCCTCGTGGTCGGTGGTTTCGCCTGTTGAGACAGACCCTCCGAGGTCGCACTGGATGCCGTCGTCCTGTGTGCCGCTGATGCTTACCATACCGCTCTGCATCTGGAAATACTCCTCACAGTTGATTCCGTCGCCTACGGCTGAGGTGATGTTCAATATCAGGTTCTTAATCTGTATGTATGATGCCGACTTGATGCCGTGCTTCAGATTGCCTATCACGTTCAATGTGCCCTTGCCCTGCAACTGCAACTGACCCTTAGAATAGATACATGCCTTCTGTGAACCGTTGCCGTCGGTCAGTGTATTCTCAGTATCTTTCTTTGCGCTGATCTGTATGCGCTTCGAATTGGTTATGTTGATGGCAGCACCACTTGGGTTAGTAAGTGTCAAGCCCGCCAACGACACAGTACACTTATACGAGCCGCCCAAGGTCAGCGAACCGTCTGTCGAAGAACCGCTAAGCACATAGGTAATCTCATCACCATCCACTGCGTCAGAATTGCTTTGAGTAATGGTGACATGAGCTCCGCTGACGGAAGCAGAAACGTAAGCTGCTACATTGCTGGCAGCCGTTACAGTAGCTGTAGAGCCGCTATATACTATATTAACTGTGTTTGCATCTATTTCAGTAGAACTGCCAGTAGATACTGTCATATTGGTTATGTCGCTGATGGTATAGCTATCAGTACCTACTGTCATCATTGTGCCGTTTGAAAACGTTACTGGCGAATACGAAGTGAGGTCAGCTGCACTATACGATTTAGTTACACCCGAAGCAGTAACATTCAGAGTCTGCGCTCCTGCTGCCACTGTCAGCACAAGAGCTATTATGGATAATAATGTATGTTTCATTTTACTATCATTTTATAAGTTTTTGAATTTGTCTTCACGATATACACACCTTTTTGCATTTGGTCTTTGGAGACTTTATTTCCCCGCAGGTCGTAGATGTCGGTAGCTTCTTCGAGAGTAGCAGCGGTGATTTCCTCTATACCAGTAGTCGTTTCGTCGGATGTAGAGAAGTACATCTTGCTTAGGTTCGAGAGGGTAAACGACTGCGAGTCAACCGTCAGGTTAGTTCCGCTGATTGTCAGCGAATAATCCTTGACGGCAACAGACACCTTTGCTCCGTCCGTAGTCTCAAAGGTCAGGTAGGTATAGTCACTGGCATATGCCGTCAGTGTTCCTATCAAAGCTGTCAATAACAAAAAGATTTTCTTCATAACGCAGGTTCGTTTTTGTGTGAGTCATTAAATTTGACACAAAGATACGGTCTTTGTTACCAAAGCATCAAATCTTTTCAACGAAACACCCGATTCCTTCAACGAATGGGATTAAGAGTTTAAAAGTTTAAAGGTTTAAGGGTTTAAGAGTTCAAGGGTTCAAGGGGTTTAGGAATAAAAATTCTGTAGAAAAATATTTGTGTAGAACTAAAATGACTATATTTGCAACATGCAAACAAAAAAATGCGATTGAGTATGAATTTTCTCGAGGAAAAAATTTTACAGGAAGGTAGTATCAAGCCAGGGAATGTACTGAAGATTGACAGTTTCCTTAATCACCAGATTGATATCGATATAATGCGACAGATGGCGAATGAGATTAAACGACGTTTCCGAGGTAAGGAGGTGAATAAGATTCTGACTATTGAGGCAAGTGGTATCGCTATTGCTACTGTGCTGGCGGAGATGTATGATGTGCCTGTGGTGTTCGCAAAGAAGAGCGAGACTGCCAACAGTACTGACGATAAGTATGTGGCTCAGGCTTATTCGTTCACTCATAAGCAGATGAATCAGGTGTTCGTTTCGAAACCTTATCTGAGGGATGACGATAAGGTGCTCATCGTGGATGATTTCCTTGCCGACGGACAGGCTATGCATGCTCTCATCGACTTGGTTCATCAGGCTGGAGGTGCTGTAGTAGGCATCGCCGTAGCGGTGGAGAAGGGTCAGCAGAACGGAGGTAAGATTCTGCGAAGCGAGGGTTACCACCTGGAGTCGATGGCTATTGTGGAGTCGATGGACTGGGAAACTCAGACTATTCGTTTCCGCGAGCAACCAAAGGAGGTGTGTGAGAGTTATAATCTGAAGTTGATAAATGAGTAGCAGCAAGGACAATCTGTACACCCTGGACGGAAGGGTGCCACTGTTGGAGGCTGTGCCTTTCGGTCTGCAACATGTGTTGGCGATGTTCGTGTCGAACATCACTCCTATCATCATCCTGGCAAATGTAGTGGGCATAGAGGCTGGAGTGAGTGCCACGCTGATTCAGAACTGTATGATCATTGCCGGCATAGGTACTCTGATACAGCTCTACCCTATTTGGCGCATCGGTTCGCGCCTGCCTATTGTGATGGGTATCAGTTTCACGTTTCTGTCGCTTTCCATATATATCGGCAAAACTCACGGAATGGGTTCGCTGATTGGTGCTGTAATCATTGGCGGTGTGATTGAGGGTCTGCTGGGACTCTGTGCGAAGTACTGGCTGAAGATTATACAACCTATCACGGCTGCTACGGTAGTGACTGCCATCGGTTTCTCGCTGCTCCCTATCGGTGCCAATTCTTTTGCCGGCGGTCAGGGTGCTGCCGACTTCGGTTCGCTGGAACACTGGATTGTAGGAACCATCACACTGTTTGCCTGTCTGGGATTCCAAGTGTTTTCGAAGGGAGTTATGCGTTCGCTGTCGGTACTCATCGGACTGATTGTGGGTTATGTAGCTTCGATAGCGATGGGTATGGTAGATTTCTCGGGTATGCATAATGTCAGTGTTGTTTCGATACCTAATTTCATGCCGTTTGAACCTGTGTTCGAATGGGGACCAATCCTTTCGTTTCTCGCTATCTATCTGGTTTCTGCCACTGAGACCATAGGCGACACAAGTGCATTGTGTTCCGAGGCTTTGAAACGCCGAATACACAAGGCTGAGATGGGTTCGAGCATTGCCTGCGACGGTTTCGTAAGCTCTGTGGCTGGTATGTTCGGATGTACCCCAATCACTTCGTTCAGTCAGAATGTAGGACTTGCAGCTCTGTCGGGTGTGGTAAACCGCTTTGTCATTGCAACCGGTGCTGCCATCATGATTGTAGGAGGTGTATTCCCGGCTGTTGGCGTAGCTCTGACAACTATTCCGCAGAGTGTGCTTGGCGGTTGTACCATCATGATGTTCGGCTCGATTATGTTTGCCGGTTTCAGCATGATTGCCAAGTGCGGTTTCAGCAACAGGAATATGATTATCGTTTCAATGTCGCTCAGTGTGGGTCTCGGTTTCACCCAGGCAACAGGCATGTTCAGTATTTTCCCGCAGATTGTGCAGACTGTGTTTGCAGAGAATTGTGTCGCTGTAGTTTTCCTTCTGGCTGTAGTTCTGAATCTTGTTCTGCCAGGAAAGAAGTTTATCAGCGGAAAAGAAATGGACAAGGAAGGATTATAATGGTTAACGGTTAAAGGTTAAAGGGGGTAGAGTAATGGAAAATGAAAAATTATAATTCTCTAATTCTTGATAAAAAAACTAGATTCTTGAATATTGAGGCCGACTCGTTATTTCGAGATAACGACAAGAAAAGCGCCTAACTAAAAAAGCCTCCGTGCGGAGGCTTTTTATTATTTCGGTCCATTGAGTGTGGGTTCGACTGGGATTATGTTTCCTTTCTTGTCGAAGGTGAGGCGGTCGATGCACACTTCGCGATGAGTTCCCGGAACGCCACCTCCGAATTTGCGGTCAACAAAGTTCTTGTTGATGCGGTGGTAAACGATGTACCATTCGTCTTTTCCCGGAACCTGAAGGATGGAGTTGTGAGCAGTGCCGTAGATTTTGTCTGCAGGTTTCTGCTGGATAACCATGTAGTGGTCGGGATTGATGGTAATAGGACCGAGTGGCGATTTGCTTGTACCGTAGCATACATGATAGTTTGGACTGCCTGTGTCGTCAACAGACCAGAGGAAGTAGTATGTGCCTTTGCGATAGAACACATATGGAGCTTCGCGATAAGCCCATGTCTGCAGGGTGCCTCCCTGAGGTGTCATGTGGGTGATGGTCTCTTTCTTTATTGAGAGCATGTCGTCGTTGAGCTGAGCTCCTGCCATGAAGCCATTTCCCCAGTAGAGATAGTGTTTGCCTGTCTTTGGGTCGGTAAATACATCTACGTCGATTGCCTGTCCGCCACGAGCTACTGCTGGACGGTCGGCATCGGTTACAATAGGAGCACCTGAGTCAACGAACGGACCTGTAGGAGTGTCGCTTACAGCTACTCCGATTTCCTTGCGACGAGTCTGTGGGTTGTTTGCTGAGAAGTAGAAGTAGTATTTGTAGCCCCCACCCTTCTGACGCACTTCTTCGATACATGGAGCCCAGGCATTGCCGTTTGCCCAAGTGACCTGATCGCCTCTGACGTCGAGCATCTTGCCTTCGTCGGTCCAGTCGATGAGGTTGGTAGAAGAGAATACGCTGAAGTCGTGACCACCCCATCCTGGAGTGCCGTCAGTAGTGCTGTAGATGTAGTATTTCTTTGTAAGGTTTGAGTAGAGCACTTCGGGGTCGGCATGGAATCCTTTGAGGATTGGCTGCTTGTGGTTGCCAAATTCCTTGAGCAGACGGTCTTTCTCTGCCTGAGTGATAGGAATGATGGTTCCGTGACGAGGAGTGAACTTACCCTTTGTCTTAGTGTTCTGAACGAACTGGAAAGTCTTCAGGTCTTCCGATTTGCAGAACTGATAGTGTCCGCTGCCGTAGCAGTCGTACATGATAATCCAAGACTTGCCGTCGATAGCCTTGCACACACCTACTCCCTCAACTGCTTCTTTGGTCTGCTCTACATTGCCGTCGAGCATCTGCCAGCGGTCTGTGAGGTTTTTGGCAACTGCCTGATAGATGCCGCGACCAGACTCCTGCTTGTAGAAGAGGTGATAGAGCTGGTCTGCTTCATTATATACTATGTCGCCGTCGATGGTTGCATTGCCTGCATCGAAGAGCCAACGAGGTTCGCCTTCAAGGTCGGTGAAGTCGGCATTTGCATACTGATAGTAAATTTTATCATACGAACCAGGGTCGCTGGTGCGCAGAGAATAGAACACCATATACTTGCCAGCCTTGCGGTCGTAGATGGTTTCCGGAGCCCACACGCGAATCACGTTCTTCCACTCTTTTGTGTAACGGGTTGGGAAGTTGATTGCTGAGTGCTGCCAGTTGATAAGGTCGGTTGACTTGAGGAGTACCATGCCGCGGTTGCTTGACCAGCCATAAGCTGAGCGCATGTCGGTTACGACCATGTAGAAGGTCTTGCCGTCTTCGCCACGCAGGATGTGCGGGTCGCGAACACACTGGGTGTAGGCGATGGTGTCGGACTCGATAACAGGATTTCCGTGGTTGAGCGGAGTGTAGTTGTAACCATCATCGGAGATGGCATAACAGATCTGCTCGTCCTTCGGGTCGTTACTGTTGAAGTAAGTAAAGAGGTACGCCACCATCTCCTCTGCTGAGAGAGAGGAGATAAAGAGTGACGAAAGGATAGTTAAGAATGTCTTTTTCATTTTCTTATAGGACTAATTATGTATGTATATGTGTAGTCTTGCCAAGGCATCTGGTATTCGCGACGAGGGAATGCGCCCCAAGAGTTTACACAACCGATACCCATAGAACGGGCAGAGATGTGTACGTCGTTGAACGGTTCGGCGATGAGGTCGCCACTATGGAACTGCTTCTTCTCACGAGTAGGCTGCAGGTCGTGTTCTGTGTATTCGAGGGTCTGGCACTCAAGTGGTTTTGTACCTGCAAAACAGAGTCCTGTGCCGGCAGCATTGGTAAGTGCCCACCAACGAACCTGAGTCTTAGTACCAGACTCCTGCGGACGGATGTATGGGTAGTACTGTTCTGCAACAGTCTGTTTCCAGATAGCGAGACTCTCAGAGTTGTGACGGTCGATATAGTTCTCGCGAGGGCCCTTACCATAGTATTCAATCTGATCGAAAGCTTTCTTCACCTTGAGATTCATGCCGAAACGCAAGAGCTGTGGTTTGTTCTTTGCCTCAGGATTGACAGTGAGAGTCTGAGTGACTACCATCTGTCCGGCTGGGTTAAGCACATAGTCGAGTTTTACGGTAGCTTCGAGATGACGCAGACTGTACTCAGCTGTAGCAACTATATTGACACCATCCTGACGGATAGAGAATAACTTCTTCTCAAGACCCGGATTCTGCCAAGCAGCGAATTTGTTCT
The DNA here is from genome assembly GCA_002342585.1 of Prevotellaceae bacterium UBA2448. Classification (GTDB taxonomy): domain Bacteria; phylum Bacteroidota; class Bacteroidia; order Bacteroidales; family Bacteroidaceae; genus Minthosoma. The sequence goes on from DDQG01000041.1 coordinate 36,909, forward strand.
GCATGCCTGCTCCGTAGTCGTTGTCGGTTGGAGCACGCCAGAAGTCGGGACGCAACTGACTGTCGTCCTGAGTAATCTGTTGTCCGTCGATGTCGATGTAAGCGATGTATCCAGAGCTCTTATCAAATGTGTAAGCAGCACCTGCAGCAGAAGCAACGGCATAGACAGCTCGGTCGTCGAGTGAGGCAGTCTTAGGCTGAGTCTTTGCTTTCTTGTCAGCAACAGGCTGAGCAGTGAGGTCGGCAGCCACTGGGAAGCGGTAGTCGGTGAGTACGAATTCTTCGTTGGCAACAATCTCGCCTGCCTTCTGAAGAGCAGTAGCAGAAGCGAGTTTGCATTCGATAGTGCATACAACTTCCTTGTCTTTCTGTTCGCTCATGGCATTTGCTATGTCGGCAATGCGAACTGTAGCACGAGCCTGCGGACGGATGTTGTAGCCAGAGAGAGGAATAGTTCCACCAAACACCTTCTTTCCGTCTGCTTTGATAGTATAGACGAGGACGATGTTGTTGAGGTCGGTGAAGAAGTTTTCGTTGTATATTTCTACAGTACCTTCAGAAGCGGAGAGGAGTTTTGCCCAAACGTTCTGATAGCAGTATTTGATTTCGTAGGCATGAGGATTAGGAACGCGATCAGGGGAAATCATACCGTTGATGTTGAAGTTGTTGTCGCTGGCTGGGAAGCGGCCGAAGTCGCCACCATAAGCGAATATTTCCTTACCAGTAACCTTAGACTTGCTGCGAAGTCCCTGGTCAACATAGTCCCAAACATAACCTCCCTGGTAGTTCTTGTACTTGCGGATGAGGTCCCAGTATTCTTTCAGACCGCCACCGGAGTTACCCATTGTGTGACAGTACTCGCACTGGATGAGCGGACGGGGATTGCCCTCAGAACAGTAGCGCTCGCTGTGGTTGTAGTCAGCATACATAGGACAGTAGATGTCAGTCTTACCGTTCTTGCCTGACTGTTCGTACTGGCAAGGACGACTTGGGTCGTAAGCCTTCACCCAATCATAGGCATCTTCGAAGTTCTTGCCGTAGCCGGCTTCGTTTCCGAGCGACCAAACGACGATAGAAGGATGGTTTTTCAGAACGCGCAGATTATGCTGCTGACGCTCTATGTGCATATCGTGGAAACGAGGGTCTTTAGCAAGAGACTTCTCGCCGTAACCCATTCCGTGGCTTTCGATATTGGTTTCTGCTGTTACATAGATACCATATTGGTCGCAGAGGTCGTACCAGCGAGGATCGTCAGGATAGTGGCAAGTGCGAACTGCATTCACGTTGAGTTGCTTCATTACCTTTATGTCCTGAATCATACGTTCTACACTGACTACATAACCGCCATCTGGGTCGAGTTCGTGACGGTCGGCACCCTTGATTAGCACAGGCTGTCCGTTTACGAGGAACTGCTGATCCTTGATTTCTACCTTGCGGAAACCAACATTCTGAGGGATGCACTCAATGAATTTGTCGCCATCGTAGAGAGAAATCAGGAGTTTATAGAGGTTTGGAGTCTCGGCTGTCCACTTCTTAGCATCCGGGATAATCATTACCGCCTCGCCGGTTCCCTTGTTGTCAATCTTCAGTTCGCCAACCTGTTTAGGACTTACATCACTTCCTGCAGGATCGAGAAGGCGTACTGAAAACTTCTTACCTTTTGCATCGGGTGCAGTCAGACGGATAGAGAGTTTTCCTCTTGTATAGTTGTCGGTAAGGTCGGGAGTAATGAATACATCCTCGATATGAACCTTAGGACGGCTGTAGAGGTAGCATTCGCGAGCAATACCGCAAAGGCGCCAGAAGTCCTGGTCTTCGTTCCACGAACCGTCGCACCAGCGCATAATCTGCATGGCTATGAGGTTTTCCTTGCCTGGAACGACAAACTTGGTGATGTCGAATTCGGCAGCTACTTTTGAGTCTTCGCTATAACCGACATACTTGCCGTTTACATAAACAGTGATGTTGCTGGTAGCCGAACCGATATGCATGTAGATTTTTTCGCCTTTCCAGTCGGCAGGGATGGTGAATGTGCGGCGATAAGAACCTACATGGTTGCCTTTGTCCTGAACTGTTGGCGGTTCCCCTACCCAATCGCTACGCCAAGCATAGTGATTGTTTACGTAGATAGCATCGCCATAACCGTTGAGTTCCCAGATGCCGGGAACAGGCATGGTACCCCATTTGGAGTCGTCGTACTTGAGAGCGAAGAAGTTGGCAGGACGCTCGTTTGCGCTTTCCACCCAACAGAATTTCCAAGTACCCTCAATGCTGAGGAATCGTTTCGACTGCGCCTTCACGTTGTGGATAGGCGACTGGTTCTTTTCGGCAAGTGCCATAGATTCGTAAGCGAAGTAGTCGGAAACGTCTGTCTTACGATTGTCGGCATTGCGCACAGGGTCTTGCCACATGGACACAGACTTCTGAGCCGATAGTGTTGCTGAAAGGAGCAACAAGCTGGCAGTTAAGAGTTGGTGTTTCATGTTATAATGGTTATTAAGTTGAAAGTTGAAAGTTGAAAATTGAACAATTATGCATTATGCATTATGAATTATGCATTAAAAAATCACTCCGGGTCTGCAACTATCCAGCCTTTTTTGTCGAAGGTGAATTTGCGGATGAAGAGTTGTGCCTGTCCGTTTGCATCTTTGTTGTAGGCATGGGATACGAAGTACCACTGGCCGTCGAACTGGTATGCGGAACAGTGACCAATGCCGAAGTTATTGTCGCTTGGTCCGTAAAGGAAGGTGCCACCACCCTTCTCCATCGGACGACCTTCCTTGTCGAGGTATGGTCCTTCGATGTCCTTGCTGCGACCATAGACAGTCTTGTAGGTAGAACGCTGACCACGACAGCAGTAGTCGAAGCTGACGAAGAGGTAGAAGTATTTGCCGTTGCGGATGATGAACGGAGCCTCAACAGCGTTATCTCCTGCTTCGATGGTGTCGTTGCCCTCGATGGTGAAGTTCTCCACCTTGTCGATGTCCTGGATGGAGAGTTTGCGACCTATGCGGCGCGAGATGGTTTTAGGTTTGCTTACAGGAGTCTTGTAGTCGTTATAGTCAAGACGGACGAGCTGGATGCCGTCCCAGAAAGAACCGAAGGTAAGGTATGGATTACCCTTCTCGTCGAGGATGAGGTTAGGGTCGATAGCGTTCCAGTTGTCCTTATGCTTATGGGAAACGATGACTGCGCCGTGGTCGGTCCAACGGAAGTCAGGCGATTTTGGGTCGAGAGTTTTATTTGTAGCCATACCGATGGCACTGCCGTTCTTGCCGAATGTAGAGCAGGAATAGTAGAGGTACCACTGTCCGTTGTGGAAACTGATGTCGGGAGCCCACATGTGTCCGCGATAGCCTGGAATGGTATCAACTCCCCAGCGCGGCAGTGTGCTGGCTGCCCAATCTACTTCGAAGTTGCGGCGATGCTGCCATTTATCCTCTCCGTCGGGAACAGGTTTGAATTCCAGTTTGAACACAGAGGGTTCGCGTTGCCAGTTCTTCATGTCGGCAGAGGAAATGACTCCTACGCCCATGCCTGTTGAGAAGATATAGTAGCGACCGTCCTCGCCACGAGCCATGACGGGGTCGTGAACGTATGGGTGTTCGGCATTGAAACGATGGGGCTGAGCGAAGAGAGTTGCAAAGCCACAGAGTAAACTCAGAATTAAGAATGTCTTTTTCATGTTCTTCATCGTATTGATATATATATAAAATGTTGGCAGAGGTCTGCCGATTGTAAAAGAAAATTAGTCTTCGCGTGCAAAGATAAAATAATTATAATGAATAGCGGCAAAAGAGAATATGAAAAAAAGTTAGAAGGAAAGAAAAAACAGAAAAAATGAGTCCGCACACCACGTATGGCATGCGGACTCTACAAAAGAATTATTTATAGAAGGTTTTAGTTGAACCACTTTACGTAGCAGAAGTCCTGACGGTGTGGCAGGTCTGCGTTCTTTGGGAACATACGGTAAGCAACCATGAATGCTCCTGCAGTTGGGATGCAGTGTGTAACCTCGAATGTGTAGAGGTTGCCTTCCTTTTTGATTACCTTGAACGGCTCGATGCTGTTCACGTGTTCCTTATTGTCTTCGTCGCGGTAGATAGTAACAAGTTCGAGGCCTACTGCGTCGTCGAGTCCCTGCTCGTCGATTACGTAGCGAATCTTGTACTGCTTACCTGAGAGGACGTCACCAGCGAGGATGTCTTCTTCCTTCTCGAAAGAAACGGCGTTGATTTTGTCCCAGCGCGAAGCAACGAGTTCCTTCCAAGCTGCAATTTCCTTAGCCTTTGCGTAGTCGTTAGCGAAGAGTTGTTTGCGGCGAGCAGCAAGCGGACCGTAGAAATGAGTGTAGTAGTCGTCGAGCTGACGCTTCATAGTGTAGTTAGGAGCTACCTGAGCGATAGAGTTCTTCACTGTCTTAATCCAGCCCTCGCTGTAGCCGTTCTTGCCTTGGTTGTAGTAGAGAGGCAGGATTTCGTTTTCGAGCAGAGAGTAGATTGTAGCAGCGTCGAGCTGGTCCTGCTGAGCCTGGTTCTGGAATGTGCGCTTTTCAGTAAGAGCCCATCCAGCACCTTCGCGGTAGCCTTCGAGCCACCATCCGTCAAGCACTGAGAGGTTTACGACACCGTTCATCAGAGCCTTTTCGCCAGATGTACCAGATGCTTCGAGTGGACGGGTTGGAGTGTTCATCCAGATATCTACACCAGTTACGAGACGGCGAGCGAGCTTCATATCGTAATTCTCAAGGAAGATAATCTTGCCGAGGAACTCAGGACGGCGGCTGATTTCGTAGATCTTCTTGATAAGACCCTGACCTGCGCCGTCAGCCGGGTGTGCCTTTCCTGCGAAGAGGAACTGTACTGGGTAGTTAGGATTGTTTACTATCTTAGCCAAACGGTCGAGGTCGGAGAAGAGCAGGTGTGCACGCTTGTATGTAGCGAAACGACGAGCGAAACCGATGGTGAGTGCGTTTGGATTGATTTTCTCAAGGATTGAAACGATACGAGATGGGTCGCCCTGGTGCTTGAGCCAGTCTTCCTCGAACTGCTTCTTGATGTAGTCGAAGAGTTTGTTCTTAAGAGCCATACGAGTCTCCCAGATTTCTTTGTCAGGAACGTTGTAAATAGCTTCCCAAATCTTCACGTTCGACTGGTCTGCGAGGTGTGAAGGGTCGAAGTACTTAGCATACAAAGCCTTCCATTCGCTTGCTGTCCAAGTAGGCATGTGAACACCGTTTGTTACGTAGCCTACGTTCTTCAGTTCCTCTGGGAAGTAGCCTTTCCAGATACCGCTGAACATTTCGCGAGAAACTTTTCCGTGGAGCCAGCTCACACCGTTTACCCAAGAGCAGGTGTTGCAGGCGAAGGTACTCATACAGAACTTCTCGTTCTTGTCATCCGGGTTCACACGGCCCATGCCCATGAAGTCGTCCCAAGAGATGCCGAGGCGCTCAGAGTACTGTCCGAGGTACTTGCTCATGAGTCCCTCTTCGAAGTAGTCGTGACCTGCAGGCACTGGAGTGTGTACTGTATAGAGTGAAGAAGTACGAACCACTTCAAGGGCTTCGTTGAACGACAGTCCGCTCTCTACGTATTCAGCAAGACGCTGTACGTTTGCGAGAGCTGCATGACCTTCGTTACAGTGGATGATGTCCTTCTTGATGCCGAGTTTGTTAAGGAGCAGCACACCACCGATACCGAGCAGAACCTCCTGCTTGATACGGTTTTCCCAGTCGCCACCATAGAGAGCGTGGGTGATGCTGCGATCGTATTCAGAGTTCATCTCGTTATCGGTGTCGAGCAGGTAGAGTTTCACACGACCTACGTTTACGCGCCAAACGAGTGCATGAACAGTATAGTTGTTGTAAGGTACATCTACAACGACCTGGTTGCCGTTAGCGTCCAGTTCGCGTTCGATAGGCAGTGTCGGGAACTGCTGTGCCTCGTAGTTAGCTACCTGCTGACCCTCCATAGAGAGTGTCTGAGTGAAGTAGCCGTAACGATAGAGGAAACCAACGGCGCAGAAGTCAACGTTCGAGTCGGATGCTTCCTTTACGTAGTCGCCGGCGAGGATTCCAAGACCGCCTGAGTAGATTTTCAGTACGTGGCTGAGTCCGTACTCCATACAGAGGTATGCTACAGAAGGACGTTTCTTGTCTGGCTTCACATCCATGTAAGCACGGAAGTCCTTGTAGATAGCCTTCACGCGGTCAACAATCTGCTTGTTCTTTGCCAGAGTTTCGAGTTTCTCGTAGTTCATGCGAGAGAGGAAGAGTACTGGATTCTGAACAGTGTCGTGCCAGAGCTGTGGGTCCATGTCGTTGAAGAGGTGTCCTACTTCGTTGTTCCACGACCACCACATGTTGTGTGCAATTTCGTCCAGCGGTTTGAGAGCCTCAGGAACCTGCGAGCGGACACTGATTTCACGCCAATTAGGAGTGTTGGCATTGCTTGCCTTAATTCTCATAATGTTTTTATTTATAATTGTTAATAATGTGCGGTTTTAGTTTAGTTTTTTCTTTGAGAGAGGTTGCCGCCATGTTTGTCGTCATGTCGAGGCGGCGGCGACTATTTTATACGTTCGTTTCGCTTTCTTAGAGCGATGTCGTAAGCTTCGTAGTAGTAAGTGATGAAGTGTTTCCACAGCGCCTTTTCAGCTACTTTCTCTGCGGCTTTGCGTGCAGCCTTCACCTGTGCAGGAGTCATTTCTGAGAACTGCAGGATGGTCTGTGCAATGGTTTCCGACACTTCGTCGAAGTTATAGTCGCTGCGGTGGATAGTCTTCACGCCGTCGGCAAGTTCCGACTGTCCGCCCTTCACTTCGTTTGCCCACAGTCCGAAACCGGCAAGGTCGGTAGTGATGCAAGGCACGTGGAAGGCAACGCTCTCTGTCGGAGTGTAGCCCCAAGGCTCGTAGTAAGAAGGGAATACAGTGAGGTCGGTACCGATAATCAGGTCGTAGTAGAGTTTGTTGAAGATACCGTCGGTTCCGTCCAAGTAGCAAGGCACGAAGATAAGCTTCACGTTGTCCTCCGGAGCATTGTGCATGTTGAGCCAGTCCATCTGACCCATCACGCGGTCGTTCCAAGGTTCGTTCAGTTCGTGAGTGATACGCGGATTAGGCAGAGCGCCCTTCGTCTTGGTGCCAGCCTTCATAGCCTGCTTCAAGTCGCCGCGAGCCTCGCGCATCCAAGCCGGAACGAAGATGAATGCGAGCACCGGTTTCTTCAGATTCTCATCGAAACGCAGGCGGTTGATGGCATCCACGAATACGTCGATACCCTTGTTCTTATATTCATAGCGGCCGCCGGTGGCAACGATGATTGTGTCGTCCTTCAGTTTAGTGCCCATGAGCGCATTGGCTACTTTGAGCATCGACTGGCGGGCTGCCTTGCGAGCCTCATCGAATGCAGCCTGTGGCGAAGGAACAAATCCGTTCTCGAAACCGTTCATCAGCACAACGTCCGACTGGCGGGTGAGCAGCTGCTTACACTCCTTGTCGGTGATGTCGCTCACTGTCGTAAAGCAGTCAACAGCCAGCGTAGCACTCTTCTCTACCGAGTGCTTAGCCTCAACACCCAGTTCGCTTGCCATCTGGTCGCCGTTGTAAGCGAACAGATAGTCGTAGAGCGGTTTGCCGTTGCCGGCGATGCTGCGGCCGGTAGTAGTTGCGTGTGTAGTAAATATTGTTGCCACTTCAGGCACGTACTTCTGCACGTAGAGAGCAGCCAGACAGGTCTGCCACTCGTGTGCCTGGAACACCACATTGTCCTTCTCCGTCAGGCTGTGGAAGCGGAAGTAGCTCTCCACCACCTTGCCGGCAGCCCACGAGAACACCATGCTGTCGTTGTAGTCGCCGTAAGCCTTCAGGGAGTTCACGCTGTAGTTGTCCCATGCCCAGAAGAAGATGTCGTTCACCTCCGGAAAGAAAGGCTGGAAATCGACCAGGATGGCAATCGGTTCGCCCGGAACCTGCCAACGCCCCACACGGAAGTGGAGTCCCTCAGTCTGCTCAGCATGTTCGCGCCACTGCTTCAGCAGCGTCTTGCTCTCCTTAAACAATGGATTTTTCTTTCCTGCCCAAAAGTCAGGACCGATGAAGAATACCTTGTCCTTCAGCTTATCCTGCAGCGTCTTGGCCCTTGTGGATAAAACTGTGTAAATACCCCCTACTTTATTGCATACCTCCCAGCTGGATTCGAAGATATACGAAGGGGTTAAGTTTTTGTTGGTCATAAGTAATTGTAAAAATAGCTATTCTTGAATGGCTCGCCCTTTACGGCGCCATAAAAAATTTTACCTTAATTCTAATTCCGGTGCAAAGATACGAGTAAGCGAGCAAAAATCAAAATGTATGTACGTAAAATTGATAATTTAAGTTTCGCAAGCTTAACTTTGGGGAGTTATTGTGTAGTTATGAAGGAGTT
>DDQG01000041.1:45359-66904 GCA_002342585.1 Prevotellaceae bacterium UBA2448
TTGGGCAAGCATCCTCTACTATTATCCCTTTAACTCCCCCTTAACTTCCTTTTAACTTCCTTTTAACTTCCCTTCTGCTCAACTTGCGAAAGTTGAGTTGATAATATATGTACGTAAAAAAGGAATTTTGTGAAGTAAAAAAAGAAAAATTGTGAAAAAAAAGAAAAGCCCCCAATGAAGGGGGCAAATTATCAATAGCCAGTAGCCAATTAACTTTCATCCGTGCCGTCGCCACTCTGACCACCGCCGCCAGTGCCTGGGTCAGGTGTTGGTGTTGGAGTGTCGCCACCGTCAGGAGTAGGCGTTGGAGTGTCGCCACCCTCGTCGGCATCCTGCTGTCCCTCTGGGGTTGGCACATCTACGAAGCGGAACTCCTTCTCGTCGTTCAGGCGGCTGGTCAGTTCGGCAGCAGGGTCGAACAGCACGGTAATCTTTGCACCGGCTGTGGTCACATCCTTCTTCTCCTTCTGGCTCTTGCCGCTCACCTTCAGTTTGAATGTACCCAGACCATCGATGCTTACGGCGTTGCCATTCAGCAGTTCGTCGATGATTGACTGTGGGAAGTCGGCAAACACACCGTTGATTTCGCCCACTGAGAACGTGCTTCCGCGAGCCATGCGCTTCGACAGCTGCGTCTCGTTGACAGTTGAAATACGTGTCCACTGTGGGAAGTAAAGCGTGGACTTGTCCTGAGGGTTTATACCCTTTTTTTTGATCAAACTAATCATAGTAATGATTATTTAAAAGGTTAAAAAAATGGTTTATAAATGTCATCCGTATGTCCGTATGGAATCATACGTATGATTTGCTTCTATGATACGTATGATTTGCTATAATCATACGTATGATTGCCTTTAATGATACGTATCATTATTTCTGATGATACGTATGACCACTTTTCATCATCCGGAAAGGGTCTGAAAACGCCCCACACCATTGCGATGTGCTCCGATGCAGGGCGAGTGGATTACTTCACAAAGACCTTCTTGCCTCCGTGGATATAAATACCCGGAGCAGTCGGCTTGCCAGTGAGCTGCACACCATTGATGGTGTACCAAGGAGCAGAGTCATCGTCAGCAGAGGCCTCAACATTGTTTACTCCGGTTGAAGGGTCAACACCTGCGTATTCATACCAATCAGCTCCATTTTCAGTATAACGTGGTGTCCATCCCTTAGCCTTCGCAGCTGCCACCTGAGTAGTTGTCATCACGTTCTGTTCGTTTTCATAATAGACAACCCACATAGTACCATAATCATAATTGTTTGCTCTCAGACTCGCCACAAGTGCATCCATAGCAGCGCCCTTTATTTGATTCATGAAGCAGGACAGACTTGTCAGTGCAGTATTCTTCGATACATCAAGAGAAGTAAGCTGATTGTTGTCGCAGAGCAGCTCTGTCAGCGCAGTATTCTTAGATACATCAAGAGAAGTAAGCTGGTTGGAGTAGCAGTCCAGCCTTGTCAGTACAGTACATCCTGACACATCGAGCGAAGTGAGCTGGTTGCCGTAGCAGTACAACTTTTCCAGCGCAGTATTCTTCGACACATCAAGCGAAGTAAGCTGGTTGTCGGAGCAGGACAGAGATGTCAGCTCTATATTCTTCGACACATCAAGCGAAGTAAGCTGATTATTGTTGCAGTACAGCAATGTCAGCTCTATATTCTTCGACACATCAAGAGAAGTCAGTTGGTTGCCGTAGCAGTACAGCCTTGTCAGCGCAGTAAAAAACTCTATACCTTTCAGGCTCTGAATACTTTTTGAGGGAACAAACACCTCAGTCACTCCAGCAATCTCCTCATCCGTCAGCACGCCGTCTCTACCATAACTTCTGCTCAGCAGCCAATTTCGAAAATTCTCATCTGGGAAATTAGTCTCGTTAATCTCCACATCAGCCCATGCCGTGCCAGCCGACAGCAGCATAAGCGAAGAAAAAAGTAAACTTTTCAGTTTCATAATTTATTTGTTTTATTGGTTAATAATAAAGGTGTTTACACAGCAAAAGCACGCCCCGACTCCACAAAGGAAATCGGAACGTGCCATAGTTATACCGTAGTGCGCTGCAGCGCTCTTTCTGTCAGTTTCAGCCCAAACTTATGGGGGGGGTATTTTTCTTAGTTGTATTTTTCATTGTGGTTTTGGATATTAATATTCTATCAGTTCAAGCCCTTAATTGCGATAGAAGATGCGTAAACTATCTTGCAGTCTTTGGTTGGAAGAAACCCTCGAAGCAGAGATCCTCGTCCAGATGCTCCCAGTGTATGCCATATGGCGACAGCGTATATTGTTCACGCTCAGCAGGAGTTGCGTCGCGCAGAGACGAATAGTCGGCAAAACGCTCGCTTGCCTGTCTGCCGTCTGCCGTCTGAACCCAAATCTCAGTAGGCGTAAGCCATATCTTCTTAATCTCAATCATAGTAGTATTTATTTTTTGAAAGGTCGTTAGAGTAGAACATAAATCTTAGTCCGAAAAGTGTAAATAGAGTTGGCATATCTTTAGTGTATAGTTTCTTTTCGCTCGCAAAGATACAACTATTATTCTAAGATTGTGAGAGTTTTTAAGTAAAAATTGAAAAATAGGACGTACTTTTGCAAATAATTCTGAAACACATATGAGACTGAGATTATTATACATAGCACTGTGCAAAAACTCCCGTCGGACCAATCGAACTCAACCTCAACTGGAGCAACATAACCAAAAAACTCGGAGCTTTCTTCAACATCGGCTACATGTTCTGAAGTTTTTTCAAGGCAACCGCATCATTATATAATAAAAAGTCGTACCTTTGCATCCGATTTTTTAGAAACACTGAAGATAAGATGTTAACGTTAAAGCTTATTACTGAAGAGCCCGACCGAGTTATCAAAGGTCTGGAGAAAAAACAATTCAAAGGTGCAAAAGAAGCTGTAGAGAAAGCTATTGCCATCGACAAAGAACGTCGCGAAGCACAGACTGCCCTCGACGCCACACTGGCTGAAAGCAAGAAGTTCGCTGCCGAAATAGGCAAACTGATGAAGGCTGGCGACAAGGACGCTGCCGAACAGGCTAAGCAGGAAGTGGCAAAACTGAAGCAGAAGGCTGCCGACCTGGAGCAGAAGAAGGCTGACGCCGAAAACGCACTCACCGCCCACCTTTGTACCATTCCAAACATACCATACGACGAAGTACCAGAAGGCAAAGGTGCCGAGGACAATGTAGTTGTAAAGTCATCCCTGCGCGAATGCAAACCAGGCGACACCGTAGGCAACTGGGACACAGTGCCTGCAAACGGCGAAGCAAAACTGCCGCACTGGGAACTCGCTAAGAAGTACAACCTCATCGACTTCGACCTCGGAGTGAAAATCACTGGAGCCGGTTTCCCAGTATATACAGGCAAAGGCGCACAACTGCAACGCGCTCTGATAAACTTCTTCCTTGCCGAAGCTAACAAAGCCGGATACACCGAAATAATGCCGCCAACTGTAGTGAACGCAGCCAGCGGATACGGCACAGGACAGCTGCCCGACAAGGAAGGACAGATGTACCACTGCGAGGTGGACGACCTCTACCTCATCCCTACAGCCGAAGTGCCTGTAACAAACATCTACCGCGACGTCATCCTCGACGAAAAGCAGTTGCCAATCAAGAACTGCGCCTACACTCAGTGTTTCCGTCGCGAAGCAGGAAGCTACGGCAAGGACGTGCGCGGACTGAACCGTCTGCACGAATTCTCAAAGATTGAAATCGTTCGCATCGACACTCCTGAACACTCTAAGCAGAGCCACCAGGAAATGCTCGACCACGTAGAGGGACTCCTGAAGAAGCTCGAACTCCCCTACCGCATCCTGCGTCTGTGTGGCGGCGACCAGAGTTTCACATCTGCCATCTGCTACGACTTCGAAGTATATAGCGAAGCACAAGGTCGCTGGCTCGAAGTTTCTTCTGTAAGCAATTTCGACACATATCAGGCAAACCGTCTGAAGTGCCGCTACCGCAATGCCGACAAGAAAGTGCAGCTCTGCCATACCCTCAACGGTTCGGCTCTCGCACTGCCACGTATCGTTGCATCTATCCTGGAAAACTTCCAGACAGAGAAAGGCATCCGCATGCCAAAGGCTCTCGTGCCTTACACAGGTTTCGAATACATCGACTAAAAAATCAAAAATCTAACATATATTTTAAGGATTATGAACAAGATCGTTTCTAAGGAACAATTCAGTGAGAAAGTATTCAAGTTTGTAGTTGAAGCTCCACTCATTGCAAAATCACGTAAAGCCGGACACTTCGTTATCGTTCGTGTTGGCGAACAGGGCGAGCGTATGCCTCTTACAATCGCAGACTCCGACGTAGAAGCCGGCACTATCACTCTGGTGGTTCAGAAGGTAGGTTATTCTTCTACAAAACTCTGCAACCTTAATGCAGGTGACTATATTACAGACGTTGTAGGTCCTCTGGGTCAGGCTACTCATATCGAGAACTTCGGAACAGTAGTCTGCGCCGGCGGTGGTGTCGGTGTAGCTCCTATGCTCCCTATCATCAAGGCTCTGAAGCAGGCAGGAAACAAAGTAGTTTCAGTTCTCGCTGGTCGTACCAAGGAACTCATCATACTCGAAGATCAGGTTCGCGAATATAGCGACGAAGTAATCATCATGACCGACGACGGTAGCTATGGCCAGCAAGGCGTAGTAACTGTAGGTATCGAACAGGTTCTGCAGCGCGAAACCGTAAACAAGGTATTCGCTATCGGTCCTGCAATCATGATGAAGTTCTGCTGTCTGCTCACTAAGAAATACAATGTTTCTACCGACGTCAGCCTCAACACCATCATGGTCGATGGTACAGGTATGTGCGGTGCTTGTCGTATCACTGTCGGTGGCAAGACTAAGTTCGTCTGCGTAGATGGTCCTGAATTCGACGGACATGAAGTAGATTTCGATGAGATGTTCAAGCGTATGGGCGCTTTCAAGCCAATCGAAATCGAAGAGATGAAGAAACTCGAGGAGCACGTTGCTTCTGTTGCTCCACAGGCAAAGAAAGAGGAGACTGTAGATGCTACAGGCATGACTACCGACACTCCACTCGCAGAACTGACAGACCGCAATGCTCAGTGGCGTAAAGATTTGGCTGCAAGCATGAAGCCAAAGGACAGAGGCGAGATTGAACGCTGCGTAATGGGCGAACTTGACCCTGTTTATCGTGCTACTACACGTACAGAAGAAGTAAACATCGGTCTCACTAAGGAACAGGCTCTCACTGAGGCAAAGCGCTGTCTCGACTGTGCTAAGCCATCATGTATGGAAGGTTGTCCTGTTTCAATCAATATTCCTTCATTCGTTAAGAACATCGAACGCGGACAGTTCCTCGAAGCAGCTAAGGTGCTCAAGGCTACAAGTGCTCTGCCTGCTGTTTGTGGTCGTGTTTGTCCACAGGAGAAGCAGTGCGAAAGCAAGTGTATCCACCTGAAGATGGGACACAAGGCTGTTGCAATCGGAAATCTGGAACGTTTCGCTGCCGACTTCGAACGTCAGTCTGGCAAGATGGCTCTTCCTGAGTGCGCACCAAAGAACGGCATCAAGGTAGCTATCGTCGGTTCTGGTCCTGCAGGACTCAGCTGCGCCGGAGATATGGCAAAGGCTGGTTACGACGTAACAGTATTTGAGGCCCTCCACGAAATCGGTGGCGTGCTCAAATATGGTATTCCTGAGTTCCGTCTGCCAAACGCTATCGTTGACGTAGAAATCGAGAACCTCCGCAAGATTGGTGTCAACTTCGTAAAAGACTGTATCGTTGGCAAGACTATCACAGTACAGGATCTTGAAAAAGAAGGCTACAAAGCTATCTTCGTAGCAAGCGGTGCCGGTCTGCCAAACTTCATGGGCATTCCAGGAGAAAACTCTGTAGGCATCATGTCTTCAAACGAATACCTCACTCGTGTAAACCTCATGGATGCATCAAATCCTGCAAGCGACACACCAATCGTTCGTGCGAAGAGCGTAATGGTAGTCGGTGGTGGTAACACAGCTATGGACTCTTGCCGTACAGCAAAGCGTCTTGGTGCTGAGAAAGTATTCATCGCTTATCGTCGTAGCGAAGCAGAAATGCCAGCACGTCTCGAAGAGGTTAAGCACGCTAAGGAGGAAGGCATCGAATTCCTTACTCTCCACAACCCAATCGAATACATCGCTGACGAAAAGGGTAACGTAACTCAGGTTAAACTCCAGGTTATGGAACTTGGCGAACCAGACGCAAGCGGTCGCCGCAGCCCAATACCTGTAGAAGGCAAAATCGTTACTCGCGACATCGACATGGCTATTGTAGCTGTAGGTGTTAGTCCTAACCCACTCGTTCCAAAGTCTGTTGAAGGCCTCGAACTGGGTCGCAAGAACACTATCGCAGTAAACGAACAGATGCAGTCAAGCATCCCAACCATCTTCGCAGGTGGTGACATCGTTCGTGGTGGAGCAACAGTTATCCTTGCTATGGGTGACGGTCGCCGTGCTGCAGCAGCCATGATTGACATGCTCAGCAAAAAATAAACAATAATACTCTTACATAATATAATAAAGAAAGTGGTTTATTCGTTTTTAGAATAGACCACTTTTATTTTTATGAAGATAAGCAACCACATTTTTACACATTATAATATATTATTATGCTGCATGGCAATTGCTATGCTATGCATGTCTGCTTGTTCAAAGGACGAGCAATTTACTACCGACCGCAGTGCAACTCTGGCATTTTCTGACGATACTATCAGTTTCGACACCCTGTTCACAACCATTGGTTCCAGTACGGAAACCCTAATGATTTACAATAGAAACAGCAACGGAGTGCGACTCAAAAACGTAAAAATTAAGAATGCAGCAGCAACGGGATTCCGCATGAATGTGGACGGACAATTCGGTACTTCGTTCGACAACCTCGAACTCTATGGAGGCGACAGCCTGTTCTGTTTTATTGAGGTAACCGTAAAAACGCAGAACAATAACGACCCAGTTCTTATAAAAGACGAACTAGTTATCACCCTCGAAAGCGGAACACAACAACGCATTCCTCTGAAGGTGTATGGTCAGGATGCAGAAATCCTTCACAACCCTACCATTACAGCAAACACCACATACTCTGCTACAAAACCTTACCTCATCTATGGGGCTCTGACAATAAACGAAGGCGTCACCCTGACTCTTGCACCAGGTGCACGACTATTCTTCCACGCAAACGGTTATATAGACTGCAACGGCACACTCTATGCCGACGGTTCAAGCGATGAGATAATCCTCAGAGGTGATCGTCTCGATCATATGTTTGATTATCTGCCATACGACCGTCTCGACAACCAATGGTTAGGAATTATTCTGAACAATTCCAGCAAAGACAACTATTTGAAAAACGTTGACATACACAGTGGCAGTTACGGAATTTCAGCAAACGGAGAGAATACTGACAACACAAAACTCACCTTGCTAAGTTCCACCATCCATAATGTAGGTGGAAACGGACTTTACCTCAACAACTGTGCAGCAATCGTTGCAAACACTCAGATTAGCAACTGTCGCGGCAATTGTGTAGAGGTATTTGGCGGAAAATACACATTCGACTTCTGCACCATAGCACAGTTCTGTCCCTGGATAGCAGACCGAGGACATGCTCTCGAATTCTCTAACGGCAGCAATGGTGACGATTATAAAGCCCTGAAACAACTCAGCATGACAAACTGTTTCATAACCGGTTATGCTAAGGATGAAGTATTCGGAACTCCCAACAATAAAGTAACAGATGCGGAATTCAATTTCAAGTTTACAAACTGCGTACTCTGCACAGAAGAACCAAAGACGTACGCAGAAAACTTCGTAAATTGTACATATCAGACAACAGATCAGTCAAGCAATTTCAAAACCTTCGACACTAAAAATTTCATCTACGACTTCCAACTGACTGAAGGAAGCATAGCTCGTGGCAAGGGAACCGATGCAGACAATATTCTAACCATCTACCCAACCGACCGCTTAGGTAAAGAACGCACTGCTTCTTCCATCGACGTAGGTTGTTACCAGTTTTAATTGACAATTGATAATTGACAATTGCAATTGATAATTGATAATTGATAATTTAAAATAATAGGATTGCATTCTTCTTTGAGTGCAATCCTATTATTCTTTTGGTGGATAAGGACCTAACCACCGCATTTGCTGCAAGACCCACGATTGTCGCCTTCGCATATAGGACGACGGATTTGCACTGTTCATCTTACGCGGATTTGGCAACGAAACTGCAATCAGAGCACATTGGTTCTTGGTAAGGCGGTTTGCCGGCACACCAAAATGTTCAAGAGCTACTGCCTGCGCTCCATATATGCCATCACCCATCTCGATAGTATTCAGATAGACTTCCATAATCCTCTCCTTGCTCCAGAATGTCTCGATAAGAATAGTAAAATAGACTTCCAACCCTTTTCTCACCCATGAATGCGATGGCCAAAGGAATACATTCTTAGCTGTTTGCTGACTGATTGTGCTTGCTCCCCTCTCGCGCTTTCCGTCTGCACTCTCCTGAATAGCCACCTTTATCTGTGCAAAATCAAAACCATAGTGATTGAAGAAATTCTGGTCTTCACTTGCCCACACAGCCAATGGCAGATAAGTGGATATGCTGTCGGCAGGAACCCACTGGTGTTTCAGTTTGGGGGACTCACCATGTATCACCTGTTGCCCTAAGCGGATAAACATAAGCGGCGAACAGGGAACGGGTACCCAACGATATAGAACTACAAAAAAAATGGAAGACCCGAAGAAAAGTATCAGGGTCCACCTTATGAAATGAAAAATCCATAATGCATAATATTTCAATTTACGAGCAATTCCTCCTCCTATCATATTACTGCATTATGGATTTTTCTTAACTATTTAAAATTCAGTTATTATTGCAATGTTCCAGCATTTGCTGCGTCAATCATTGCCTTAGAAGCATACAGATAAACTTCTACGCGACGGTTCTGCTGCTTACCTGCTGCAGTAGAGTTGTCTGCTACAGGATTAGCTTCGCCAAGTCCTTCAACACTCTTAATCTGAGAAGTAGAAACTCCCTGATTGATGAGGTAAGTAGAAACTGCCTGAGCGCGCTGCAAAGACAAAGCTTGGTTCTTTTGAACACTCTCAGCTGCAGTACTGCCTTTCCAACCTTGATTGTCTGTATATCCCTGGATAGCACAGTCCATATCAGTGTTCTTTTTCAACACATTATTTGCAAATGAGATGAGTGAACTCTGAGCAGATGGGCTCAATGCAGAGCTACCTGAGTTGAAGAGAATACCAGAATCGAATGTAACTTTAACAGCCTGCAAACCATTAGCATCCTGTACAGTTTCAACCTGAGCATTTGATACCTGCTGAGCAGCTGCCTTTGCCTTATCCATCTTCTTACCGATAAGATAACCGGCACCTGAACCAACAGCTGTACCAATTGCAGCACCAATTGCTGTACCGGCACCTGAACGTCCGCCAATCAGGAAACCAGCCAAAGCACCAATAGCAGCACCACCACCAGCACCGATAGCAGTTCCCTTTGTTGCGTTTGAAGCATTCTGACAACCTTCGAATACCAATAATGCACTAAGTGCAAGAACAATAACTTTGAGATTTTTCATAACTAATAAATATTTAAAATGGAAAATTCTTTAAATTTCCGTCAAAGGTAATACTTATTTTTTATTTTACATTTTACATTTTACTTTTTTACGTAACTTTGCAGAAGATTTTAATAATATTTATAATGGCAACAGAACTAAAAGACTTAACAAAGCGTAGTGAAGACTACTCTAAATGGT
Organism: Prevotellaceae bacterium UBA2448; assembly: GCA_002342585.1. GTDB lineage: Bacteria > Bacteroidota > Bacteroidia > Bacteroidales > Bacteroidaceae > Minthosoma. The sequence goes on from DDQG01000041.1 coordinate 55,161, forward strand.
ACAACGAACTCGTAGTGAAAGCAGATTTGGCAGAGCAATCCGATGTACGCGGATGCATGGTAATAAAACCATACGGCTACGCTATCTGGGAAAAGATGCAGCAGAACCTCGACCGCATGTTTAAGGAGACAGGAGTGCAGAATGCTTACTTTCCACTGCTCATCCCAAAATCATTCCTCTCTCGCGAAGCAGAACACGTAGAAGGATTTGCAAAAGAATGTGCCGTAGTTACTCACTACCGTCTGAAAACCAACGAGACACACGACGGAGTTGTTGTTGACCCAGCTGCAAAATTGGAAGAGGAACTCATCATTCGACCTACATCAGAGACTATCATCTGGAACACATATAAGAACTGGATTAACTCCTATCGCGACCTCCCAATCCTCTGCAATCAGTGGTGTAACGTAATGCGTTGGGAAATGCGTACTCGTCTGTTCCTCCGCACATCTGAGTTCCTTTGGCAAGAAGGTCACACAGCTCATGCTACACGCGAAGAAGCAGAAGACCGTGCTAAGATGATGCTCAAGGTTTATGCAGACTTTGCTGAAAAATACATGGCAGTACCTGTTATTCAGGGAGTAAAGAGTGAAACAGAACGTTTCGCCGGAGCTCTCGACACATACACTATCGAAGCAATGATGCAAGACGGAAAGGCTCTCCAGTCTGGTACAAGCCACTTCCTCGGACAGAACTTCGGTAAGGCATTCGATGTAACATTCCTCAATAAAGACAACAAGCCAGAATATGCTTGGGCTACTTCATGGGGAGTTTCAACCCGACTCATGGGAGCACTCATCATGACTCACTCCGACGACAATGGTCTAGTATTGCCTCCAGCACTCGCTCCTATTCAGGTGGTTATCATACCAATCGGCAAGAATGACCAGATGCCTATGCTCGACGAAAAAGCAAATGCTATTGCTGAAAACCTACGTAAGATGGGCATCAGTGTTAAGTATGACAATGCAGACAACAAACGTCCAGGATTCAAGTTTGCCGACTACGAACTCAAGGGTGTTCCAGTTCGTCTTGTACTTGGAGCACGCGACCTAGAGAAGGGTCTTGTAGAAGTTATGCGTCGCGACACACTCGAGAAAGAAAACCTTTCTGTAGAGGGCATCGAACAGCATATCAAGCAGTTGCTCGACGAAATCCAAGACAATATATATAAGAAAGCAGTCGCCTTCCGCGATGCTCACATCTATGAATGCGATAACTACGACGAATTCAAAGAACGCATCAAAGATGGCGGTTTCTTCCTTTGTCATTGGGACGGCACAGCAGAAACAGAAGCAAAAATCAAGGAAGACACCCAGGCTACAATCCGTTGTGTTCCTTATGCATTCGAACAAACTCCAGGAACCGATATGGTAAGCGGAAAACCTGCAGTTGCTCGTGTTCTTATTGCTCGTGCATACTAAACTGCGTATAAATCAAGGATGTACACCTACAAATATCCACACCCTGCCGTCACAACCGATTGCGTCATATTCGGATGGGATGGAACACAATTGCAGGTACTACTGATACAACGAGGGAATGACCCATTTAAAGGCAAATGGGCATTCCCTGGTGGTTTTTTAAATCCTAATGAATCGTGCGAGGAAGGTGCAGCTCGCGAACTGGAAGAAGAAACTGGGTTTACTGGAGCGCATATCGAACAGTTTCATACATTTAGCACTCCTAACAGAGATCCTCGTGAACGCATTATCACTGTTGCTTTTTATGCCTTAGTCCGTATTCGTGATGTACAAGGAGCCGATGATGCTGCACAAGCCATGTGGTTCAGTCTGAACAGTATTCCCCCACTCGCTTTCGATCATGAAGAAATGTTCAGACTTGCAAAAAATTGTCTTTGGGAACGACTCAATTTCGAAACAGCAGAAAGCAAACTGATAACTCAAAATTTCACAGAAAAAGAGTTGGAAACCATTCTAAATTCGCTAAAATAGCTAGAATTCCTATATTTTTAAACAAAAATTTTCACAGGTAATAGTTTTTATATTTACTACTACTCGTAATTATACTAGTTTACATTCCCAAAACCGCCCCTTAAACACATTTACAAGCGCCATAAAACTACCGAATCGTCGATTTCCTTATAAATGGCGACAAATAGAGTATTCCTAAGTCGATTTGACATTATAGGAAAATCTGTATAATTCTTAGTCTATTTTTATATCTTTGTCGGTATAAATCCCCCAAAATACACATTATAAGATATAGTATTTTCATAATACTTACTTTTTACGTAGCTTTGCACACAAATAACCATAATTTATAACTATGAAAAGGAATCTTTTACTTCTTGTCGTAGCATTGCTTACGACAACCTTTGTTTTCGCACAACGTAAAACAGACAAACTCGATCGCGGATTGGTAGCGATGAAAGTTTCAAATGGAGTATTTCTATCGTGGCGTATTCTCGGTGAAGAATATTACGATGTTTCGTACAACGTGTATCGAGACGGAACACTAATCACTACGACTCCTCTGAATGTTTCAAACTATACAGACAAGACTGGAACACTCACCAGCAAGTACACTGTAGAACCAGTATGGAATGGTTCTTCGCAGTCTGGTCTTCAAACAAAACAAAAGGGCGTACTCTCTTTGGGTGTTCAAAGTCCAGAAGTAACTCCTTGGGCAAGCAGCTATAAGGAGATAACGCTTACTCACGAAGGTATTGCCAGCACACTTGTTCCAAACGATGCCTGTTGTGCCGATGTGGATGGTGACGGCGAATTGGAAATCCTGATGAAGTTCGACAACCTAAGCGAGGCTCAACAGTCATATCCAAAGAATGGTCCTACAGTTGGTGGTAAAGTAACTCACGAGTACACCATTTTCGAAGTACTGAAGCAGAACGGCAAACGTCTGTGGTGGGTTAACTGCGGACCTAACATGGGTGATTTTCAGAACAATGAACAGAATATCGTAGCTTACGACTGGGATGGTGACGGAAAGGCAGAAGCTGTTATGCGTGCTGCTGATGGTACAGTTATTCATATGGCCGACGGAACAACTTATACTGTAGGTAATGCAAATGTAAATGTTCGTGCTGCTACCGGTGGTGGTACAAACTGGTTTGTCACTACAGATGGTGAATACCTTGTATATATGAATGGTGAGACAGGGAAACCATACCAGTGCATACCTTACCCACTCAAACGTCTTGAGTCTGGCGAAACAGATTTAGCAAAAGCATGGGGTGACGGATATGGTCACCGTTGTTCTAAACACTTCTTCGGAGCACCTTATCTTGATGGACGCAAACCAAGCATCTTCCTTGCCCGCGGTATCTACACTCGTCATAAGATGATTGCCTATGACGTTAATCCTGAAACACATAAGCTTGAAGTTCGTTGGACATGGTACAACAATACCAATGGTCCTTGGAAGGGTCAGGGCTACCACAACTATGCAATTGCTGATGTTGATTTGGACGGACGCGACGAAATTGTCTTCGGTTCTATGGTTATCGACGACAATGGAAAAGGTCTGTCAACAACAGGTCTCGGACATGGTGACGCAGAACATGTAAGCGATTTGAACCCTTACATTCATGGTCTTGAGATTTATGCATGTCTCGAGGACAATCCAGGAAACAACTATCGCGATGCTACTACCAGCAAGATATACCACAGATTCATGGCAGGAAAAGATGACGGTCGTGCTATGGCTGGTAACTTCTGCAACGACTTCCCTGGTTCGCTTGGTTGTTCTGCACGCGAAGGTGCAATAAGCCTTGTGAAGAACGAAGCTGTAAGCGGACTTGGTGCTACAGGTGTGAACACAAACTTCCGCATTTATTGGGACGGAGATCTCTGCGAAGAAACCTTTAACTATCTAAATGGCAAAAATACAGAAGGTTGCGTAGTGAAGTATGGTAGTTGGACACCTATCTACACTTGTGAAGGCTCTATGACCAACAACGACACAAAGGGTACTCCTTGTTATCAAGGTGATATCCTTGGTGACTGGCGCGAAGAAATCATCATGCGAACAGCAAACAATAATATCCGAATCTACTCTACTCCAACAGCAACAAAGTGGCGCAACTACACACTCTGGCACGACCATCAGTATCGTAATGCTATGGTTTGGCAGATGTGCGGATACAACCAACCACCTCACGCAAGCTATTTCCTCGGAGAACTGGAAAAAATTACTATTGCTCCTCCACCCCTCACACTCAACGGACGTACTGAAGTGGCAAATGGCGGAGCAGTCAATGCATCACTGAACAATCAGCATATTATTGTTTGTGAAACAAATAACACAGCAGTAAGCATTGAATCAGGAGCAAAACCATACATCCTTACTTTCAACATTCCATCTTGGGTACAGGGTTCTGCACCAAGCGAATGCTCAACTCAAAATACAAAAATCACTTATCAGACATACACTTGTGATGTAACAGGTGGCGGTCTTGCTGGTGATGCACGACTGATAAAGCAAGGAGATGGAATCCTGAACCTGCCAAAGGCTAACTTCGCTCACACTGGTGAGACAACCCTTTGGGGAGGAACCGTTAACTTCGACGGCACGATGAAGCAGTCACCTCTTATGCTTCATCGTTTTGCAGAACTGAATTCTAATGGTGGTGAGTTCAAAACTATCACGATGGAATATGGTTCAATTCTCCGTCCAGGTGGTGCTGACAACAAGGGAACCATCACTGCCGACTCACTCGGACTGGGATTCGGTTCTCGTGTAATCGTCGATCTCTATAGCGATGGAACAGCCAGTGACCTCCTAAAACTGAACAAGTTAGGCATAGAGCGCAAGACAGGTACGGCTTGGACAACAGGTGGTTCTGAATACCTTAAGCCAGTCATTCAGCTTGTTGGTCATCCAGCAGGTTCTGAAACTGCTGTAGCTCCAGGCAAATATGTAATAGCTGAACTTAGCTCTGCTGAAGGATTGAAAGGTTCTGTAGAAAACATCATCCTCGAAGGTCTGGAAAAGCAGAAGAAGACAATCTATATAGAGGACAACAAACTGATTGTTGAAATCATCAAGATGCGTGAAGCTTCTAATGTCACTTGGAACGGCATAGACAACGGCATTTGGGACTTCGCAGAGACAGAAAACTTCCTAAATACTTCTGCAGGCAACGAACCTACATACTTCACAGCTGGCGACTGGGTTACATTCGACGAAAGCGCTGCAAACAAAACTATTACAATCAGCGACAATCTTATTCCTGCATCTGTAACAGTCAACAACACAAGTGCTTACACCTTCAGCGGAGAAGGTAGCATCGACGGAGATGCTTCATTCACTAAAGAGGGCAGCGGAACGGTAACTATCAACACTCAGAACAGTTATACTAAGGGTAACTTCTTGAAAGGTGGTACTGTAAAGGTTTCTTCTCTAGCAAATCAATATAGTGCAACTGGTAACCTTGGAGGTATCACTAAGTCGGCAAGCCTCTTCACAATGGAGAATGGTGCAGTTCTGCAAACTACAGCAAACGTAGAACAAGCTTCACCAATGAAGATGATAGGCGACGAAGGTGGTGTAATCAACAACTCCGGCGAATTCCTTATGAATGCAGCTATGTCTGGTACATTACTTACAAAGAAGGGAGCTGGTTCACTTAAGTTTGGTGCAAACAGCAGTCTTACTCGTCTTGTTGTTGCAGCTGGACATATCGACTGCAACAGCGGCAACCCAGCACAGACTGTAGTACTGCAGAATGGTACCATATGGGACAACACTCAGGCAACTACCCACACCATTGAAGTACCAAAGAGCAAAACCGGAACTTGGAACCTCACCAACACATATTATACAGCTTATGCAAACAAGGTTATTGGTGCAGGAACTCTGACTATCAACCCTCGCAACACAGTAAGTCGAGTTCGCATCTCTGCAAACATGAGCGAGTTCACAGGTACTATAAAGCATACAAATACAAACATTTGGTTGCCACTCGACAACTCTTACGGTTTACCAAATGGTACTCTCGACATAGCTGAGAACTGTAATGTAACCAATGTATGTAAAGTTTTCAAGATTGGTAAACTAACTGGTAAGGGAGGTCTTCGTCAGCCTATTTCCGACTTCAAGAGTCAGGCTTCTGTAACAGGCAGCAACACTTGGAAGGTAGGAAACAGCACAATGGGTAACTTCACATTCGATGGTATCATCGGTGATGATGGTGGTACAAACAAGTCCATCTTCGAAAAGATTGGTACTTGCAAGATGACAGTTTCGGGCAAGTGGACCAACACAGGTACAGTAACCATCAGCGAAGGTGAACTGCAGGTTAAATCTGGAGCTGTACTTGGCAAGGGTGCTTTGACTGTTAAGCAGGGTGCTACTCTGTCTGGAGTAACTGGTTCTGGCGACCTCACAAACTCATCGTTTACTATTGACGGAACACTTCAAGTAGGTTCTTCAGCTACAAGTACTTCTGGTGCTATGAACTTCAACAACGCCAATGTCACATTCGGTGCAAACAGTATTCTCGCAACTGGAGTTCGCAAAGCATCAGATGCAGTCAGAATCAAGAACATCAAGACAATGACGATGAACGGAACTGTATCAGTTTATGTTCCAGCATCTCATGCCCTCAAACTTGGTGACGAAATAGTTCTTTGGGAAGCTACCACAACAACTGGTTCTCCAAAACTGGCTAATGTAATTATCGACGACAAGTTCCAGTGGAACACATCTCGTCTCAACGAGGGAATCCTCATTGTTGAAGAAATCAATCCTGCTACAGGCATCGATGGCATCAATGCAGAAACCTCTAAGTTTGCAATCTTCACTCTCGACGGAAGATATGCAGGAACAGATGAACAGACCCTTAGCAAGGGTATCTATATCCGTAATGGAAAGAAGATTATAGTGAAGTAAGAGACAACTTACAGTTTACATAATAAAAACGGGAATGAAAAAAATATTAAAAATTTTCATTCCCGTTTAGTTGTTGTTTAAACTATTATTTGTACTTTTGCGAATCTTAAGATAATAAATCACTTCTATGGAAGACATCTATTCACTTAAATTCTCTCAAATCTCGCGTCTCATCGGCGAGGGTATCAAAAAAGAACGTCTGACACAGAACATAACTCAGCAGGATATGTCTGATCAGATTAATGTTTCAGTATCATCTATCAAGAAAATTGAGAAAGGCGAGATTTGTTCGTTCGACTCTCTTTTGAGAGTTCTTAAGAGACTAGGCAAACTCGAGGTTCTCAAGCCATTGGTTGAGTCTGTCGATTCTCCTACACTCGAAGAACTGAAAGATATGGTTCAGGAAGCAAAAGCTGGTCAGCGCGTTCGTGCTAGCGGCAAGCATCTTCGTTCATAATCACCACAGAGAGTCCTGCCTGCAAATTTTTCTCAGCACTCTGCTTACTTAATTCAACTTTTGCAAGTTGAATCACTTAATCGTTTTCAGTAAAGCCTGGCAACCTTCAAGCACATCTTGCCAGGTAGCTTCAAAATTGTCTGTGTACCAAGGGTCGGCCACTTCCCCTGGTCGGCTTGTATAGTCCATCAACATGTGGATTTTTCCCTCTGGGTCGCCTCCACAGATGCGATTCATATTGCGGATATTCCACGAATCCATACCAATAAGCAAATCGTAACGGTTGTAATCAGAACTATTCATCTGCCTAGCAATCTTACCCTTACAACTTATTCCATGCTCTGCAAGTTTTTGTCTTGCAGGTGGATACACACTATTACCAATCTCCTCTGTAGATGTTGCAGCCGACTCAATCAGAAACTGTTCCTCAAGTCCTGCTTTCTTCACCAAATCCTTCATCACAAACTCGGCCATTGGACTTCTGCATATATTTCCGTGACACACAAAAAGTATTCTGTATTTTGTATCCTTACCCATTCTAATCTATGCTTATTTGTGATTTCATATTATTAATTTTGTGCAAATATACGACAAATGCGTATTTTTGTGTACCTTCGCAAACAAAAAATGACGATTGAAAATATTTGTATATACTATCTGGCAGGAATCAATCTTCTGACCTTCCTTGTTTACGGAATAGACAAGTGGAAGGCAAGACACACAAAATGGCGAATCTCAGAAGCAACGCTTTTGGGACTCGCCATTATTGGAGGAAGTATTGGTGCCTGGTTAGGTATGAAAATTTGGCATCATAAGACGATGCACAAGAAATTCAAATACGGCATTCCTTTTATACTATTGCTACAGATAGCAGCAACGCTGAAATTCCTTAGAGTTTATTAGCCAAAGCAACAACCTTTTGCTTGGTTTCCTCTGTCTTCTGTTCGTCAATCTTTGCAGATACGAAACCCATATTCTCTGTTTTCCAGTAGTTACAAATGTCGCGGAACTCAGCAGTAGCTCCGTCATATACACCAGGAGAATAGGAAGAAACGAGCAGAGCCATCTTCTTCACCTTAGCAGGAGCATTAACGCAATACATACGCTGGATAGGAGCTTGAATCTGAGCATTTAGAGTAAAGTAATAGATAGGAGCAGCCAACACCAGAGCTTCAGCTTCAGCCATCAAAGGATACAGTTCCTGCATATCATCCTTCTGAATACAGGCACCATTGCCTTTGCCGTGACAATATTCACAGGCAAGACAGCCGGCAATCTTCTTCTTTGAAACATTTACTAGAGTCACTTCATGACCTGCTGCTTCAGCAGCCTTCTTATACTCTTCCGCCATCCAAGCGGTGTTGCCGTTCGCACGTGGCGAAGCCTGTAAAATCAGTACTTTCATGATTTATTTGTTTTAAATGTTAGAGGGGAGAAATAAAATTATCTCGCCACAAAAGTACAAAATCTTATTTAAACAACAAAGAAATATGTATCTTTGCACACAAAGAAAAAATGATATGGCAAGAATAAAAAACAAAGACAGAGACCGCATCGACTTTGGAAAGTCTAAAATAGAACCCTTATTTCGAAGTATCTTCTTCCCCACCCTCCTCTCGATGGTGTTTGCATCTTTGTTTACCGTAGCCGACGGAATATTTGTTGGACAGGGTGTTGGTAGCGACGCCCTAGCAGCCATCAACATTGTAGCGCCCCTGTTTCTTATGACTACAGGCATTGCACTCATGTTCGGAGCAGGAGTATCAGTAGTAGCAAGCATCCACCTTTCTCATGGCAACACCAAAGCTGCAAATATCAATATTACCCAGGCACTTGAAGTAGCCTCACTGCTGATGGCAGTCCTTTCCGTAGTGATATATATTTTTCGCACGCCCTTCCTGCGACTCCTTGGTTGCAGCGATGCACTCATGCCCCTGGCTCAGCAGTACCTCCTCTACATCCTTCCCGGTTGTGTTTTCATCATAAGTCAGTTAGTCGGCACCTTCGTAATCCGTCTCGACGGCTCTCCTAAATATGCTGCCACATTGGAAATCATTCCGGGTATTCTCAATATCTTTCTCGACTGGCTCTTTGTATTCCCCATGCAGATGGGCATTGCGGGCAGCGCCCTTGCATCCACACTCTGTTGTGCAGTAGCTGCCGGAATGGTAGCTTGGTATATGTTATTCCGCACCAAGACCATCCATATTCATCGTCTCAAGATAAGTCTCACCAGCGCCTATCTCACCCTGCGAAATATATGGTACATGGCTCGTAGCGGTTTCTCTTCGATGCTTGGCGAACTCGCAATGTCGATGATACTGCTTACGGGCAACTACGTCTTCATACACAAATTGGGTGAAGACGGAGTAGCAGCCTTCTGTGTGGCATGCTACCTATACCCTATCGTATTCATGATAAACAACGCCATAGCTCAGTCGGCACAACCCATCATCAGTTTCAACTACGGAGCAGGCAACACCAAACGAGTGAAGGAAGCCTTCCACCTCAGTCTCCGCACAGCAGTCATCTGCGGGCTGTTAGCAACGGCTATACTCTCCCTTGGAGCCCATCCCCTTATCGGTATGTTCCTCCATGCAGGTACAAAGCCCTATGAATATGCCATCGCAGGACTTCCGCTCTTCGCTTTCTCAGCCATATTTTTTGCCCTAAACGTAGCAATCATCGGATACTATCAGTCCATAGAACAGAACACTCGAGCCACAATATACATGCTGCTTCGCGGACTCATATTCCTCGTTCCAGCCTTCATATTTATGCCCCAGTTTCTATCCACTCAGGGGCTGTGGCTTGCCGTTCCTGCCTCCGAATGCCTGACCTTTATTGTAATTCTCTTAACAAAAAAGAAAATGGAGTCTAACTAGATATGAGTGTAAAATAAAAATACAAAAATAAAAATGTGTTAATTATGAGAATAAAAATGTTCATTTTTTTTGTATATAATTTTCTTTCACTACTTTTGTAGCATCAATAGTATTTTAAATAATAACTCTTAAAATTTTTAGATTATGGAAAAAACAATGATTGGAGAACATGCTGGCATCGTATGGCGTGCTCTTAGCGAAAAAGGAGGTCTGTCGTTTGAACAATTACAGGCAGCAACTAATTTGGATTCAGCAGATGTGCTGACTGCTATTGGTTGGTTGGCTCGTGAGAATAAGATCAGTTTCACCAAGTCGAATGGCATTACATCAGTACAAATCTATCAAGAGAAGTATTATTGATTTCCGCTTAGATAACTCGTTTTACTGCGGCCCTTACGGTCGCAGTTTTTTTTAATTGTAAAATAATTAAATATGACTATGAACAAGATTCTATCTGTATTTGCAAGTCTGTTTACTCTTATGGCTTGCAATTGTAACGAACCAAAACCTGAGGCTGCTACATGTTCAGACGGTCAGGCTATCATTGACAACATTATGACTCGTACAAGTGTTCGTGCATATACTGAACAAACAATCAGCAACGACACAATCGAAACGCTGTTGCGTGCCGGAATGGCTGCACCTACAGCTGTTAACAGACAACCCTGGCACTTCGTAGCCATCACTGACAAGGATAAACTGAACGGCATTGCTGAAGCAAATCCGAATGCTGGAATGGCAAGTAGAGCTCCGCTGGTTATCGTGGTATGTGGCGATATGAATAAAGCCCTTGAGGGTTCTGCACGGGAGTTCTGGGTTCAGGACTGTTCTGCAGCAACAGAAAACATCCTGCTTGCAGCACACGCCTTAGGACTTGGAGCTGTATGGACCGGTCTCTATCCGAATATGGATCGCGCAATTGCTGTCAGCGAATTGCTGAAATTGCCAGAGACAATAGTTCCACTCTGTGCCATCGTTATAGGTCATCCTGCAGAATCGCCAGAGCCAAAGGACAAGTGGTTGCCGGAAAATGTGTCATACAATGAATATAAGAACTAATAAGAAATGCAAAAAAACAAGGTAGTTGATTGCCTTTCTTAGCATGTGCATAACGGGAATACCCACTAGGACATTATAAATAATTAAGCCCCAGCTTGCAATAACAAGTTGGGGCTTAATTTATGAAAATTCAACAAATTATGAGATCTCTATAGCCTTAGTGACTTTCTCCTTCGGTTCAGCCTTCGGCATATTGATAGTCAGAATACCATCTTCTACTTTAGCTGAAATCTGATCTTTTACGACATCATCAGGCAGCACATAATTCTGTTCGTAGTTCGAGTAGCTAAACTCGCGACGCAGATAGTGATGAGCCTTATCCTCATGCTTATGTTCCAATTTGTTCTCAATGGCTACGGTAAGATTGCCATCGTCATTGATGGAAACACGGCAATATTCTTTCTTGATACCTGGAGCCGCAACTTCCATCGTGTAGGCCTTATCACTCTCCTTCACATTGACTGCAGGTG
>DDQG01000041.1:67004-67313 GCA_002342585.1 Prevotellaceae bacterium UBA2448
TTTTAGTTTAACATATTTGTTTTGATTACCTCAGCTTGTCTGCTTCGGTGTTCGCATAAGATAAAAACAAAATGTATGCCGCCCGGAGGCATTGTGCCAGAATGACCGCTTTTGATGTCAATCTGTCACAAAATTTAAACATTGATAAACTTTACTGACAATTCTTTAAACGTCGTTAAACTTTACTGACACAGTATTTAGAGTTTCCACAAAGAACATGAGTACAAGGTTTCTTTGCTTTGGAAAATAATATTTCCTGCCTACAGATTCTATGTTCATAGGTTGCGAACATAAGTTCATAAGTCATGA
>DDQG01000005.1 GCA_002342585.1 Prevotellaceae bacterium UBA2448
TAAGCTTGCGAAACTTAAATAATATAAAAGGAAAAGAGTATGCATAAATCAGGGTTTGTAAACATTGTGGGCAATCCGAATGTGGGTAAGTCCACGTTGATGAATCAGCTTGTGGGTGAGCGTATTTCGATTGCTACGTTCAAGGCACAGACTACGCGTCACCGTATCATGGGTATCATAAACGATGAGGATGCTCAGATTGTTTTCAGTGATACTCCGGGAGTGCTGAAACCGAATTATAAGCTTCAGGAGTCGATGCTGGCGTTTTCGGAGAGTGCGCTTCAGGATGCTGATGTGTTGCTTTACGTTACGGATCCTGTGGAGAAGGTAGATAAGAACAGTGATTTTCTGCAGAAGGTGCAGAAGATGGATGTTCCGGTGATTGTGCTTATCAATAAGATTGATTTGAGCAACGAGAAGGATCTTGTGGCACTGGTTGAGCAGTGGCATGAGATATTGCCGAAAGCTGAGATTCTGCCTATTTCCGCTTTGCATAAATTCAATGTGGAACCTGTGTTGCAGCGCATAAAGGAGTTGTTGCCTGAGTGTCCGCCGTACTTCGAGAAAGACCAGTTGACGGATAAGCCGGCAAGGTTTTTTGTGTCGGAGATTATACGCGAGAAGATTCTGCTTTATTACGATAAGGAGATTCCGTATTCGGTTGAGGTTGGTGTGGAGAGTTTCCAGGAGGACAATACCCACATTCATATCAATGCGGTGATTTATGTGGAGCGCGACAGCCAGAAGGGTATTATCATAGGCCATCAGGGTAAGGCTTTGAAGAAGGTGGCTACGGAGGCGCGGAAGAGTCTGGAGCGTTTCTTCGGCAAGACGATTTATCTGGAGACATTTGTGAAGGTGGATAAGGACTGGCGCAATTCGGATAAGGAGCTGAACCTGTTCGGTTATAATCCGGAGTAAGGGCTCTGGATGAGGGCACTGATTAAGGGAAAGACTTAATGACTGAATGAAATAGAAGACCTCGGACTGTAGCAGTCTGAGGTCTTTTTTTGTTTAGTAATTGTCTTTCTTCAGTTCGAAGTAGGCTTGCGGGTGGTTGCAAACGGGACAGGTTTCAGGGGCTTGCTTGCCGATGTGGATGTGTCCGCAGTTGCGGCATTGCCAAACGGTGTCGCCGTCGCGTGAGAAGACGATGCCCTGTTCGATGTTTTCCAGTAGTTTCTTGTACTTTTCCTCGTGTACTTTTTCTATTGCAGCTACGCCTTCGAAGAGTTGTGCTATTTCCTCGAAACCTTCTTCACGAGCTTCACGAGCCATGCGAGGATACATGTCGGTCCATTCGTCGTATTCGCCCTGCGCAGCGTCTTTCAGGTTGTCGGCAGTGTTGCCGATGCCGTGGATGAGCTTGAACCACATCTTAGCGTGTTCCTTCTCCTGGTCGGCAGTTTCCTGGAAGAGTTGTGCCATCTGCTCGTAGCCGTCCTTCTTGGCTTTCGAAGCGTAGTAGGTGTACTTGTTTCTTGCCTGCGATTCTCCTGCGAAAGCTTCCCACAGGTTTTGCTCGGTCTTCGAGCCTTTCAGTTCTTTAGCCATAATAATTAGTGTTTTAGAGGTTATTAGTTGTCTTGTTTGAATGTGTGGGCAAATATACAGCAAAAAAATAGATATATGAAAATGATTTGGAAATAAAATATTAGTTGTATCTTTGCCGCGTTGAACTTTAATAATAACTATTTATGAAAAACAGAATCTTTTTGTTGCTTGCCACCATCATGATCTGTGGAGCAATGATGACAGGGCTGACATCGTGCAGTGACAGTGATGATAACAATAATAATCAGAAGAAAGTGGCTGTGCTGCTTCCCGATGGTGTCAATCTTGCGCGTTGGGCTACAGACAAGGCAAACTTGGAGGCTGTGATGGCTTCGTATGGCTTCCAGGCTACTTTTTACGTTGCTCCGGAAAGTCCAGAGGGCGCAGTGCAACAGGTTGAGCAGCTCAGAAATGCCATAAACGACGGTGTGAAATACATTGTGCTGACAGCTATCGACTATAAGAAAATCAATGAGTCCGGATTGCTTGAGCAGCATCCCGATGTCAAGGTGGTATGCCATGATCGCATGATTCTTAATAACCCTCGCATAGCATATGTTTCTTCATCCGACTTGAAGGAGATAGGGCGTACTCAGGCCCAGTTCCTCCTCAATCATTTCCATTCTACAGGAGCTGCTTCCATGACCATAGAAATCCTTGAAGGTCCTCAGACCGATGTCAATGCCAAGGATTATTATGACGGAGCTATGGAACTGCTCGGAAAATACATTGCCGACGGCGGAAAACTTGAAGTTCAGAGTGGCAAGAAGGAATACAATCAGGTGAAGGCTGACAGTTGGGGTGTTGCCGACGGCAAGAAAGCCATGCAGGACCGCCTTACCGCTTATTCAACTGGCGACTGTCCGGATATGATTCTGGCTGCCAACGACAATCTGGCTCAGGGAGCTATTGAGGCTCTGAAGGAAGCTGGTATTACGACAATGCCGGTCATCACAGGTCAGGACAATACCGCGGTGGCTCAGACTAATATCAATAATGGCTGGCAGACCATGACCATCGACAAGAACCTGAGGGACATGGCATACAACACGGCTATGATTGTAAATGGTCTGATATCCAATTCTCCGGTTCGTACCAGCCAGAGTATCTCGGGCATTCCGGCAATCTACTCTAAGATTACCGTTATGACAAAAGACAGTTACTAGTGTCTTTCAGCCAAGGAATATAGAATAGGGCAGCGACTTTGAAGTGAACCCCGAAAGTTTTTTGTCTAACTTCCAGGGTTCACTTCAAAGGCGCCATAATTTCAGCAAATTGTGTGTATCTTTGCAATAAATATTGTAAAATTATCCTGAAAAAAACATCATGAATACAACGAAACTTATCAAGACACTGGCTTGTGCCATGCTGATGCCAGCCGTGCTGCTGACTGCTTCTTGCAGCAAGGGAGACGATGCTGTAACCAATCCTGAGAAACCTGCAAATACTGAGGCTGCTGAGACCGCTGTCAATAAGGGCTATGCTCTGCCTGTAACCGTGAACGTAACCCGCCAGGGCGACGGCACCCGCGCTACGTATAACGAATCTACCCAAAAACTCGAATTCAGCGCAGGTGACAAGCTGTTTGTGAGTGGTCAGCTAGCAAGCATTGGCCCTGGCAGCGCACCAGGCAAGTTTGCCGGCACGCTGGATTATGTGTCAGAAGGAACATTCAGCGGCACCATCTATACCCACTATCAGTATGAGGGCACTCTCGATGACCTTCTGGACGATGCTAATGCCATCCTGCTGCCTGCCGGCTACGAAGACTATGGCTATTTAAGTATTAGCGACAATAATACTACTGAAGAAAAATATGACGATATGATTGTAAAAACTGCTTTGAACTCTTTTGCCGCTTCGAAGAAATTAGCCGTAGAGCAGTTGAGCTTTGAGGAAAAAGGATCTTATACCAGCGGCACAGGCTTTACGCTGAATCCCACGAATGCCATTCTCAACTTCACCGTTACCGGCTTGGCGGCAAGCACAAATGTTACGGCAACATTAACAGATGGTAACGAACTCACTATTCAAGGAGACGTAACCACAGATGCTGAGGGCAATGCTACATTTGCCATGGGCGTTAGGAAGGAAAATGATTTGAGCGAACTCTCCCTGACCGTGGCTGGCAATCCTGTCACCATCACCAGCAGCAGCAAAGAACTCACCGCCGGCAAGATTTACAATATCACGAGGAGTGCAGGGGGTACTGTTAACCTCTCAACAATCTATACAAACTATACTGCCAGCAACGGCAAAATCCTCACCGGCACGCTGGCCTCTAACGTGAAGATTGCCATTGCCGACGGTGCAACGGTGACACTCAATAACGTCACCATCAATGGCGTGTACGACGGCGATAACTACCAGTGGGCCGGCATCTCCTGCGAGGGCAATGCAACCATCATTCTCAGCGGTACGAATACTGTGAAGGGATTTCATATAAATTATCCAGGCATCTATGTACCTGAGGGTTACACGCTCACCATCAAAGGCGACGGCTCGCTCAACGCCAGCAGCAACGGCAAAGGTTCCGGTATAGGCGGTGGATGGACTAATCCTTGCGGCAATATTGTTATCGAGGACGGCACAATCACAGCAACTGGTGAAACTTATTGTGCCGGCATCGGCGGAGGTACTAACGCCTGCGGCGATATCACCATCAGCGGTGGCACAATCACAGCACTAGGCGGAGGGGGTGGTGCCGGCATCGGTAGCGGAACTAGTTGCGAATGCGGCTATATCAACATTACCGGCGGCACAGTCACCGCAACTGGCGGAAGATATGGTGCCGGCATCGGTAGTGGATACGACAATAGCAGCTGCGGCACCGTCACCATTACCAGCGGTGTGACCAGCGTGACCGCCACTAAGGGCATGGACGCTCCCTACAGCATCGGCAAGGGCGCAGATGGCTCTTCTAACCCCAGCTCCTGCGGCACCGTCACCATCGGCGGCGTGGTGTATGCAGGCGGCATCACCGATAGCCCGTACACTTATCCAAAGCCATAATAACCCGTCCTCGCCCCGCATCGGAGCACACCGCAATGGTGCGGGGCGTGAGAACATATGACAATTCATTTTTTATTAATAACATTTAATTATCAACAAATTCATGAAGAAACAGTACATGAAGCCATCCGCCGAGGTGGTTAAGTTACAACAAAAAGAGGCGCTGCTTCAGTCGAGCAAAAGCGTAAATGTAAATGCCACAATGACCCATGAGTGGACTGAGGAGGATATCTGATGCCCCGTTGCGATTCGAGTATTAACAACAAAAACAGAAGAACAATAATGAATATAAAGATTTTTTTCAAGACTGTGGCTTGTGCCATGCTGATGCCAGCCGTGCTGCTGACTGCTTCTTGCAGCAAGGGAGACGATGCTGTAACCAATCCTGAGAAACCTGCAAATACTGAGGCTGCTGAGACCGCTGTCAATAAGGGCTATGCTCTGCCCGTAACCGTCAACGTAACCCGCCAGGACAACGGCACGCGCGCTACGTACAACGAAACGACCAAAAAGCTCGAATTCAGCACAGGCGACAAGCTGTTTGTGAGTGGTTCGGCTACCGCAGCTGGTTCTTTTGCCGGCATGCTGGATTATGTTTCAGAAGGAACCTTCAGCGGCACCATTTATACCCAGAATGAGTATTCCGGCACCGCCGATGCGCTTTTCACGGCTGCAAACTCTGATAGGGTCGAGGCCCTGTTGTTCCCGAACGGCTACGAAAGCTATGGATTCTTGTCTCTTTGGGGTAGCGGTTATAGTACTTCATACATAACGAGCCTTAACAACGCTATTGCCGCCACGAAGGCAGCAGCTGTTGAGCAGATCAGCTTAGAGACCGCGGAAACATATTCCAGCGGTTTTGCCCTGAGCCCCGAAAATGCCATTCTCAACTTCACCATCACCGGCTTGACGGACGGAGCTAAAGATGTAAGATTAAAGCATGGAGGAACCCCTATGTTTGTTGGAAGTGTAACGCCTACTTCTGGCACTGCAACATTTGCTCTGGGTGCAGGGATTAAAGATCTTTATTCTTCGCCAGTTAATTTAAAAAATGTCATCTTGACGATAGGTGATACTGACATCGACATCACCGACGCCGATAAATATCTCACCGCTGGCAAGATTTACAACATCACGAGGAACGCTATTCCCGGTGCCCTTAACGGCCAGTTCAGCGTGAGCAGCACAAAGAAGGTGTATTTCTCTAAGGGCAACCTGCAGGCTACTACCACAAACAATGGCACGAGCTGGACATGGGCTTTTGCTGAACACCAGTGGGACTATATCGGCGATGCCGCAGCAAACAATGCTATTAACGGTAACGGAACCGTTTCTGCCAACGGCACCGTTGACCTCTTCGGATGGAGCACTGCAGAAACCTATTTTGGAATACATAACTCCGAAGTCAAAGGTGATTATTCTGGCGACTTCGTTGATTGGGGTACTGTTCCAGGTATCGGTGAAGGTTGGTACACACTGTCTAAAGACGAGTGGGTTTATCTGTTCAATACCCGCAGTGATGCTGCAAACAAGTATGGCTCTGCTAAGATCTCCACTACTGCAGGCGACAGACATGGCATCATTATTCTTCCTGATGCGTTTGTCGATCCAAATAAGAACAAAGGTTCAAATGCTTTTGTAGGCTCCCCCACAGATTGGGTTACCAACGTATACACTGCAGAAAACTGGGCCCTGATGGAGGCTGCTGGTGCAGTGTTCCTGCCTGCTGCTGGTTACCGCCAAGGAGCTTGGGTGAACAGTGTCGGCAGCGAAGTCTACAACTGGTCTTCTTCGGCCTACGACGGGGCCAAAGCTTACGGCGTGCTCTTCAAGTCAGACTACTCCGCCGACCGTTACTACGGCCAGTCTGTGCGCCTCGTTCGCGATGCTAATTAAAATGAACACACGGGCATAGCCCCCTCTGTGCGATAACCCGTCCTCGCCCCGCATCGGAGCACATCGCAATGGTGCAGGGTGGGGAAATCGAAAAATGCTTTGTGGTGACAACAAAGTCTTCCCGAGACCCTTGGCGGCAGTTTGTGGTGACATCAAAGTCTTCCCGAGACCCTCGGCGGCAGTTTGACAGCTTGACAAAGTCTTCCCGAGACCCTCGGCGGCAGTTTGACAGCTTGACAAAGTCTTCCCGAAACCCTCGGCGGTGATGATGCCGGAGATGAAAATTTAAAAACAGAGTCTATACAGAATCCTTCCTCGAAAAATGGGAGGATTTTTTGTGTGCTTTGATGGTCTGGAAATGAATTATTCTGCCATGATAGAAAAAATCTGAAGAATATGTCGTATCTTTGCAGCGAAATAAACGATTGAAGATGGCAAATTTAGTAGCGATTGTGGGCAGACCGAATGTGGGGAAGTCCACGCTGTTTAACAGACTGACGAAGACCCGTCACGCGATTGTAAGCGACGAGGCTGGCACGACGCGCGACCGACAGTACGGCAAGTGCGAGTGGTGCAATAAGGAGTTTTCCGTGGTGGATACGGGCGGCTGGGTTGTGAACTCGGACGATGTGTTCGAGGAGGAAATTCGCCGACAGGTGAAGATTGCGCTCGACGAGTGCGACGTGATTCTTTTCCTCGTGGATGTGAAGACGGGCGTGACGGACCTCGACGAGCAGGTGGCTGACATCCTGCGCCGCAGCAAGGTGCCTACGATTCTCGTTGCCAACAAGACGGACACGAACGATCTGCGCTACGATGCTGCCGAGTTCTACAGCCTTGGACTGGGCGACCCGATGTGCATCAGTTCGGCTTCGGGCAGCGGCACGGGCGATTTGCTCGATAAGGTGGTGGCAAGCTTCAAGAAGGAACTGACGGAGGTTGTGGAGGAGGAGATTCCCCGCATAGCCGTGGTGGGTCGTCCGAATGCCGGAAAGTCGTCTATCATCAATGCTTTCCTCGACGATAACCGCAACGTGGTGACCGACATTGCCGGCACGACTCGCGACTCTATCTACACGAAGTACGAGAAGTTCGGATTTAATTTCTACCTCGTCGATACTGCCGGAATCCGCAAGAAGAACAAGGTCAGCGAGGACCTGGAGTACTACAGCGTGATGCGCAGTATCCGTGCCATTGAGAACAGCGACATCTGCGTGATGATGGTCGATGCTACCCGAGGCATTGAGGGTCAGGACATCAATATCTTCCAGATTGTGCAGAAGAACCAGAAGGGTCTGGTTGTGGTGGTGAACAAGTGGGACATTGCCGAGGACAAGTCGAACGAGGCTATCCGCCACTTCGAACATGCCATCCGCGAACGCTTTGCTCCGTTTACCGACTTCAGCATCATTTTTGCTTCAGCAGTGACGAAGCAGCGCATCTTCAAGGTGCTGGAGGAGGCTCAGAGGGTTTACGACATGAGGGTGAAGAAGATTTCCACCCGCCAGCTCAACGAGGTGATGCTGCCTATCATCGAGGCTACTCCGCCGCCATCGCTCAAGGGCAAGTACATCAAGATAAAGTACTGCATGCAGATTCCGGAGACCCGCGTGCCTTCGTTTGTATTCTATGCCAACCTGCCGCAGTACGTGAAGGAGCCTTACCGCAGGTTCCTCGAGAATAAGATCAGAGAAAAGTGGGATTTCCGTGGTACACCAATCAATGTTTATGTCAGACAGAAGTAAAAAGGCCGTGCGCTGTGTGGCGCTGCTCACTGTGCTCGCCCTGCTTGTGGGCTGCGGAGCAAAGCAGAAAAGCCGCGACGAGTTGTTGAAGGAATTTGTGGAGAGAGCTCTGATGGAGCGCTACCTGACGAACGACTACGATTTGTACCTGAACGATGTGGACTACGGCGTGGAACTCGACACCGTGCAGCAGCAGATGCTCGTTGCCATCCACAAGCAGTTTGCCGACTATCAGGAGAAAAAGCACGGTCCGGTGGCTTATGTGAATATGACCGACGTGGTGAAGGAGGAGGGCGACTCGGTGTGCTACGTGCACTACATCGTTGCCTATGCCGACAGCACGCAGGAAAGTGCTGTGATGAAGGTAGCTTACGAGGGCGGCGAGTGGAAGATAAAGAGCAGGAACTAATATGTAAAGTTTAAAGTTTAAAGTTTAAAGTTTAAGGAGTTCAAAAAGTTTAAAGTTCAAGGGGGGGGGTCGTTTTTCGTCTTTCGTTTTTCGTCTTTCGTTTTTCGTCTTTCGTAAAAAAATATTATGGGTTTTTCATCAAAAATAGGGGCGATATTGGCAGCAGCAGGTTCTGCCGTCGGACTGGGCAACATCTGGCGCTTCCCGACTGAGACGGGAATGAACGGCGGTGCTGCCTTCATCCTGATATACGTGCTGTTCATGATTTTGTTCGGAGCTCCCATAATGCTGACGGAGTTCACCATCGGGCGCTACGGACAGAAAGACGTGGCAGACTCGTTCGAACGCATGAGTGGCGGACGCAAGGGCTGGAGACTCATGGGACTCATGCCCGTCGTGGCTGGTCTGCTGGTGCTCAGCTACTACGCCGTAGTGTGCGGCTGGACTCTCTACTACGCCTACGTTGCCGGCATCGACGGTTTTGCAGGAAAAACTCCCGAACAGTACGTGAGCGACTTCCAGCAGTTTGCCGCTTCGCCCACAGAACCGCTCATCTGGATTCTGCTCATTATGATTATTACGTGCGGAATCATCTCGCTCGGAGTGAGAAAAGGCATTGAACGCGGAGCAAAAATCCTGATGCCTTTGCTCTTCGTCTGCATCATCGTGCTGGTGTGCTTCTCGGTTAGTCTGCCCAACGCAGAGAGGGGACTCAAGTTTCTCTTTTACCCCGACTTCAGCAAGATAAACGGCTCGACCGCGCTCTCTGCATTGGGACAGGCGTTCTTTTCGCTCAGCGTTGGCATCGGTTGTCTCTGCACCTACGCCTGCTACTTCCGCAAAGACGTGAACCTCTTCAAGGACAGCCTTGCCGTGGCATTTATCGACACACTCGTCGCACTGATGGCTGGTCTGATAATCTTCCCCGCCGTCTATTCTGTGCCCGGACTTACTCCCGATGCAGGTCCGTCGCTCGTCTTCATAACCCTGCCAAACGTTTTCCAGCACGTATTCGGCGGCGCATCCGTATTTGCCTACGCATTCTCGCTGCTCTTCTACGTGCTCCTCGTCATAGCCGCCATCACCTCCAGCATCTCTATGCTCGAAATGGTTGTGGCATACTTCCACGAAGAATACGGATGGAGCCGTCCCGCAGTGGCAGTAGCCGTCTCCATCTTCTGCATGCTTCTGGCAGCGGGGTGCTCGCTCTCGTTCGGAGTGTGGGCAGACAAGACAGTGTTCGGTCTCGGTATGTTCGACCTTTTCGACTTCATCGTAGCCAAACTCCTCATGCCCGTCGGCAGCTTCGTCATGTGCATATTCCTCGGCTGGGTGGTCGATGAAAAGACCGTTCGCATGGAAGTGACCAATGGCGGAAAGATTCAGACCGTGCTCTATCCAGTGTGGCGATTCATCATACGCTATTTTGCCCCCATAGGCATAATCCTCATTTTCATCAACGAAATAGGGTGGTAGGATTTTTTTTCATAGTACCCCCCCCATTTTTATTTCAAAAAAAGTTTGTAATATACATTATATGTAATACATTTGTGCCCGACTACTATAGTCCACTTGAGATAAGGTTCCGATTTTCGTTTTGTTATAAATAATTTAATACCTAATTAAAACTTAAACTACTATGAGAAAACATTATTTTTTATGTATTTCAGCTTTTACGCTGATGCTCGGTGCTATTAACATGTCGTGTAGTAGTGATGATAAGAATCCTCCTGAAAATCCTCCAGTACAGCCGCCTGTAATCAATGGTGTTCCGTCCGATGAGGCTGCAGGTCAGGCACCAGAAGTTACTGCCAATACGGTAACAATTCCTAATATCTCTGCGCCATACGTAGAAGTGGGTTCGGAGGGTGCTATCGGTAATATCAGTATGACAGGTATCAAGGGCTTGGACGGAGAATTTATGAAACTTATCGGTACAAGCCAGGCTGACCAGAATATTTGGATGACAATAGACGGCAAACCAAAATCAATTGCTATTGTTAATGGAAACGAAGCAACTACCAAGGCAGCCGCAAAGGGTTTGGCAGATATAGTATTCTTGGTTGACGATTCAGGTTCTATGGGTGAAGAGGCAGACTCTATAGCAAAACAGATAATGCAGTGGAGCAAGGTGCTGGAGCAGACTGTTGACTGCCGTTTCGGCTGTGTAGGATATGGTGCTAACTATAGTGCTATAGATGGAGCAATGAATCTGAATGTTGTCGATTCACTTGAATATTATCTTAATCAGAGGAAAAGCTCATATTATTATGGAAGTAGTACTGTAAGAGGTACATACCGTACACAAGGATTCTGGGGAGCTGATAGTGCCCGTCTGAGTGATAATGTTGCAAATTATGATCATCAGGGATACTATGAATGTGGTGTGACAGCACTGTATTATGCTGATAAAGAATTTACATTCCGCGACGGTGCCAACAGAATTTATCTGAATTTCACTGATGAGCCCAACCAACCGGACAGAAAATCTCAATGGTCTGTAGAAACACTGAATCCAAAAGACTCCTTGGGAATCTATAACTGGAATCCGTCTAAGGGAACGGTGCATAGCATTTATAGCGAATCTGATACCTTAAATTATATAGGACCTAACGGATACTATTATCCGGCAAATAAGCAAAGTTTATATTCCAGCGAGGCTCCTTGGCTCATGTCTGATTATACAGGTGGTATAACACTTTTTACCAATCCGTACTTCAGAGAGTTCAGACTTGACAATATCGAGGTTACAGCTGCAATCGTCAGTACATACATACTCCGTTTCAACATCACTGATGAACTGCGCAATGGTTTGCATACTATCGAAATTATTATTAAGGATTCAAACAATAATCAGGCTAAGAAGAAATTTGAGAACGTTTCTTTTAATTTCTAAAATCAGCCGACAATATACATAGAACAGACAGCCAGCTTCAACAAAAAGCCGGCTGTCTGTTCTATAGTATTACCATTGTTTCTTTCCTGCTACATTTCAAACTCATGAAAAAATAATATTGTTTTAATGGTAGGATTTTGCCGTCTGAGAAATTTGTCGTAACTTCGCGCCACTTTTGGTTCAGTAACCGACGAAAGACTTTTTTTAAGGTAATAATCAAAAAACATTATATTTTACATTTATGAATATTTCAATCAAGAACATTGACAAGGTAAATGCTGAGGTTACAGTAGTGATTGAGCCTGCAGATTATACCGAAAACTACGCAAAAGCTGTTAAGGACGCAAAGAAGAAACTGAATATGCCAGGCTTCCGCCCGGGTATGGTGCCAACAGGACTCATCAAGAAGCAGTTCGGACCAAGCATTCTGGCTGAGGAAGTAAACCGCCTGTTGAGCGACAAACTCTTCAGCTACATTCAGGAAAACAAAGTACAGATGCTCGGCAGCCCACTGCCACAGGAAGTAAACAACCAGGTAGAACTCGTTGAGGGTGGCACTTTCACATTCAAGTTCGACCTTGCCATCGCTCCTGAATTCGACGCTACACTGAGCAAGAAAGACAAAATCACATACTACAACGTAGAAGTGTCTGACGAGATGATCGACCGCCAGGTTGAAATGTACCGTCAGCGCGGTGGCAAGTACGACAAGGTTGACAGCTACGAAGACAACGACATGGTGAAGGGTGTTGTAACCGAACTCGAAGGCGAAAACCCTGTAAGCGTTGAAGGCGCTGTCATGCTGCCAAAGTACTTCCGCAACGACGATCAGAAGAAACTCTTCAAAGGTGCTAAGACAAACGACGTAATCAAGTTCAACCCTGCAAAGGCTTACGACAACAACGAGGCAGAACTCGCTTCACTCCTCAAGGTGAACAAGGAAGACGCTCTGAAGCACACAGGCGACTGCCAGTTCCAGATTACTGAAATCACTCGTTTCGTTCAGGGACCGCTCAACGAGGAACTCTTCGAAAGCGTATTCCCAGGTGGTGAAGTGAAGACTGAAGAGCAGTTCCGCGCTCGCATCAAGGAAACTATCGAAAACCAGTTCGCAAAGGACTCTGACTATAAGTTCATCCTCGACGTGAAGAAGTACGAGGCTGAGAAAATCGGTAAACTCGAATTCCCAGACGAGAAACTCAAGAAGATTATGGCTGCCAACGCTGGTGGCGACGAGAAGAAGGTTGAGGAAAACTACGAGAAGAGTATCGAAGAACTCACTTGGCACCTCGTTAAGGAACAGCTCGTAGAGAAGTGCGGCATCAAGGTTGACGACGAAGACGTGAAGAACATGGCTAAGGAAGTGACTCGCATGCAGTTCGCACAGTACGGCATGATGAACATTCCAGACGAATACCTCGAAGGTTCTGTAAAGGAAATGCTCAAGAAGCGCGAAACTGTTGACAACCTCATCGACCGCTGCATCGAAGTAAAACTCGGAGCTGCACTCAAGGAACTGGTTACCCTGACAAACAAGAAGGTAACAGCAGAGGAATTCAATAAGATGTTTGAAAACTAATATTCAGGTATTCAACCAACGTTTGAAACAAAAACTATGAGTTACACAGACTTTAGAAATTTTGCTACAAAACACCTCGGTGTAAACAGCATGGTTCTCGACGATGTCGTAAAGGCGCAGTCAGGCTATCTGAACCCATACATCCTCGAGGAACGCCAGTTGAACGTAACACAACTCGACGTTTTCTCACGACTCATGATGGACCGCATCATCTTCCTCGGCACAGAAGTGAACGACTACACTGCTAACGTGCTGCAGGCTCAGATGCTCTATCTCGACAGCGTGGACAGTGGCAAGGACATCAGCATATATATCAACTCGCCCGGTGGCAGCGTATATGCCGGACTCGGAATCTACGACACCATGCAGTTCGTAAACAGTGATATCCAGACCATCTGTACCGGTATGGCAGCATCAATGGCAGCTGTACTCCTCGTTGCAGGAAAAGAAGGAAAGCGCTCTGCACTGCCTCACAGCCGCATCATGATTCACCAGCCAATGGGAGGCGCACAGGGACAGGCAAGCGACATCGAAATCACTGCCCGCGAGATTCAGAAGTTGAAGAAGGAACTCTACACAATCATAAGCGACCATAGCCACCAGCCATTCGACAAAGTGTGGGCCGACTCCGACCGCGACTACTGGATGACTGCTGAAGAGGCTAAGGAATACGGAATGGTTGACGAAGTGCTGACAAGAAAGAAGTAAATGGCTCCAAGAATAAATAGATGCTCGTTTTGTGGACGTTCCGACAAGGAAGTCAACCTGCTCATTAGCGGTGTCAACGGTTTCATCTGCGACGAATGTGCCCAACAGGCATACGAATTAGCAGTTGAAAATAAACGCAAGAAAGAGCGTGTGGATTTGTCCAAACTGCCTAAACCTGCTGAGATAAAAGACTACCTCGACAAGTACGTCATCGGACAGGACGACGCAAAGAAAACTCTCTCAGTAGCTGTTTACAACCACTACAAGCGCTTGCAGCACCCAGAAGCGGAGGACGATGTAGAACTGGAGAAGTCCAACATCATCATGGTGGGAAGCACCGGTACAGGTAAGACCCTCTTGGCACGAACCATCGCAAAACTCCTCGTCGTTCCTTTTACTATCGTTGACGCTACAGTGCTTACCGAAGCTGGATATGTCGGAGAAGACGTCGAAAGCCTCTTGGCACGACTCCTACAAGCTGCCGACTACGACGTGGCAAAAGCAGAAACCGGAATAGTCTTTATTGACGAGATTGATAAGATCGCCCGCAAGGGAGACAACCCAAGCATCACACGCGACGTCAGTGGCGAAGGTGTGCAGCAGGGACTGCTCAAACTCCTCGAAGGTTCCATTGTCAACGTTCCACCACAGGGCGGACGCAAGCATCCGGAACAGAAATTCATTCAGGTCAACACCAAGAACATCTTGTTTATCTGTGGAGGAGCTTTCGACGGTATCGAAAAACGTATTGCTCAGCGCCTGAACACCCACGTAGTTGGATTTGACGCAGCTCGCAACGTTGCAAAGATAGACAAGAGCAATATGATGCAGTATATAGCCCCAATGGATTTGAAGTCATTCGGACTTATACCTGAAATCATCGGACGACTGCCAATCCTTACGCATTTGGAACCACTTGACCGTACTGCACTGCGCAGAATCCTGACAGAACCGAAAAACTCCATCATAAAGCAATACATCCGACTCTTTGCTCTCGATGGGGTAGAACTCATCTTCGAGGAAGCCGTATTCGAATATGTAGTTGATAAAGCAGTAGAATTCAAACTCGGTGCACGCGGACTCCGTTCACTCGTCGAAACTATTATGGTCGATCCGATGTACGAGATTCCATCTAAGCATGTTGACAAGTACACTGTCACACTCGAGTATGCAAAGCAACAGGTGGAAAAAGCCAATATGTTCGTGCTGAAAGAACAGACGGAAGATAAGTAAACATCACATTATAAATTATATATAGAGAGCAAAGGTGACAAATCAAGTCCTTTTTGCTCCCTTTTTTGTCTTGGTTCGAATTAAGTTAATAATTGTCAAATTACAAATATTTGAAATTTTTTTCTTGCTTTTCTTTGCAAAATAAATTGTGTTCCATAACTTTGTGGTCAGCGACAATAAACAACCAAAATTACGATGGCAAAAAAGAACTCTCTTTATGAATCCTTGAAGTACTATTTTGGCTTTGATACATTCAAGGGAGACCAAGAGAAAATCATACGTACATTGATGGAGGGCAAAAATACTTTTGTCCTTATGCCAACGGGTGGTGGAAAGTCGTTGTGCTATCAGTTGCCTGCTTTCCTGATGGACGGAACGGCAATTGTAATTTCTCCGCTGATAGCTCTTATGAAGAATCAGGTGGATGCCATCAAATACATCAGCGAAGAAGACAATATAGCACATTTTATAAACTCTTCCTTGAGCAGAGCCAACATTGAACAGGTGAAAACAGATATTCTTGCAGGAAAGACAAAACTGCTATATGTGGCTCCCGAATCACTTACAAAGGAAGATAATGTGGAATTCCTGAAATCCATAAAGATTTCTTTCTATGCTGTCGATGAAGCCCACTGTATCTCAGAATGGGGACATGACTTCCGACCAGAATACCGTCGCATTCGTCCTATTATTAACGATATAGGCCAGGCTCCGGTAATTGCACTTACTGCTACCGCTACCGATAAGGTACGTACAGATATAAAGAAAAACCTTGGCATACTTGATGCTGTTGAATTCAAATCCTCGTTCAATCGTCCTAACCTTTATTACGAGGTGCGTTCAAAAACGAAGGATATAAACAAAGACATTATTAAATATATAAAGCAGCATCCTGGCAAGAGCGGTATCATCTACTGTATGAGCCGTAAGAAAGTAGAGGAACTGGCAGACATACTGAAAGCAAACGATATTAAAGCCGCTGCCTATCATGCAGGCATGGATAATAGCGTAAGAAATGCCACTCAGGATGCGTTTATCAATGAGGATATCGATGTTATCGTAGCAACAATCGCATTCGGTATGGGTATTGATAAACCCGACGTGCGATACGTCATCCATTATGATATTCCAAAGAGCCTTGAAGGCTACTACCAGGAAACTGGTCGTGCAGGACGCGATGGCGGAGAGGGTAGGTGTATAGCTTTCTATACACATAAAGACTTGTACCGACTCGAGAAATTCCTTGAGGGAAAACCTGTTGCAGAACAAGATATAGGCAGACAGCTTATACGTGAAACAGCGGCATATTGCGAGACCTCTGTTTGCCGTCGTAAGATACTCCTCCACTATTTTGGTGAGACCTACGACAAAGATAATTGTGGACAGTGCGATAATTGTCTGAATCCGAAGAACCGTGTTGAGGCTAAGGATTTACTTATTCTTGCTTTGCAAGCAATTCATGCTGTAAAAGAGAACTTCAAGATAGACTATGTAGTTGACTTCCTCAGAGGTAAAGAATCTGAAACCCTGTTGGCTCATAAACACGATCAACTGAAAGAATTCGGTTCTGGTGCTGATGTGGAAACCAGCATGTGGAACGCAGTATTTGCTCAGGCACAGTTGAATGGCTATATCGAGAAAGAAGTGGAGAATTATGGTATTCTGAAGATAACCAAAGAAGGAAAGAAATATCTGAAGAATCCTACATCGTTTATGGTTGCTGAGGACAGCGATTATAATGGTGACTACGAGGATAATGAAGAAGGTGGCCAGTCGGTTGCAGATGAGACACTCTATGCAATGTTACTGGCATTAAGAAAGAAAATTGCAAAGAAATACGAAGTTCCTCCATATGTCGTATTTCAGGAAGCATCGCTAGAGGCTATGACAACCCTTTATCCTATCACACTGGAAGAGTTACAGAACATACCAGGTGTGGGAGCAGGAAAGGCAAAACGATATGGACAGGAATTTTGTGACCTTATAAAGCAGTATTGCGAGGAAAACGAAATAGACCGTCCTACAGACATGCGTGTCCGTACCGTTGCTAATAAATCGAAAGTTAAAGTTAATATTATTCATGGTATCGACCATCAGATAGATCTTGAGGAGATTGCAAAGTCTAATGGTATTGGATTCGACGAACTGCTTGACGAACTGGAAGCTATTGTATATAGCGGAACGAAAATCAATATTGATTATTTCCTTGATGAGGAATTGGATGAAGATTGTATTGACGAAATTTACGATTATTTCCGCAACAGTGAAACTGACGATCTTGATACGGCAGTCCAGAATATAGATGGTGACTATGATGATGAAGTGATTCGTCTCGTGCGTATCAAATTTATTTCTGAATTGGCAAACTAATTCAGTAGGGTGTCATGTGCTGAGATACGGTGCTATTCCCATGTGTTAAATTGTATAGATTTATACGCTGTATTTCCCCTGGTAAAAACTAAAAAATATTATTACTGAAAAAGAACTGCAGTTTTTTTTCTTTTCACTTTTTTCTTTTCACTTTTAATTCATATCTTTGCACGCAATTAAATTATAACATACAATACTCTATGTCATCATTTATTGCAGATAAAGTTGTAATGGAAGGCTTAACGTACGATGACGTACTCCTCGTACCAGCATATTCAGAAGTTCTTCCACGTGAAGTTTCTCTTACCACAAAGTTTTCTCGTAATATTGAATTGCGCATTCCTTTCGTGACAGCCGCTATGGATACTGTTACAGAGGCTCCTATGGCAATTGCTATTGCTCGTGAGGGTGGTATAGGTGTAATTCATAAAAACATGTCAATCGAAGAGCAGGCTCGTCAAGTTGCAATTGTGAAACGTGCAGAAAACGGTATGATTTACGATCCTGTAACTATCATGCGTGGTAAGACAGTAGAGGATGCCCTTTCTATGATGTCTGAATATCATATTGGAGGTATTCCTGTAGTTGACAAGGACAATAAACTTGTCGGTATTGTTACAAACCGAGACCTGCGTTTCCAAACAGACATGAAACGTAAGATTGATGATGTGATGACAAAGGATAACCTTGTCGTAACGCATCAGCAGGCAGACCTAGCCAGTGCATCTAAGATTCTGCTTGAACATAAGATTGAAAAACTTCCAGTGGTTGACGATGATAACCATCTTATCGGTCTTATCACATATAAAGACATCACTAAGGCTGCAGACAAGCCAATGGCATGTAAGGATGCAAAAGGGCGTCTGCGTGTAGCTGCAGGTGTCGGAGTTACTGCTGACACATTCCAGCGCATGGAAGCACTGGTGAAGGCAGGAGTTGATGCTATCGTTATCGATACTGCTCATGGTCACTCTAAGGGAGTAATCGAAAAGGTTCGCGAGGCTAAGCAAAACTTCCCTGAAGTAGATATCGTGGTAGGTAATATTGCAACAGGCGAAGCAGCTAAAGCACTTGTAGAAGCTGGAGCTGATGCAGTAAAGGTTGGTATCGGTCCGGGTTCTATCTGTACTACTCGTGTAGTTGCAGGCGTCGGAGTTCCTCAACTTAGTGCCGTTTACGACGTTGCACAAGCTCTTGCTGGAACTGGAGTACCTCTTATCGCAGACGGTGGCTTACGTTATTCAGGTGACGTAGTTAAGGCACTTGCTGCTGGTGGATATAGCGTAATGATTGGTTCTCTGGTAGCTGGTACAGACGAGGCTCCAGGTGAAACAATTCTATATAACGGACGTAAATTTAAGAGCTATCGTGGAATGGGTTCTCTCGAAGCTATGGAGAACGGCTCAAAGGATCGTTACTTCCAAGGTGGAGTAGAGGAGACAAAGAAACTTGTTCCGGAAGGTATCGCAGGACGTGTTCCTTACAAAGGCACAGTTCAGGAAGTAATTTATCAGCTTATGGGTGGACTTCGTGCAGGTATGGGTTATTGTGGTGCAAAGGACATTATGGCACTCCACAATGCTAAGTTTACTCGTATTACAAACGCTGGTGTACTTGAAAGTCATCCACACGAAGTAATTATTACAAGTGAGGCCCCAAACTATAGTCGTCCACAGTAATATACATGCGATTCTATTAATATGAAAAAGATACTTTTTGCTGCATTGGCACTTATGTCATGCAGCACAATGATAGGACAGGGTACTAGTGACCCTGTCATTATGAGAATAAACGGCAAGAACATACTTCGTTCCGAATTCGAATATTCTTATAACAAGAACAACAGCGATGGAGTACTGGAGAAGAAAACTGTCGAAGAGTACGTTCCGTTATATGTGGACTTTAAACTGAAAGTCGCAGAAGCTGAAAGAAACGGTATTGATACTCTTTCCAGCATACGTGCAGAACTTAATGGTTACAAAGAACAAATGGTAAAACCTACCATTGTGGATTCTGCATATATTGAACGTGAGGCTAAGCATACTTACGACATGACTGCTGCTCGTTTTGGTACAGATGATGTCCTTACTGCTTCTCACATTCTGATTCTCTTGCGTCAGGATGCAACTCCAGACGATGAAGTGAAAGCAAAGGCTCGCATCGATTCGATTTACGATGTTCTTCGTTCTGTTCCTGTATCTCAGTTGGAAAACCGCTTTGCAGATGTCGCTAAGGAGTGTTCTGACGATAAAGGAAGTGCAATGCGTGGCGGTGCTCTTGGACAATTTGGTAAGGGTATGATGATTCCTGATTTTGAAACAGCAGCATATGCGTTGAAGGCTGGTGAGATGTCAGTTCCAATCAAGTCAACAGTGGGTTATCATATTATTTATATGAAAGACCGTCATCCGTTTGAACCATATGAATATCATCATGCAGCTATCTTGCAGTTCCTTGACCAACGTGGAATCAAACAGATGTCTGCAAATGCGTATCTTGATTCTATTGCAAAGATACGTGGCGTAGAACGTTCTGTGGTAGTAGATAGCGTATATAATGTGTTAGCTGCTAACGATGCAGATATGCGCAACCTGTCACAGGAATACTATGATGGTACTTTGATGTACGAAATCAGTAAGTCGCAAGTATGGGATAAGGCTCAGAATGATCAGTTTGGCTTGGAACAATACTTCAAACAGAATGAGAAAAACTACAAATGGGATAAACCTAGATATAGTGGAATCATCATTCGTGGAAAAGATGAGTCTGTTATTGCAAAGGCAAAGAAACTGGTGAAGAAAGTTGATGAACCAGATTGGGCACAGACTATCGTTAATGCCTTGAATACTGATTCGGTGAAGGTAGTTCGTATTGAACGCGGCTTATTCAAACAGGGCGATAATTCAACAATAGACCGACTTGTATTTGGTGATAAATCTAAGAATGTTAAGCCTGCTAAAGATTATCCTGTTACGGGTGTATATGGAAAGAAAATAAAAAAACCTCGTACATACAAGGATGTCAAGGGTGCTGTAACTACAGACTATCAGAATGAGAAAGAACGCGAGTGGGTTAAAGGACTGCGTGGAAAGTATGAGGTTGTGGTTTATGATGATGTTGTGAAGACCGTCAACAAACACTAATTAAACTAGTATAAATATGTCATTAAGATATTTTCTTGCTGTCTGCTTGTCTTTGTGCATTTCTTTTGCTCATGCTCAGAGTGCATCGAATGTAGTAGATGAAGTAGTTTGGATTGTTGGTGATGAGGCTATCCTTAAATCAGATGTAGAAAACGCGCGTCTTGAAGCATTGTCTCAGGGACAGCGTTTGGAGGGAGATCCATATTGTGTCATCCCGGAAAATCTTGCAATTCAGAAACTTTTCCTTCATCAGGCTGCCATCGACTCTGTAAAAGTATCTGACAGTGAGGTATTCCAACGTGTAGATCAACGCGTAAACTATTACATTCAGCAGTTGAACGGAAAGGAAAAGATGGAGGAATACTTTGGAAAGACAACCTCACAGATTCGCGAAAAACTCTACGATATAGTGCGCGACGAAATGATGACTAGTGAGGTACGTAGTTCTTTGGTCAAGGACGTAAAGGTAACTCCTGCTCAAGTGCGTCGTTACTTCAAAGATCTTCCGGAAGACAGTCTGCCATTCATTCCTACAAAGGTGGAATGCCAGATTATCGTGCGCAATCCTGTAATAGAACAAGCAGAGATAGAACGTATTAAAGCAGAACTTCGTGACTATACGGAACGTGTCAATTCAGGTAGAGCACAATTTTCCACTTTGGCGGTAATGTATTCTGAAGATACTGGTACAGCACGACAGGGTGGTGAGTGCGGATTTGCCGGTAGAGGTAGTTTCGTGCCTGAATTTTCAAATGTAGCATTTAGTCTAAATGACCCTAAGGCTGTTTCTAAAATCGTGGAGACTGAATATGGATTCCATATTATTCAGCTTATTGAAAAGCGTGGTGATCAGATAAATGTACGTCATATTCTGCGTAAGCCACGTGTTTCTGATGCTGCTTTCACTCAGGCTATCAATGACCTTGATTCCATAGCGGATGAGATACGTCGCGGACTCTATACTTTCGATGAATGTACGCAGTTCGTTTCTCATGATAAGGATACCCGTAACAATTACGGTAATATGTTCAACGCAGAAGATAATTCTGCTAAGTTTGAAATTAAAGATTTGCCAGTTGAAGTTGCAAAAGTTGTTAGCACCATGAACATTGGAGAAATCTCCAAACCGTTCATTATGGTAAACAACAAGGGCAAAGAAGTTGTTGCAATCGTTAAGTTGAAAAATAAGATAAATGGTCATCGTGCAGATATGGCTGATGATTATCAGGCTATGCAGGATGTTGTTGTAGCTAAGCAAAGCGTTGAGAAGATACAGAAATGGATACGTGAAAAACAGCAGACTACATATATCCATATCAATGATGAGTGGCGCAATTGTGAATTCCAATATCCAGGTTGGATAAAGTAATTTGAAAAAAAACGGTTCCAACATATCATCTCGTTTGTTAATAGGCATTCTGTGCCTATTTGCTTTTGGTGTGCTTTTTGCTTCTATTGCTCCAGCTGATAATAACAAGAAAAAATCAGACGAACAAATTCATCTTATTCATACAGATATACTCTACAAAAACTGGCAAGATCCTCGTGCAGATATTCTTGTAGGACATGTACGACTATATCACGATGGAGTATATCTGGATTGTGATAGTGCACGTTTTTACAAGGAGGAGAATTCCTTTGATGCATACGGACATGTAAAAATGGTTCAAGGTGATACTGTAACTCTTACGGGTGATACTCTTATGTACGACGGATTTGAGATGAAAGCTCGCGCACGTGGAAATTGTGTTCTTATTGATAAAAACACACGTTTGGAAAGTGACAACCTCGACTACGACCGTGTGTATAGTGTAGGCATGTATTTGTATGGAGGAACACTCTATGATGGTGATAATGTGCTTGTTAGTGACTGGGGACAATTAACTACAACTACACATGAAGCATTCTTTACTGATAATGTAGTGCTGACAAATCCGCAATTCAAACTCGTCACGGATACTTTGTATTATTATACGGATACAAAGATTGCCCGTATCGTTACCCCATCCAACATAACAACTGATGACGGTACGTTTATTTATGGAATTAAGGGTGACTACGCTACGAATACAGGTGAAGCATATCTTCTCAATCGATCATACATCATAAAAGACATGCGTCGTGTAGAGGGGGATAGTCTTCATACAGACAAGGATACTGGATTTAGCGAAGTATTTGGTAATGCAATAATTACGGATGAGGAGAATTACTGCATGATTACAGGCAATTATTGTAGCTATGATGATAATACAGGTACTGCCGTGGCAACAGATAGTGCTGTAGCATACGAATATTCCCAACCGCCAGACACTTTGTTTCTTCATGCAGATACATTGAAGATGTTCACATATAACATCAATACCGACTCAGTATATCGTGATATGCATGCCTACCATCATGTACGTTTCTTTCGTAACGATGTTCAGGGTGTTTGCGACTCAATGGTCACTCATGAATTGGATTCGTGTACCTATATGTACGGACAACCGATACTGTGGAATGAGGAACAACAGCTTTTTGGTGAGGAAATCCGCATATACAACAATGATAGCACCATTGATTGGATACATGTTATAGACCAAGCCACTACAATCGAGCAAATCGATTCGATTTCCTATAATCAGGTAGAATCGCGAGAGATGTTCTGCTATTTTGTTGACGGACAGATAGACCATAATGTAGCAAAGGGTAATGTGTTTGTGGATTATTTTATGAACGAAGACGATGGTAATCGTATCGGTATGAACTATTCGGAGAGCACAGAACTCATTATCTACATGAAAGATAAGAAAGTTCAGAAGATATGGATGCCTGCTGCTACTGGTACAGTATATCCGGAACTTATGATTCCTGCAGAAAAACGCTATCTGAGTCGTTTCGCGTGGTTCGATTATATTCGTCCTACGGATCGTTACGACATATTTCAGTGGCGTTCTAAGAGTGATAAGAATGTGCTGAAGAAGACAGAACGTAGGGAAGTGCCGTTGCAGAAACTCAATAAATTAAAGAAAAAGAATTAATTAAAACCAGTACGATATGGGAATGTTTTCAGTGCATAAACCTCGCGGGTTCCAGCATAACTACATATATTATGATCCGCGTAAGGAAAAGCTTAAGAATATAGAGGAGAATGCCAAGCGAGAACTAGGGTTGTTGCCTGAGAAGGAATTCTCTCCTGAAGACATACGTGGACGTTTTATAAATGCCACTACTCATGTGCGTCGTCGTAAGGAAAGTGGTAGGAAACCTGTTCCATATGGCATATTGATATTTGCCATTATTGTTTTAGTGCTCATTATGCGCTATATCATAACAGGTAGAATGATGTTGTAAGAGATTGTTCGAGCATGGAAGACATTATACATTTATTACCCGATTCCGTAGCCAATCAGATTGCTGCTGGCGAAGTAGTGCAGCGACCATCATCCATTGTCAAAGAGATGGTCGAGAACTCTATTGATGCTGGTGCAAAAAATATACAGGTGCTTGTTGTAGATGGTGGAAAAACCAGTGTGCAGGTAATAGATGATGGAAAGGGAATGTCGGAAACCGATGCACGACTTGCTTTTGAACGTCATGCCACTTCAAAGATAAATCAGGCAAGTGATCTCTTTTCCCTTTCTACTATGGGATTCCGAGGCGAAGCCCTTGCTTCAATAGCAGCGGTAGCACAGGTGGAACTGAAAACTCGTCGTGCAGAAGACGAACTGGGTACATATATTCAGATTTCCGGTTCTCATGTCGATAATCAGGAACCCACAGCATGTCCAGTAGGAAGTAACTTTTCTGTTAAGAATCTGTTCTTTAATGTTCCTGCAAGACGTAAATTCCTGAAGGCTAATCAAACAGAACTGAATAATGTAATTGCTGACTTTGAAAGAGTTGTGCTTGTTCATCCACAAGTGTCCTTTACTCTCTATAGTAATGGTTTAGAGGTGTATAATCTTCCTGAAACTAACCTTCGTCAGCGAATTATGAATGTGTTCGGAAAGAAACTGAATTCCGATTTACTTCCTATAGAGGTCGAAACTTCGTTAGCTAACATTACTGGTTATGTGGCTAAACCGGAAACAGCTAAAAAGAAGGGAAATCATCAGTATTTCTTTGTAAATGGACGTTACATGCGTCATCCATATTTTCATAGTGCAGTAATGCGTGCTTATGAGGGTATGATTCCTGCAGGCGAACATATTTCATATTTTATTTACTTCGATGTGTCGCCATCAGATATAGATGTAAATGTGCATCCTACAAAAACAGAGATAAAATTCGATAACGAACAAGCCATTTGGCAGGTTCTCTCTGCGTCTGTACGTGAGGCTCTAGGAAAATTCTGTAGCGCTCCTCTTATCGATTTCGATGTGGAGGGCCGTCCTGATATTCCTGCGATGGGAGTCTCAAAGAATATTCCTCAACAACCCAAGCCGGTTCATACATCATACAATCCATTTGCTTCGACTACACCAAAACCAGTTTCCGGATTGGAAAATCTATATAAGCCAGAGGGTGGGGTAGATGAAGTCTCTTTTGACAATCTTATCCCCAGCGAGATAACAACTGCTTCTAATACAGATACAAACCAGTCAACCCTTGATATATGGAAAGATGACGATTTGGATGCGGTATCTAAATCAGATGCAGATTCTATTCCAAAATTCCAATACAAAGGACGATATATTATATATCCAGATGCTAATGGTCTGATAGCTGTGGATCAGCATCGTGCTCATGTTCGTGTGCTTTATGAACAGAATATGCAGTGCCTCACAGACCATTCACGTCCAAGCCAGAAACAACTCTTCCCTGAAATTATTCAGTTCAGCAAGGCTGAGTCATTGACACTTGACGGTTTTATTGACGACTTACATTCTTTGGGATTCGAACTGAATAACCTGGGTGGTGGTTCCTATTCTGTTGAAGGTGTGCCAATTGAGCTCCAGGGTTTAAACATAGACCGCCTGTTGCATGAAATAGTCGGTTCTCTTATGGCTCACTCAAATATGTCGGAGGCTCGAGAGGCATGGGAGACGATATCGCTCATTATGGCACGAGAAGCAGCAGTTGTATATGGACAAGTTTTGTCGGAAGTAGAGATGGATCAGTTGCTTACAGATCTCTTTGCTACTTCCTCTCCAGCTCGCACACCTGATGGGAAAGTGATTTATGCCACAATAGATTATCGTCAAATTGACAAGCTGTTCTAAAATAAAAGAAAAATTTCTTCTGTTTTATTTTGTAGTTTGACTATTAAGTCATACCTTTGCACTCGGTTTTGAAAACAGGGGTTCGCAACGGCGGATTTCTTCAAATACCATCGGGATGTAGTACAGTTGGTAGTATACTTGGTTTGGGACCAAGGGGTCGCACGTTCGAGTCGTGTCATCCCGACTAATTCGAAAGGGAGTTAATCCCCTAGTTAGAAACGAAAGGGCGTTTAGCTCAGCTGGTTCAGAGCATCTGCCTTACAAGCAGAGGGTCGGCGGTTCGAATCCGTCAACGCCCACTTGATGACGAGAGCAAATAGCTCTCTTTTTTTATGTTTTCACTTTTATGACTATTTCCTTTGTTAAAAGTGTGAAATGTTCCTTGTTTCATATTATTATTTTTCTAAATATTTTGTAACTTCGCACCCAATTACGTAAAAAAGATTAGATGGTAATGGGAAAGATTATTGCTTTGGCAAATCAGAAAGGTGGTGTAGGTAAGACTACTACTACTATCAACCTTGCTGCTTCGTTGGCAACACTGGGAAAGAAAGTTCTTGTTGTTGATGCGGACCCGCAGGCTAATGCCTCTTCGGGTATGGGTGTTGATATCCAGCAGGTAGATGCATCTATATATGACTGTATTGTAGGCCGCATTGATCCTCATGAAGCTATTTACACATCAGATATTGACGGACTTGACATCCTGCCAAGTCATATTGATTTGGTTGGTGCAGAGATAGAGATGCTAAATATAGAGCACAGGGAGAAAGTATTGAAAAAGGTGCTTGATCCGTTGCTCAAAGAATATGATTACATCTTCATCGACTGTTCTCCATCATTAGGTCTTATCACTGTAAACTCTCTTGTAGCAGCTGATTCGGTTATTATTCCTGTTCAGTGTGAATATTTTGCACTTGAGGGAATCAGTAAACTGTTGAATACAATTAAGATAATTAAGACAAAACTTAATCCAAGGCTTGAAATAGAAGGATTCCTGCTTACTATGTTCGACTCTCGCCTTCGCCTTGCCAATCAGATTTATGACGAGGTGAAACGTCATTTCCAGGGTTTGGTGTTCAAGACAGTTATTCAGCGAAATGTTAAGTTGAGCGAAGCTCCCAGTCACGGAGTTCCTTGTATCCTCTACGACTCATCATCAGCGGGTGCAAAGAGCTATATAGCTTTGGCAAAAGAAATAGATAAAGCAAAGAAATAATCATGGCAGTAAAAAAGAAATTTGCATTAGGCAGAGGACTCGATGCTCTGATTTCTACAGAAGAAATCACTACGGGCGGTTCTTCAAGCATAAACGAGATAGATATAAACCTTATTGATGCTAATCCTAATCAGCCTCGTCGCGAATTTGACGAAGAGACATTGCAGGAATTGGCAGACTCTATCGAGGAGATAGGAATCGTACAACCTATTACATTACGAGAACTCGATAATGGTCGCTATCAGATTATTGCAGGTGAACGTCGTTGGCGTGCATCAATGAAGGTCGGACTGAAGACTATTCCAGCCTACATCCGTACAGCAGACGATGAGAATGTCATGGAGATGGCTCTGATTGAGAATATTCAGCGTCAGGACCTTAATTCACTTGAAATTGCACTTGCTTACCAGCATCTGATAGATCATTATGGACTTACTCAGGAAAAACTGAGTGATCGTGTTGGTAAGAAGCGTGCTACTGTAGCCAACTATCTTCGTCTTTTGAAGTTGCCAGCTCCTGTACAAGTGGCACTTCAGAATCGTACTATAGATACTGGTCATGCTCGTGCACTCTTGGCTCTTGAAGACCCTAAGGCTCAGGTTGCCCTATTCCGTGATGTAATGCAGAAAGGCTATTCTGTTCGTCAGGTAGAAGATATTATAAAGAAAATCAAATCAGGCGAAATAGACATGAAGACATCTCGCAAAAGCATTCCGGTCTCACTTCCGAAAGAATTTGAAGTGATGCGAGGACAACTTTCTCAGGCGTTGGATGCCAATGTAAAGATGTCGATTGGAGTGGGGAATAGCGGAAAACTCACACTATCGTTTAAGAATGCTGACGATTTGAAAGCTCTTATCCAGAAGATATTGAATAATTAAGAAACCAACAGGGGTTGAAACGTTTGTTGACATATATTGTTATGTTGTTTGTATGTGTAGAGATGTCCGCACAGACAATAGACAGTATTGTGGCCCAACCAGCGGTAATGACTACCCATATAGCGACAAACGATTCTGTACATATCAATCAGGTATCTGACAGCATCAGTACTGTAGATCACGAAGGAGTTGTAGAAGTGGATACCGTAGGTGCAGATGTTATAAAACTGACAGCTCCTGATGTACAGACAGCAACACAAGTTATAGACACAAAACGTTGGATTCCAGATCCAAAACGTGCTCTGTGGTTGGCAATAGTTCTTCCTGGTGCTGGACAGATTTACAATCGTAAATACTGGAAACTGCCACTTATTTACGGAGGATTTATAGGTTGTGCATATGCACTTATGTGGAATGGAACCATGTATCGTGACTATTCTCAAGCCTATCAGGACATCATGGACAACGATGCTAATACCAAGAGTTATGAAGATTTCCTTCCTGTCGGTTATGACGTTGATAGCCGTCTTGAGTATTTGCAGAATCTTTTTAAAAGAAAGAAAAACTACTTTCGTCGTTATCGCGACTTAAGTATTATTGCCATGATTGGAGTATATCTCCTCTCAATAGTTGATGCCTATGTGGATGCAGAACTATCCAGCTTCGATATTTCTCGCGACTTAACAATGAAAGTTCGTCCTACCATATTCAATGAACGGCATAGTGCGAGGGGTAGTGGGATGAACGTGAACAGATACGGTTTACAGTGTAGTCTGAATTTTTAGAATAATAAATTAGTTCCTATGGAAGACGAGTATAAACTTACGCCAGAACAAGAAGATAAGATGGTTGAAGAATCATTTCAGTGTCTTATCGATTCTTACTTAGCAACAAAACACAGAAAGAAAGTCGATATCATCACGAAGGCTTTCAATTTTGCCAAGCATGCTCATAAAGGTGTGCGTCGTCTTTCAGGTGAACCATATATTATGCACCCACTGGCAGTAGCTCGTATTGTCAGTTCCGAGATAGGACTTGGTAGCACCTCTATATGTTCTGCTTTGCTTCATGATGTAGTAGAAGACACAGATTATACTGTTGAGGACATAGAGAATATGTTTGGTCCGAAGATAGCTCAGATTGTTGACGGACTTACAAAGATTTCAGGAGGTATCTTTGGTGACCATGCTTCAGCTCAGGCAGAAAACTTCAAGAAACTCCTGCTCACGATGAGTGATGATATCCGTGTTATCCTTATTAAGATAGCAGACCGCCTTCATAACATGCGCACACTTGGTGCTCAGGCTCCAAATAAACGATATAAAATTGCAGGAGAAACGCTGTATATTTATGCACCTCTTGCAAATCGCCTTGGTCTTAACAAGATAAAAGGTGAGTTGGAAGACCTAAGTTTTAAGTATGAACATCCTGATGAGTATGAAGCCATTGTGAGTAAACTGGCTGATACTGAGGCAGAACGTAACACTATCTTCGACACCTTTACTGCTCCAATACGTAAGCAGCTTGACGCTATAGGACTAGATTATCAGATTATTCAGCGCGTAAAGAGTCCTTATTCTATATGGCGTAAGATGCAGACAAAGCATATTACCTTCGAGGAGGTTTATGACATTCTTGCTGTACGTATTATATTTACTCCGAAAATAGAGGCTGACGAACTGAATGAATGTTTCGATATATATGTGGGACTCTGTAAAATTTACACTTCTCATCCGGATCGTTTGCGCGACTGGGTAAGTCATCCTAAGGCTAATGGTTATCAGGCACTTCATGTCACTCTGATGTCTCCAAAGGGTGAGTGGATAGAGGTTCAGATTCGTTCTCAGCGAATGGATGAGATAGCAGAAAAGGGACTTGCTGCCCATTGGAAATATAAGGAAGGTGAGAAGACGGAGACTACTGCAGAACTAGAGTTGGATAAATGGCTTACCACAATTAAGGAAATCCTTGACGACCCACAACCGGACGCTATGGACTTCCTTGACACTATCAAGTTGAATCTGTTTGCCAGTGAGATTTTCGTATTTACGCCAAAAGGTGAACTGCGTACTATGCCGGCTGGTAGTACTACTCTTGACTTTGCTTTCACTATCCACACCTTCGTAGGTAGCCATTGTATTGGTGCTAAGGTAAATCATAAACTGGTGCCAATAAGTCATCAGCTTCAGAGTGGAGATCAGGTGGAAATCCTTACTTCCAAGTCTGCTCATCCTACCCGTGAATGGCTCTCCTATGCTACTACAGCAAAGGCAACCACAAAGATACTTGCTATCCTACGACGCGAGGAACGCGATGCAAGTCGTAAGGGTGAAGAGATATTCAAACTCTTCATGAGTGAAAACGACATAGCTATCGATAGTACTGTGTATGATAAGTTGTGTAAGTTGCACGATTTCCGCAAGCCAGACCAACTCTTTATTGCTATTGGACAGGGAAAGGTTCAGTTGGGAGCTGCAGATTTGAACCAGCTGAAGGAAAAGAAATCACAGAGTTGGAAACGTTTATTTTCGTTTGGAAATAAGAATGAGGATGTGCCTCTTGACCAGCCTGTAGAAAAAATAGATCGCAAGAAAACTATTGTCCTTACTGACGAATCACTTAAGACTCAATACCATTTGTCCGAGTGTTGCCGACCTATACCAGGGGACGATATAATGGGGTATATCGACGATGATAATCAAATAGTTATTCATAAGGTTCAATGTTCCGAAACTCCTATTTTGAAGTCAACTCACGGCAATCGTGTTCTTAGTGCTCGTTGGGCTACAAGTGAGAATGCAGAGTTCCCAGTAGATATAAACATAAAGGGTATAGACAACAAGGGAATTCTGTTTGGAATTACAAAGGTTATCTCAGAGGTAAACGACATAAACATCAGCAATCTTAAAGTAGATTGCAAAGATGGACTTTTTGATTGTACTGTTCAGGTATATGTGCATAATCGAAAAGGAGCTCGTACCCTAATCTCTGCATTGTCAAAAGTAAGTGGAGTAAAAGAAGTTAGCAGAATCTAACTCTCAACTATTAACTCCTAACTCCTAACTCCCTCTCAACTCTATTAGTTAGTTCCACATACTCAGCAACAGACAACTGTTCAGGTCTGCGGTTGAAAATCTCGTTCTCCAGCAGAGGACAATCCTTTGGAAGGATTTGTTTCATTCCGTTTCGCATCATCTTTCTTCTCATTGTGAACACAGTCTTTACGATTTTGCGGAACAGTTGTTCGTTACATCCCAGCGAAGCAGCTCCATTGCGTTTCATGCATATTACGGCACTCTTCACCTTTGGTGGCGGGTTGAACACATGTTCGTGTACTGTGAAGAGATACTCTACATCGTACCAAGCCTGAATCAGAATGCTCAGTACTCCATATGCCTTCGAACCAGGTTTTGCAGCGATTCTTTCTGCCACTTCCTTCTGAATCATACCTGTACAGCAAGGAACTAAATCCTTGTGTTCCAGCATATGAAAGAAAATCTGGCTCGATATGTTGTAAGGATAATTTCCTGTAAGTACGAAAGGCTTGCCATCGAATACATTTTTCAAGTCCAACTGCAAGAAATCTGCTTCGATAATGTCATCTTTTAGAGTGGGGAAGTGTTCCTGCAGGTATGGAACCGATTCTCTGTCTATCTCCACAACCTTTAGTTTTCTGTCTTTTTTCATCAGAAATTGTGTAAGCACACCCATGCCCGGACCTACCTCCAGTACCGGAATGGAGGGACATGCATCTACTGTGTCAGCTATCTTGCTTGCTATTTGCAGATCAGTTAAAAAGTGCTGACCTAAAAACTTCTTTGGCTTTACGCTATTCATTAAAATAAAAATATGTACCTTTGTGGTGCAAAGGTACGGTTAAGTTGGAACAATGCAAAAAATCTAATCCATTTCCGTCTCTTCTCCTGCCTTTACATGTGGAAAAATGAGTAATGCATCTATAAAGAAGACTATAAACATTGTCATCCCGTTCTTACTGGGTGGCGGCATTCTGTATTGGATGTATCGCGATTTCGACTTCTCTGCATTTCGCCAGACTTTTGTCAATGATGTGAAATGGGGGTGGTTGCTTTTCTCGCTTGTCTTTGGCATAGCTGCTCAGATATTCCGTGCTTTACGTTGGAAACAATCTCTCGAACCACTTGGTGAGAATCCTCGTCTCTCCGATTGCATTCATGGAGTATTCATCTCCTATGCATCCAGTTTGATTATTCCCCGAAGTGG
Organism: Prevotellaceae bacterium UBA2448; assembly: GCA_002342585.1. Classification (GTDB taxonomy): domain Bacteria; phylum Bacteroidota; class Bacteroidia; order Bacteroidales; family Bacteroidaceae; genus Minthosoma. The sequence continues at coordinate 32,092 of DDQG01000005.1, forward strand.
TGAGTTCACTCGTTGTGCTATCCTCTCTAAATATGATGGCACATCATTCTCCAAGGCTTTCGGAACAGTAGTTACAGAACGAATTATCGACTCTGCCTTGCTGCTTCTTTTTGCTCTTTGTGTCATGCTCAGTCAGTTGAAAGTGTTCCTTCGTTTCTTTGATGCTACAGGCACAGATATTGTTGGTTTCCTCAATAGTTTCACAACTACTGGATATATAGTGACAATCCTCTGTCTCATAGTCACTTTGCTGTTCCTGTGGTATTCACTTCGTAAGGTTCGCATACTTTCAGGACTATGGCAAACACTTGAAAATGTGAAAGAAGGCATTATGTCCTTGCGAGGAGTGAGAAATAAACCTCTGTTGGCATTCTACTCAGTAATGATATGGGTTTGCTACTTCCTGCATTATGCATTCACATTTCCTGCCTTTGCCTTTATAAGTAGCATGGGACTGACAGTAGCAGTTGTCAGTTTCATTGTAGGCAGCATATCTGTTATAGTGCCTACGCCAAACGGAGCAGGTCCTTGGCATTTTGCCGTGAAGACAATACTAGTACTTTATGGAGCAGCTGCTACAGATGCTGTAGCCTTCGTACTTATAGTACATACCGTGCAGACAGCTCTCATTCCGTTGCTGGGAATATATTCTCTTGCAATGTTGGGAATTCGTCGCAGCAGATAAACATTGAAAAGACATTAAACTAATACATTATACATTATGGAAGTAAAAGATTTAACCCCACAAGTTGTTTGGCGCAATTTCTATAGCCTCACACAGATTCCTCGTCCTTCTGGCAAAACTCAGCGAGTAGCACAGTTCATAGCAGATTTTGCTCAGTCTCATGGTGCTGAAGCACAGATAGATGAGGCTGGCAATGTACTTATCCGTAAGGCAGCTACTCCAGGTTACGAAAAACGTGCAATCACACTCCTGCAGGCTCATATGGATATGGTTCCTCAGAAGACAAAGGAGTCAAACCACAACTTCGAAACCGATCCGATTGAAGCCTATGTAGATGGTGAGTGGGTAACAGCTCGCAACACTACTCTTGGAGCTGATGATGGTATGGGAGTTGCAGCAGCTATGGCTATCATCGAGGATGAAACCGTAGAACATGGACCTCTCGAGATACTCATCACTCGCGACGAGGAGACAGGCATGGAAGGTGCTTTCGGTCTTAAGGCAGGAGTACTGAAAAGCAAATACCTGCTTAATCTCGATTCCGAAATGGAAGGTGAAATCACCATTGGTTGTGCAGGAGGTGAAGATGTGTATGCAGACATGCAGTATCAGCCTATGAATGTAGAACCAGATGGTATGCTGGCATACAATGTTTCTGTAAAACATCTGCATGGAGGCCACTCTGGTATTGAGATTCATAAGGGTTATGCTAATGCCAACAAACTGATGGCTCGTTTCCTCTTTGCTGCCGTAAATATGCGTATAGCTCTGCTAAGTAGCATGCATGGAGGTAATATGCTCAATGCTATACCTCGCGATTGTGAGGCTATTGTGGTAGTTCCACAAAAGGATCAGCAGGCTTTCCTCGACCTTGTTACTAAATGTCTTGATACATTCAATGCAGAATATCGTGATGTAGAAGGCAAGGACATAGAGTTTGGAGCAACTCCTTGCGATATGCCTCAGACTGTTGTTCCTGTTGAAATTCAGGAGAATCTCATCAATGCTCTGATGACTTGTCACGATGGAGTGCTTCGCTACATACCGACTATTCCTGATCTTGTAGAGACATCCTGCAACCTCTCAATTGTGGATATTGACGAAGGTAAGGCAAAGGTAAGCCTCCTTGCTCGTTCTTCTCAAGACAGCATGAAACAATATCTCTGTAATGGTCTGTTGGCTTGTTTCTCTATGGCAGGCATGCATGTGTCGCTCGAAGGAGCCTATAGTGGCTGGCAACCCAATCCTTCAAGCCGTCTTGTGGATATTATGGTTCAGATATACGAACGCCTCTTTGGCAATCGTCCTGTGGTAGGTGCTTGTCATGCAGGTCTCGAATGTGGCATCATTGGCGCAAAATATCCAGAAATGGATATGGTTAGTTTCGGACCAACCCAACTTGCCATTCATACTCCAGACGAACGGGTAAACATTCAGACTGTTCAGAAGTTCTACAGCTTCATCCTCGAAATTCTGAAAAATATCCCAGAAGCCTAACTCTCAACTCTCAACTAAACACATATGGCTCTCAACTTAAACAAAGAAATCAAACTGTACTACTCCATAAGCGAGGTGGCACAGATGTTCAATGTCTCAGAAACTCTTTTGCGCTATTGGGAAAAAGAATTCCCAAACATTAAGCCAGAGAAGGGTGGTAGAGGAATTCGTCAGTACTCCAAAGAAGATGTTGAACAGGTTGAAATAGTCTATAACCTCGTAAAAGTTCGCGGACTTACCCTCCAGGGAGCTCGCGATGCCATCAAGTCGCGAGGAAAACAGGTTAAGTCAACAGTTGACATTGTGAATCGTCTGACGAATGTCCGCAACGAATTGCAGGCACTCAACAAGCAACTCAACGGATTAGTGTAAATATGGAGTTCGACGGTTTTCCCGTCGAATAGTCAGTTTTCAATTACCTTTCCTTGTTCTATAAGAGCTTCTCTTACATTGAACAGGAAACGTAATTGTCCTGAGTATGTGGGGTTTTCGGGCTTTGCGAAAGCAACAGTTCGCGAACCCTCAACCAAAGTCTTCACATCATTCACTTTTATTCCATGACCCATGTCGATGGAATTCTCATATTTTTGTTCGTCGAACCACTTGTACAGTTCTTTCATCTCTTCTAAAGTATAGCCTTTTTTAAATTCCATAATTATTTTAATTTCTTGGAGTTAACTTCTCCTTAACTTCACTTTAACTCCTCCTTAACTCCCCTTTTTTAATATTTTAATCATTTCCTCGGCAGCTCGTTTTGATGCTCCGGGACCACCTAGTATTCGGTTCATTTCTTCGTAGTCTTCCAGCATCTGCTGTCGTCTGTTGCCACCAGGCAAAATCTCCTTCAGACAGCGTTCTGTGTTCTCCTCAGTCATTCCGTCGGCTACCAGTTCTGTCACAATTTCCTTGCCTGCTACAAGGTTCACCAGCGAGATAAATGGCACATGAATGATGAACTTCCTGACAAAAGACACAAGCCGTCCCATTCTCATGTAGTAGCACACTACCTGTGGCACCCTCAGAATGGCAGTTTCCAGAGTTGCAGTACCTGAAGTTACGAGAGCAGCTGTGGCACTTCGCAGAATACTGTATGTCTGTCCGAATCGCACTTCCGCATCAATGCCTTCAGGCATGAACTGCTTGTAGTAATCCAGTTCTATGTTTGGAGCCCCTGCAATCACCAGTTTATAGTCTCCGCAACGGCTTGCAGCACTAAGCATCTTGCTTAGATTATCCTTGATTTCCTGCCGTCTCGAACCTGCCAGAATGGCAATTACTGGCTTCCCGCCATCCAGCTCATCCTGCCCATTAGCCCCATTTCGCCCATTCAGTCCGTTCAGCCCATCTTGCCCATTCTCCCCCTCCTTAAATATCGCATCCACACAAGGATTTCCCACATAATGGATAGGGTAGTTGCGTTTTGCAAACCACTCTACTTCGAAAGGCAGGATAGAGAACAACTCATCCACGTCTCTTCTTATATCCTTGATTCTGTGTTCCTTCCAAGCCCATATCTTTGGACTTATATAGTAGAACACAGGACAAATGCCTTGCTTGTGAACGAAATTGGCTATTTTCAGGTTGAATCCGGGATAGTCTATCAGTATTACCACATCGGGTTTCCACTCCATTATGTCCTGCTTGCAAAGAGCCATATTCCGCATGATAGTGCGGAGGTGGAGCAACACAGGAATGATTCCCATGTATGCCATTTCCTTATAGTGCTTCAGCAGAGTTCCGCCCACAGCCAGCATCTTCTCACCGCCAATGAAACGGAAGTCAGCCTCCGCATCTTGTGCCTTGAGTACCAGCATCAGATTGCTTCCGTGCAAATCGCCCGATGCCTCGCCAGCTATCAGATAATACCTCATTAATTTGCCTTTTTTCTTTCTCGTGTTCGACGGTTCCGCCGTCGGATTATCAATTATCAATTGTCAATTTTCAACTCCTCCAACCTTTGGAAAGCGCTATAGGCAGTAGAATCCAACTGTATTGGAGTTATAGCCACATATCCGTGCTCGTAAGCCCAAGTGTCTGTTGTTTCGTCGTGAGGGTCGATAGGAGCGTAATAGCCTGCAATCCAGTAATATTTCCAGTTGTGTGGGTGAACCATCTCCTGCCATTCGTCGTGCCAGTCGCCCATACCCATCTTTGCAATTTTTATCCCCTTGAACTCATCGCGTGGAGGAGTGTTCACATTCAGACAAACACCCTCAGGCAGACCTTCTCTGAGGAGGTATTCCACGATTCGTTCCACTACTGGTCTCATAGCTTCGAAATTGGCATCTTCGTCCAGATAACCGCTTGAAATGGCAGCAGAAGGCACATATTTTATACAGCCCTCGATAGCCACACTCATCGTGCCGGAGTAGTGAGCATTTATGGCACAGTTATTTCCGTGATTGATGCCTCCCAGCACAATGTCGGGACGGCGGGGTAGGAGCACCTCGAAAGCCATCTTCACGCAGTCGATAGGTGTTCCGCTACACGACCAGATGGTCACTCCATCTTCCTCCTTTATCAGTTTGTTTCTCACGGGAGTGTGCGAACTGATCGACATAGAGGCTCCGCTTCGGGCTCCGTTGGGAGCCACCACAAACACATCGCCAAACTTCTTCACCATGTCTATTAGGGCATAGAGTCCCTTTGCCTGCACACCATCGTCGTTACTTATCAATATTAGTGGACGTTCCATTTTCTTTCTAATTTGAACGCAAAAGTACATAAAAATATCAAAGAAAACAGCACAGAGGATAAAAAAACGCATTAGTAGGGGAGTAAAAATAAAATTTTCGCCATTTTATTTTGTAGTTCGCTCCATTTGCACTACCTTTGCACCGCAATTCAGGGGAGTTGCACTCGTAAGCCGCTTTTTAGGCATACAAAAATTGGGATATGGTGTAATTGGCAACACAACAGATTCTGGTCCTGTTATTCCTGGTTCGAGCCCGGGTATCCCAACTGAAAGAAACAGACTTCAAGCATTTGAAGCCTGTTTCTTTTTTGTTATCAAGAACGCCGATGGCCTCGCGAGCGGAAAGCGAGAACGAAGTGGCAATTCGAGAATTAGAGACATCTTTTTTCTTCCTCGCACAAATTTCTTTTCTTCCTCGTACATTTTTCTTTTTCTACGCCTACAAATCTATGTTCATAACTTGTGAACACATGTTCATAAGCCTTGAACATAAGTTCATAAGTCATGAATATAAGATACTAAGCATTGTGGACATAAATATAAGATTTAGAAATATGCTACTTCTACCTTCTTTATACTTTCCCCAGGAGTTTTGTCTGCTTCACGAGGCATGTAGATTGGAGCATTTGCTTGCCAAGGCATGATACGCAGTTCCAATTCTGTACAGTCTTTAGGCAGACGCCAGAGACCTAAGAGAAATGGACGTCCATACTGGAAGTTGTCTGCAATGAGTTTTCCGTTTGCATAGAGTCGGGCACAGTCTCCCTGGTATGTGATACTAAGAAGATTTTTCCCATTTGCAATAGCTGCACCTGGAACTGTAATTTTATATACGGCTGCAGTCTGCCAATCTTCTTCACTTGGTGCTTCAGCAACCTTTGCCTTACCCTTTACTATTGTGCGAAGTGCGCCCGCTTCCTTTTGCTTAACACAAGTGGCTTTGAATCCCATATCTTCGTGAGCAATAGCAGGGAGTCCGAACATTTCTGCCTCTTGCTGTGTAAGCAGATAGATATTCTCGTAAACAGGTTTTTCTAAGCCCTTTGGTTTTACGTTCTTCAGAGTCTTGCCATTTTGCATTACGATAGTAGAAGGAATGCCATTCACCTGCATCATATAAATCTTTCCGTCACGTTTTGCTACGATTTGGGCTGTGGCATACTTAATTCCGTCGATATTGATTGGGAAAATTGCCATTGTTCCAGCAGGAATAGTCAGTTTCGGAAGTGTCACTCCACAGGCAGCCAATTGAATATTCTTCTTTGCTGAGAGGTTCTGCAGACGTTCGTAGTTGTTTACGAAGATAAATCCGCAACCATCCTTCGAACGGTAAGACCAACGCAGTTCTGTGTCGTCACCTTTCTTCAAGTCCTGTTTAGAAGGGAATGTAGCCTCCATCGGAGCAAGCTGTTCTGCATAGTCCTTCATAAATATGTGGAGCGGACGCAAACGATAATACTGAGGGTATGTCTGTCCGAATTCTCCAAGTGGACACTGGAAATCGTAGGTCTTTACTGGTAGGTCGTTGTTTGCTGTACCAAGAGTGCGTTGCGTCTCGTTCAGAGTGATGCCTGTCTGACTCTCAGGATTAGTACCTCCGTGATACATGTAGTATCCTAAGAGGTTGGAACCAGAACCCAGTTTTACGACAGCAAGTGAATAGCAGTCGTCTGCATAGATATACGGACGACGATGATATGCTGTAACCATACCGCCACCCAACTCACAGGTGAAATAAGGATAATCCTCGTCACCTTTGTTTACCTTTTCCTCCTGCTTCCCCAAAAGGTCAGTACCGATAGCAGTCGAACTGCGGAAACCTTTAAAGTTAAATGCCTTGTAGTAGTTGCCGCATGTTTCGCTTAACTCTTTATCCCAGAAGCCATCGGCATAGTCGCCATAGAGTGGAATCATCTCTCCGAACGGAACAGGCTTAGACAGTTGTGGCCAACCGGTACGAGTATAGAACGGTAGGTCGAAACCTATCTTAAGTGCAATCTTTTTAAGTGCCATAAGATAATCGCCCGAACCACGATATTCGTTATCGAACTGACAGGCAAGCAGCGGTCCGCCGTCTTTCCATTGCAGTCCTATAGTCTGCGAAAAAATCTGACGATAGAGTTTATCTACGTAAGAAAGGAACGTCTTGTCGAGTGAGCGCAATTTGCAGCCCTTATGAAACATCCAGTCCGGAATACCACCATTACGCACTTCACCATGACAGAACGGACCGATGCGCAGGATTACAGGCATCTCTTCGTTCTTGCATACTTCAAGGAAACGTCGTAAGTCACGCTGTCCGCTCCAGTTGAACACTCCTTCCTGTTCTTCTACATGGTTCCAGAATACATAAGTGGCGATAACCGTTACCCCGCCTTCTTTCATCTTGTGCACTTCCTCAGCCCATTCATCCGCAGGAATACGGGAATAATGTATTTCACCCATAACAGGACATACACGTTTGCCATTCATAATAAGGCTATGACGGTCCCAAGTAACCTCAGGAGTATTCATTGCCATAACGTTTGCTGAGCCACCTATTAAAGTTGTTGCCAACAAGAAAGAAAAGGTTAGTTTTTTCATTGCTTATTAAATTTATATCTGCAAATGTAAAGGTATTTGTTTGGAATGAAGATATATTTTCAGGAAAAAAAGATGTACAATATTATTGTGTGCCTAAAAACGCAAACAAGGAAGCATTCGGTTGAGTGCTTCCTTGTTTTGTATAGAGAGGGTCGGGGAGGAGATGTGATGAAACTCCGAGTATGATAAGATTTGAGTGCTACTTTAACCTTTGTAATCCACCGACTCGAAGAGTTACCGTTTCTGCCGAAACTCCAGGCTCGAAGACCTGGCGACAGTGGCGTGGCCCGCCATTGGTTAAATGCGTTCTCGGTTTTCAGTAATAATTTGATGAGTATCCCGATCTATCCTTGATCCCCGACTCTTAGTATTTCAATGTTCGATTGTTCACTTGCAAATGTATAGGATTTATTTATTACCTCCAAATATTTTTGAACTTTTTTATTTGCGAACGCAATTTTTTGTCTTAATTAGGTCGAAAAGATAGGTCAATTTGATTTGTATAGTTTGATTTGCAGACCTTGAGAAGTATCCTTTCTTACTATTGTCGTATCCGTCGCCAAGTCCATAATAGTAGCGTCCATCGACGATAAAATGTCCTATGCTGCTGGATATTTCTACACCAAGACCGGCTGCTATACCGTAGTCGAACTTGCGGTCTGGGGCGTGGTCGTATTGGTGAACGACATGTTGTGGACGGTTGCTGGTGTTCCAAGGGTCTCCACCGTAGTGGGCTTCGTCGCCAATGAGGAAACCGAACTGTGGACCTGCCATGAAGACGAATTTGAATCCGCGCAGTTCGCGACCCCATCCCATCTGCATAAGGATAGGTACTTCGATGTAGTGCAAATCGCGAGAGTAGGTGTTGTTCGATCCGTCTTCAATCTTTTCTTTCCATCCCATGTTGTTGTAGTTTACTTCTGCCTGCACGCCGGCAATACAAGTAAAGTACTTTTCGCAGATGTATCGTGCTGTAAAACCAATGATGGGTGATTGCTTATAACTCTGTTTGATACTTGGAACGAAGTTGCGTCGGTTCATATTCCAACCTATAGAGGCACCGATTGAGAAGTCATTACGGTGTGCACCTACTTGTGCCTGCAGGGCAGCAGGGAGAAGCAGGAGTGTCAGCAGGAGATATGTGCGCAAGAACTTACTCATTAGAATTTTCAGAGAGGTTTAGAATGTGCTGAGAATAACGTCTCCGGTATTCCTATAATATATAATGTAGGTAGCCTGGTTTGTAAATCCGTTGCCTTCAGCTGTGCGTACGAAGTGCATTGGCAGCTGGAGCGAGTTGTAGTCGTGCTGCTGAATGCGAGTGAAAAATTTGTTACCGTAACGCTGAATGGCTGTTAGGAAGAATGCGGAGATGTCGTGTCCCATTTCTCCGTAACGGGGATAGCTGCCGTACTGTTCGTGGTGGAAGTTGTTTGTGAAACGTTCCATGAAGTTACGTGTGCGGGATGACAGGTTGTTGTTGTAGAAAGAAGTGAAGAAAGTAGCCTTGTACTTGTACATGGCGCTTTGGCTCTTCTTGGGGAAAGTCTGCCACTCTGGTGTTCCGATGAGTTGCAACTGATACTTGTCCAGAAGTTTCATGTCGTCAAGTTTCATGCAGAGCATATCGAAGAAATGTGCTGATGCAGAAGAAGGGACGAGGATGTTGTTGCGAGTAGAGTCGAGCATCTCTGTGAGTTTGTCGTCAAAGTCAGAGAAGTCAATATACTTATATGGAACAGCATTTTCCTGCAGGTGTTTTGTGAATCCTGCTGTGAAAGCTTCCTTCTGGTTGCGATCTTTCATATCTACGAAAAGGACATTTTCAGTGCTGTGGTGCTTTACGAAACGTTTGAATACTTTTTCGTAGTGTGTGAAGTGCTGTGTGTTGCACTGGAATACGTATGGTTTTCCGTTAGCCAGATTCAGTGTGTTGGCAAATGGAACGACGAGTGGAATGTGGTAGCTCTGTGCGAAGGTGGTGAGGGGAGCGATGTCGGCTCCGCGTCCCGGACCGATGATTACGTCAGCTTCTTTCAGGAATGGGTGCTGAACTACCGACTGAATCTTTGAGGCGGTGGCGCTGCCCTCGTCGAGAGCCTGCACGTAGATGTTTACTCCTGCCTTCTTCAACGAATCGACAGTCATAAGTATGCCCTCGTAGAAGTCGAGGGCTTTCTTTGATTCTGTGCTCTTTACGTTGTGGTCAAGGTCGAATGGCATGATGACAGCGACGTTGATTTTTTCTGTGTTGCAGACATACTCCTGAGCATTGGCAACGAATAGTGTTGCAATGAATAAAAGGTATGAAAATAGAATACGTTTCATGTTGTCTTTGTTATTTTCGTGCAAAATTACGAATAAGCGAGCAAAGTGCAATATTATTAATTTAAAAATTAAAAAATCTTCGTATCTTCGCACCGAAATACCAAAATGAAGATGAAACAGCTTATAACAATATCATTTTTCTGCCTTATGGCTGCAACTGCATGGGCACAGACCGTGGTGCCGAGTGCAGATCCTGTTGTGGAATACTATGCGAAGGAGGACGGCTCGAAGAAATCTGTGTCGGGCGGTGATTCCTTCTCGGAAGAAGCTCCGCTGCATATCGACTGCAATTCGCAGATGACGAATACCAGTGGTTATACCATTTATTACGAATGGCGCCTGAGTAAGATTGTGTCGGGACAGGAAAACCTGCTTGTGCGTAGAAACGACGAGAACACTTCGTTCGACATCAGCGAAACGGGTACTTATAGCGTGCGTTTCTCTTATACTTACGACTTGGGCGGAACGCCAGTCGATGTGGACGACCTTGACCCTATCACGTTTACCATTCCAGAGTCATCGCTTACTTGCCCTGACGGCATTTCTCCGAATGGCGATGGCAGGAACGATTATCTGTTCGTGACGTGTAAGTCGATTGTGAGGCTTGAGGCTGTTTTCTTCAACCGATGGGGAAAGAAAATAGCAAGCTGTAATCTGGCTCAGGCTCAAAACCATGAGCAGTCGAGCGGAAACAAACTCTGCATCTGGGACGGATATATTGGTGGAAAACCTGCAAAAGACGGCGTGTATTTCATTAACCTCGTAGGCGAGGGTAGCGACGGTGTTGCGTATAAGATAAAGAAGGCTATAAATGTGTTGAAGGGATATACTTCGGATGAAGAAACAGATGGAAACACAAACAACTAATCAGCAAAACGAAATACGGATTGAGGGTGCGAGAGTTCACAACCTAAAGGACGTGGACGTAACCATTCCGCGCAACAGCCTGACCGTGATTACGGGTCTGAGCGGCAGCGGAAAGTCATCTCTTGCCTTCGACACACTCTTTGCAGAGGGGCAGCGCCGCTATATCGAGACGTTTTCTGCCTACGTAAGGAATTTCCTTGGAAACATAGAGCGCCCCGACGTGGATAAGATAACGGGTCTGTCACCTGTAATCAGTATAGAACAGAAGACGGTAAACAAGAATCCGCGTTCGACGGTGGGTACGGTTACGGAGATTTACGATTACCTGCGACTGCTCTTTGCCCGTGCCGGTGAGGCTTTCAGTTATGTTACGGGCGAGAAGATGGTGAAATACACCGAGGAGCAGATTCAGCAGCTTATTCTGGATAATTACGACGGCAAGCGCATCTATATTCTTGCTCCGATGGTCAGAAGCCGTAAGGGCCACTATCGCGAACTATTCGAGAATATTCAGAAGAAGGGGTTCCTCTGGGCACGTGTCGATGGTGAGATTGTGGAGGTGACGCCCGGCATGAAAGTGGACCGATATAAGACTCACAATATTGAGGTGGTTGTGGATAAACTGGCTGTGAACAGTAAGGACGGGGAACGCCTGAAGAAGAGTCTGGAACAGGCTATGAAGATGGGTGAGGGTCAGATTATGGTTGCCGAACAGGGGAGCGAGGAACTGAAGTACTACTCGAAGCAGCTGATGTGTCCGACGACAGGACTCTGCTATCACGAACCGGCTCCGAACAACTTCTCGTTCAATTCGCCACAGGGTGCCTGCCCGCATTGCAAAGGACTGGGCATGGTGAGTCTGATTGACGAGGACAAGATTATTCCCGACCGCAATCTGTCGGTGGCTGAGGGTGCTTTGGCTCCACTCGGAAAGATGAAGAAGGCGTTTATCTTCTGGCAGATAGAGGCTGTGCTGGCGGCTCACGATTACGACCTGAACACTCCGATAAAGGATATGGACGACGATGCTATACGGGAGATAATCTACGGGCGTCAGGAGCGCATCTGCATCAAGGCTGAACTCATTCATACCAGCAGCGATTACTATACAGAATACGAAGGACTGGCGCGATATATTCGTCAGTTGCGCGATGCTGAGACTTCCGCTTCGGCACAGAAATGGGCTGATTCGTTCGACAGCGTTACGGAGTGTCCGCTCTGTCATGGTGCACGCCTGAATCAGGAGGCTCTCAACTTCCGCATCGACGGAAAGAATATCTACGAACTCTCGTGCATGGACCTGAAGACCCTGTACGAATGGACTCAGAGTGTGGAGAGCCGTCTCACCGGCAAACAGAAAGCTGTGGCTTCGGAAATCATTAAGGAGATTCGTTCGCGACTGGAATTTCTGCTTAATGTCGGACTCGACTACCTGTCGCTCGGGCGCAGTAGCGTGAGTCTGTCGGGCGGCGAGAGTCAGCGCATACGTCTTGCCACTCAGATTGGCGCAAAACTCGTGAACGTGCTGTACATCCTCGACGAACCGAGCATCGGACTGCATCAGAGGGATAACGACCGGCTCATACAGTCGCTCAAGACCCTGCGCGACGAAGGAAACAGCGTGGTGGTTGTGGAACACGACAAGGATATGATGCTTAATTCCGACTACATCATCGACATGGGACCGAAGGCGGGCAGAAACGGTGGCGAGGTGATGTTCCAAGGCAAACCGCAGGACCTGCTGAAGACCCATTCGCTCACGGCTCAGTATCTGAACGGTGAGAAGACAATTCCTGTTCCGGAGCGGCGCCGTAAGGGCAACGGCAAGAGCATTGTGCTTCATGGGGCAAAGGGTAATAACCTAAAAAATGTGACTGTGGAATTTCCGCTCGGACGACTCATTGTCGTTACGGGTGTGAGTGGCAGCGGAAAATCTACTCTTATAAACGAAACCCTGCAACCCATACTGTCGCAGACCTTCTACCGTTCGCTGAAAGACCCTCTGGAGTACGAAAGTATCGAGGGTGTGGAGAATATCGACAAGGTGGTCAGTGTGGACCAGAGTCCGCTGGGTCGCACCCCGCGTTCCAATCCCGCTACCTACACAGGCGTGTTCACCGACATCCGAAACCTCTTCATCGAGATGCCGGAGGCGAAGATTCGCGGTTACAAGCCCGGTCGCTTCTCGTTCAATGTGAAGGGCGGACGCTGCGAAACCTGTGGAGGAAACGGCTACAAGACTATCGCCATGAACTTCCTGCCCGACGTACTTGTGCCTTGTGAGGAGTGTCGCGGAAAGCGTTACAACCGTGAAACTCTGGAGGTGCGTTTCCGAGGAAAGAGTATTGCCGACGTGCTCGACATGACAATAAACCAGGCTGTGGAGTTTTTCGAAAATCAGCCGCAGATTCTCACTAAGATAAAGACCATTCAGGACGTCGGTTTGGGCTACATAAAACTGGGTCAGCCTTCTACCACTTTGTCGGGCGGTGAGAGTCAGCGCGTGAAACTGGCTACCGAACTGTCGAAGCGCGACACGGGCAAGACCCTTTATATCCTCGACGAACCGACAACCGGTCTGCACTTCGAGGACATCCGCATACTGATGGATGTGCTCACACGTCTTGTCGATAAAGGCAATACGGTTATAATCATCGAACACAATCTTGATGTAATCAATCAGGCTGACTACATCATCGACATGGGACCTGAAGGCGGAGCTGCCGGCGGCACCGTCGTCGTCACCGGAACTCCCGAAGAAGTCAAACTGTCAAAGAAGGGAATCACTTCCAAGTTTTTGTAAATAGCGTCGTACTATGAAAAAAATAATGAGAAGCGAAATCCGCTTCTCATTATTTATTAATATATTTCGAGAAAAATTACACGTACTTCTCGATTTTCTTGAGATTTTCGGCAACGTCTTCGTCGGTGAACTCGTAGTTCTGGAGCGAACCAGAGAGGTATTGGTCGTAGGCTGCCATGTCGATGAGTCCGTGACCTGAGAGGTTGAAGAGGATTACCTTTTCTTCGCCTGTCTCCTTGCACTTCTTTGCTTCGTTGATGGTTGCTGCGATGGCGTGGCAACTTTCCGGTGCTGGGATGATGCCTTCTGCCTTTGCGAAGAGTGTGCCTGCCTCGAACGATTCGAGTTGCTTGATGTCAACTGCTTCCATCAGCTTGTCCTTGAGCAACTGGCTTACGATGACACCTGCACCGTGGTAGCGGAGTCCGCCTGCGTGGATGTTAGCTGGCATGAAATTGTGTCCCAAGGTGTACATAGGAAGCAGCGGAGTATAGCCTGCTACGTCACCGAAGTCGTACTGGAATACTCCGTGGGTGAGCTTCGGACAACTGGCTGGTTCTGCAGCGATAAAACGGGTCTTCTTTCCTTCGAGAATGTTGTGACGCATGAATGGGAAGGAGATGCCTCCGAAGTTTGAACCGCCACCGAAACAGCCGATTACGATGTCGGGGTATTCACCTGCCTTCTGCATCTGCTTTTCAGCCTCAAGACCGATGACAGTCTGGTGGAGGGTTACGTGGCTGAGCACAGAACCGAGTGTGTATTTGCAGTTCGGAGTGCTCATGGCGAGTTCGATAGCCTCTGAAATGGCTGTACCGAGCGAACCCTGGTTGTTCGGATCGTCGGTCAGAATCTTGCGTCCTGCCTTTGTTGACATAGAAGGCGAAGCAGTCACCTGTGCTCCGTATGTCTGCATGATGCTGCGACGGTATGGCTTCTGGTTGTAGGAGATTTTCACCTGATAAACGGCTGCTTCGAGTCCGAACACCTTAGCTGCGTAGCTGAGGGCTGCTCCCCACTGGCCGGCACCTGTCTCGGTAGTGATGTTTGTCACGCCCTGCTTCTTGCAGTAGTATGCCTGAGCCAGAGCCGAGTTGAGTTTGTGGCTGCCTACAGGCGATACGCTTTCGTTCTTGAAATAGATGTGGGCAGGAGTGCCGAGTGCCTCCTCAAGTCCGTAAGCACGAACAAGTGGGGTAGAGCGGTAGTATTTGTACATGTCGCGCACTTCCTCAGGAATGTCAATCCAAGCATGTTCCTGGTCGAGTTCCTGACGACAGAGTTCCTCTGCGAACACAGGGAAGAGGTCTTCCGGTTTCAGCGCTTCTTTTGTAACTGGGTTGAGTGGAGGCATTGGCTTGTTGACCATGTCTGCCTGAATGTTGTACCACTGGCGTGGAATTTCGTCTTCCGAAAGGAAAAATCGTTTCTGTTTTGTACTCATAGTTTATTATATGATTATGATAAAATTCTATTTCGCCGACAAAGGTAATTATTTATTTTTTTTCTTATGTCGTTATTTAGTTATAAATTTGCAATGTTTTTAAGAAAGGCAATGATATACCCAAAGAATTTCGAGCAGAAAATCGGTTTCGACAAAGTCCGCGAACTCTTGTCGGAGGCTTGTCTGTGTGAATTGGGTCGGGAACGGATAGGGCAGATGGAGATGATGACCGATGCGGCAGAGATAAAGCGCTGCGTGGGACAGACGATGGAGATGGTGAAGGTGATGCAGGAGGAAGAGTTTCCGAGCCAGAATTTCTTTGACGTGCGCAGTGCCTTGAAACACATCCGCATTGAGAACACTTTCCTCGATGTGCAGCAGTTGTTCGATTTGCAGCGCTCGCTCCAGACCATCATGCTCATTGTGGCTTTCCTACGAAAAACCGACAATGGCGAGGAGGCTGTGGAGGACGAGAACGTTGTGTATAAGTACCCCTTGCTTCATGCCTTGAGCGACGGCATAGTGACCTATCCGGGACTCGTGAAGCGCATTGATCAGATTCTTGACAAGTTCGGAAACGTAAAAGATTCTGCTTCGCCTGCACTGGCAAGCATACGTCGCGAACTGGCACAGACCGCCGGCAGCATTTCGCGCATCCTTTCAGGCATTATGAAGTCGGCAAAGAGCGAAGGACTCGTGGATAAGGACATTGCTCCTACGCTGCGCGACGGACGCCTCGTGATTCCTGTGGCTCCTGCCATGAAGAGGAAAATTCGCGGCATCGTGCATGACGAGTCCGACACAGGGCGCACCGTTTACATAGAACCGGCAGAGGTGGTTGAAGCAAACAACCGCATACGCGAGCTGGAGGCTGACGAGCGCCATGAGATAAAACGCATCCTGCTGGAGTTTACCGATTCCATTCGTCCCGAGGTGAACGAAATCCTTTATAGCTACGAATTTCTTGCCGACATCGATTTCATCATCTCTAAGGCAAGGTTCGCACGTCGCACAGACAGTTTGCAACCCACCATTTCCGACAAACAGCACATCGACTGGAGCATTGCCGTGCATCCGCTCCTGCAGATGAAACTCAAGGCGGAGGGCAAGAAAGTGGTGCCGCTCGACATCCTGCTGAACAGTCAGAACCGCATACTGCTCATCTCTGGACCGAATGCAGGAGGTAAGTCGGTATGCCTGAAAACCGTCGGACTCCTACAGTATATGCTGCAGTGCGGATTGCCAGTGCCGATGGCAAAGAGCAGTGTGGCTGGCATCTTCAGCAACATTTTTATCGACATAGGCGACGAACAGTCGATTGAAGACGACCTCTCCACGTATTCTTCACATCTTTATAATATGAAATACATGATGAAGAATGCTGACGGACGTTCGCTCATACTCATTGACGAATTCGGAGGCGGCACAGAACCGCAAATCGGTGGCGCTATTGCTGAGGCGGTGCTGAAACGTTTCAATCAGCACAAGGCTTTCGGAGTAATCACCACCCACTATCAGAACCTGAAACTTCTGGCACAGAATACCGACGGAATAGTGAATGGTGCCATGCTGTACGACCGTCAGCAGATGCAACCGCTATTCCAACTTCAGATTGGCAACCCGGGCAGTTCGTTTGCCGTGGAGATTGCTCGTAAGATTGGTCTGCCCGAGGATGTGATTGCTGACGCTTCGGAAATCGTTGGCAAGGATTATATCAATTCTGACAAATACCTGCAGGACATTGTTCGCGATAAACGTTACTGGGAACAGAAACGTCAGGTCATCCACTCGCAGGAGAAACAGATGGATCAGACCATCGAACGCTACGAACAGGAGGTGGGCAAGTTGCAACAGCAGAAGCGCGAAATCATTGCGAAGGCAAAGGCTGAGGCTGAGGAACTTCTGCAAAAAGCAAATGCTCGCATCGAACAGACCATTCGCGAGATAAAAGAAGCGCAGGCGGAGAAGGAACGTACCCGTTCTATCCGCAAACAGCATACGGAATTCAAGGAAGAACTGCTTTCCATCGACGAGGCTGCAATGGAAGAACGCATACAGCGCCAGATGGAAAAGATAAAACGCAGAAAAGAGAAGAAGGGCGAGGCTAAGGCTCAGAAAAGTACTGCGGCTAAATCAGCTGCTGCCCCTGTGCAGAAAACCGAGGAACGACCGCTTGTCGTTGGCGATTATGCCCGAATAAAGGGAACTGCGACGGCGGGACTCGTCAAAAAAATCTCTGCCAAGGAAGTCCAGATAGCTTTTGGTTCAGTAATTACCAATGTAAGTCTCGACCGTCTTGAACCAGCCAAGGCTCCGAAGGAAAAACCTCGTGCTGCCACGTTCATTTCTGCTCAGACAAGAGACGAAATAAGAAGCAAGACTCTGCGTTTCTCACAGGACATTGACGTGAGAGGTATGCGTGGCGATGAGGCTTTGCAAACCATCACTTCGTACATCGACGATGCTATTGTGGCGAACGTAAGCAGCGTGCGCATCCTGCACGGAACCGGCAACGGCATTCTGAAAACTCTCATCCGCGATTATCTGGCTACCGTATCCGCCGTGACCGATTTCCACGACGAACACATACAGTTGGGCGGTGCCGGAATTACCATCGTGGAATTCTGATAAAGATAATATGAAGTTAAATAGGAAGTTATATTGAAGTAAAATAGGAAGTTAAAATGGACAAATCTAAGATTATATTATTGTGTTCTTCGCTTTTCTTCTTCACAGCCGCAATGGCTCAAGTAGCAAAGGTGGCAAAGACAGCTAAAGATGTAAAGGACGTAAAGGAAACTCAAGATGTGGTTGCACCCAAGCTTGCACCTACTACATATCCAGTAATGGAAGTTTCGACAGATGAAATCGACATCATGATTGACAACATGAAGTACAAGGAAGCTGGCGATAAACTAAAGAAGAACATCACTCAGGCTAAGCGACGCCGTAAGGACACTTCTGTTATGGACGCACAACTGGAACGCTGCAATAGGGGAGTGCAGGCTCTTCGAGGCACTGACCATGTAGTGGTTGTCGATTCTGTCGTTGTTGACAAACAGACTTTCCTTGCAGCATATAGTATTTCCGATGAGATGGGTAAGGTGGCGATGACCAACAAGGGACGTACAACTGAGTTTACTACTCAACTGGGAAATAAAGTCTATGCCTCAGAACCGGATAAGGAGTCGCTGCAACTTTACACTTACTATCTGGAGAATGGTCGCCGCACAGAGAAGAAACTCGTTGAGGGACTGGACGTAGATGGTGACATAAACTATCCTTTCCTTATGTCCGACGGCAGCACATTGTATTTTGCAGCACGTTCGTCGGAAGGTTTAGGAAACTACGACCTCTACATCACCCGTTACGATTACGACGAAGACAAGTATTATCGTGCAGAGTCTTTGGGCTTTCCATACAACTCTTATGCAAACGACTATATGATGGTTGTAGATGAAGACCGCCACATCGGTTGGTTTGCATCTGACAGGTATCAGCCAGAAGGTAAGGTTTGTATCTATACGTTTATTCCTAACAGTTCGCGACATCCGTACGATTATGAGAATGACCCGCTTGCTGAGATTATCACGGCTGCAAAACTCCGTCCTATCAAAGCTACATGGACAAAGGAAAATGAGGCTGCTCGCCAACAGACTCTGATGACTCTCAAGAAGGCGAGCCAGTCAGATAAACAACAGACAAATTATGAGTTTACACTCGTTATAAACGACCAGAAAACATACCACTTCTACCGAGATTTCCGTTCGCCTCAGGCAAAGCTTCAGTGCAAGGAATGGATGGACAAATCTGCACAACTAAAGGAAGTAGGCAAGAAACTGCAAACACAGCGAGATTCATATCGCAAGAGTAAAGGAAATAAAGAACAACTGCTGAAACTCGAACAGCAATATGAACGCCTTCTGCAAGAAACTGCTGAAGCAGAAAAACTCACCCGCAACCTAGAATTGCAATAATCGTTCACCGTTCACCTTTCAATTCTTAATTTTCAATTTTCAATTTTCAACTCTCAACTAATGTCCCCCTTTCCTCCATCAGAACTAATCATAAACGAAGACGGCTCTGTATTCCATCTTCATCTGCGCCCCGAACAACTGGCTGATAAGGTTATCCTCGTTGGTGACCCGGGCAGAGTTGCTACCGTTGCAGCACATTTCGATTCAAAAGAATGTGAAGTGTCGAGCCGCGAATTCCATTCCATAACCGGTTCATACAATGGAAAACGCATCACCGTGCTATCTACTGGCATCGGATGCGATAACATAGATATAGTGATGAACGAACTGGATGCTTTGGCAAACATTGATTTCACCACTCGTACCGAATTGCCCGAGCATCGCACTCTGACCATCGTGCGTATCGGCACTTGTGGAGGTATGCAGCCCGAAACTCCTATCGGCACATTTGTAGCATCGGTCAAGAGTATTGGTTTTGACGGATTGCTCAACTACTATGCAGGGCGCAATGATGTCTGTGACCTTGCATTAGAGGATGCTTTCAAACAGCATATGTCTTGGTCGCCGCTGAAACCTGCTCCATACGTGGCAAATGCTGATGCAGAACTGATTGATAGGGTAGCGGGCAATGATATGGTTCGCGGTATAACTATTTCTTGCGGAGGATTCTATGGTCCTCAGGGCCGTCAGATTCGTCTCCGTATTCAAGACCCTGATCAGAATAAGAAGGTTGAGAGTTTCCGATATATCACACACGAAGGTGCAGAACTGAAGGTGTGCAATTTTGAGATGGAGTCGTCTGCCCTTGCCGGACTTTCGTCCCTTCTCGGACATAAAGCTATGACCTGTTGTATGGTCATAGCTAATCGTTATGCCCAGGAGATGAATACAGAATACAAGAATACTATCGATACTCTTATTCAGTTGGTTTTGGAACGTATTTAAAAGTGCATTCGTATGGCAGGCAAGATAGAACAGAACGATACCATTTGCGCTTTGGCTACATCTACTGGTGGAGCCATTGCCGTAATTCGTATTTCCGGAAAAGATTCTTTTGAGATAATGAACCGCATATTCTCAAAAGATATTCTTGATGCAAAGCCAAATACAATTCACTTTGGAAGAATATTTGCACCTTCCATTCCTGCTTCACAAATAGAAATAGTTGATGAAGTGCTGGTTAGTATCTTCCGTGCTCCGCATAGTTATACAGGAGAAGATTCCGTTGAGATATCCTGTCACGGTTCTGAATATATTGTGAAACGCATCCTCGAACTGTTGATTCAGAATGGCTGCAGACAAGCAGAGCCAGGAGAATTTACGCAGCGCGCTTTTCTCAACGGAAAAATGGATCTATCACAGGCAGAAGCTGTTGCCGACCTTATTGCAGCTTCGAATAAAGCTACTCATAAGATTGCTCTGTCGCAACTGCGAGGTGATTTCTCGTCCGAACTGTCTCTCCTTCGCGAACAACTTCTGAAACTTACCTCTCTCCTTGAACTGGAACTAGATTTTTCCGACCATGAAGACCTTGAGTTCGCTGACCGCACAGAACTCCTGCAACTTGCTCAGACGATAGATAATCGTATTGTACGACTTGCACAGTCGTTCGAAACAGGACAGGCTCTGAAGCACGGTATTCCTGTTGCCATTGTCGGTAAGACCAATGTCGGCAAGTCAACACTCCTGAACCGTCTGTTGAAGGATGACCGCGCAATTGTTTCCGATGTACACGGAACTACTCGCGATACTGTTGAAGATACGATGCTCCTGAACGGCATCACCTTCCGTATAATTGACACAGCCGGCATTCGTCAGACAGACGATACCGTAGAACGTATAGGTATCGACCGCACATATCAGGCAATAGAAAAAGCAAAAATCATCCTTTGGGTAATAGATGAAAATCCAACTATAGCAGAAATAGACGATATCCGTCATCGTGCAGAGGGAAAGGCACTTATTACCATATGGAACAAAGCTGACATCCATTCATATCCTCTTGATACCAAACTCGATGCCATTGTCATTAGTGCAAAGAATAGCGAGAACATAGAAACTCTGGAACATGCCATCTATTCAGCTGCCAACATTCCAGAGTACAACGAAAACGATGTCATTGTTACTTCTGCTCGTCACTACGAAGCCCTTTCTCATGCACATCAGAATCTGCTTCGCGTTCTCGATGGTCTCCACTCATCTCTCAGCGGCGACCTCCTCGCAGAAGATCTCCGTCTCGTCCTCTCAGACCTTTCCGACATCACCGGAGGTGCCATCACCCCTCAGGAAACTTTAAACAATATCTTTAGTCACTTCTGCGTGGGAAAGTGAGATGTATAATGGTTGAAAAAAACTTTCGATTATATAGCAAAACTATAGAATACCCCAATTATTATAGAAATTTATCTCCATCTTCGCAATATTTGTGAATTCTGACAGAAATAGCATGCAGAATGTACTCAGAAAGGTTATATTGCTATAACCTTTTTATCATTTTGAATTGTTATAATGAAACTTTTTTGTTGCAAAATAATAAAAATATCATTACTTGATACGTTGATTTTGTATTCGGAACATCTTAATAAACATAAAAAAATACCATAAAAAGAACAAAATCCGTACAAAACTACTACAGTTAAAAATATTTGTAGTATCTTTGTACCGATTTTCAAAGATAAGAATATGAAAGAACGGAATACATATCTTTCTTCCGCCTCTGTAAAAAAGCAAGGGAGAACAGCTTACTATAAGATGTTGGAGAGTGCCAAGCAAGGAGAGCTTATTCAGGTCCGTCGTGGTGTGTATGCCAATATAGACCAACTCAGTGGCAACATGATTGACATCAATGCCATTGTACCTGATGGCATTCTATGCCTTTGGTCAGCATGGAGCATTCATCAACTTACGACCTCCATGCCACAGGCTTTTCATATCGCCATCAAAAGAGGGCGAAAAGTCTCTATTCCTTCTTTTCCAAGAATTGAGGTTCATCATTATACGGAAGACCTTCTAAAAATTGGTGTAATTTCGATGATAATTGATGGCTTCAATATTCGTCTCTACGATGTTGAACGATGTGTGTGCGATGCCGTTAAGTTTCGCAATAAAATTGGTATGGATGTCTGCTCCGAAATCATCAATAATTATCTTGAACGTCCAGACAGGAATCTAAGCAAGTTGATGGACTACGCCCGTAAACTGAGAGTGGGAAAGATTCTTGAACAATATCTGCAAGTTAAACTATGAGTAATGAAGCTATAAAGAATTACGGAGAATCTATCCGCAGCAAACTGTTGAACATATCCAAAAAAGAAGATGTCTTCCATCAAACCATACTGACTCGTTTCTTTCAAGAACGTCTGCTATACAGAATGTCACAGACAAGATACCGCGAAAACTTTTATCTGAAAGGTGGTGCTTTGATGTATGCATACGAAAAGTTTGCAGCGCGCCCAACATTGGATATAGACTTCCTTGGAAAAAATATAAGTAATGAAGGAACTTCAATCGTTGCAGCATTCAAAGAGATTTGTTCCGTTCCATGCGATGAAGATGGGGTTATCTATGACATCGATAATATTACATCACAGAATATCACAGAGTTCAAGGATTATCATGGTATACGACTGAGCATACCAGTTAGAATGGACACAATTTCACAAGTATTGACGATGGACATCGGCTTTGGCGATGTTGTCACCCCAAGTCCAATAGACTTAGACTATCCGACTCTGCTTGAAAGTTTGCCTGCTGTAAACATTCTGGCTTACTCGCTTGAAACTGTTATCGCAGAGAAATTCCATGCAGTGGTTGATCTGGCAGACCAAAGCAGCCGCATGAAAGACTATTACGACCTGTATCATCTGCTGTCAAAAGAAAAATATGACAGTGAGATACTACAAGAAGCTATTGTGCATACATTTGAGAACAGGCATACTTCATATGATGCTGACACTATGTTTTTCCGCGATGATTTTGCCAACAACCAACAAATGCAGGTTCGATGGCAAGCTTTTTTACGTAAGATAACAAAGAAAGAGGAGATGTCATTCTCGGATGTTGTGACATACATACAAGATGCTTTACGCCCTTATTGGGAGATTCTGGCACATGAATAAGTACCATACATACGATTTTCCAGACTGCAAATGCCTTGTTGTCTGCGGAGACATTCACGGTGACTTCAATCTCCTCGTGAATAAAGTTTGTGTGCAATATCAGATGAAAGATACTCTGGTCATTGTAGCAGGAGATTGTGGCTTTGGCTTTGAAAGAAAAGGGTACTATGAGAATATTGTCAAGCGCAATACCAAGCGAGTAAATGAATCCAACAACTGGTTTCTTTTCATCCGTGGCAACCATGACAATCCAGCTTACTTTGACGGAAAGACATTCCGGCATAAAAGGTTTACTTGCATTCCCGACTACTCTGTAGTCAAAGCCAATGGTCACACCATACTCTGTGTGGGTGGAGCAATATCTGTTGACCGTCAGCCAAGAATAGATGCATGGGAACACAATCAAAGAAAGGCACATAGGTACAGCCATAACTCTTCTGACAATGAACTTCTTTCACCCAACTATTATTGGCAAGATGAAGCTCCAGTTTTCAACAATGACTTATTATCTGAGATAACCAACTTGCATAAGATAGATACAGTAGTGACGCATACTGCCCCATCTTTCTGTGAACTACAGAACAAAGATGGATTACTGCAATGGGCAATATATGACAACAGTCTGTTAGATGATGTACAGAAGGAACGTGAGACAATGGATGCAATCTATACCAAATTGAGATCTGTGCCCGAGCCACTTACACATTGGTATTACGGTCACTTTCATCAAAGCTGGCGTTCATCTATTGATGGAGTCCTATTCAAGATGTTAGACATCATGGAACTTGCAGAACTCACTCCTTGACTAAAGAAAGGCTTACAACACCATCCTGTACAAAAAGACTATTATCAGACAGAAATGAGGTAGTTTTATTCGGTTATATAAATTCGGCAACAAATAGCGTTTGTTGCCGAATTTATATTTTTAACCCGGTGTACTGCAGTTTAAAATCATCAGTGTTACAACAGTTTTTGCTGTACAAAAGAAAGAGAGTCCAAATTCCAGAAGCGGAAAAAGGACTCCTTTAATTCTAAATGATAAAAACCTCGTCCTTATAGATCACCCTCATTTCTAACAATATTCTCAAAGTTTTGAGTAGCCCATTCCATCAAACCTATGACATGGGGCATGAGACTTTTGCCCAATTCAGTGATGGAGTATTCAACCCGTGGAGGAACCTCTGGATAGACTTGACGAGCTACATGTGGAAGTAGCTGAATGCGCTCTTATTGAATTCCTCCCATACGTCGAAGGGAACGAACTCTGTTTCTTGTACTTTTTCCATTGTGGTTATATATTATTTGAATATTATTTTCTACGGCCTCACCTTGACCTTGAAACAGACTACGGGGTCGGTGGCATTCGGCATCGTGGCTTCTATTCGGAGGCCGTCGGCTTGTTTCTTGATTCTTACCTTCCTGCCGTCGGCCAGGCATGTAACGGCTTTCACCTTGCTGCTGTCCAAGCATTGGATAGTGAAGGGCTTGCCGTCCCAACGGAGAACGAAGGCGTAAATGAAGCCGTCCTTACAGGTGAGACGCATATTCCCTTCGATGGCAGTCTTATAGGGGCGTGTGCCATAGATGCCTTCCCCGTATGTCTGCAGCCATTCGCCGATCTTCAGCAATACCTGCTGCTGATCTTCGGGGATGGTGCCGTCGCTCTTGGGCGAAACATTCAGACAGAGGTTGCCACCGCAGGCTACGTTATCGACGAGATTGCGGATGATGCCATCGGCATTCTGCAGTTTCAGTCCTTCTATATAGCCGAACTTGTTGCCAATGGGATCGTCCACCTGCCAGTAGCGGCCGTATGGCTTGCGCGGTGCACGGCTCTCACGCTCGAAGTCAATGATGCTCCCTGCCAAATAGGCCTGACTCTTTGACTGGATGCTCACTTCCTTGTGCCATTGGTAGGCACTGTTGTAATAGTAACGTGCCAGGCGGAGCTTCCATGGGTCGAGTGAACGGTAGTTGATGCCGTTGTCGAAATAAAGGAGGTCGGGCTGGTATTTATCAATAATCTCCATAGTGCGCAACTGCCACTCGTTCAAGAAAGCATCGCTCTGCGGATGGCGTCCTTCCTCAGCGGCTTCGTTGATGACGGCTTCTGTAGCACCTCCACGTACGGCTGCAGGCATAGCCTTCGGTCCCATGCCGCTTTGCTGGGTGGGATGCTGTGGAGGTCCGTAGAATTCTGCATACTCAGGCAGGAAAAGGTCGGTGGAGTCTTTGGGCAACTTGTCTGGATACATAAAGTCCCAGTTCTCGATGCGGTGGTTTGACACACCGAATTTCATTCCCTCGCCACGTACAGCCTCTGCCAGTTCGCCTATCACATCACGTTTCGGTCCCATCTGCTTGGCATTCCATCGAGTCAGACGACTGTCGTACATTGCAAAGCCGTCGTGGTGTTCGGCAGTAGGGATGACATAGCGCGCACCGGCTTTTCTGAACAGCTCGGCCCATGCCTTTGCGTCGAACTTCTCTGCCTTGAACAGAGGTATAAAATCCTTGTAACCGAACTGGCTCTGCTTGCCCCACCGCTGCTGGTGGTCGCGGCTCATGGCATTGTACATGTGCTTAGGATACCACTCGCTACCTGATGCTGGTACTGAGTAGAGCCCCCAATGGATAAAGATGCCGAACTTAGCATCTTTGAACCACTCCGGCGTGCGATAGTTCTGTTCCAGAGATTTCCATGTAGCCTCAAATGGTCCTTCGGGCGACTGCTCCAGCTGCTGGCGGCTTACGGGGATGGTCACGCGGTTATCGCGCCCTGAAAGTAATAAGCCTGCTTCAGTGGCCTTGCAGATCCACAAGTCAGCCATCTGCTGATGTCCGGCTGCCGTGGGATGGATACCATCCCATATCCAGTAACGATTGTTAGGCTGACATCGTTGCAATTGGTTAAACAGGCTGTCGAAGGGAACACAGACGGCATGCTCGTCCTTGGCTATCTGTCGCACGATGGCCGAGAGCTTGTTTGTCATCTGCTGGCGTTCTGTCGATGTAGCCGTCGAGACGAAAGGCGTACACAGTATCAGTTTTATGTCACCGTTTTGCGCCTTGCTGCTATTCAACAGCGCCCGATATCTGGTATCCCAATCGTGATAGTCAAATCCCTTGTCTGACGTATGATCCTTCATCCACTCGCCTACATCGTTCGTTCCAATCAGCACTGAAAGAATATCGGGCTGTATTGCCAATACATCTTTCTCCCAACGTGCCTCTAAATCACCTAATGTATTCCCTGATATACCACGATTTAGAAATTCCTGTCCTCCGTATGGCAGCAGGCTCTGGTAGTGGGCCGCACACAGCATCATATAGCTATGCCCATACACATGGTTCAGGTCACTGTGGTTCCTCTTCTCCGAAGGCAAAGCACTGCCTCCGCTGCGCCCCCATCCGCCGTCCGTCACTGAGTCGCCGATGTAAAGCACGCGCTGAGCGGAGAGCAAAAGACTGCAGGCGCACGCAATGAATATGCATAAAGTTCTTCTCATTGATTGATATGTTTTTCCCATCATTTATTAGTATTTCTGATTACTCGATTAGTATTTTCTTTCCGTTCCGTATATATAGTCCTTGTACTGACGGACGTTCTGCATAGCGACGACCTTGCAGGTCATAAATGCCTTCACGGAACAGGGAAGAGGTTTGAGGAGCCGACAGCGTATTGATGTTTGTATCCTCGTCTGAAAAGAATGTTCCACAGATGACGCCGCGCCCGACTGTGGACATATACACACGACCATAGACGTTCATGTCGCCGCAGACAATCTGGGCATTGCCAGGACCGCCAAACTGATTCTGGTCGTCATTGATGCGCGTCCAGGTGATGCCTTGGTCATCGCTGCGATAGAGGCCAAGAGGCTGTGATGTGGTCTTGCGGTCCCAGATGTAGAGCGACGGATAGTCGTCGGCTATCTTTCCCCGTCCTGCGTCGATGCGCTGCAAGAGTTCCTTGAAGTATCGGTTGCCCCCTTGCTTCAGTCGCTCATCGTCCATTGTAAATCCTTTTTGGATATATTCATGTAAACGCTGAGTAGCCCAGCGACGGAAGCGCACTGCAATAGGCGACTGTACACGATAACCAAGGGCTATGATTACATCAAGATTGTAATGCAAAACCTGGTAGTTTTTGCCATCTGCGGCAGTTGTTCGGAATCTCCGAACAACTGCTTCTTGCTCCAATTCCTTGTCAGCAAAGATGTTTGTCAGATGTTCGCTGATATTTGACTTGCTCGATTGATATATCTCCACCAATTGTGCCTGCGTCAGCCAAACATCCTCATCAGCAAAGCGAGTATTCACACTCACCCTGCCTTCCTCATCCTTGTATAGTATCAATTTATTCTCTTTGTCCATATTTCGTATAACGTTTTTTCTTCCGTCCATTATTATCACATCAGTCATCTTCAGCGGATCAAAGAACCGTCCCCTGATTCACACGATTTTTTCAGCA
>DDQG01000013.1 GCA_002342585.1 Prevotellaceae bacterium UBA2448
CATTAAATATGTTCATGATTGACAAGATAATTGCTTCGAAGATGATAATTAGCTAAACATTTGAAAAAATATCATACCCTCTATCGGCTGCAATGCAGTCGATTTTTTATATATGTGGATAAGATACTATTATCTATAAACTATTATCTATTATTTTTATCCAGTCCTTTCTCCTATGAAAACAGTAAACAAAAATCAGTTATAACGAGATTACCATAATCTATTTCTTGGTCATAGACAGATATAGTTGCTGTGCTTTTTTACGTATATAAGGGTGTGTAATGTGGCTCATATACATGTTATAACGCTCTTCCGTCGTTTCTGGAGTCCGAAGTTGCCAATAATTTATGATGTTAGAGAAATCCCTATAAAGACATAGTTGTTCGAACAGGGTCTTGTCTGATGATCCCAACATCTTGTGCAGTTGCTGTATGTACTCAAATTTCTCGTCTTGTGGATTCTTGGGCAGTTGGTATTTCTCTAATGCAGAGCTTATCGGATACGACTGGTGCATTCTAATCAGAAAAATTGGAAACACATCACCTGTCGTCAACAGCGGATTATTGAAATCGATGTTCTGTAAAAGCTTATAGTTGTTGAAATCACATATTGATTTCCATTCTGTACTGTCTTTAACATGGAAATCCCATTCGCCTTTTGGATTCTTGACATATTCCGAAAATCTCCCTCTTACCATATCTGCACATTGAAATAATGCATTTCCGAAATTGACCTGAGCATAAGCAAGTGCCAGCTGCATCTCAAACGGTGTCAGGTGGTAGTTGCGACTTAGAAAACTGATATAGTACATCTGTTTTTGCCAGATAGTATCTGCCTTGGATACGATATCTGAGAATTTACTATTATCTTTATTCAAGTATATATTAGCCCCGGCATATAACAGAGGCATGTTTATGCGATTCACATTTTCCACCTGCTTGAGCCAGCGGCTTACATCGCTGCTGCTACTGCTGAGGAAATAGCATCTGTCTTTTTTGCATTTTATTCCCTCGCTTTTGTATATGCAATCGAAATCACCCTGTTCGTTTCTCTTTACAGTGATGTCGATAACATCTCCAGGGTATGCAAAGAATGGAATGTGAAGATCTTTAATTGTCGGAGTTCCATCTTTGTAGGTCAACACCCCATCAGGATATTTCTGTTTTAATATAGACTGTACAGGATAGCTGGCTCGGAATTTGGTTTCAAACGAACCGTCAGGTGAAATGTCGAATACAATCTCCCTTTCCTGATTTTCATCAAATACATCAATACAATCACAGTACATTGACTTGAATGCGAATTTACATGTGTCGTAGTCCTCTATATGGCCGTAAATGGTAATAGAATCCGTTCTGAACCAGTCTGCCGGCACAGTATAAGGATTTGCAGCGGAAATCTCCTGCGGTGTCGGAATCCTCAGCTTCGTCTTCTTATCATGGATGCCCAGTACCATAAATGCCTGCTGTACGTCACCTTCTATAAAATCTATCACATTCACAGTCTTGGGCATTGGCTCAAAGTGCATAGTGAAATTCTCTTTCCCGTCTTCCGCTGTGCTTATCCATTTGTCGAGTTCTATACCTTCTGCCGAACGCAAAGGATAGTGTTTGCCTTCTTCATCTGCCAGATAACTTCCTTTGACAATCCTGAAATAATTCTTCCCTTCCTTATAGTCTATAGCGAACTGCACGGTGGTAGCTGTGTCAGTCATTACTATTTCGCGTACTTTCAGTTCATCATTATTCGTATTGTAGCAAAATGATTCCGGAGACTTGATGGTCTTGTAGATTTTTGACGAGCCTTCTACTGCAACGAGAGCAAGTAGGGCGGTGATGATGGTTTTCTTGTTCATATTGTTTTTATTTGTTGTAGTTAAAAATCTCTTCGAGTTTCTTCTCTATATTTTCGCCTCGTAGCCCACGGGCAAGTATTGTGCCGTCGGGAGCGAAAAGGATGATGTGGGGAATGCCTCGGATATAGTAGGCATCAGTAGCAATTTCTTGTGAGTTGATTATTTGCGGATATGGAACTCCGTCATCTTTTATGGCGGCTATTGAAGCCTCAGGCTTGTCCCATACGGCGATGCCCACAACTTCCAGTCCTTTATCCTTATACTTGTTATAGGCTGCGATGATATTTGGTATTTCCATCCTGCAAGGACCGCACCATGATGCCCAGAAATCGGCAAGTACATACTTTCCACGTCCTACATAGTCACTAAGGCGAGTGATCTTGCCTTCATACTCTGTGGAGAAGTCAACAAACTTCTCTCCGACTGCAGGACTAAAGTATTCTTCTTGTGATTCTATATTGCACCCCGTTGCGCCAGCTCCCATTTTCATCTCGTACCAGAATTTTCCTGCTTTTACACGCGGGCTCATCAATTCGAGCCAAGAGACAACCTTTTCTGGCTTGACTTTGCCAAATACAAATGCTATCGCCTGCATTCCTAATACATCATCGTTATGAAGGAGAAGTTCGCTTCGCATCAGACTGTCAAGGCGCTGTTGCCTGACAGAGTCGCCATAAAGCAATGGATAAAAGGTGCTCACGAAATCGGTTAAAGCCTTGTTGAGCGGTGTGTCAGGTGCTTTATACTCACCTGTTTCCTTATTATAGTGGATATGCATCGTTCCTTCCTCTATTATGAATACAGGTGTTCGGAAGTCCGGCTTTCCTTCATTCTCTGTGACAGATGTCAAATCGAAGGAACCTGCCTCGTCCAGTACCCCTTCAGAGGGAATCAGTTTTCCGCCAACGACTTCGAGTGTGTCGATTGGAGCATTGATCAACTTCATAGCTGACATTCCTTGGTTGAGTAGCAACCTAGTATTCAATGTAGAATCGCCAATTGTCCCTTCCAACCTATAGTGGATTTCCGCTCGTCCCGCCATTGCGACAAGGGAAAGAAGTAGGGTAATGATAGTTTTCTTGTTCATTGTTTATTCTATTTTTGTGAAATCTCTTTGCGAATCTTTGAAAGCATCTGAGGAGTGATATTAAGGAATGATGCTATTTCCTTCAGCGGAAGTTGCTGTACGATTTGCGGACATTGGTCTATAAGTCTTCTGTAGCGTTCTTTTGGCGAGTATCGGAAAAAGTCGAGATAGCGACTCCAAACCATCTTAAACAGACTTCTTAGTAGTTTTGTATTTGCTTGCATCATTTCTGGTGTGCTATCAAATATATTTTGCAATTCTTGTCCTCTGATGACGTAAACATCACATATCGTTCCAGCCTCGATAGTCACTTCGGATATGTCGCCGTCGAGACATGCAGGAAAATCGGCAACACACTCTCCCTGCAAGGCAAAGCCTCCACAGTAGTCTTTCCCGCTCTCCTCGTTACGTACTGAATATTTAAAGAATCCGTGTTCTATATATGCAACATATTTTGCCGGTTCTCCTGCGTTCTCCAGTGTCTCGCCACGTTTCATAGTCCGCTTTTCTCCGTGTTCAATGCAGTATTCTCGCAGGAAATTCAAATCCACTTCATTCTTATATGTGTTAAACTGCTGTTTCTGGATCATGTTCATTAGAGTTCATGTCATATTTTTCGAGTGCAAATTTATGCGATAATGCAAGACAAAAGTTTTCCATGCTATTAAAAAATGTTATACAGGTGTAACTCTGAAAAAAGTTTCAGAGTTACACCTTCGGTTCTTTATTTAACCTCCAACTGTGAGAGAAGCCAATTAACTGCTTCGAGTGGGTGACCTGGTTTATCATCATTAAATATGTGTACAGTTCCGTCTGCGGCTATTCCAAGAACAGAACTATCATGAATTTGTCCGTCGATACTATATTGTTTGAAGAGCCAATCAGCCTGATATTTCATCAGATAGTAGTGGTCTCCTTCATAATTACGCACCCGCTCTTTCCATTGATTTTCATCAGCATACTCTCCCCCACAGAGAGTTACATAATTAAATAATTCTCTATAATCAGATAAATCTTTATATATTTCCCACAATGTAGCCTCAATATCCCAAAGTAAAAAAGATGGCCATGGAGATATTCTAATTATTGTAGGTTTGCCTTTATAGCGATTAATAAGTGCAGTAAGGATGCTGTCACCTTCAAGAGTCTTGTCGAGTTTACAGAATTTGCCACGTGGCGGAATGTGACGCATACTATCCAAGTATTGCTCCATACTGTCGTTATATTTTCGCAACGGTTCATAATATTCAGGCAGTTCTGTTCGTAGATAATCCAATTGTTTCTTGGAAAGTGTGTAATGACTTCTTATCATATTTCTCTGTTCAATAGCTCTGTTGAATCGGCGTATTGTGGGTGATATTTCAATCTTATTATCAGAAAAATATATTAGGGATGATACCGTAGAAATATGTAATGTATAGAAATATGCATTGCCGGAAAGAGGTGATAGAACATGAGCAATGTAGTCAGAGTCCGTATCCTTGCCTGGATGCTCCGGATGTCTCTCATAATATTCTGACCAGTAAGTATAAAAAGCCGACAGCAAACCTATTTCAATATTACATCTCCATAATTCTTTAGTTTCGTCCGAGCCCTTCACTTCTTTCCATAAATTTTTGTCAACTTCATGATATTTGTTCAGTACACTATCTGCCATAACTGAAGGTGATACATCCTTATATAAGTCAAGGAGCGTCAGTTTTTGTTCAGCGAGACTGTCTGGTATATCCGGGAAAAACAGGTTGTCAGGTGCCCAGAGATACCCTTTTGCAAAAAGTTCATTTATTTCCTTATCAAGTCTTTCAAATCCGTCATTGGTCTTTATTGATATTCCACCTGTCTGTAAATCTATAGTACATTGTACGTCTTTTCCTGGTACTGCAACTAAGAACACGTTATAATCATCTTTTAAATCAAACTGTCTGGATTGATTGTCACTTCCAAATACTTGAATTTGGAAATGTACCATTTGGCTCATTCCTGGTGTAAATGTTTGCTCACATGTCTGAACATTTTTACTTTTTTTATCAGACTGAACTAAACGGATGTCCTCATACATTTCTTCTGTTGTATGTAGTAAAATTTGAAGTTCATGCTCCTTTGGCGCATTCTTCAATACGAAACGTATTTTAGTGGGTTGTTCACTGATTACAGGTGGTGGCAACACATGTTTTCTGCGTGCGTATGTTGGACATACACACATCGCAGCAAAGAAAATGATTATAAGTTTAATTGTTTTCATATATAGTTTCTATTAAAATAAACATGCAGAACTTCACAGCCCCGCATGGGGTAACCGGTTTGCGCATAAATACTAACCTAAGCAAAAAGCTTAGTATATTATTTTCCACTCTTTATAGTTTGCAATATATTTGTGTGACTGTAGAGTATGTACAGGCACATTGTAGAGTTTTATTCCACCGCCCCAGCCAGGCGCATTTTTCACCTTGTCTGTGATGTCTCCTTCAACTATGTCAATGACTGTGCATTTCTTAGGTAACGGAGGAAAGACTGCAACAGTACAGAAATATGTGGCAGGAACACCAATTATGAAATAGGTCATTCCTATGGGTAATCCCTGAAGATGGTCTAAGTAGTATTTCTTTCCAGTCTTCACATCTCGAATATATGTATCTTTCGACCACTGAAAATAGTGGCGAGTCCAGTGCTGTTCATTTACACTTACCAAATATGTAATGTCTTTTGTACACCATAACGCAATCGAACTTTCGTCTCCTGTACTTAGCGGTTTATCTACGGTGTGTGGATTCACATATTCGGGAAATGTTTCCATCTCTGTAGGGTCGTAGTTTTGAGCTGGCTTTGACAGTGTTGGACGACGAATATCAGGTGGGGCTTCGTCGTATGTTATTCTCTTTGGTATTCGCTGATACAGATTATCTGATTGAGCAGATAGATTTTGCGTTGCTGCAATGTACATTAGTAAGATTGCAATTAACTTGGCTGGATGTTTAAATATAGTTTTCATTCTTCAAGTAAGGATTTGATTGGAACTGGGAGGTAGTAATTATGTTTCCAATAGGTTATACCATGCACATCTATATGTGTAACGCTTTCAGGTATGGGAGGAAAGACAATAGTCAGTTCCCAGCCTTTCCCTTTCATTCCGCGAAGATGAAAGCTTTCTCCCCATGTGCCGGGTGTAAGCGAACCTCTTGCCATGTAGTGAGTGCCATTATCAGCATCCATTATAAAAGTGTTTTCATTATCGCCAAGCCACACTATTTCGTCATCAGTTTCGCAGCTGCCTACACATACTAGATAAGTGGCATCGTCAGTGCATCGCAGGTAATATCCTTTATAGGTGATGACATCCGACGTAGGGGTAGGCAGAGAAGTGAACACACGCAGTCCGTCCTCGGCAATCAAAGGTTTTGTTTCCGGTACTGCTTCATGATAATCATTCTTTTCCATTGCCAATTCTTCTGACTCCTGTTCACTTGCCTCTGGCGTTTCCGCGATTTCTTCGTCTTGCGTTTCTTCAACAACTGTCTCTGATGACTGAGCAGATGGTGCGTTTTCTACACGGGCATATATATAGTGGTATATGGTCTCAGCCTCACCGTATGTGAATGTAAAGAGACAGAACAGCAATACCAGCCCGAAACCAGAAGCGATCTTGCGCAGACGTGACAATGTACCTGCCTTAGAATTCTTCATCTCGATGATGCGCTGATAAATCGTAGAGTGATGAAATCCGTTGGTTAGCGGATTGGCTATGATAGCCGATTCCCTTAGCAGCAGCGATTGGTAGTCAAACATATCTGCTCCGCTTACTACGACATCATGGTCTGCCTGAAACTCGTGAATACCATACAGTTCCTTTCGTGCCATCCATATAAAAGGATTGAACCACAGAATGCTTACAAGCACTTCCATC
Organism: Prevotellaceae bacterium UBA2448; assembly: GCA_002342585.1. Lineage (GTDB taxonomy): Bacteria > Bacteroidota > Bacteroidia > Bacteroidales > Bacteroidaceae > Minthosoma. The sequence continues at coordinate 6,844 of DDQG01000013.1, forward strand.
GTCCATCTGTCTATATAGTGACGATGGCGGATGTGCGATTCTTCATGGCGCAGAATCAGCACTTCCTCATCGGTCGGAAGTCCTGCGGGCAAATATATTGTGCGTGCAAAGACTCCAGGAGAACTGATAAGACTGGAACGAACCACAAATGAGCCCCTTGAGGTTTGTTCTGATTTCAGCCGTACATTCAATACGAAAATCTTCAACATAAAGAATAATATGCGAAGTAACAGAATGATTGAAATAGAAACAATGAGAAACGGAATGTAATGAAACAACCTCACAATCTTTGATTTGCCATTTAAAGCTACTTGAGTGTTCTCTACAGCTGCATCTCTGGCAATGGCAGTTTTGTCAACAGTTTGAGAATTCGCTGGTACCTCAATTTTCATTACTACCGGTTCAGGTTTATAAACCTCAAACGAGAGCACGCTCATAGCAATCGCCAACACTGGAAGCAGCAGCAGATAGGCACGCGAAAGTCTATATGATGCACGTGAACGCATCAGCAGCATATAAATTGCAAAGAGCATTGCCGAAGAAGCAACGAACTTTATAATAATGATTCCCATTTGTGTCATGATGCCATTTCCCTTAAGATTTCTGCCATTTCTTCCTTACTTATCTTCTCGTGCTTTGCAAAAAACGAAAGCAAAGCTGTGAGCGACCCTTTGAAGAGGGTATTGCGAGCTTCATCCATAAATCCCTTTATGTACTCGTCTCTGCCCATTACGGGTCGATACACATAGGATTTTCCATGTTTCTCATGCGTAATGATACCCTTCTTGGTGAGCACCTGCATCACAGTAAGAGTAGTTGTGTAGGCAGGGCGAGGTTCATCAAGTGCCTCTTGAATTTCTGCCACAGTAGCCTGACCTTTATCCCACAGGATATTCATAAGGTGTAACTCGGCTTTTGTCAGCGATTTCTTTTTTGTGTCAATATCCATAACAAATACCTTTTAAAAATTAGAATTTAAAAATCTACGGCAAATATAGTAGCAACAAAAGTACATGACAAAATAAATTAATAGTAGGTGACACTTTTTATTCCTTTTTAGTGATAAAAAGATTTAGTGTTCTGAATTAGTCCGACGCCTACGGACTAGGAGTCCGCAAGCTTCGGACTTAAAACGAACTGTACTTTTAAATTGCACACTATGATGATTTCGTTATCTCAGATTAATGTCTTTTTTCCTGTTCATTAATGAAATCGATCCAATTCATTAATGAATACGATGAAATTCATTAATGAACGGTTTTTGAGGGGGCGATTTAAAAATTGCACACTATAGTGATGTAAGAAGAAAAATGTTTGATGTATGAAGGCTGATGTCTGAGGGCTGATGTAAGTTAATAGATAATAGATAATAGTTTAGTGGTTAGAGGTTAGTGGTTAGTGACCTTAGAATGTGAAATGTGAAAAGTGAAATGTGAAAAGTGAAAGGTTTATTTTTAGACAACCCGCGCAGAGCACGACATTGAAGATGAGCCGAAGTTGCCCCAGCGGGGAGGCTCAATCTGCAAGGAGTGTGCAAACGGCTCGACGAAGTCAAAAACCTAAATAACCCCTTCCTATAGTATAAGTCTTTCAGACTATCGCAGTACTTCAAATTATATGTTCTTTATGAGCAAGCACCTAAGCCCATATCCCTTGAATCCTGCACCTGCCTCCGTCAGGTTATACTATCGTCAGGCAAAAACATAAAAAACAGTTTTAGTTTACTGTTTACTGTTTACAGGATTAACGCTATCCGCATGGTGTTTTTACTTTAAACATGAATGTCCATAAATAGCCCATGAATGAAACATGAATGTTTATACTACAAACAGATTAAAAAATAATCTTTCCATGGTATCTGTTCAATCCGTGTTCGAAATTAAAAAATTGGAAGATAATTCATAAGATGTCTATAGTTAATGAGTTTGATTTCACTTGCAGTATTTTCAAAGTCACCTGTATAGACAATGAGTTTGTTCTTTACTGGAGTTTTAATCCAAGATGAGAGTTTGGAAAGAGAATCTTCAAAAGACGTGTGATAAGTCATTGATGATTTAACCTCAATAGCTGTAATCTCACCTTCTTCTTTTAAAAGGATGTCTACCTCGTTCTTGTTGGAATCACGATAAAAATACACACCATTTAGTAATCCACGGTTGTAACGGTGCTTTATGATTTCCATTACTATATAATTTTCAAAGATGCTTCCTCGCATCTTGTCACGTGCTAACTGACGGGGACTTTCTATATCCAACAAGAAGCAGGCCAGTCCAGGGTCGTTGAAATATAATTTGGGACTTTTAACTAAACGCTTTGAAATGTTTTCGTAATAAGGTGGTAAAAGGGTGACCAGATAGGAGGCTTGAAGCACAGACAGCCAACTGGTTACTGTCTTGCTGTCAACACCAAGTTGTCCACCTATATCAGAAGCATTAAAGACGGAACCAACGCAAGCTGCACAGAGTTTCATGAATTTCATGAATTGCATCTGGTCTTTGATTTTCAACAAATCACGAACATCACGCTCCAAATAGGTTTTGACATAGGAAGGATAGAAAAATTTTGCCTTGTTCTTCTTCGTACATATAGCTGGATAAAGACCATTCCACAGGAATTCATCTAAATCAGTTTCGCCTATCATGGATTCTGCTTCATGATAAGTCATAGGCAACAACTCATAGACTCCGGCTCGTCCTGGCAACGACTCACTCAAGCCATTTAATAATTCAAAATTGGAACTACCTGTCAAAAGAAACTGACAATCAGGATTGTCATCAACTATACCCTGAATATACTCCAAAAGTATCGGTACTTTCTGAACTTCGTCAATGAACATACCATGGGGATGCTGATGAAGGAAGGCAACAGGATCGTGTTCTGCAAACTCTCGAACATTAACGTCCTTCAAACTGTATTTTGGCACATTGGGAAACAAATGTTTCAAAAGAGTGCTCTTTCCAGACTGTCTAGGGCCTGTAACAGATATTACCGAGAAATACTTTGATGCTTCTTCAATAATACTTTCTAATGTGCGATTAAGGTACAAATCACTTTTCATTTTTATGCAAATTCGGAATACAACTCCAAAATTACATGTAAAAATCAATCCGTGCAAACATTCTCTATGGCTTTTTTTATTTGTTTAACGTTATTTAGTGGTTAGAGGTTAAAAAATCCGTTCTATCCGTTCAATCTGTGTTCGAAAAACATCTTTTTTTGCACACTATAGTGATGTAAGAAGAAAAATGTTTGATGTATGAAGGCTGACTTAAAACCTTTGATCTGCATCATAGACGATGGAGTAACTTGGGCGCTTTGCCCCAGGCACATCTTCTATAAGGATTTTTTTCGCAACCAAATCCTGTATATCACGTATGGCGGTGTCCTTAGAGCACTTCGCCAATGTTGCCCATGTCTTTGACGTTATCTTAGCCTCGTAGCCATCAAGAAAGAGGTTAAGCATCTGAGTCTGACGTTCGGTCATTGGAACAGACGATGCTTTCTGCCAGAAGAAGCTCTTATTCAGAATTGTTGTGACAATGGAGTCTGCCTCGTCAAGTGCATCCACCAACTTCTGCATGTACCACACCAACCACTCAGTTATATCGCCATCGCCATGCTGCATCCGCTCCAGAATGTCATAGTAGTGATTCTTGTCCTTGTTAATTTGTGATGAGACATTATAGAAACGGAACTCACTCTTCTCTCCTCGAGCAAGCAGCATGTCTGAAAGGATGCGAGCCAACCGACCATTGCCATCCTCGAAGGGATGAATGCTCACAAACCAGAAATGGGCAATGGCAGATCGAATAACACTACTCACCGACTCCTCACCATCAAACCAGTTGAGGAACTTTTCCATCTCCTCTTCAACACGATCTGGAGAAGGAGCAATATAGTGGATTTTCTCGCGCCCAAACATTCCACTGACGATATGCTCCTCATTCGTACGGTACTGACCTATTTCAATCTGACTCCCCTCGCTATAGCCTGAAGGAAAGAAAGCAGCTTGCCAAGCGCATAGCTTCTCTTTACTGAGAGGCATGTCATAGTGCTGTACTGCTTCAAGCATAACACCCACAACAGAATCAATATAATGCGAAGGTGCACTATATTTCACGTTCTCAATGCCAAGCCTTCTTGCAATGGAAGAACGTACCTGATCCACGTTCAGCCGTATGCCTTCTATCTCGGATGAATACACCACATCGTATGTTAGGTTCTCGGCCATTGCACGTAGTTTGCTATCAAAGCCTAACGAACTCAGCCTGCCATATAGTAAGCCCTGCTTGCGGAATACCATTTCCTGAAGGAGAGACACCTTAGAAGAGTCCCAACGGAAGTTTGTCCACTTGTCTCTTTCGTGAATATACATAACGCATTCGTTCTTTTTGCAACATAATACAGTGATTAACGCCGCAAATTCTGCGACAAAAATACCAATAAAATATCGAATCACCAAAAAAAAACATAAAATACCGCACATTTTGCAACGTTTTTACATAATGAGTTGTTTTAAGTTTGCGTCTTTGTACTGGGAAAGAGGTGGTAGATCGAAATTAAAAACAAACGAGTTTGTTTTGTACTTTACTCGCTTACTCGTACGTTGACTTCGTCGAAGGTGCTCTCGCTCAACATAAAAATTAAATGAATTTATTTTGTTCTGTTTTCGCTTACTCGTACGTTGACTTCGTCGAAGGTACTTTCGCTCGAAATTAAAAACAAACGAGTTNNCTTTACTCGCTTACTCGTACCTTTGCATCAAACATAAAACCATGAAACTATGAAAAAATTCTTTATTTGCCTGGTTGCGATGATGGCTGCGATATGTAGCTATGGTCAGAATGAAAAAACTTATGAGGTGGATGAGTTCAGAACCAAGAACGGAAAGTCTGTGAGGTTCCATGCTCTGGTACATGCCAGCATACGCATCGAATATGACGGCAAGGAGATTGAGGTAGATCCTGTCTCGAAACTCGGAAATAAGACTGTTGATTATTCTGTGATGCCGAAGGCGGATGTGATTTTCGTGACTCACGAACATGGCGACCACTTCGATAAGGAGGCTATCGGACTGCTGAACGATAAGAAGACTCAGGTGGTGACGAACCAACGCTGTGCCGATATGCTGGGCTACGGAAAGGTGATGAAGAATGGGGATAAACTGGAGTTGACCGAGGATTTTTCTGTTGAGGCTGTACCTGCTTACAATATTACCGAAGGACGTACACAGTTTCACCCTAAGGGACGCGATAACGGCTATATCATCACTCTCGACGGACTGCGCATTTACATAGCCGGCGATACGGAAGACGTGCCTGAAATGGAGAATGTAAAGGATATAGATGTTGCCTTCCTGCCTTGTAACCAACCATATACGATGACTACAGAACAGCTCGTAAGGGCTGCGAAGGTTGTGAAACCGAAGGTGCTGTTCCCATACCATTACGGACGTACGGATGTGAGCGGCATTCCTGAACAACTCAAGAGTGAAGGGATAGATGTGAGAATAAGACATTATGAATAAGGGTTCATGGTTAAGGGTTAAGGGTTCATGGTTAAGGGTTCATGGTTAAGGGTTAAAGGTTATTGGTTATTGGTTATTGACGAAAGACGTTAACCTTAACGATAACCTTAACTAAAACTCTTTAAACTTTAAACGTTAACCTTTAAACGTTATAAAAACGAAGTATGAAAATAGTTGTTTCGAATGAGATAGAGAGTGTGTGCCCTGAGTTTGTTGGGGCATGTGTGGAGGCTCAGGTGGTCAATTCGCAATTCTGCGAGGAGTTGTGGAAGGAGATTGAGGCGATGGGGGAGAAGTTTCGCGAGGAACTGACTACTGAGTCGCTGAAGGAGTTGGAGAGTATCGCTGCCACAAGACGGGTGTATAGGGCTTGCGGTAAGGACCCTTCGAGGTATCGACCTGCGTCGGAGGCTCTGATCAGGAGGATGTTGCAAGGAAAGGAACTGTATCAGTGCGACACTCTGGTGGATTTGGTGAATCTGGCATCCATTGCTTTCGGATACAGCATCGGAGGTTTTGATGCCGATAAGTTTGTGGGCGACACTCTGACCCTTGGTATCGGCAAGGAAGGGGAACCATACGAAGGTATTGGACGAGGTATGCTGAATATTGCTGGTTTGCCCGTATATCGTGACGTAAGGGGTGGAGTCGGAACTCCTACGAGCGATAATGAACGTACGAAGATGACCCTGGAAACCCGCCATCTGGTGGTTCTCATAAATGGTTATGACGGCAACGAGAATCGAGTTCGCCAGAATGCTGAGTATATCCAACAGCTGCTCCGCAAGTATTGCCAAAGTGATGGTGGTGAGTATTTTGTGTATTAAGAACGAAAACGATAACGAAAACGAAAACGAAAAACGAAAACGAAAAACGGAAAAAAACCTAATATTATGAATTTTGATTTTAAGAAAAGAATGGTCTGGATGACCTCTGTGGTATTTGCTGCAGTTGTAGTGATTTCTTCATGTAATAATGATGACGGTTTAGATAACAGACGGCGACAACAGCCTGTACCACCGGAGAATCAGGAACAAACGGTAAAGACTGCTGATGAGGTTCTCGGCTTGATTGATCGTGTGACTATCATCAAGGACACAATCGATAAAGACAATAGTAGTGTGGTTTATTTTTATTTCGATCAACCGATTGACCATAAGAACCCAGATGCTGGAACATTTCAGCAGTATTGTGTGCTGCACTACGTACATCCCGACAGCGTAACTGTGCTACATACTCAGGGGTATTCGATAGCTGAAAGGATGTATTTCCGTCAGGCTGACTTGTCGAAAAATTTAGGAGGTAATTACCTGGAAGTGGAGCACCGCTATTATAAGCGTTCGGAGATTGGTGATTCGCGAAGAGAAGCCAGGACGGCAAGTTATTGGGACTATAATACTGCGGCACAATCAACTGCTGACCTGCATGATATTGTAACAGCTTTTAAAGCAACTAATGCTTTCAATGGAAAATGGATAAGCACTGGTGTGAGCAAGAATGGAATTCTGACTTCTCTGTATGCTTATTATTACCCGAATGAGGTAGATGTGTATGTGCCTTTCTGTGCTCCATTCTGTGTAGGACAGGAGACGCCCGGCATCGGACAATATACAACTCAGCAATGCGGCAAGGGAATTGCTGCAATTGAGAAGTGCTGGACAGCATTGAGGACTTACCTTCTTAATCCGGAACTGCAGGCTGAGGTGGCAGAACTATATAAGTCTGATTATCCGGACAACGAAAAAGTGCAGGAATATACGCTTCAGGTAGTCAAAAGAATCATTGTGTACAGATATATGAGGTTTATGTTCCAGAAGTTTGCATATCATCAGATAAGCGAATGGGAGGATGTGATACCAGGACCGTTTGCTTCAGCATTGAAGTATTATATGTTTGCGTCGCTGGGAAAGGATAACTTCAAAAAGAAACTGATAGCATTGCGTAAAGTGTATGAGAAGGAAGGACATGATGATGATATTGACGACTTCGATTACGAGGAGGATACTTACGATGACTATGAGGACTATGATGAGGAGGACGAGAAATATTGGAATGAGGACACTCCTGAGGAACAAAGTGACAGTAAAACTGTGCCAAAGAAGATTTTGCAGGATATCTACCATATTCATGCAGCAAAGGAACTGGGGTATTTCCTGTTTGACTGGCAATGGCTGCTGAATGAGGGACTGATTGATGCCACCGACTTGAATGAGTTTTATCAATGGCAGACTTCCAAACGATATAATAGATATTATGGTGTGACATATGATGGAGGTAAGCTTATGAACGATTTTCTTCAATTCGTTCAGAACAACAGAAACGACAAGAAATGCCGTATGCTCTTCGTATATGGTGCTAACGACCCATGGACTGGAGCTGCCATTCCTGACCCTGCTGCAGACGATCCTTATGTGAAGAAGTATGTCGTGCCAAGCGGTTTGCACAGCGGTCACCTCAATAATACTTCACACTATAGCGAAAGCGATAAGAATTATATCATCAATACAATAAGAAGGTTCCTAAGCGTTAACCTTTAACCATTAACCGTTACTGAGGTCAATAACCTCTCAACTCTAACCTCTCAACTATCAAAGGTGCACCTCTTTTTCCACTACCTCGCCTGCGACTATCTTGAATGAGTTGAGGCGAGGTATGTCGTTTAGCAGGGAGAGAATGGCATATCGAATGGTAGGGTCGTTTGCCAGCCGGAGGTCTTCCTGTGAAGGACGTGACGGAGAGGCTGGATGGGAGTGCCAGTTTGCCAGTATCTGAAGGTTGTGCTGACGAGCATAACGAAGGGCGGCAAACTGTTCGCGAGGTTCGAAGAAGAAGTGTTCGGGCGAATGGTCGATATTCTCCATGGGATAGTTCTGTGTAACTATATTCCCAGTACCGAGCAGGTAACCACAAGATTCGTTTGGGGCGTCCTTCTTTGCCTGCTCGATTAGTTCGTCGATTATATGTTTGGGTATTATCATAAGTGTGTAGTCTGTCTATGTTTAATGATGTTTCAGGTCGCATGCTGCCTGTTCGTAATCGATTAGGTGGTCGATGGTAGGGTGTTCGCCACAGAGCTCGCAAGTAGTGCGCGGGCGCACATTTATATTGTTGAACTGCATGGTCTTTGCATCGAACGTAAGCAGGCGGTTGGTAAGCAGTTCGCCCACACCTGTGAAGTATTTCAGTGTTTCGGCAGCCTGAATGGTGCCCAACATTCCGGCTATGGCTCCGAGTACTCCTGCCTGAGAACAAGTTGGTACTGCTCCTGCTGGTGGCGGTTCTTTGAACATACAACGGTAGCAGGCTGTACCTGGCAGATGGGTGAAGGTCTGTCCGTGGAAACGAAGTATGCCTCCGTGGGAGAATGGCTTTCCTGCCATGACACAGGCATCGTTGATAAGGAATTTAACTGGGAAGTTGTCGGTTCCGTCAACTATAAAGTCGTACTCTTTGATAATGTCGATGGCATTTGAAGAATCGAGAAATTCGTGATAGGTATCAACCTGTACATCAGGGTTGATAGCCTGGATTTTTTCTTTTGCACTTTGCACCTTCGGAGTGCCTACATCGCGTGTGAAATGGATTACCTGGCGCTGGAGGTTACTAAGGTCCACTACATCGGCATCGACCAGACCTATGCGACCTATACCGGCTGCTGCAAGGTAGAGAGATACAGGGGCTCCAAGTCCACCGGCACCCACTACGAGCACACGCGCATTCATTATCTTTTCCTGTCCCTCCACACCTACATCCTGAAGAAGTATATGGCGAGAATAACGCTCAATCTGTTGTTCTGTTAATTCTATCATGTTGTAAATTGAAAATTGAGAATTGAAAATTGAAAATTAGTTTTCGTTTTCGTCTTCGTCTTTAACCGTTAACCCTTAACCGTTATATTTCCTCCTCCCATGAAATAAAGAAAATCTATTGAGTCGCCTTCTGCAATTTGGATGTTATCCCACTCGTTGCGATCTGCAAATTCTTCGTTTACCTGTACAGAAACCATCTCTGGTTGCTGCACATTATTATTCTTAATAAGTTCTGATACATTAAGAGGCAGTGTCACTTCCTGAGCCTCTCCGTTTACATAGATTTTTGCCATTGTCTTCTGTTTTTTATACGTTACTAACTGTTTTTGTCTGATTCGTTTTGCGGTGCAAAGGTACGACGTTGTAACTAATTGTAAAATACCGCAGTAGGGGTAATTTATATACCATATATGTGGTATGAAAAATACCAAATTAACGCGATTGTACCATAGTGGTAATTCTACTTACCTTTGCATCGCAAAATCAAATAAAAAATAGTAAGGTTATGGCACAAATTGCAAAGAGTCTGATTGACTTGATTGGAAACACTCCACTGCTGGAGTTGACGAATACCGAACGCGAACTGCACCTGCAGGCTCACGTGATAGCTAAGTTAGAATACCTGAATCCGCTTCGTTCGGTAAAGGACCGCACGGCTTTGGCTCTCATTGAACATGCAGAGAAGAAAGGGCTGATAGGTCCGAACACAACCATTATTGAACCTACTTCAGGAAATACTGGTGTGGGGCTTGCCTTCATCGCTTCTATACGCGGGTACAAATTAATATTAACTATGCCCGACTCGATGACTATTGAACGCAGAACTCTGCTCAAGGCTCTTGGTGCAGAACTCGTGCTGACTCCTGCTCACGAGGGTATGAGTGGAGCTATTCGTAAGGCTCAGGAACTGGCTGACGAGATAGGGGATGCATACATTCCACAACAGTTTGAGAATTATGCTAATCCAGATGTGCATCGCAGAACTACCGGACAGGAGATTGTGCGTGATACAAACGGGAAGGTGGATTTCTTCGTTGCCGGAATAGGTACAGGCGGAACTATTACTGGAGTAGGGTACACTCTGAAACAGAATAATCCTAATGTGAAGATTGTTGCTGTAGAACCACACAGTTCGTCGGTTCTCTCTGGCAATAACCCAGGACCTCATAAGATTCAAGGTATTGGTGCCGGTTTTGTACCTAAGATTCTGGACAAGGAGATATATGACGAAATTCTTCGAATTAAAGATGACGAGGCTTTTGCAGCCAGCAGACTATTGGCTCAGAAGGACGGAGTGCTCGTCGGAATTTCTTCGGGTGCGGCTGTGGCAGCTGCTATCAAACTGGCTCGCAGACCGGAAAACGAAGGTAAGAATATTGTGGTGCTGCTGCCTGACACAGGTGAGCGATACCTCAGTACTCCATTGTATAATCACGTATAAGAGGTGTAATTATGGCTGAAACAAAAAAACTGTCACTCATCGCTTTTAGTGGCGATTTTGACAAACTGACTGCTGTGTTCACTCTTGCTACAGGTGCAGCAGCAGTAGGATATGAGGTGAATATATTTTTCACGTTCTGGGGACTCGACGCAATTAAGAAGAAACTGGGGCGTTCACCACTTGGCAGCAACTGGCTTACGAAGCTTTTCGGAGTTATGATGGGCGGACTACATGCAACACCTACTTCGAGATTCAATTTCTTCGGTATTGGTCCTAAGATTTTCCGCAGTCTGATGCGAAAGAATAATGTAGCTACACTCGAGGAACTCGTAGATGCTGCAAAAGTGCTGGGCATCAATCTCTATGCTTGCGAAATGGCTATGCATGTTTTGGGACTTAATAAGGAAGATTTCATTCCTGAGGTGAAGGATGTGCTCGGAGTAGCTTCTTTTCTGAAACTGAGCGAAGGGGGAAGAACGCTGTTTATTTAAACCAAAACGAAAACCAAAACGAAAACTTTTTAAGCGTTAACCTTTAACCGCTACTTAAATTTTCATTTTTCAATTTTCAATTTCCAACATGGCAACAAAAGTATTAGACATAACAAAGGAGCATTGTCCAATGACCTTTGTAAAAACAAAGATAGAATTGGCAAAACTGCAGGAAGGCGACATCCTTGAGGTGTTGCTGGCTGAGGGCGAACCACTTGATAATGTACCACGAAACGCAAAAGAACAGGGCTATAACGTGCTTTCTGTTGAACACGTCGAGGGTTCTACACATAAGGTGACAATAAAGAAATAATAGTTTTGAAAAAGAATATTAACATTTAAAACAAATTGATTTTATGGCAGATTCAAATCTTCAACGTAGTGTAACTACTGCTACAGCCAGAAAACTGGCAACCACAACTAAAACGGCTCCGCAGATGGGGTCGATTACTCCAAGACTCCTTCTGAAACTCCTGCCTTGGGTGCAGGTGAGCGGAGGTACTTTCCGTGTGAACCGTACTAAGGTAGAATTGCGCAAGAGCGAACGACTTCCTATTCAGTACCTGAACGGTGTTCCCAGTTTCTCTGCTAAGAGTCTGAAGGCTATTCCGCTTTTCTCCGAATTTGCTGACGAGATAGTGAATCGTCTGGCTCGTTCGTTTGAAACTCAAGAAGTTGAAATTGGTGACCTCTTTGTTGAGGAGGATAAGGATAAGCAGAAATTCTTTATTGTTGCAAGTGGACAGGCAGAAGTAATCAGTCGTGGTCCCCATGGAGAAGAGTTGCGTATAGCTCTCTTAGGGGAAGGTGAGTATTTCGGAGAAACGGACTTGCTTGATGATGCAGAATCAACCGTTTCGGTTCGTGCCGTTACGCCTACTGTGTTCCTCTCTCTGAAACTTTCAGAGTTGGAGAAGTTTATAAAGGAAGTGCCTGATTTCCGTGAGACTTTCATCAAGGCTGTTGACAAACAATTGCGACTGAAGGCTACTGTGAACGATCATGGCGAAAAACATATCGACCTTGTATCAGGACACGAGGAGGATAATGTGATTCCTGAGACTTATATCGATTATGAGGAACAGCCAACAGAATATTCGCTTAACACTCTGCAGACTGTAGTTCGTGTACACACTCGTGTGAGCGACCTTTACAATAATCCTTATAATCAACTTGAGGAACAGCTGAGGCTTTCAATTGAAAGTATTAAGGAACGCCAAGAATGGGAACTGATCAATAATAAGAAGTTTGGTCTCCTGGCAAGTGCAAATCCTGCTTATCGTATCACTACCCGTTATGGTTCTCCAACTCCAGACGACCTTGATGAGTTGCTTTCACTCGTGTGGAAAGAACCTGCATTCTTCATTGCTCACCCACGTGCTATAGCTGCTTTCGAACGCGAATGTACTTGGCGCGGAGTACCTCCTGTAACTACAGATATCTTCGGCACAAGAGTGATTCTGTGGCGTGGAGTGCCTATCATTCCAAGTGATAAGGTTGAGGTAGAAGGTCAGTATCTGACTGGTCGTGGTGTGGGTACTACGAAAATTATCCTCGTAAGAGTTGGCGAGAAGAATCAAGGTGTGGTAGGACTTCATCAAAGCGGAATTCCTGGTGAGGTAGCTCCATCACTCTCTGCACGACTAATGGGATTGGATAAGTTCGGAGTTGCTTCATACCTGCTTACAAAGTATTTCAGTCTGGCTTCACTTACCGACGATGCTATTGCAGTGTTGGAAAATGTAGAAGTCGGTTATTATCACGATTATCAGCATCGTAATAAAGTAGAAAAATAATGATAGAACAAATCTATAGTCCTCATGCCATAACGGACGAATATGTGTTTGATATTCTGAAGCGACTGGCTCAAGACAACTGTCCGGAAGAACTGAAAGCTGAACGTCAGGAGCTGATTCCAGACGAACAGTTTAATCTGGATGCTCTGCTCAGTCTTGCAGAACCATCGCTGAAGGATTCCAATTCAGAGGGTGCCATATCGAAATCGCAGGATTTCGGTATTGGCATTCCTGAAACGGAAAAACTGCACGATTTGCACTACGAAGAACTCGATACTCTCAATACTGACGAGATAAAGAAGGACTTCCCTGTGCTGCAGCAGAAGGTGAATGGGCATGATCTGGTATGGCTCGATAATGGTGCTACGACACAGAAACCGAATCAGGTGATTGACAAGATTTCGGAATATTATCGCACATATAATTCGAACATACACAGAGGTGCACATACTCTGGCTGCAAGAGCTACAGATGCATATGAGGAAGCTCGCGAGAAGGTTCAGCGGTTCATCAACGCTGCTTCATCTGAGGAAATCATCTTCGTAAGAGGTACTACCGAAGGTATTAACCTCGTTGCACAATCGTATGGAAGACAGTTCCTTACTCCAGGAGATAACGTAATCGTTTCGACTTTGGATCATCATGCGAATATAGTGCCCTGGCAACAGGTCTGCCACGAACGCGGATGTGAACTGAAGGCTATCCCGATTGACAAAAACGGAGATCTGATTCTTTCTGATTTTGAACGACTCATCACTCCTCGAACGAGATTCGTAAGTGTCGGACATGTAAATAACACTTTCGGTACAATCAATGATGTACAACGGATTATCGAGATTGCTCACTCGCATAATGTTCCTGTGCTGATTGATGGCGCACAGTCGATTGCGCACACTCAGGTGGATGTGCAGAAACTCGGAGCTGATTTCTTTGTGTTCTCCGGGCATAAGATTTATGGTCCAAATGGTATCGGTGTTGTTTACGGCCGTAAAGATATTCTTGACAAGATGCAACCTTGGCAAGGAGGCGGTAACATGATTAAAGATGTGACCATAGAACGTACGGAATATAACCAACCCCCAGCAAGGTTCGAGGCTGGGACTCCAAATGTGGCTGATGCCATTGGACTCGGAGCTGCTCTGGATTATGTTAGTCGTATCGGACTCAGAAATATTGAGCATCATGAACACCAGCTGACAGAGTATGCTCGTGAACAATTGGCTCAGATAAAGGGACTTACATTACTGGGTAATCCCAAAAACCGTGTATCGGTTGTATCGTTTGTTCTTGATGGGATACCTGTTCCGGAAGTAGGTACTCTGCTTGATAAGGAAGGTATAGCAGTGCGTGCCGGACACCATTGTGCTCAACCCGCTCTCCGTGCACTCGGATATGAAATGTCGGTTCGTCCTACTTTTGCTCTTTACAACACCAGGGAGGATGTGGATAAACTGGTTATTGCAGTAAGAAAAATCGCTGGTTCACGATGAAATACGAAACGAAAGTATTGTCAACAAAGTATCAGAAGCCGGATGCTTATGGAGCTCTCGCTATGCCTGTATATCAAACTGCTTCGTTTGAGTTTGATAATGCCAAGGCAATGAGCGATGCCTTCTGCGGACGCTCTATGGCTCCTTCGTATTCACGAATAGCAAACCCCACAACCACTCATCTTGAAGACAGGGTGAGAGGGTTGACGGGGGCTGCTACCGTGACTGCTCTCAATACTGGTATGGCTGCCATATCCTATGCTCTCACAGCTGTTAGTGCTGCAGGACTGAATATTGTGGCTTCGAAACATCTGTTCGGTAACTCTGTCTCGTTGCTTAATGATACACTGAGGAATTTTGGTGTGGAACCGCGTTTTGCAGATTTCACAAACATCTCTGAGGTTGAGAGCCTGATTGACGATAAAACTTGTGCACTTTTCTTCGAGATCATTACCAATCCGCAATTATTTGTAGCTGACATCAAAGCTATTACAGGACTCGCTCATTCGCATGGAGTACCTGTTATTGCAGATACTACGATTCTGCCTTTTTCGGAGTTTCATGCAAAGGACCTTGGTGTTGATATCGACGTGGTGTCAAGTACCAAGTACATATCCGGTGGCGGTACCGGTTTGGGTGGTTTGCTGATTGACTACGGACTATTTGACTGGTCACAGTCGCCATCTGCTGTTTTACAACAACGAGTTAAAAGAGTAGGAAAGAAAATGGCTTTTTCTGCGCGAGTAAAGACGGAGTTAGTTACGAATCTCGGAGCTCTGATGACTCCCCAAGTGGCATATATGGAAACTCTCGGACTAGACACTCTGGATATCAGATATCGAAGACAAGCAGAGTCAACACTATGGTTAGCAGAACAATGTCAGCAGTTGCCTGAGATAAAACGAGTTAACTATACTTCTTTGACAGATAATCCGTTTTACAAACTCTCGCAACAACAGTTCGGAAAACTCTCTGGTGCTGTTTTTACTATAGACTTGGCGTCGAAAGAGAATTGTTTTGCTTTCATCGATAATTTACATGTAATTCGAAGAGCTACAAATCTGTTTGACAGACATTCACTGGCTATTCATCCGGCATCAACCATCTTCGGACTTTTTAGCGAAGAACAACGCGAGAAAATGTCAGTTCCTGATACAACAATTCGACTAAGTATCGGACTTGAAGACCCGGAAGATTTGTTGGAAGATATCAAACAGGCTCTTATTTCTTTATAAAAAATGTTATGCTTCGGCATAGCATTTTTTTATTTTGCGTATATTTGCAGCGATTATCACCCCTAACCTCTAACCATTATGAAATATCTATCAATAATATTATCTGCTTTTATCGGAACGGTTCCTGCATGTGCTCAGGATAATGCTCTGGCTGATTCGATTGTGAAGTATCAGATGGCGAGTGGGGGATGGGCAAAGAATCAGAACTGGCTCATGGGGTGCGACCGGAAGTATATTGCGGAATGTATGCGAACAGGTGTGGGCAGCACGATTGATAATGGGGCTACAACATCTGAGTTGGAGGTGTTGGCAAAGACTCTTAAGACGCAGCAGAAGGCTGAGTATTACACTGCTTTTGTGAGAGGTGTGCAGTATCTGCTGAATATGCAGTATGATAATGGGGGCTGGAGACAGTTCTTCCCGCAGAGGTCGAACGAGTCGTATGCCAATCATATTACCTTCAATGATAATGCGATGGTGAAGGTGATGCGGCTGTTGTGGGATGTGGCAAACAGAAAGGGTGATGTGGGCAGTGTTGATATTCCGGAGAATATGCGAACTGCCGCAAAGGTGGCTTTTTGGAAAGGTGTTGAGTGCATCCTGAATTGTCAGATTAGAGATAAGGAGGGGAGGTTGACCGTTTGGTGTCAACAGCATGATGAGAATACTCTCCTGCCTGCTCCTGCAAGAAAATATGAATTGGCTTCGTATTGCGGTTTTGGTGAGTCGGTAGATATTGTAATGCTGCTTATGGATGTATTAGAGGAAACAAAGGATTTTTCAGATACAGGTGTAAGCAAAAAACAACTGAAGCAAAGCATCGAATCTGCTATAGAATGGTTTGAAACACACCCCATACGTGACAGAGAGATTGAGTATTTCACTAATGCGGAAGGTAAGCCTGATAAGAGGATGGTGGAGAAGAAAGGTGCTCCGCTGCTTTGGGCAAGATATTATGATTTAGAAAAAGCAGAACCTATGTATTCAGATCGCAGAGGTGAGATTCTCCGTTCGTTTAATGATATTCAGTACGAACGCAGAAATGGTTACCAATGGGTTGGTGATTCACCAGCGAAAGCGATTAAAAGATGGAGAAAACGATAACGAAAACTTCGTACGAAAACGAAAACCAAAGCGTTGATTTTTTCTTTAATTCTCTAATTCTTGACCTAAGCTATATTTTACTTGAAGAATTTGTCGATGTTGACGACTACTCCGATTGTTCCTGTTGTTCCCATTGTGGTAGGGGAGTTGGGGTAGTAGTTTCTCGGAATGTAGTTGAATATGTTATCAATGGCAAGGTTGAGTGATATTCCTTTGACGAACCGCTGCGAAAAACTAACCTTCCAAATGTTATAACCTTCGTAATGTTGCTGTCGAATGGATGTTAGGTTGGTAGTAGTAAATTCGGTTGCATCGACAGGGGAGAGCCAACGACCGGAGATAGCTGCTGTGATGCCGTAATTATCTGTAAACTGATGGTCGTAGTCCAGTCGCCAAGTGAGAGAGTGGGGACGAGCCTTTGTGAGGTCAGGTTGTGACCCCTCAACAATATTCTTTACAAAAGCATAGGATACTCGCATGCCGAGTCCGTTGATATGATGCATCTGAAGAGTTGCGTCTGCACCTACTATCTTCTGGTTCGATACGTTTACATATTTCAGATAAGAATACTGGTTGACTGTGACACTTGCCGTGGTTATGTAGTTGTTGAAGAAATTGAAATAACCAGTAGTTGTGAAGCAGTATTTCAGTTTGTCGTTTATTGAACCGTAGTTTGTCCAGGAAAGTGAGAAGTTGTGGTTGCTTTCGCACTTCAAATCAGGATTTCCGTAAATCATAAAGATGCCGCCCATGAAGAAGTTCATGTAGAGTTCTTTGAGCGAAGGGGCACGAAATCCGGATGCATAGGAGAATCGGATGCTGTGTTTGCGAATCTTATACATAGCCGCAATCTTCCATGTTGGCATACCTTTTCTGGCTGCTGAGAAGTAGTCGAATCGTGCACCACCAATCATGTTCCAATGTTCGCTTGGGGTATAGTCCCATTGAATGAATGCATCGTAAGAGTTCTGAGTGTGACTTTTAGCTTGGTCGGCAAACTGATAAGACATGAGGTAATCGTTCATGTAGTCGGTACCTGTTGTGAGGTGGGAATTCCATGAAGGCATATCCACATTATAGAGGGCACGACCTATGTTCTGACGATTAGAATAGTCGCGGATGTCGCGGCGAGTATTCAGAGCATAGTCACTCTTGTCGTATTGGTCGAAGCTATAAGCTATTTCAAGATTCTGCAGAGGGGTGATGTCCCAGTTGGAACGGGCTCCATAGTTAAGGTCACGATAGCGTTCATGGCTGTATTCGCTGCTGTTGCGTTCTCGGAAAAAATATCCCACACGTCCAGTCAGTTTCCAGTCTTCGTTTACTGTCCAGATGAGTCGTTCCTTCACGTTAAACGACTTCCCACCATATGCAGTATTGAGGGATGATTCTTCGCCTCGGAGAGAGAGAGAGTCGTTATTGGTATATTGGAATGATGTAAGGGAATTGACCTTGCCTATGTTTACATCGCCACTGGCTCCATGACGCCATTCGCGGGTCTGTCCTTCGTAGCGGCTATGTGCTTTTGCACTCCAGGAGTCGGAGGGGGACTTAGTGATTATGTTTATTACTCCTCCCATTGCAGCAGAACCGTAAAGGGTTGATGCGGCACCCTTAACAATTTCTATGCGTTCGATGTTTGACATGTCGAGACGAGAGAAGTCTATGTTGTCGATTGACTCTCCTGCCATTCGTTCTCCATCGACGAGGAAGAGGATATTATTGCCGTCGTAGCCTCCCATATTGAGAACCTGTTGTCCCATGGAATAGGTGAACTCCAAGCCGGGCAGTTCCTGCTGGAGCATATCCTTTATGTTTGTAGCATCTACCTTTTCTATGTCTTCAGCTGTGATGACCCTGGTGACCACTGGTATGTCGGCAAGCGCTTTGGGCGTGCGTGTAGCTGTGACTACTACTGTGCTGAGGTTCATGTCCTTTTTGTTCCACACGACTGTGTCGGCTGGATCTGAAGGAAGAGTTTCAGCCAGAGCAATTACAGGTAGCAGTGCTAATAATGTGATAATATGTGTGATTCTCTTGAATTCCAAAACTTATTGCTTGAATATTGGATATTTGTAGTTTATCGTCAGATAGCCCTTGGTGCGATATTTGTCTTTTGCCATGAAGTCGTCTAGTTGGAGTGCTGCATATGTTCCATCGGCAAGCAGCAGGAGTATTACGTTTGTGTTGGTGGTGTATGTAGGTGGCATATAGCTGATATCGACGTTTATCCATCGGCTTGCTTCTACGTTCTTATAACTTGGTGCATAGACGATGTATCCTTCGAGC
Source organism: Prevotellaceae bacterium UBA2448 (assembly GCA_002342585.1). Taxonomy (GTDB): domain Bacteria; phylum Bacteroidota; class Bacteroidia; order Bacteroidales; family Bacteroidaceae; genus Minthosoma. The sequence goes on from DDQG01000013.1 coordinate 26,026, forward strand.
ATATGGGACATATCTACCCAGATGGCTTCGTCAAGATATTCATCTGCTACCCATTGAGGATTTGTCGGCAAACCAGCTGCTTCAAGTTCTGTAATGGTTTCGTATGAAGTCATTATGGCTTTTGCTCCGTTTGTCTTGATGTCGTAGCGATGAATGGCTATATCCCATTTTGCAGGTTTCCCTGTTTCGCTATAATCGTCGAGACTGATTTCGGAGGTTGTAGTTGTCGGTGTGGTGTTGTGCAAATCGATATATATCCATTGGGTGTAGCTTCGTGCATCCAGATATATAGAAGAGGCAGTAGTTGTGTTTTCTGCGTCTTTATTTTCGGGGTTTGTCGTGTCGAGTGTGTCGTCGTAAATTCCACCCAACATATCGCAGGCTGAGAATAATCCCCCGAAAAGGATTATTCCCAGTATGCATAGAGTTTTATTGATTATATTCTTACTGAATATCATTCTGTTATTAGTTTCCGTTGTTGATCACAGTATCGAAATCCTCTGGGTTGAGGTGGATTGTGATACCACCCATAACTGAAGGAACTGAGATTTCCCCTGTAATCTTGCCGTCTTTGAAGGTTGCGTTGATGGATACAAGATAGGTGTTTAATTCACCTGTACGGCTGCTGGTTATTATAGCTGATCCCTCTCCGCTAATTTGATAAGAATCTGATTGATGGACAGCAGATATGTTGGTGAATACGTGTGTACCCCATGACGGTGTTGATTGAGAGGTAAAGTAGATGTTGGCAGTCTCCTGGTTTGTATTGAGGATTATGACCATCTTCTCGTTTGCAGTAGCGTAAGACTTTGGTTGGAAGTAGTTGCGTGCATTGTCAGCGTATGTGTTGAGAGTATAAATATTATCCTTACCGATGTGTGAAGTGATGGTTGTGCCACCCTTATATGATGGAATCTGAATGACGAATTGTTTTTCAGATATACTGCCAGAAAGTCTTGCTTCGAATGTCTGTAAATTGGCACTAAGTATATTCATGGTACCTGTCTTTGTGTTCATATCGAACTTGCCTGTACCCATTACGGGTGAATAGATATAAAGGCTGTCGTATGCGACTTTGCTATCGTTGACGGAAATATAGCCCTTTATGATTTCGATTTTTTCTTGGGCGTCGTACATCGGGTCTTCTGCCTCAACAGATTCTATAAGTCCCCAAACTGACAAGTCGGATCTGCTGACTACGCTATTAATGTGGACTTCGGAATTATCGCCATTGTTTGTTTCGGGGTTGCTCTTGTTGTCGTCATTACCGCAAGAAACCATTGTTGCAGTCATCGTGAATGCTGCAAATAATAAGCTAAATAGCTTAATGTTTGATTTTTTCATAATGAATAATTGTTTATATATAAAAATTAAAACTTATTGCTGTTTCCTAAATTGTGTGCAAAGGTACGGCTCTTTTTGCCTTCTTGCAATACACAAGTTTAGGTATAAACATTCAGGATGTAAGTATTTGAGTGATTTGTTCGAGGTATTTTTGGTCTGTAGTATCGAAGGTGTTCAAATCTTTGCTGTCGATATCCAGCACGGCTATTACCTCACCATTACGTTTTACAGGAACCACGATTTCGCTGCGACTAAGACTTGAGCAGGCGATGTGACCAGGAAAAGCATCTACATCAGGAACAATAATGGTCTGTTGCTCAGCCCATGCGGTACCACAGACTCCCTTGCCACGCTTGATTCGGGTGCAGGCAAGTGGACCTTGAAAGGGTCCCAATACCAGAACTCCATCGATAACACGATAGAAACCTGTCCACCAGAAATGGAATGTCTCGTGGAGCATGCTCGCAATATTTGCCATGTTGGCAATCATGTCCGGTTCGCCACTAACCACAGATTGTATCTGCGGAAGAAGTGTGGCATATTTTTCTGTTTTGCTGTCTTCGGATATGTTTAATTCTTCTGACATAGTTCGTTTACTTTATTTTTTCTCTGTACTCAGACGGGGTGACTCCTTCATTGGTCTTGAAGAAACGACTGAATGCTGAGAGTTCGTTGAATCCCATCTGGAGGGCAACCTGTTGGATTGGCATCTGTTGCATGTGGCGCAACATGGATTTCGACTGAATCATCACATAGTTGTTTATCCATGTGAGTGCCTTGATGCCTGTCTGTTTCTTTATGATTGCTGCAAAGTGCTTTGGAGTGAGTCCGAAAAGATCTGCATAGAATTGTACTTCGTGGCTCTCGCGAAAGTGCTCCTCTATTGCCTTGTAGAAACGACTGAAGAGTTCTTCGCGAGGAACAAGACCCTCTTCTTTGCTTTCATTGCTTATGCGGTATTCCTGCAACATCTGGAAGAGTATTTTCAGAAGGTCGGACTGCATCTCGTTTCGACTTGGTATGTTTTGCATTCCTATGTCGGAGAGTACGCTGAAGATGTGAACGATGACCTCGAACTGTCTGTCGCTCAATTGCAGATCTGGTTGATTGCGGAAGTGCATAATGCTTCGATAGGTGTCGGAATACAGATGGCGCAGGCGTTCCAAAAATGTTGCTGAGAGCATGATTACCGTTGACTGGAAGTCGTCGGAGGATTCCCTGACACAAAGTATGCGGTGGGGGGTAATCACAGCGATGGAGTGTTCCTGAAAAATGGTAGGACGCATATCGCATTCTGTGCGCAACCATCCTTGACGAGTCAGAATGATGGTTGTCATGGGTGATGTGTATGGCTCATCATACAAAGGCATACGACAAATGTCGTCGAATACCATTATTCCTCTGCGCTCAATTTCGTCTTGTTGAGCTATCATAGGATGTATTTTGTACTGCTCTGCCATATTGGTTCGTTATTCTATCCAAAAACTTGTGCAAAGGTAGAATAAAATTTGACAATAATGGCACAAATATGGAAAAATTCGCAAAAAATCTTTGCAATTTTTCTGTTTTCATTTAACAAAAAGTCGGATTTTACTGTTGCGTTTTTGTATAAAATAAAAACAACTCCCACAAAAAAATGCAGGAGTTGTATTAGAGAAGCTGATTTAAAATGCAAATCAGATGCCTAGGTCTTTCTTTATTGCATCAACTTTGTCTTGAGCTGTCTTGACAGCTCCGTCGTAACACTTAGCACACTCCATCTCGCCCTTTACTTCGACGTAGAACTTAATCTTTGGTTCTGTACCAGAAGGACGAACAGAAATCTTTGTGCCGTCGGCAGTGAACCACTGGAGCACGTTGCTTGTAGCAGGCATGTCGATAGCAGTTTCTTTTCCGTCTGCTACCTGCTTGAGAGTCTTGTAGTCCTTGATGCAAACAACAGGACTGCCACCAAGCTGTGTAGGAGGATTCTTGCGGAAGTCTTCCATCATCTGCTTGATTTCGTCAGCGCCAGATTTTCCTGGTTTCGTTACAGAAATTGCGTTCTGATATGCAAAACCGTAATCGAGGTAAATCTTCATGAGCAGGTCGTAGAGAGTCATGCCGTTGTCCTTTGCCCAAGCAGCGATTTCGCAGAGCAGACAGATAGAAGCTGGCGAGTCCTTATCACGAACCTTGTCGAATGGGAGGTAACCGAATGATTCCTCACCACCACCTATATATTTCTTCACTCCCTCAGAGAGTTTAATTTCGCGAGCAATCCACTTGAAACCTGTATATACATCGCGAATTTCTACGTTGTTGCGCTTTGCAATTTCTGCGATGGTCTCTGTGGTTACGATGGTCTTAACCATAAATTCGTTGCCTTTGAGTTGACCGAGTTTCTTCTTGTTCTCTATAATATAATATGAGAGCATGAGAGCTGTCTGGTTACCGTTGAGGATGCACCATTCGCCCTTAGGGTCACGGCAAACAACAGCGAGACGGTCAGCATCAGGGTCGCTGGCAAGTACGAGGTCGGCATTCAGTTTTGTACCAAGTTTCATACCCAAAGTCATAGCCTCAGAGTTCTCAGGGTTAGGACTTACAACTGTTGGGAAGTTGCCGTCGATAACCATTTGTTCCTTAACTACGTTGATGTTTTGGAAGCCCCATGTACGCAGAGCTGCAGGAATGATTACTCGACCTGTTCCGTGGAGCGGAGAGTAAACGATGCAGAGGTCTTTCTGACGGTTGATTACTTCTTGGTCAACAAGTGCTTCGTGAACAGCATTCAGGTAGTCGATATCCATTTCACCACCGATAATTTGGATGAGGTCGTTGTTTGGAGTAAACTTAACCTGATCGATAGTTACTTTGTTTACTTCGTCGATGATACCTGTGTCGTGTGGAGCAAGTACCTGAGCACCATCATCCCAGTAAGCTTTGTAACCATTATATTCGCGTGGGTTGTGGCTGGCTGTGATATTTACACCTGCCTGAGCACCAAGCTGACGGATTGCGAATGAGATTTCTGGAGTAGGGCGGAGACTCTCGAAGAGGTATGCCTTGATGCCGTTTGCAGAGAAGATGTCGGCAACAGTCTCAGCAAAGAGGCGAGAGTTGTTGCGGCAGTCATGACCTACAACTACGCTGAGATTCTTCTTGCCAGCAAAGGCTTTGTTTATGTAATTAGCAAAACCCTGAGTAGCCATTCCGACGATGTATTTGTTCATGCGGTTTGTGCCGGCACCCATGATTCCGCGCAGACCACCAGTTCCGAATTCGAGATTCTGGTAGAATGCGTCGATGAGAGCAGTTTTGTCTTCATTGTCGAGCATTGCTCGTACTTCAGCCTGTGTGTCGGCATCGAATGCAGGAGAGAGCCACTTCTGTGCCTCTGCTGTACATTGTTTGATTAGTTCTTGGTCCATATTGTGTATGTTATTTTAAAGTGTTTTTTTGCTTGGTTGCAAAGATACACAATGTTCGGAGAAAAAGAAAAAAAAATAATGAAAATAAGAAAAAAAAGAGAATGTGCCTGTTTGAGCACATTCTCTCTCTTATTGGTGTTGTATGTTATTAGTCGTCCATGCCGATGAACTGACCTTTATAGTTGAATCTTAGGTCTATGTCGTTCGACAGTTCAACTTCGTAGCCATAACGCTCTTTGTCAATCTTGGTCACAACGCAGTTTTTGAAGTTTGAATCAACATACTTCTGAATGGCTTTTGGAACAATAGCGGCAGGAACAGCTGTCATGCCTTTGCAATCTATTTTCTGCCATACGCCTTTCTTGTTGAATTCAATTTTAGTGCCGTCATCGAGTCGGCACTCGTAGGAGTTCCAGTCTTTCTCGGCATAGATAATCTTCTTGCCAGAGAAGTTGGTTTGAACGAAAGTCTTTGCATCCTGTGGAAGGGTCTCGGGAGCTATAGGAGTGTCGTCAGCCTTTGCAATAGCCGAAATCATTAGGCAGAATACTGCCATCAGAAAAATTTTTGTCTTTTTCATAATCATTAAATGGTTTTAAAGGATTTATTTGGTATTAATAGTCAGCTTTGCAGACTTTAAGCCTGGAGCTGTAGCTTGGATGGTTACCTTTCCTGCTTTTCGGGTACTGCGCAAAATTGCTTGCATTACTCCTGTTTGCATCTGTTTGATGTTGTCAGTAGGACGGAACAGGTCATTTGTGTAGTGATCGCCATTATCTATAGCCAGAAGCGAACCTTCTCCCTGAGCAGTTACTGTGACTTTGTCGGTTGAATTGCTAACGATATTTCCCTTGTTGTCCACAACATAGATTTTGAAATATTGGAGATCCATACCGTCTGCCTTCCAACAGTCGTTCTTGGTGTTGAAGATGTCCTGAGGACACTTGCCTTCTGCAACAATCTTTAGTGCAACTGCCTTGCCGGAAGACTTAATCTGATGACGGGCTACTTCTTTGCCGCCATTCTTTGCTATTGCCAGCAGAGTGCCACCTTTACCATAATCTATGTCGTTCCAGTATGTTATGTTGCGCTTAGCCAAGTCGCTGCGGTCGTTTTGTTTTGTACCCAGACTCTTGCCATTGTAGAATAGTTCCACTTCGTCGGCATTAGTATATACAAACACATTCTGACGACTGCCTTCTTTCTGATTCCAGTTATAGGAAATCTTCTGACTGCCCACCTTGATGTCGTTCCATTCGAGACTTTCACCTTTGCCGTCAACAACGCCAATCTGACAAACAGGTTCTTCCGGTTTTATGCTACCCTTGATGAGGTATGCTTGTGGATAAGCCTCCATAGTGTGCTTGAAGAAAGAATAGTTCCATCCTTTCTTTGGCCAACCATTTGATTCGCCCCAGTATTCGATGGCTCCCCACCAGGCAAGTCCGACACTACGTTTCTGATCCATCCCGTAGTAGGGTTGTTGCAACTGGTTTGTTACGGCTTCGCTCTGGAACAGAATGAGGTCTGGCTTGTATTCAAAATAACCTGGATAAGCATCCCATTGATAGTTGAACGAAGAAACCTCGCAAGCACATGCCAACTCTGGTGGAACGCGATAAGTCTTGAAGTCTGGAGTACCTCGTTGTGCTCCTGCTCTGGCTGGGAACATAGCTACGGTAGTAGGACGAGTGCGGTCGTAACGTTTCAGCATCTGATCGAAAATGCGATAAGTAGTGATTCCCCAGTCCTCAGTCTGGTATCCAGCCCAACTGCTGATGGTCTGCAATTCGTTTCCAAGACTCCAAAGTACTACACATGGATGATTCCTGTCGCGTTTTACCCACTCTGGGATGAGTGTTGGCCACAACTGCATGAATGGTTTGCGACCGCCCCAATAGTCCTTGTCGGACCATTTGTCTATCAGTTCGTCAACAACCATAATACCTACTTTGTCGGCAGCACGATAGAAACCTTCGCTATAGGGGTTGTGGCTGCAACGGATAGCATTGTATCCGAAAGCCTTCAGCTGTCGAAGTTGACGCTCGATGGCTTTGTCGTATGCGGCAATACCTACAGCACCAATGTCGTGGTGGTTTGCAATACCTACTACGAATGTTTTCTTGCCATTGAGTTTGAATCCGAATTCAGGACTGTATTCAATGGTGCGAAGACCAATTTGGTCGCTGATAGAATCGATGACTGTGCCGTCTTCCTCGATTACTGCTTCAACGGTATAGAGGTATGGAGTGTCGGGCGACCAAAGTTTTGGTTGACAGACACTGATGAATGGCAGAGCCACTTCTGTGTTGTTCTGTTTTGTATGGTCAGGCATTCCACATTCGCTCTTTCCTACGACATTTCCTTCTGCATCTTTCAGAGTTGCTTTCAGAGATATGTTATGTTTCTGCCAACCGATAATCTGAAGTTGTACGAGTACGTCCCAACTGCCTGCAGGATTGCCGCCTTGAGGATTTAGCGGGTTGATGTCGATGCGTTGTGCATTGAGTACGTCCGGGCGAACAATCTTACCCTTCGGAGCACTTGTTACATATAGTCCGTGACGTGCAATACGTGTTTGCTGGTTGCATACTTTCAGATACACATCGCGGAAAAGTCCGCCGCCTGTGTACCAACGGCTGCCATTCTCCGGTCCTGTAGATGCATATACTGCAACCACATTGTCGGCACCATATTTCAGGGCTTTGCTTATGTCTGTCTCAAAACCGATGTATCCGTATTCGGATGAAGCCACTTTCTTTCCGTTTACATATACATCGCCATAATACATGATACCTCCAAAGTCGAGTTTGACACTCATTCCCTTATACGACTCCGGCACGTTGAAAGTCTTGCGATACCATGCAGAACCCATCTTCTTGAAAGCGCGGGCACCTTTGGCTTTTTCGTCCCAAGGCATTTCAAACTGGAAGTCGTGAGGTAGGTCGAGAGTGCGCCATTGGCTATCGTCGAAGTCAGCTTTCTCAGCTCCTTCGACTTCGCCCATCTGGAATTTCCATCCGAAATTGAATAGTTGGGAGCGAATGTCGCGCCACTCCTTTAGTGGGCGATTATTCTTGGCTGCCTCTTCTTTCTTGTCTACATACTGGGCCGATGCACAGATGCTCAGGAGTAGCAGGCATAGGGAAGTGAATATTTTCTTCATAGTATTATATTTATATAATGTAAAAAACTATTGATACACTATTCTACAGTCGCTTCGATAAAACTTTTTCCTGCTTCAAAACCTTGGTCTTGATCGTAGTGTAGTCCGTAACGTCCTTCAGGGAGGTCACTCAGTACGTAAGCATTGCACTTTCTGCCGGCTACGACTTTATCGGTTGCAGCTGTGTTGACTGCAGTAGCAGCAAGATTTACGAGTGCTCCGAACAGACCACTTCCGCCTCTAACACTTGTGTCGACCTTGATAAGTCCTTCACGCTTGTAAAGAGTTTCTCCAGTTTTTGTTGATCTCAGGATGTATTCCACATTAGCGGTCAGGGTACCTGCCAGATTGTTTCTATTCCATTTTTTGATGATGGTAAACATAGCAGCATCGGCTCCCAATACATTCTGAATTTGCGACAGACTGCCCTCAAGGAATAATTCTGCATCGTAGGCACTCTCTGTCTGGAACATTTCCATTGTCAACATTGGAGAGAATACATAGTAACCTTTCTCACAGAGCGGTTCGTAGAGGGTGGTGTAGAAGTAGTCCTTAGCCTCCACATGGTTAGTCTGATTGATAGGTGGCATTACGACGATTGCTTGAGGACGTTCTTCGTACATCTTCGGATACTGTTCGCCTCGAGTAGCTAAATTTGTTGCACAGGAACAAAGCATAAGAGCTGCCAGTGCAAGATATATGCTGTTTTTCATTTTGTCAGTTGATTAATGATTCGTGAGATATACTTTTGAGATTCTGGATACAGTCTCATTTCTTCCTTCAGCAGGGTGATTCCCTGTTCTTTCTTTCCTGCCTTGCAAAGTAGGAAACCATACTCGGCATTGATGCCTGGAGGGGGAACCATACGAGTGCCGTTCTGCTTGTTGATAACCAGTTCATACTGAGCCATAGCATTGTTCAGCAGGTCTTCTGTTCCGCGCTTAGTATATTGATAGGTAGCATCCTCTGTGTCGTACCATGAATAGAGCGCACGATCAGTCGTAGTACAGGCAAACAATGATGTGCCTGCAATAAGTATAATAAGGAGTTTCTTCATGGCAGATTGATTATTTTAACCTCCTGCTGTGACAGGAAAACTCGTTTGCTGTAAAGTGTCTGACCGTCTTTTGTCACTGTCAGCATGTGGTTGCCTGTAGGTGCAGTGTACTGAGTGCCTCTACGGTTAGAAGTCTTCTGCTTCACTACCTGAGCTTCGTAGCCAGAATCGTCAATGGTGTAAAATACTTTCTGTTTGTGGAGTTGTCCACTTGTGCTTACGAATAGCAGGTAAGCTACATCGTCCTTGCCGCTCTGCTGGGCAACTGGGTAGTGGGCACGACAACCTGCAAGAAGCAGAATTGCCAATGTTGCAAAAATTCTAAATGCGTTTCTCATATGTGTTTTTGTTTGATTTAGTGGGTTTAGTGGGCATAATGGGCTTAGTAGGCGTGATAGGCTTTACTTTATTTCTTCGATGTAGTAATCAGTCAACTTGCTGGTGTTAATAGTTTCGCCCTGATAGTTTACAACAGAAAACTCGGTTTCTGGTGTTTCGCCGGCAGTAGCCTCTACGGTTACGGTACCAATCTGCTTGCCTGGCAGTTCAATCATTACACCAGTCTGCGGATTCTTAACCTTCTTTCCTTTTACCTTTACAGCGAAAGTGTCGCCGGTATTGATTCCCTGACTGCTACCGCCACCAATCATGATGGCATCGCTATCATAATTAATAAAATATGTGCGCCAAGGTTTGTCGCTACACTTATTGATGATGTTTTCTACCAACTGACCGATAGCCTCAGAGATGGCTTTGTCGCTCAAAGTGGCATCGTAGCCAGCTTTACCGCCAACGCCAAAGGTGGTCTTTGTAGTGATTTCAGCCTGTCCTTTGCCTTCGTCGGAGTAAATTATAAGACCGTTGGAAACATCCACAATGCGGATAGCAACTGCTGCCTCTACGGTTTGGGTCTTTGTGGAGGTAAATATTCCGGACTTTCCGATATTTTTGCGTCCGAATTCCGTTACAGAACCAATTATCATGTAGTCAGCTCCGATGGTGTTCAGTTCGCTGTCTCCTTTCTTCACTTCCTCGAGCAGAGAGGCTATGTCGTTGCGTTCCAGAAGGAGGAACTTGCCCGAAGCAGCTAGTTTTGAAGAAAGAATGTCGAGAGCCTGCTTACCCATCGGGTCGTTTTCCTTGTCGTAGAAAATGCCCTTGGCGTATGTCGTCTCGTTAGAGAAGCGTCCGATGGCAACTTTACGCTTGATAAACTTGCCTTCTGGTGCTTGTATATTTGAACCTACAGTTTCTGTTAGTTTGGTTTTGCGTTGTGCATCTGCAGCCTGTGTGCCAACAAGAATTGCAAGAGAAAAAATAAGAATGTGTTTTAGTTTCATAGTGTGTAATTAATATAAATGTAGTTGCAAATGTAAGATTTTGCAACAAAAAACGAAAAATATTTTTTACAAAAAATAGTGAAGAGTCTGATATTTATCGATTCGACAGTATCTGACGGGTTCGCTTGCGACCAATGGCGACGAGTTTTTCTGATTTGTGGAAATCGAAGATGGTGTAGCGCCCCATCTTAACATCAATCATGATGTCGGGTTGGGTTAACTGTTCCATCAGCAGGGAGTTCTGACGTATCATCAGGGCACTGGTGCGTGCAAGCAGAGTGAAGTAGTTGAACTCGATATTATCGGGAATGATATGATTGAGGATAATCTGTTTCCAGGATTTGTCCCGTTTCTTTCTGTCCTCAAGCATTTTCCATAAATCGTTTTCGGTTTTGTAGTCATGACCGCTTACGTCGACACCCATCAGCAGGTCGCCTTCTGTGCGCTCTATGCGATTCAGAGGGATGGGGTTTATGATGCCGCCATCCATAAGAATCATGCCGTTGCGGCGCACGGGGTCGAATATGGAGGGAATAGAAATGCTGGCTCTGATAGCGTCGAACAGACTTCCGCTGCGGAATTCGACTTCCTTTCCGTGAAGCCAATCGGTAGAGATGGCGCAGTAGGGAATGGGCAGGTCTTCAATTTTCACGTCGGGCACAAACTCCTTGATGGCGTCGATGATGCGTTCTCCTTTTACTATATGGTTGAGGCTGAACGACAGGTCGGAGAGTTCCAGCATCTTCCGCTTGCTGATGGTTTTCATCCAAGCACGAAACTCTTTCAACTTGCCTGCTGCATAAACACCTCCGATGAGTGCTCCCATCGAGCTGCCGGCAATGGAGCTGATTTCGTAGCCCTGTGCCAGCAGTTCCTCGATGACGCCTATGTGAACCAATCCGCGTGCACCTCCGCTCGATAATACTAATGCTACTTTTTTCATTTAGCAAGAATCTTCTTCACGCTGACGTGTCCGTCGTTGTCGATTGTCTGTTCGAGATAGATGCCGGCAACGGGACGACTGCTGAGTGGTGTACCTTGCAGGCTGAAGAAACGCTGTTGTGGAGCGTTCTGGGTCTGAACGGAGTTGATGGCAGTAGGAGTTTCTACTTCGATGTCTGTTTCGGCAATAACCCAGCGCAGACGAGTGCGGTCGGCATGTGCTGCGAAGAAATCCAACGGACCGCCCTTGCCGTCAGCATCCATAGCCCCTACGTTGAAGAGGCGCTTGCCTTGTTCGTTGGCATCCATATAGAAAGCCATCTTTCCGTTGTCTTGCTTTGCGTAGTAAGGACGGATGGCAACAGGAGTAGCGGATAGCAGACGTTCAATCTGTATGTATGCTCCTGACTTCTGATTGCGTACTCTGACAAAACCGTTTTCTGTTTCTTCAATGCTCCATAGTGCAGCACGATCGCTTGCGAGAGGGTCAACCTGTCCACCGCTGATGTTGTTTTCGGAGAGTCCGATGCGGTAAACCAGCGAGTCGCGCTGTCCATCGGCAGACTTCGTAGAATAAAGGTAACGGCGACCTATTGTGCCATTTGCATCTGCATCTCTTGCGTTAGGATTTGTGCCGTAGCTGTAGATAAGGTAGCAGAGGTCGGCAGAGGTGCCTGCAAGGGTATAAATGCGTTCGCCAGTGAATGCAGTGATTGCATTGTTGAGTTTGGTTACCTCTGCGTCAATTTCTTCCTGAGTAGTTTTTTCGTTGATAGTTTCTGCAAAAGCCTGAGCATTTGTGATGGCAGTCATCAGGGTGTTGAGTGCTTCTGTAGGATATCCGAGTGTTACGTCGGTGCGAGCACCTTTTGCAAGGGCAGTGGCGCTTTCCAGTGCAGCATTGAATTTAGCCAGGAAAACCGTTACAAGAGAGGCATCAATTTCTACGAAAGTGAAAACCATGTCGGCGCGGTCGAAGGTGCCGGAACCCCAGAACCAGTCGTCAACAAAGCCGCGGGCACGAATCTGCTGGTTGCTGGCAGCAGCACTGTTGATGCGATACATCGATACGTTTCCGTAGAGTCCTGACTGCGAAGGCTGCTGGTCGCCTGTGTAGTTGATGGTGAGCACGGTAGGGGAGTCGGATGTTCCGATGCGGTCAACATTGTCTATCGAACTGTTTCTTGCAGCAATGTACTTCTTGTTGCCGTAGTTCTGGATGTTCATTCCGCCTTCGGTTGGTGTGATAACCCACAGCAGTGCAGGGTCGTTCCACAGGTATGTTTCGGTAGTTCCGAGAGTGCCGTTATCGTTAAAGGTGAGATACTTCGGAGTTCCGTTCAGGGAAGTGCCTGAGTTGTAAGGAATGGTTGCATAGGAAATGATGCGATATAGTTTTCCTTCCTGTGGTGCAAACGGGTTCATGCCTGCTCTGGTTCCGCCGCCCGGACGCATATACTCATCGTTTACTGAAACGGTGGCAGAGTAGAGCGATTCAATGTCGTCGGGACCGATGGTTTTCATACGGAAGAAATAAACCTTGTCGGCTGTGAGACCGCTGACGGTTGTACCTGTGGCATCACCTGCCAGACGCTGTATCTCTACGAAAATCTTGTTGTCTTCCGACTGTTCTACGACAATAGCTGTAGCTGTTTCGGCTTCGTTGTTCAGCCACGTGAGTTTTACGGTTGTAGCGTCGGTAAGGGTAGCCTCAGGATTGGTTGGTGCGGTGAGGTAGCTACTCTTCTGCGCCAGACTGTTTACGTAGTGTTCGATGTTGGTATAACCGCCTCCGAGGGTGTATTCAGCGGCATCGTTCTTCTGAATGTTCAGTCCGTTGGCAATTTCCCATTCGTCGGGCATACCGTCGTTATCTGTGTCGAGTGGTTTTGGTCCGTTTGCAATGGTGCCAATGCCGCCTACGTTGTCTTCGTTAGCAATGAAATTACCCTTCTTTCCGAGCGAGGTGAGTTGTTCGAGAATTCGTTTGTCGTGCGAGTCGCGAACACGTGAAGCTCCCACATGATCTACGATGGTGTAGTATGCCTGCTCGGCACTTTCTACGTTCATCGGGTGGGTAGTGTTGAAATTCGGATTCGGCATTGCAGTGGCGCTGTTGTGGTCGGTGATGAGAGTTCCGTTGAGCACTCCGTCGCAGTTGCCGTCGAAATAGTTGCCGCTGCTGTAGAGGTGGTCGGTTGCGGTCCAGTCGTCGAAATACTTCTGCGAACCTTCCGGCCCGGCGATGAAGTAATTGTTCATTACGTCCTGATAGTTGTCGGCAGCGGAGTGTCCGCCGATGATTCCCATGGCGTAATTATATACTACATTATTATAATATTGTAGGTAGCACTTCATCTTCGGGTTGCGGCTCTTGTTGTCAGCCCACAGACAGTGATGGATGGTCCAGTTGCGAGTACCGTCGGTGATGGAACCGAATCGCTGCGGTTCTATACCTTCGGAGTTGATGCAGTACTGCCAAGTGATGTTGTTGGCATCCTTGATGTGCACGTTATCCCAAGGTCCCCAGGATACGGAGCAGTGGTCCATGATGAAATTCTGACATTCATCGAGCGTCAGTGTACACTTGCTGCTGTTTACACTCTTTCCGCCGCGCATACGGATGTATCGCATGATGACGTTCTTAGCCTTCGAGGCGATGACACGTCCGCCATAGATGGTGATTCCTTCGCCCGGAGCAGTTTGTCCGGCGATGGTTATGTTGCTGCTGATGGTGATGCTCTTGCCGGTGATGTCGATAACTCCACCTACGTCGAAGACGACGAAGCGGTTCGACTGACTTACTGCGTCGGCGAGTGAACCAGTGCCGGCAGCGTTCAGGTTTGTTACATGAACTACTTGACATCCGCGTCCGCCAGTGGCATAGGCGCCGTAACCTTCAGCACCTGGGAATGCCAGTTGCTGTGCATTCGTAGCGATGGTTGTACACGCAAGAGCTATAGCTGATAACAAAATCTTTTTCATAATGATTATGGTTGTAATAGGTTAGTAAAATCGGAAGGTAATGGATAAATTTTGCGTTCAAGCTAACTTATCCGCCCGCAAAGTTAGTTTTTTTGGAAAAAATAATCCTATCTTTGCAGTGATATTTTTTACTTATGGAACGAATGAAACGAATTGTGATGATGACAGCCGTCGTGCTGTGCCTGATGGCTGCACCTGAAAAACTACTTGCACAAACACAGCAACAACCTGCAATTGAGATTATTGGTGACCGCACACTTATTCATGTAGATCGTCTTGGCTTGAAAGGCGACGAAACGTTGATGGATGTGCTCATGATGTACCCCGAACTGCTTGTGGGCGGTTTTGAGAGTATGCTCGACAACTACCAGTTGCGTATGGAGAATGTGCAGATAGCCTGCAACCTGCGCCAGTATTTGTCGACGACGCTTGCGAAGACGGTGAAGAGAATTCAGATTTGCGAGAACCCGGTTGTGATGAAGGGTACGACGGGCTTAGGCGGTGTTATCGACCTGAATATGGAGCGCAACGAGGACGGCACGAAAGGATTTATCGGAGCTGAGTTATCGACAAAGCTGGAGAAGTCGGCTCTGACGGCTGTCAACTACGGATATGTGTCGCCGAAGCAGCAAACTACTGATATTTATGCGTCGACGAATGTGGACGATAAATCGCGCCATGGAGATACTGATTTCTCACAGAATGTTTCGTTCAACCTGACTCATCGCTTCACTCCGCGCAACAGGATGATTGTCTATTTGCGCCAGTCGTACTTGCATAACAAGGAACTTCCTGTTGCTGAAGAAGGTAAAAACTACACAGCGTTTATGTATTATTATCATACGCTCAACAAAATTGGTTCGGAGTTGCTTGGTGTGGCGGGTTATAGGTATTCCGACACGTCTTCCGACGCAAAGGCAAATGCGTTGTACAACGACCAGCGCCAGGCTGCCGGCACTCAAGTCTATATGATTGAGTTGGATACTCCGCTGCCTTTCCTCAAGGGCCTTCGGACGTTGGTGGGAAACGAGAACGACCTGACTAACCTTCGCAATCATGTGCGCCAGGACATGGTGGTGGGACCGACGCCGTTCGATGTGAACGACCGTTTCACTGTGAACAACTTCGACGTGTATGCTCAGTTCGACTACACTGTGGGGCCGATGACATTCTCGGCGGGCGACCGTGTGTCGTTCTACCATTATGGTATGGATGCCTACAACGGTACGGCAAGTCGTAATCCTACTCGCAACATGGTGATGGCGAGCGTGAAGGCTCAGTTGTCAACCAACCATCAGTTGCAGGGCGGTTATTATCGTCGTTTCATCAATCCGTCGTTTATTGCGGCTTTGCCTACGGTCTATCCGGAGACAGACGGAAAGACCTGGACTACCGTGACGACCCTTCAGAACGAGCGTCGTGCCGATGTGTATCGCCTTGCTTATGTGTTCAGCAAACCAAAGTTGAATGTGAATTTCGGCGGACGATTTGTCCACATGGTCGATGGGGGAGAGAACACCCTGACGCTGAATGCTGCGGCTACGTGGATACACAGTTGGCTGACGCTTACGGGTGGTGCGAACTACTGCCATACGGAGGACTTGGGCGAGAAGCTGAACTATGGTTACGTGCGCCTTGCGCCTACGTTCCGTCTGCCTTGGGCTCTGAAGGCATCTACTCAGTTGGTATGGTGTTCGAAGAATGCTCCTGAGCGCCGCCTGCTCGACCTTCCGGCAGTGTATGCTTTGCTTAAGGCTGAAAAAAACATATCATCCCACGTTGCAATTACTGCTCAGTGGCATGATATATTCTGTTCGCAGCGCAGTGCTGCTCTCGTTACAGCGAAGTATCTGTTCTAATGTATAACGGTTAACGGTTAAAGTTTACGGTTAAAGAGTTTTCGTCTTTCGTTTTTCGTTAAAAATTCAGGGTTACTTCCTTTCCGAAGGGAGCGAGCGAGAGTAGTGCCATCTTGAAGTGCTGCTTGCCGAAGGGGATGCCGATGATGGTGATGCAGAGGAATGCTCCGAAGAAGATGTGTGTGCAGAATGCAAAGAGTCCGCCGAAGATAATCCAGATGATGTTGAGCGGAATGGCAATGCATCCGGGAGGTGAAGCAGTCTTCTTCACTTGTGCTCCGAAAGGCCAGAGGCAGAGCAGTCCAATTTTGAATGTCTGCAGAGCTACGGGAATGCCGATGATGGTGATAAGCATAGCCAGACTTGCTGTAAAATAACCTATTGCTGCCTCGAAACCGCCTAGCAGCAACCAGATGATGTTTCCTAAAAATTTCATAACTTCATTTTTTTTGAATTATGGTGGCAAAGGTAGTAATTGCCCGCGAAAAACCTTGAATTCCGCCCTACATTTTTTTCTGGTAAAGATGGCAAGCTGACTAATGCGGAGATCGCTGGAGTGACATTTATATCAGTTGAATCACAGTCACTGGCTGGTCAAAATATTAACATTTGGCACTGTCGGAACCCTTCCAACACCCCCCAATATTGAAATGGGGCACTGTTGGAACCCTTCCAATGCTCCTTAGCATAAATAAATCTAATGTAATGAAATGTTTATTCAGCGACGTAATGATGTGGATTCAAAGTTAGTTATCTATTATCAGGTGGCTCCCAACGATTGGTTGGGGGCTTTTTTTATGAAAAGGTGTTTAAATGTGAAATATTTGTTGTATTTTTGCACCGATTTTGTTTTTAGAAGTAAAAAACATGACTAAAGGAATGCAGAAAATCGAGGTTGTGAAGGTTGATAGCAAAGAGCGCACAGACGATTTCGTTGCTCTGCCGTACGATATTTACAAGGGCTGCGAACAGTATGTGCCCGACTTGGACAGTGAGGTGAAGGATTTTATCAATCCGGCTGTGAACCCGTCGTTCGAGTTTGCCGACATTCAGCCGTTCGTAGCTTACAAAGGCAGCAAAGCAGTGGGTCGAATCGTGGGCATCGTAAACCATAAGGCGAATGAGCGCTGGCACTGCAAGAAGGTGCGCTTCACGATGATTGAGTTCATCGACGACCCCAAGGTGGCAGAGACTCTGATTGGTGCTGTGGAAGAGTGGGGCAAGGAGCGCGGCATGGAGGAGATTGAAGGACCGATGGGCGTTACCGACTTCGACAAGGAGGGTATGCAGGTGGAGGACTTCGACCAGATTGGTACTGTGCATACATTCTATAATCACGCATATTATCCGCAGCGCCTTGAGGCAATGGGTTTCCAGAAGGAGGCGGACTGGGTGCAGATTCGCATTCGCCTGCCAAAACAGATTCCGGCTCGTTTCACCCGCACAGCACAGTACGTCCGCGAACAGGTAGGACTGAGGGTGGTGCACATGAAGAAGAGCGACCTGCGGAAACGCGGCTACGGACGCAAGGTGTTCGACCTCTTGAACCAGGCTTACGCACCGCTGTTCGGCTTTTCTAAGTTTTCCGACAAACAAATAGATGCTTTCATCGAAAAATACGTGCCGCTGCTCGACATGAAGATGTTCCCCATCGTGCTGAACGACAAAGACGAAGTAGTGGGAGCTGCCATAACGATGGTTAGCCTGTCGCGAGCAATGCAGAAGACAAAAGGACACCTGTGGCCGTTGGGCTGGTGGCACCTGCGCAACGCTCTGAAGCGGAAACGCTCGAACACGGTGGACATGATGCTCATAGCCGTGCGCCCCGACTATCAGGGAATGGGAGTGAACGCGCTGTTTTTCGACGACCTCATTACGGTTTACAACCAATACGGATTTGAGTTTGCAGAAACCCTGCCGCAGCTGGAGACCAACGTGCGCGAGCTGTCGCAGTGGAAACTGTTCAACCCAGAGTACTTCAGACGCAGAAGATGTTACATTAAAACTATATAAACAAAAGAAATAATCATGGAAAGAAGAGTAGTTATAACGGGAATGGGCATTTGGTCGTGCATCGGTACGACGCTCGACGAGGTGCGCCAGTCGTTGTTTGAAGGACGCAGTGGAATTATTTTCAGTCAGGAAAGAAAAGACGCCGGTTTCCGTTCGCCTATTTGTGCCAACGTGCCGCATCCCGACCTGAAGAAAGTGCTGAGCCGCAATGCGCGTCAGATGATGCCCGAGGAGGCACAGTATGCTTACATGGCAACAGTGCAGGCAATGGAGAACGCACGCCTCACTCAGGACTATATCGACAGTCACGAGGTGGGCGTGATTTACGGAAACGACTCCGTAGCAGAATCTACTATGGTGGCTATGGACAAGTTCCGCCAGGCTGGTTCTACAGCTGCGTGCGGTAGCGGTGCCATCTTCCAGTCGATGAACTCGACCGTGACTATGAACCTCGCAACGCTCTTCCACCTGAAAGGCATAAACCTGACTGCTTCAGCTGCTTGTGCCAGCGGATCGCAGTCGCTCGGACTTGGTTTCCTCCTCATCAAAAACGGTCTGCAGGACTGCATCGTATGCGGCGGAGCTGAGGAAAACAATATGTACGGCATTGCTTCGTTCGACGCGCTGCAGACTTTCTCTACTCGCATCGACGACCCTACTAAGGCAAGCCGCCCATTCGACCGCGACCGTGACGGACTCGTACCAAGTGGCGGTGCGGCAACTCTCATCATCGAAAGCTACGAACACGCCGTGAAGCGCGGTGCTCCTATCCTTGCCGAAATCATCGGATGGGGCTTCTCTGGCAACGGCGACCACATTTCCACTCCAAACGTAGAGGGACCAGCCCGCTCACTGCAGCGCAGTCTGGAGTGCGCCGGAGTAAGTTTGAAGGAAATCGGCTACGTCAATGCCCACGCCACTTCTACCCCAATCGGCGACAGCCGTGAGGCAGAAGCCATAGCACAGGTGTTCGGCGACTACCGCGTACCAGTTACTTCAACCAAGAGTCAGACCGGTCACGAAATGTGGATGGCAGGTGCGTCGGAAATCATCTACTCAATGCTTATGATGAAGAACGACTTCATCGCCGGTTCACTCAACTTCGAAAACCCCGACGACGTCACTAAGTGCATCAACGTTCTGCCTGAAACTCGTCAGCAACACTTCGATATGTTCCTGAGCAACTCGTTCGGCTTCGGCGGCACAAACTCAACACTCATCGTAAAGAATATTTAAAGTCTCGATATAACGACATGACGATATAGCGAAAAAAAACTAAACAATAACAATCATTATGACAAGAGAAGAAATCATCGCAAAAGTAAACAGCCTGCTGGCTGAAGAGTTCGAAATCGAAGACAGCAACTTCGCTCCAGACGCAATCATGAAGGAGTCGCTCAACCTCGACAGCATCAACCTCGTTGACCTCATCGCACTCGTACAGTTCAACTTCAAGATCACTATCCCAGTGAACGACCTGCACCAGCTGCAGACATTCAACGACCTGTACAACTACATCGAAAGCCACCAGGCATGATAGACTCAATCGACATACGGCAACTCATTCCGCAGCGCCAGCCAATCATGATGGTTGACCAGCTGGTGGATGCGGATGAGCAAAGCGCCGTCTGCCAACTGACCATTCGCCAGGACAATTTCTTTCTGCAAAGCGACGGCACACTTGCCGAGACAGGCATCATAGAACACATGGCGCAGACGGCTTCTGCCCACTGCGGTTTTCTTGCCCTGCAAAGCGGCAGCAACGATGAGGCTCCTATCGGATACATCGCCGAGGTGAAGGGTTTCAGCCTGCTTTCACAACCAAAACTGGGTGACACGCTTACCACTACCATCCGCACACTGCTGTCTGCAGGAAACGTAACGGTAGTCAGTGCCGAAACCAATGCTCAGGACAGACCTATTGCTACGACCCAGTTGAAAATTTCGTTGAAGGAATAATGCCTGACGAAACAGTTTTTTAGGAATAATGCTAAAGGATAAGTATTTCAAAATAACCGACTGCACAAAAGAAGAAGGGCAGGGCGCTACCTACACGGTCAGCCTGCTCAGCGACTGCAAGGTGTATGACGGACACTTCCCCGGCGAACCCGTTTGTCCCGGCGTGTGCAACATACAGACCGTAAAGGAATGTGCACAGCTGCTTGTCGGCGAACAGTCGCTCCGCATTCAGAGCGTGAAGCGCTGCCGGTTCAAAACACTGATGACTCCCTTGGCAGTTCCGCAAGTCAGCATAGACATTAACGCCACAAAGCACGACAACGGATACACGGTGACGGCGCGAATCTACGACGCTCAAACCGAATACATGGATTTTAACGGAGAAATGACCCCATGACGGATTTATTTCTGAAGATATACTCTTTTTTTAAGGACCATAGAGCAGTATTGTGGCTATCTATGGTTCTCTTGTTTGCTATAACAGGTGTGTTTGCAACCCGACTCCACCTTGAAGAAGACCTGAACAAGCTGATGCCATCGTCGAAGAACGAGGACGGCACCACGAAACTCGCCTTTGCCGACCTGAAGATTAAGGACAAGGTGTTCCTGCTCTTCGAAGGGGAAGGGGTGGACAGCCTCATGACTGTGTGCGACGAATTTGTTGATTCGCTCCTTGCTAACGATGCTGAGAGCCAGACCGTCAGCGATGTGTTCTACCGCCTCGACGACGAACTCATCCCCGACGCTATCGACTATATGACGGAACATTTTCCGGCATATATTGACACTGCGGCTTATGCTCAGTTCGATTCGTTGCTCACCCGCGAACACTTTGCGGAACAGATGCAGCAAAACCGCGACGACTTGACGGGCGAGTTCGGCAGTATGTTCCCCGAACTCATTCAGATGGATCCGATGGGCATGCGCAACGTGCTGCTCGAACAGTTGGCTCCGATGATGAGTGCCGGCAGTTACAAAACCATCGACGGACATTTCTTCGTGCCCGACTCAAGCGTCTGCATCGCCTTCATCACTCCGCGATTCTCCGCCACCAACACCGGACAGGGTTCGACTATGTTCCGGATGATGAACTGCCTGATTGAGAAATTTGAAAAGACTCATCCCGCCGTGCGCATCAGTTACCACGGTACTCCCGCCAGCGGATACTACAATTCTTCGCAGATAAAGAACGACCTGACCACAACCATCGCAGGTGCAGTCTTGCTGGTACTCATCTTCCTCTTTGTCTGCTTCCGCCGTTGGGACACCATTCCGCTGCTGCTCCTGCCCGTAGCCTTTGGCACACTCTTCGGTATGTCGATGATGTATTGGATAAAGGGTGAATTCTCACTCCTTGCACTTGGCATCGGTGGCATCGTCATGGGTGTGGCAATGAGTTATGTGCTCCACGTGCTTACACATCATCAGTACGTCGGCGACACGGAACAGATGTTGCGCGAACAGGTGAAACCGCTGCTCCTCGGCTGCATCACAACGATTGGTTCGTTTGCCGGTCTGCTCTTCGTAAACACCGACCTGCTGCGCGACTTTGGACTATTTGCCGGATTCGCAATCCTCGGCACCACGCTCTTCTCGCTCATCTACCTGCCGCATATGTTGGCAAAGAAAACAAAACCAGCCGGACTGAAATGGGCTGACCGCATCAATGCCTATCCGTTCGACCGTAAACGTCCGCTGCTCATCGCCCTCTTGGTGATTATCGTCATTTGTGTGGGAGCTTTCATAATTGGCGGTACACATTTCGATGCCGACATGCACAATCTCGGTTATGAAGCGGAGATTACCAGTCATTCGGAACAATTGCTCGAGGAAAAGACTTTCACTGGCGACAAGACAAAGTATTTTGCAAGTCGCGGAAACACAATGGAGGAGGCGCTCGACAATTTTGCTCTGCTCGACCATAAACTCGACTCGCTCAAGCGCATCGGACTTGTAAAGAGTTATACGCATACAAACAAACTGCTCGTTCCGCTCCGTATTCAGCAAGAACGCATCGAGGCTTGGCACCGTTATTGGACACCGGAACGACAAACCCTCGTGCGCCGTCTTATCAACGAAACAGCTGCGCAGGCAGACTTGCGTCCCGAGGCTTTCGAACCATTCTTCGAGGCTGCCAATGCCGATTACGAAGCTGATGCACTCTACAGTGCTGACATCATTCCGCAGGGCTACCTCTCCACACTGACCGAGGAATCTTACGGCGGTGATTTCCTTGTGTTCACTTCGGTACGCTGTGCCAACGATACTGTGCGCAGCAGCGAGAGCGACTATTACCGCATTTGCGACGCCATAAGCAGCGACCCAAACTTGCTCGTGCTCGACACTTATTATTATACAACCGACACACTCATGCAGATGAGTCGCGACTTCGACATACTGCAATGGCTCTCTATGGCATTCGTGTTCGTCGTGCTGCTGCTGTCGTTCCGTTTCAATCTGCGCCACACACTGCTCGGCTTTGCCCCAATCCTTTTCAGTTGGCTTATCGTACTGGGCGTGATGAACATCTTCGGCGTGCAGTTCAACCTCATAAGCATCATAATCTCAACCTTTATATTCGGTATCGGAGTCGATTACAGCATCTTCGTAATGCACGGACTTTTGGAAGATGAAAAGAACGAAGCTTCATCTCAACCTTCGCTCCTCGTTTTCCACAAGACAGCCGTACTTCTTTCGGCAATAATCCTTGTTGTAACCGTAAGCAGCATGCTCCTGGCTCAGCATCCGGCTATCCGCAGTGTCGGATTTGCTACACTCGTCGGTCTGCTCTCAGCCGTCATCCTTGCCTACGTCATGCAACCCGCCGTGTGGAGGGGAATAACGAAAAACGAAAAACGAAGGACGAAAGACGAAAATCTTCAATAACCATTAACCGTTAACCATTAACCAAAAGAAAATGTTCGATGTAGTAATCATAGGCAGTGGTCTTGGCGGTCTGGTGTGCGGTTCGTTGCTCGCCAGAGAAGGCAAGCGTGTGCTGATACTGGAACGTCACAGTCAGTCTGGCGGTTGCATGCAGGGTTACCAGCGCAAGGGACTGTCGTACGACACCGGACTCCATTATATTGGTGGGTTGGGGGAGAATCAGCGCCTGCATAAGGTGTTCTCCCATCTGGGACTCATGACTCTGCCTTGGGTCAGGTTGGATGCCGACGGATTTGATCTCATCACCATCGGACAGGAGACTTTCCGCTTTGCTGAGGGTTACGACCAGTTCGTTGAGACACTCTCCGAACGTTTTCCCAAGGAGCGCGAGGCTTTGCAGCAATATGTCAGGATGCTCAAGGCGGTTGAGGAGGTGTCGATTGAGTCGCAGGATATGTTCCAGCTGTTCGGACAGAATGCTTACGATTATCTGAACGAGACTTTCCACGATTCGCTTTTGGTGAATGTACTATCCGGTTCGTCGTGGAAGATGGAACTGCGCCGCGAATCGCTGCCGCTTTTCACCTTTGCCCACGGAAACAGCAGTTTTATCGGCAGCAGTTGGCGACTGAGAGGCAGCGGAAACCTGTTGGTCGATACACTTGCAGAGACTATTCGCTGTGCCGGAGGAGAGATAATCTGCTGTGCCGAAGTGGAGGAAATCCTTGAACGTAACGGACAGATAGACGCCGTAAGGTGCAAGAATGGCGAGACATACGAAGGCAGGGTGTTCATCAGTGACATCCATCCTGCGCAGACTTTTGCCATGATAAAGGAATCGCACCTGGTGAAGAATCTTTTCCGTCGCCGCATAAACAGCATGGAAAATACCGTCGGCATGTTCACCGTTTCGCTGATGATGAAACCCGATGCATTGCGCTATTTCAATCACAATAAATATATATACGAGAAACCGAACGTGTGGACTGTGGCTGAGGAAACCGACCATGTGGGAGGAGTGATGGTGAGTGCCAGAGTGCCGGAAGACGGTTCCGAATATGTTCGGCAGATAGACCTGCTCACGCCAATGCAGTGGAACACTTGCAAGCGGTGGAACAACACGCGCATTGGTCGCCGCGGTGAGGAATATGAGCAGATGAAAGCACGCCAGGCAGACGAGTGCATCGCTTTGGCAGAAAGGGAAATCCCCGGACTGCGCCAGATGACGGAAGCCATCTACACCAGTACGCCGCTCACTTGGCACGACTATACTATGACGCCCGACGGTTCGGCGTATGGAGTGCGCAAGGATTCGCGCAATCTGATGATGACAATGCTCTCGCCTCGTACTCCTATACCAAACCTGCTGCTCACAGGGCAGAACTTGATGCTTCACGGAGTGGAGGGCGTGACCATGACGGCACTGAAGACCTGTGGAGAATTATTAGGAAACGAATTTATACAAAAGATAATGAAATGAAGTACGCTTTAGTAACAGGTGGCAGCCGAGGCATCGGACGTGCCATCTGCGTGAAACTGGCCCAGGAGGGTTATCACGTTTTGATAAATTATGTCAGCAACGAAGACGAGGCACAGAAAACGCTCGAACTCTGTGGCGGAGAGGGAACTCTGCTGAAGTTCGACGTTAGCAACAATGCTGAAACACAGGCCGCGCTTACCGACTGGCAGAACAAAAACGAGGGAGAATACATCTCCGTCGTAGTGAATAATGCCGGAATACGTCGCGACAACATGTTGGCTCTGATGCCCGAAGCCGACTGGCACAGAGTGCTCGACATCACTCTGTCGGGTTTCTACAATGTCACCCAGCCGCTGTTGCCTGCCATGCAGTTGCACAAGTTCGGACGCATCGTGAATATGGCAAGTGTCAGCGGAATCAAAGGACTGCCAGGACAGACCAACTACTCTGCTGCAAAGGGCGGAATCATAGCTGCTACAAAGGCATTGGCACAGGAAGTGGCTCGCAGAAACGTAACTGTGAATGCCATCGCACCTGGATTCATCCATACCGACATGACTGAAGGACTCGACGAGGCAGAACTGAAAAAACAGATCCCTATGGGCCGCTTCGGAAAACCCGAGGAAGTAGCCGAGGTAGTCGCTTTTCTCGTTTCTCCAGGCGCAAGCTACATCACAGGCAATGTCATCTCCATCAACGGAGGACTTTATACATAACTCCTAACTCCTAACTCACATGAAAAAATTATCATTAATCATATTGCTCGCAATCTGTCAGTTTTCATTTTGCGCAGCACAGACAGTCACTCGTACCCGTCATCAGGCAGCCCTCACAACCGACCAGGTGACTACCGGTTCCGTAACCATCCGCAAGCCAGAGTACATTTGCATTTCTACCGACGGCGACAAGGAACAGCTCATCATGGACGGCACAAAGTTCACTATGAGCATGGGCGGAAAGAAACACGTTACCGACAGCAAGAAGAACAAGCAGTTCGCCACTTTTCACGAGGTACTCAAGGCTGTTATAAACGGTCAGGACATTCCCGCAACCGATGACGTGACAATAACTACTCAGAACGGACAGAAGACCATTACCATCACTCCCGAAAAGAAAAAGCGTCAGATGTTCACTTCCTTCGTACTCGTTGTAGATGCCAAAACATCTGCTATGCGTCAGCTCAGAATGAACGAGCGTGCTGGCAACTACATCAACTACGACATAAAGTAATTTGGAACCTCTCATAGAAGTATACTTTTATGAAGCTAGAAGTATACTTTTACGAAGCTGAGAATATACTTTTACGGAGCTACAAGTATACTTTTACGAAAGTCGTGCTATTGACTCAGAATTTTGAGTCCATTGGATGAAAATTTGCCCCCAACGATTGGTTGGGGGCTTTTTTGTTCTTTTACAGAATGGGGACGATGAGGCGGACAGTGAAGTTGCGCCCCATGTCGCAGATGCCACGTTCGCCTGTCAGAGGGTTGATGCCGATGTACTTCAGACGGCTCAGATGGTTCTGGTAGGAGCGGTCGAAGATGTTGTTCAGCGCCAGGTGGATGGTGCAGAGTTTGCGGTGGCGCAGGCAGATGTCGGTGCCCGCTGTCAGGTTGAAGAGGGTGTAGGACGGGGTGGCTGTCTCGGTGCCGAGTGCCATATGGTAGTGGTCCTGACGCAGATAGCACTCAAGGGAGAGGGCTACGTAGGCGTTATTGAAAGGACGGGCACCCTCGTGGGTCAGCTCGTACTTCAGTTCCGATGTCCAGCGGGGAGCAGGGGTGAAGGGCAGGTAGCGCGTTTCGAGCGGTTGGTTGAGCTGGCGCGCATCGACGAAGGAGAAGGTGTTTTCGAAGTGCAGATGGTGAATGGGGTGAAGATCGACCATTGCCTCGAAACCGAGCAGACGGGCTGTGCCGCTGGTGTAGCGGAAGGTAGGAGTGCCTGGCTGAACGACCTCAGCGGTGCGGTGGAGGAAGATGTAGTTGCTGATGCGGTTGGCAAAAAGACTGAGCTGTGCGGAAACGAAACTTGTGGAAAGGTCGAAACCAAGGTCTGCCTGCCAACTGTGTTCGGGCGAGAGCTGGTGGTTGCCTATCTCGTAGCGGCCGGTGCCTTCGTGTTCGCCGTTCGACCCCAGTTCGCTCATGTTCGGGGCACGGAATCCGTGTGATATGTTTGCCCTAAGGTTTATCTTTTCGCTCACATTCCATACGGCACCGATGCTACCGGAGAGACCTGTCATGTTGCGGCGGAAATCATGGAAGCGCTCTTCGCTGTCTTCAAGAAGCGATTCGCTGGAGAGACTGCGGTTGTCCAGTCGGAGTCCGCCGGTAACGACCCACCCACCGAAACGGCGGCTGGCTGTAGCGAAACCGCCTATGTCAAACAGCCGGTAGGCGGGGATGAGGTACTCTTCGCCCAGGTTGAGCGAACGCTGGAACATACCTTGCACACCGGCCGCGAGTTTCCACTCCGAGGCGGTTTCCAACTGATATTTGGCGTCGTAAGTAAACGTGTGGAGACGGAAGTGAAGACCTGCCTGCGAGGCACTTTCCTCGTATTCCTTACGATTGTTCAGCTGGTAGCCGAGCAGTACCTTGAGTGTGCCTTCGCCCAGATTGAAGGCATTGTCAAGCACTGCTTTATAATGGTTTATGCGCTGGAAGGGCAGTGTCTTGCCGTATGTTTTTACGTTGGAAGAGTGGGGAACGAGGCGTCCTGTAGTCTCGTCGCGGTCACCCTCAACCAGACTTGGCAACTGGTGGAAGTAGCTAAACTTCAGGTGCGTGTGACCCCAGTGGCGGTTGAGGCCTACCAGTCCGCTGGCTGCATGTTCCTGAAACTGCGATCCGGGCACGTATCCGTCGCGGTGATTCTGGTAGGCATGGGCAAGACGGTGACTCCAACGGCCGTCCCACACTATGCCCTGCTTATTGCCGGCAAAGTTCACAGTGTAGTCGAAGAGTCCGTTGTTTGTCTGGAATCCGGTGCTCACCCCTGCCTTCATCTGACCCAAAGGCAAGATGCGGTGCGGATGCAGGATGATGACGCCTGCCATGGCATCGGAACCGTACATCAGACTGGAGGGTCCTTTCTGAATTTCTACCGAACCGACACTCTGCGCATCGACCTCAATGCCGTGTTCGTCGCCCCACTGCTGTCCCTCCTGACGGATGCCGTCGCTTATCACGGCAACGCGGTTATATCCCAGTCCGCGGATAACCGGTTTTGAAATGGCACCGCCCGTCGTTATCTGCGACACACCCGGCTGACGGCTTATCGCATCAATGATGTTTGTTGCAGGCACAGCCCGAAGGTCTGCCTCCGAAACTATGCTCACTGGAGCTGGCATATCCTTCAGACGACTGTCGCCCGTAAGTCCCGTTACCACCACCTCGCTGAGTTTCAGGTGCTGGAAGTACATATCTGTGCTATCGACCGCATTCTGTGCCGACACCACCATGCTGCTCAGTAGCAATATATTTTGTAGTAATACCGTTTTCATAAATTCGATTCAAAGGTAGTGTTTTTTTACCTCTTTTTTGCGCTTTTCTTCCTTCGTTTATGGTTGGTAAGTTTTGTTTTTCATATTTTTGCCACAGTTTTTACAAGTTACTAACCAAACTCGATTATTTATGGTAAATATGAAAAAGATTATTGCAACTGGAGCATTTGCCGCTGCAGCATTGTCTCCACTCTCTGCTGAGAGTATTTACGATTTTACTGTCAAGGATCGCAAAGGCAACGACGTTTCGCTCGCGGACTACAAAGGCAAAGTCCTGCTTATCGTCAACACCGCTACCCGATGCGGTTTTACACCACATTACACCGAACTGGAGGCTATCTACGAAAAGTACAAGGATCAGGGTTTTGGTATTCTCGACTTCCCCTGCAATCAGTTTGGCGAGCAGGCTCCCGGAACGAACGAGGAGATTCATGAGTTCTGCACCTTGAACTACAACATTAAGTTCCCTCAGCTTGGCAAGATTGATGTCAACGGAGAAAACGAGTCGCCTCTTTTCACCTACCTTAAAGCTCAAAAGGGATTCGAGGGTTTTGACATGAAAGACAAACTCGGACCGCTGCTCGACCAGATGCTGAGCAAAGCCGACCCTGACTATGCCAAGAAGTCGAGCATCAAGTGGAACTTTACGAAATTCCTTATCGACCGCAACGGCAAAGTTGTAAGCCGCTACGAACCCACACACAACATGACCCTCGTGGAAAAAGATATCCAGAGTCTTATTGAGAAGTAATAACTTGGATTTGTCGGTTCTATTTCAACTAAATTGCAGAAGAACCAATTCGCTTTATTCGCTGTCAGTATCATTCCCCGATACTGGCAGCCGTTTTATTTTCCATCCTATTGCTGCAACCAACATACTCATCAGCGGACTGAGCAGGTTGAAGAAACAATACGGCAAATAGACAACCGTTGGCACACCAAGTACTGTTGACTGAGTCATACCGCACGTGTTCCACGGAATCAGTACCGACGTAACCGTTGCTGCGTCCTCTGTTGTTCGGCTAAGCAGGCGCGACTCAAATCCTCTTTGCTTGTAAGCATCCTTGTACATATCTGCAGCCAGTACAATAGAAATAAACTGGTCGCCTGTCGACAAATTCAGGAAAAGACATGTGCCCACTGTTGATGAAACCAAACTGAAACAGCTGTTCGCAATACGGATAATTGTCTTTGTAATACTCATTATCATTCGACTGGCTACCATCATCGAACCGAAAAACATAGCACTGATTATAAGCCAAATCGTATTCATCATTCCTGCCATTCCGCCCGTAGAAACCAACTCGTTCAACTCCGCATTGCCAGTATCTACAGCCGTAGAACCATAGTACGTCATAATCAGTCCGCGAAACATCGAATACAAAGAATATCCATCGGTATTGCCCACCGTAGTTGCTATCCCATCCGCTGTCTCCTTAACTGCTTGAGTAACTTCGCCCGACACCTCGCACAAAATATGCGGCTGCAATATCAGAGCCACAATTCCTGCTATTATTGCCGACAGAAACAACGTTATCAGTGATGATACACGACGGGCAATGAGTATGCCGGTCAGCACCGGAACAATCAATGTCCATAGCGAAATGTTGAATGTGCGCGACAGACCCTCTGTGTACTGAGCCACATGAAGCGACACATCCGACGAAAAACTCAGTCCTGACACTAAGAATATAATCAACGTAATGGTAAACGTAGGCACAGTGGTGTACATCATGTATCGGATGTGCTCAAACAAGTCCGTACCTGTTACCGACGAAGCCAAAATCGTAGTATCACTCAGCGGCGACATCTTGTCACCAAAATACGCTCCGGAAATGATAGCTCCAGCTGTCCACGCTTTATCAATACCAAGAGCATCGCCTATGCCCAATAACGCAACACCTATCGTAGCAATCGTTGTCCACGAACTACCCGAAAGCAACGACACAACCGCACAGATAGCACAAGCACTAACTAAGAAAAAATGTGGAGAAAGTATCTGTACTCCATAATAAATAATAGTCGGAACTACACCGCTAATCATCCACGAACCCGACACCATTCCCA
Organism: Prevotellaceae bacterium UBA2448; assembly: GCA_002342585.1. Classification (GTDB taxonomy): domain Bacteria; phylum Bacteroidota; class Bacteroidia; order Bacteroidales; family Bacteroidaceae; genus Minthosoma. The sequence goes on from DDQG01000013.1 coordinate 56,045, forward strand.
CTGCCAATAATATAAACAACGTAATAGAAATGCTTCCCATCGTCTGTGACAGCTGCTTTTCAAACACCTCCCACGGCGTCCGGTAAATAATCATGGAAATCGCAATGCAAACAGCCGAACTGAAAAGCAATGCTACCTGACTGCCACCCTCAAGCGAATCGCTACCAAACATAACAATGCTACATATCAGCAAACATATCAAAACTATCACCGGCATAAATGCTATCAATGGATGGGGCAGTGGAGTGTTATTTTTCATATCTATATTTTCTTACTGTTAAATTAGAGCTATTTTCATCTTTTAGTAAATATATCTCCCTAAAACTAATATTTTATCGCCGTTTATCAAGCCTATTTTCTTTATAACTAATTGGAAAATAATAGATTTAGGAAAATAATTTTGTCAAATATTTTAGCTCTAAAAAAACATGGATGCACTAAATGATATTTTTGTTACAAATATATACATTTTTCTGCTCTTCTAGATAATTTTTCCCTTTCTTCTAAATAACTTTCCCCTGTTCTTCTAAATATCTTTTTCTGTTCTTCTAAATATTACCTACAAAAAAAGAACCCTTTCTCACGAAAGAGTTCTCCGTAAAAATAAGATTTTAAAGATAGTATTATAAAAAAGGTTAGATCTTAGATTGCTTTTGAGATTGTTTAATATTTTATTAAGTATTAACTTCTATTTTTATTAAATGCTTTTTATATGTTAAATCCCCGAGGGCTTTTCATCATTTTTTTGGTTTTTACCGCCTCTTTTCTCACTCTCCTCGCTTATCTTCACCACCTCTTTCCTCTTCTCTTCTCTTCTTTCCTCAATTATTTTTTTGTATAAAAACATTCGTAAGTGCCATCATCAAAGAAAATTCTCACTTCTGTAACTTGTCTGGCTGGCTTCTGTAGTTGAGCTACTGTCTTAGTCATCACATCTTCAACATCCTTTATTGTTATGCCAGGAACCTGCGGTATCGACTGACTCTTACCAACTGATGCAGGCTGTGAAATGGGGGACTGTTGTGGTTGATTGCTAGATTTGTTTTTTGGAACATATCCTAATCCATTTCTCATTGGACCTAGTATGTCGTCAATGTCATCATCTGCACCTGTTTCATCCTGATTATCTGATTTAGCTTTTTCATCAGCTAAGTACATCTCGCCCTGACCAAGTAATACCCACATAGGATTCAAATCGGGAAATGCCTCTACAATATTCCTTAGAATAGTTAGGGAAGGCTTTGTGCGCTCGCTTAGGATGTGAGAAAGAGTAGAAGGTGACAACAGAGTCTTATTTGAAAACTCTATGTTGTTAAGCTTTTTGCTCTGAATTATCTGCTCTATTCGTTCCTTGTCCGATTGCATGATATGCGAATATTATGTAACTCTTTTTTTTAGTCTACATTTAAAAGGGGAGAGAAGGGAACCTCGTTTATATGTTTAGCCCAATTATATATAATGAGTTGATTTGAGTTTTACACTTTAGGTAATCAGATCATACCAGCAATTATAATATAATGATGGGTAAAACACCCCTTTTTTATAAGACTTGACAAATGTAGAGATATTTTTTTTTCTGACCAAGCATTTTCAAAATAAAAATGAAAAATTTATTTTAATTTTCAAAAAGTGAAATTTCAAAGGTGAAACAGTATCAATGTAAACAGTAATTTAAAATTTAAAACTGTAAACAAAATGACAAAAATACACTTAGAGAAAATCAAATGTGATTTTTAGATAAAAAGCTGGTTTATTTCCATATATATAGCACACTTTTCAAGGTATTTATAAAAATAAATACATCAAATCGTGAATATGCAGTTAGGTAGACCATGTTTACATAGAAATTTTACGTATAAATACCTGATAACTAATAATTAAATATTAAATATTACGCCATGCATAATAATCGCATTTAAATACGTAAAAGTTTACAATTGTACTTAGTTGTATTATGTACAAATGTAAATGTATTAGATTGTCCCAGGTGTACAGTGATTTAAAACGTAAATTATTTGCACATATTTAAATTTACACATTTAAACAAATGTGTGATGTTTTTTACAATACTAAAATCAAATTTTGAATTTTTAATTCTCTAAGTTGTTATCGATAAGTTGTCAAATAACTTTCAAATTTTCAATTTTTAGGCAGCTAAAATCATGTTTTTTTACCTTTAATTCCTTTATTTTCAGGTTTGAATATCAAACTTTTTTTGTCTGAATTTATTATGCTAAAAATTTTTGTATGCTATTTTAAAGTTAAAAATTTTCCTTTTTTATTCATTTTCTTCTTGCAAAAATACCCTTTTATATGCATTTTAATCCATCATTATAATTGTAACTTTTTTTTTAGAATTATTTTCTGGTACAAAATTTTTATTCTTCTATTATGGTTTTGTTTTTTTGAAAAAGAACCTCCAGAGAAACTGAATCCCTGGAGGCTAATTGTGAATTGTTCTTATGTAGTTACTTTTAGTGTAGTATAAAGTATATCAGTTCTCGCATAATGTCGCCATCTGTGGTATTCCCCTTCCTTACACCCTTTAGTTTGCAGTCTGTTTCCCTTATTTTGCCTATTATCTGCATTGTTTTCATTGCTGAATATGTGCGCATTGCTTGGGTATATTCCTTTAATTGCCATTCAGCTTTAAGATCAAGCTGCTCCATGAGCCCCCTTGTAGTCTTGTCGGATGAATAATATGCAAGCATGATATTAGAGAAGAATGTAAATAATGTTGATATAGTCATGCTAGCAGGATTTTCTTTGGGATTTGCTTCAAAGAAGTTGATTATTTGATTTGCTTTTAAAATATCCCTGTTTACAAGGGACGTACGAAGTTCCCAGTTATTGAATTCCTTACTAATTCCTATATTTTTCTCTATAATCGAAGTGTTAATCTGTTTGAATCCTGGAGGAAGTGCTATGGCAAGCTTATCCAGTTCGCTTGCAATACGGTTGAGGTCAGAACCTATGTATTGTGCAAGCATCATTGTGGCCTGTTGGTCAATGGTGATTTGTTTTCTTTTCAAATAGTCGGTGATGAATGATGGAAGCATTCCTTCGCGTAGTTTTTTGCTTTCAAAAACAATACCAACTTCACTAATGGCAGCAACAAATTTCTTTTTTGAGTCGAGACTGCCATTTTTGTAGCAAATTACCAAAATAGTGGTCTTTAAGAAGTTTTTTGCGTACGTAGCGAGTTCTTCTATTTTTAACAAATTCTGCGCCTCTTTAACAATTACCACCTGATACTCACTCATCATAGGGTATCTACGGGCAGAATTGATAATATCTACGACTTTTGTTTCTTTTGTGCAATATATTATATGTTGGTTAAAATCACGCTCACTGTCAGACAAAATATTGTCTGCAATGTATTCTGAAATTCGGTCGATATAATATGATTCATCGCCCATAAGCAGATAAATGGGTGCAAATTTGCGATCTTTTATCTGCTGAATGATATCCCTATGTGTGATAGAAATAGTCTGTTTTGCCATAAAAAACTCTCTATAAAAGCTGTTTTAAACAGAGAAATATGCTTATATTTGCATTCACTTGCAAATGTATGAAAATATTAGAAATGCAGCAACTGAATTTACCTACATATAAGGCAAAAATAACTAAAAATGGTTCAGAACTGAAGATTTTTGATGTTCTGCGTCATAAGTATGTTGCATTAACACCAGAAGAGTGGGTTAGGCAGAATTTCATACATTTTCTTGTTAATTATAAAGGGTATAATCCAACTCTTATGGCAAATGAGGTTGGAATATGTCTAAATGGCGTAAAAAAACGCTGTGACAGCGTTTTGTATACAAAAGGATTAGTTCCACGTCTGATTATAGAATATAAGCGTCCTGACGTGGAAATCACGCAAAGAGTATTTGATCAGATATGTCGCTATAATATGGCGCTTCATGTTGACTATCTCATCGTTAGTAATGGTATCAGTCATTATTGCTGCAAAATGGATTACGAGAGGCAGCAATACGTGTTTTTAGAGGATATACCAGATTATAAGGATTTATAAGGAATTGGCTATAATCTCACGGTTTAGTTATCCTTTAATAAGAAAATAAAAAGGGCATGCTTTAAAGCACGCCCTTTCTTTAGTTATATCTGACTGCAATTATTTTGCAGAGATGATAGCGATACGGTTAGAAGCAGAACCAGTTACACCCTGACCAACAGCTGTGTTAACTGTAACGCCCTTGCTCTTGAGGTACTCAGCAACGGCGTCAGCACGCTTCTGAGAAAGCTTCTTGTTGTAAGCAGAGTTACCTTCTGGAGATGCAGTAGCAACGATTTCAACGTTACCCTTAACCTTGTCAAGGTCAGCTTTAGCCTCTGCAGTAAGAGCAGAAGAACCCTGTGCGAATGTTACGACTGTTGTAGCAGCAACTGCAGTAGCAACTGGCTTTTCAACAACCTTTTCAACAACCTTCTCAACAACAACCTCTTTTGGCTTCTTAGCGAGTTCGTCGTTCAGGCGAGCGATTTCAGCACGGAGAGCGCTGTCATCATACATCTTGAAGTAGTGAGTTCCGTTGCTTGTACCGAAGTGGTAGATGTAAGCAACTGTGAGGTGGAGCTGAGCGAACTTAGAACGGAGTGGGAACTTGCTAGCACCATTTTCACCTTCCCAGTTAGTGTTCCAGTCAACAGCTGGCTGCAGACGAATTGTGTGAGCCTTAGCTTCGCCGAGGTTGAAGAAGAAGTCAAGACCAGTCTTCACAGCAAACTTGTTACCATACTTAAATGCCTTACCTGGAGCATAAGTGTGAATCCAACCTGCACCGAGTACAGCACCAACTTCGAAGACGCGTGGAGTACCCTTGTAACCTGCAAAGAGGTTAGAGAAGTTCAGTGTTGCGTTAATACCCAAGTAGTGACCACGTACAAAAGTCTTGTATGAACCATTGTATTCGTTGAAACGGTAGCTAGACTTAGTGTCTGGGTTGTACTGGTTAGAACCGAACCATACAGTTCCTTCGATTTCAGCACCCCAAACTGGAGTAAACTGCTTACCTACAAAGAATGTTGCTGTTGGGTTGAGAGGGAAAATGTTCTTCATTCTCAATGGAGCTGCAACACCACCACCGATACCGATGTACATGTTGTCACCTGGTTTCTGAGCTACGAGAGCTGTTTCAGCGTTTGCGCTTAAAACTGTTGCCATAGCAATGGCAAAACTCAAGAAAAATCTCTTCATGTCTTTAAAGTTTTTGTTAATAATAAAGTTTATAAATTTTGAAATGTTTTTATACAGTTTCAATTATTTATTAATGTGTTTCTTTTTTTGATTAGAATCACTTTGTTTAAATTTTACTTTAAAATCGTCGCAAAGGTAGAAAAAATAGTTTTACATTAAGAAATTTTTTTTAATTTTTTTTTATAATTCTTTCTGTTATGTACTATTTTGTTGATTTTTTGGGCTAATTTTCCTCTTTTTCGTCCTTCTTGCTACGTCTGCCTATTTTTTTCTTAGTTTTTTCTTCTTGAGCAGGTGTAGTTTGTACTCCGGCAAGTTCTGGGTCAATAAGGATTCGTCCACAATATTCGCAAACGATGATTTTCTTTCTCATGCGTACATCCAGTTGGCGCTGTGGTGGAATCTTTGCGAAGCATCCGCCGCATGCATCACGCTGAACATATACGATACCGAGTCCGTTACGTGAATTTTTGCGGATTCGTTTGAATGCCTGGAGCAGGCGTGGCTCGATAGAGAGTTCGAGATTCTTTGATTTCTCTCTCAGTTTTTCTTCCTCTGCTTTAGTTTCAGCAATAATCTCATCGAGTTCGTTTTTCTTTATTTCCAAGTCTTGGTTACGTCCTTCCAGAATCTGCTGGTTTTTCTCCAAGTACTCTTCCTTACTCTTTTCCTGTGCTGTAGCTTCGCGGATGCGTTTGTTGCAGAGTTCAACTTCCAACTGCTGGAACTCGATTTCTTTGTTAAGCAAGTCGTATTCACGATTGTTTGCTACGTTGTCGAGCTGTTCCTTGTATTTAGCCAGTTGTTGAGAAGCGAGATCAATTTTTGTTTTCATCTCGTTGATACGAGAACGCAGATCGCTTACATCTTTCTGTGTGTTCTCGATACGTGTCTTGAGTCCTTCGATTTCGTCCTCCAAGTCTTCTACCTCGAGTGGGAGTTCGCCTCGCAAGATACGAATCTTATCGATCTCAGACAGCATCAACTGCAACTGATAAAGGTTTTTCAGTTTTTCCTCTACCGACATTTCAGTAGATACGGTTTCTTTTTTCTTTGCCATAAATTATAAATAGTTTATTGGATTAGTTTTTTTATTAGTTTTGTAAACAGGTATGTTTTTGTCTGCCTTTTTTATTATGTCGAACAGAATCTCTATTGTGTATTTCTCGCTTTCGTAATGTCCGAGTTCAAGAAGTAGCAATTCGTTTTCGTGTCCGAAGAACCTGTGATATCCGATTTCTCCAGTAATGAATGCGTCGCATTCTTTCTGAATAGCGGTAGGGATGAGAAAATTGCCTGCTCCTCCGCATATGGCCACCTTACTTATGGTGTTACCTTTCCAATCGTTATATCGTAAAGCTTTTACGTTGAACGTTTGCTTTATGAGTTGCAGGAAATCTGCTTTTGTTATAGGAGTGTTAAGTGTACCTATGACTCCTTCTCCTGCCTCATTTCCTTCCTTTGGCGACAACCATTCAATGTTTCTAAGTTGGATTTTTTCAGCAATCTTATAGTTTACACCATAGCGAGCAGAATCCAGATTTGTGTGTGCGGCATATATGGTGATATCATTTTTTATTGCTTTCATAACGCATCGCTCAATGTAGTTTTTTCCTGAAATAGATTTGAGTGGAGCGAACAAAAGAGGGTGGTGGCTTACAATCATGTTACAGCCTAATGCAATAGCCTCGTCAATGACATCCTCAGTGACGTCAAGACACAATAAAACCCCTGATGTCTCTGCATCCTTTGCTAGTCCAATCTGCAATCCGGCATTATCGTAACTGTCTTGCAGGGCCAAAGGAGCGAAATCTTCAAGGGCACCTATTATTTGCCTAATATACATGAAAAGTGTCGTTTATTAACGATTTCACGCTGCGAAGGTACGGCTTTTTATTTAAATTATAAAAAGAAAAGGAGAATTTTTGAAAAATCCTCCTTCTCTTATATAAATATATAATGTGTAAAATTGTCTGTTTGCTAAATAGGCAAAATAACTAAATTTGAGCACATTTTTTTAGAAATCGAGAGTCACACCTACACCGAATACTCTGTTTGTTCTGTCAAACCTGTCTGTGCCTGCAACTTGGTCTTCACTCTGAATAATACCCTTGGCTACGAGAGCTTGTGGTGCAGATACACCTGCTGGCAGAGTCTGTCCTGTGGCTTTGATTGCTGTTGCAGCGAGTCCGTTGTAGTCAGTCTGATGACGTTCGTATGTGTTGTATAAAGTTTGGAAGTAAGCAGCTTCAACAGCTACTACTGAGCTGATTTGCCATTTTACTCCGAAACCGAAGGTATTTGAATTTGTTACGAACGAGATATCTCGCATGTAGGCATCAGTGTTGGGGTAGTGAGTATGTTGCCATCCGCCGCTTATAGTCCATCCTTTTGTGAAGTCCCACTCAGCTCCGGCAGTAATTTCCCATGTGCCTCCGCTCAGCAGTTTGTTCTCTTCACCATATTTTGTTGCTTGTTTATCCCAATAATAGTGGAAACCTCCATTAATTCTGACAACCTTTATTGGTGAGTACATAGCTCCAACTGTCAGAATAGAAGGTATGTCCTCTTTGATAGTCTGTTTATCATTATACTTGTCGAGTCCGTGTCCATCTGTATTCTCATTGTAACTTTCGTTTTTCAGGCGAATGCGTGTTTTGAACTCGAATTTAGCAGCCAGATTCCAGTGGTCGTTTATTTTCCAGTCAACACCGATGATTGGAGTCAGACCCCAACCTGCCTGGTTACAGTTCAAACCAATATTTCCAGTCAGGTCAGATAGTTTGTAACCCAGTTCATCAACCTGTGCATGCTTGGCGTTAGCTTGAGCAGGTGTAATATATCCGGCATCTGTCAGTTTTTGCAGATATGTGTGCTGAGTATTTATCCATTGGCGTGCAGTAGTGAAATTATTGTCTTTTGTCAACAACTGAATATTCTTTACATATCCGAAATAGTTGTTTGTAGCATAAACAAGTCTTACACCACCATAAACACTAATTTTATCAAGAAACTTGCGGGCAGCACCAAATTGGAAGCCGTACTGATAAGAACGTCCACGCATGAAGGTGTCAAATTTGTATCCGTTCTTGAATTCTCCCTGACTTAGTGCTGTTGCCATCATAGAGAGAGCAGCAACAGATGCCTCGAATGAAGGCAGACCGTTGTCGTACTGACACTTTCCGCCACCACCGACAAGTCCGAAGTCAAAACTGAACGACCACTTACTGTCTTTTGTGTTGTAAGCAAACTGAAGCGATGGCAGGATTGGTGCGTCGGCATTACCTTCGTAGGTCTTTTTTATTTCTCCTTTATTTTCTGCTCCGAAAGAGAATGGAAAATAAGTAGCAGTTACGTCTCGGTCCTGGTGTACGTTCATTATTCCGATAGACAAGTGGAAACCAGGAGCAAGAAAACCTGTACCTGCAGGGTTGTTATACAGAGAACTGATACCTATTACGGCGTCTTGTGAAGGGTTACGCAGAAATGAAATACTCTGATTAGTATTAGTTTGATAACCTCCAGCCATTACTGGCAATGTAAGTATTGCAAAACATATAGTGGCAATACTTCTAATAGAAAATTTTACCATTGTTCTAACCTTAAAATCTTAAAATCTTTTGCAAAGGTACGTTAATTTTGCGTACCAAAAGAACAAATTTGCGCAAAATATGAACAAAATACTGAATTTCGCTACATTTAGAACAACATCTTGTTCTAATTTTATTTAAATTAAAAGTGAAATGTGGTAAAAAGTCTAAAATTCGATATAAGGCATCAGTCTGTCACATTCCTCTTGGGTGAAGAAGTAAATTTTACGGAATGCGGCTTCGTCTTTTATTCTTCCTTTATCTCTTCTATACTGCTTTAAATTCTTAGCTTGTTCGTAAGTGAAGTACGGGTGTCTTAATAAAACTTTCAACGAATCGTCGTTAATGTTGATTTTTCTTAGTGTAGGCATTGAGTCCACCTTGAACCAAGGCAGTAAATCCTCGGTAAAGTATTTGCATTCGAGCAGTTGTTCTGTGGAATAGAATCCGCCCAATCTGTTTCTGTATCTCAGTATTATGCTTGAAATGGTTTTTCCTATACCTGGAATCCTGCATAAGGTAGCACTATCAACTGTGTTTAGATCTAAAACAGTAAGAGTTTTGAACTTATTACTTTCTGGGAAAAATCTCTTCTGCCTAATTGTATCGTTCTGTAATGTAGAATCTTTCCGGTATGTTTTGTCTTTATTATAACGTGAATTATAGGCTTTGTTATAGTACTTGTACTGATATTTGTACTTATACTCATATCGGTAGTTTTTTTTGCGATAGTTGTTTTTATACCGTTTGTCTTTATTCCATTTCTTATACGGCTTTTTTTGTGTGTAGAAATGATTTGTTTGTTGTTCTACATGTTTTTGGTTTTCTGTTGGCATTTTTTCTCTAATGAAGAAAATACCTGCTGCAAAAAATACAATAACAGAAAGCAGGATGATTGTTTTCCGCTCTCTGTTATTGAAATTGTGTTTGTTAAGACTCATGAACAGACTCTCATTTTATAATGAGTTTGTCGCTGCCTTTAGCCTTGAACGACATATCCAGTCCTTTTACGGAGTGGGTGAGTGCTCCGAACGAGATGAAGTCCACACCTGCTTTTGCGTAAGGAATCATATTGTCGAAGGTGATACCGCCTGACGACTCTGTTTCAGCCCTTCCTGCTACCAATTCTACGGCACGTTTAGTATCTTCTGGTGTGAAATTGTCGAACATAATGCGGTCGCATCCTTCATGCAGAGCCTCTTCCAGTTCTTTCCAGTTGCGCACTTCGCATTCTATTTTCAAGTTCTTACCTTTGTCCTTGCAGTACTGTTTTGCTCGTGAAATGGCATTGTGCACACCTCCGCAAAAGTCTATATGATTATCCTTCAACAGAATCATATCGAACAGACCTATTCGGTGGTTCATGCCTCCTCCTATCTTCACAGCTTCTTTCTCCAGCATACGCATGCCTGGAGTGGTTTTTCGTGTATCAAGAACTCTGGTTTTAGTACCTGCGTCAATCAGAGCCTGCTGATATTTGTGGGTCATTGTAGCAATTCCCGACATACGTTGCAGGATATTGAGCATCAGACGTTCTGTTTGCAGCAGAGACTGTTCCTTACCCTTTACCGACATTACTATATCACCAGGTTTTACGTGTGCTCCGTCTTTTATGAACACTTCTACTTGTAGTGTCGGGTCAAATCTGCGGAACACCTCCTTTGCTATTTCCACTCCAGCAAAGATGCCTTCTTCCTTGATGAGCAGCAGACTTTCTCCTACAGCGTCAGCAGGGATGCAGCATAGGGTAGTGTGATCTCCGTCGCCAATGTCTTCAGCAAAAGCCAGGTCGATGAGTTTGTCGTTTAGTTCCAGTACGGATAGCATATTGTTCCTTTTCTATTATATGAAAAACAATAAGGCTTATAGGAAGAAGCCAAGACCTACTTTCAGTCCGAAGCGGCTCTTGTTGCCGAAGTCGCTCATCGACATATTAAAATATATACTTGGTTCCAGCATTACGTTTTTGTTCAGGAAGAGGCAGTAGCCTACTTCTGGAGTGAGGAAACAATCGTTATAGCTTTTCCACTCGTGCTGGTACTTGGCACCGAAACCGAGGAAAATACCATTTTGCTCTATGTAGTAGCGTCCGCGGGCACCTACAGAGAAAGCATGTGCATCTGAATTGTGATAGTTGAAACCGAGTTCACCCATTACCATCCAGTCCTTAGCTACCATATATCCTCCCAGAACGTCCAATCCGAAGTGGAACTTGGTAGTTTCGCTATACGACATATCAAATCCGGAGACAGATGCGCCGAGATATTTCTTACCCTTTTCGAACTGTGCGAACGCACTTGAGATGCCGATTGTGGCAAACATCAGAACTAAAGCTAATTTTTTCATTTTCTTTTTGTTGTTGGTTATTATTATTTTGAATTACTTATTCTTTCTGGTTGTGTTTTCTCCTCAACTCGTCCTTCTTCTTCTCAGCCAAAGTCAATGCCCCTACAATAATTATATAAATAATGATATTGGGCAGGTTCTTCAACCATGCATTCCATGTGATACCATAATATATGTAAGTAGCAAGACCCACACAGAGGAATGTCAGGGGAAGCCACACATATTTCTTTATATTCTTTTGTACCATGACAAGAAGCTAACGAAGAAACAGATGACTACAATACCTGTAATGGCATAAGCATAGTCAGGATGCATTCCGAATCCCTCTGGAGCAATCAGAATATACGAAGTGCATATCATTGTCATCCACAATGCAGGTATCAGTCCGATGAGAACCTCGAATTTCGAGTGCCCCTCTCTTCTGCATCTGAGACCCAACCATACTGTTATTGCCCACAGGGTGAACACTGACAGAGTTTGGTTTACCCATGCAAAATACCTCCAAAGTATGTCGAAATTAACCATCATCAATACAGCAGAACCTATGAATAGAGGCAACGACAGCAGAATGCGCTTGTAAACCTTGTTTTGTTTGTAGTGGAGGAAATCGGCAGTTATTAATCGTGCCGAACGGAATGCTGTATCACCTGAAGTGACGGGGGCAGCTACCACACCAAGTACAGCCAGTACAGCACCGACACTCCCCATCCAACTATGGCATATCTTGTTTACCAGCAGGGCTGGCGACATCTTTCCTGTTTCTGGAATAGTCATGGCGTTCAGCAGTTTCTCATATGGAGTATCGCCAGCTACATCCAGACTGTCAGCGAATTTAATTGCTGCAGCAGCCCATATCAGAGCTACGAGTCCTTCGGTAATCATTGATCCGTAGAACACAGAACGTCCGTACTTCTCGTTTCTCAAGCATCGTGCCATCATAGGCGACTGAGTAGCATGGAAACCGCTTACGGCTCCACAGGCAATGGTGATGAAGAGTCCTGGGAACAGCGGCATAGCAGATTTCGGGTTGTGGTTAGTGAAAGCCTCAGTAACTTCAGGCACATTGCCAGGCTCTGTGAATATTCCGTATCCCAGTCCTACAGCCATGATGAGCAAAGCAATTCCGAATATAGGATAAATAGCACCGATGATTTTATCTATAGGCATAAGTGTTGCCAGAATATAATATCCAAAGATGACCATTATCCAGAATTCCTTAGTGAAGAGAAAACCGTTATTAGGCACCATCATACCGAGCAAGTCGGCTGGGGTAGTCACGAAAACTGCACCAACCAGCACCATCAGTACCACTGAAACTACTCTCATCAGCAGTCGTGGGATATTTCCCAGGTTGTCACCGATAATTTCCGGCAGACTGGCTCCGTTCATTCTTATAGAAATCATACCCGACATATAGTCGTGTACGGCACCTCCGAAGATACAGCCCAGTACAATCCAGAAGAAAGCTGCAGGACCGAACAGAATACCCTGTATGGCTCCGAAGATAGGTCCTGTACCTGCGATATTCAGGAATTGTATCAGATAAACTTTCCATGTAGGCATAGGGATGTAGTCCACACCATCCTGACATGTGAAGCAGGGAGTCTTACGATTAGAGTCTGAGCCAAACACACGATCTACCAGTTTTCCATAGAACAGATAGCCGAAAATCAAACACAAAATAGCTGATATGAAAGAAATCATTATAGTCTTTTTTATAATCTGTGCAAATTTACAAAAAAATAACCAATTCTGTCCGTCTTGTTTTCTTAATTTATTTTAAATTACACCCAATTCGTAAATAATTTCTAACTTTGCAAAAAATAGAGTTTTATGACAAGTCATTTCTATCGTTTCATAGCATATTTTCTGCTGTTTTTCTCCCTTGGGGTGTCTGTTCCTTCTCAGGCACAGTTTCTTCCATTCGAGACTATCGACCAGCAGCCGAAGTACGAAACCCGTGCCGTATGGCTCACTACCTACAGCGGACTCGACTGGCCTCGTCAGCGGGCTTATGATGCAGCCTCTACGGAACGGCAGAAGGCAGACCTCTGTCACATCCTCGACTACTACCAGCAGATACATATCAACACCGTCATCTTCCAGACTCGTGTGCGTGGGGCTGTGCTCTATCCTTCGAAGTATGAACCCTGGTACGGAGCTCTTACAGGTACTCCGGGCAAAGCACCTCTCTACGATCCTCTTCAGTTCTGCATCGAAGAGTGTCATCGTCGTGGTATGGAACTCCACGCATGGGTTGTGTGCATACCTCTTGGGAAACAAACTGAACAGAAACAGTACGGACGAGGTGGCATACTCAGTCGCCGTCCCGACATCTGCAAAACCTTCGGAAAGGATGTGTTTATGTTGCCCGGCAATCCCAAGACTGCCGACTACATAGCATCTATCTGTCGTGAGATAGCTGAAAACTACGATGTAGATGGTATTTCGCTCGACTACATCCGCTATCCTGAGAAAGAATTCAAGTTTTCCGATAACAATCTCTATCGCGGTAATTCCTCTGGACTATCCGACTGGAAACGCGAGAACATAACCCGCATCGTGCGTCGCATTCACGATGAGGTGAAAGCCGTGAAACCATGGATAAAGTTGAGCAGTTCGCCTATTGGAAAATACGATAACACCCGACGCTATTCCGCTGGAGGCTGGGATTGCTATTCCGCTGTGTTTCAAGACCCTCGTCAGTGGTTGCGCGACGGTCTGCAGGACATGCTCTTCCCGATGATGTACTTTCAGGGAAACAACTTCTACCCATTCCTCTACGACTGGCAGGAGAACCAATACGGACATCCCATCATTCCGGGACTGGGCATATACTTTCTCGACCCTCGCGAAGGTCGTTGGGTACTCAGTCAGGTGCGTGCCGAGATGCATTCAGCCCGTCGTAGCGAAATTGGTGGTATAGCATTCTACCGTAGCGAATTTCTCACTCGCAACGTAAAGGGAATCTACGACTGTTGCCGCGACGAATTTTTCCGTCATCCCGCACTCACAGCCCGCATGACGTGGATGCCGCAGTTTGCCGTTTTGCCTTCTGTGCCTACAGGCCTCCAGCACACTCCCGGACGTCTTTCCTGGCAGGGCGATGCCTATTGTTATAATGTGTATGGCAGTAACGAATATCCAGTCGATTGCACTTTGGCTGAAAACCTCGTAGCTGCTCGCGTCCTGAGCAATAGCTACGAACTGAAGGGTAGGGCAGGCGGACTCCGTTACTATGCCGTCACAGCCTGCAATCGTTATGGCAATGAGACAGAACCCCTTCAGCAGATTGCAGATCCTAATGGCGACTCGCAACTGAAACAGCTCAATGTCAGTTGGCTCATCAATCGTGATATGAAAGGAGAAAAGAAATCCAAGAAATCCAAGAAAAAACGCAGGAAGTAATCCTTCCTCAAGGCTTATAGCCTATACTGAGTTTTCCGTCCTTCACTCCTGCCTCGAAGCCGTGTTCACGTTTCGGGGTGAGTTGCACATTTGCCTTGCTGCCATACTTCTCGTACAGCATCAGAGCCAGAATACCCATATTCATCCTGAAATTTATTTCCACCACAGGGTGCAGTTTTCCGTCCTTTGTCGTCAACATATCTATGCCCACATATCCCTTGTAAGCAGTCCTTCCTAACTGTGTCTTGTGGTACTCAATCAGCGCCTCCAGTAGTTCGTCTTCCACTCCTATCATGCTGCGCAGAGTTTGCTGATTCTCCACAATATTATATTGGTAAGTGCCGTTCCTCTCAGCCTTGAACACACTATATCCCAGAAACTCCACCTCTCTGTCAGCACTTACCTTAAACTCCATCGCGCAGTCCTGCAACTTATTTTCGTAAAACCTATCCTCCACATATCCTCCTTGTGCACTAAGCAGTCCTTCGAGTCTTTCCCTCAAGTGGTCTTTGCTCAGTCCGTCAGTTGTGAAAATACCTCTGCCCGACGACGACCAGAGCGACTTATATATCCTGCCTTCCTTCTCCTCGTCTATTCTTGTACAAAACCTCATCTCCCTGCCCAGCAGTTTCTCCGAAGGTACAGCCTTCAGCAGTTCCTTCAAATACAGGCACGAAAACTCCCTGCTCGCCAGTCGTCTCACCTCCTTCAGCCATTCATCGCTCGGTAGCAGTTCCTCTCCGATGCCCATCTTCAAGTACCTTTGTTTCGTAGCCATACTCCATCCCCAAGGTCCCTCCTCCCAACAGTGGGCAAGGTCCTGCAGTTCTTCCTCCATCAGCCTGATGCGTCTTGGCGGAGTATATTCCCGCACATCGGCAGCCAGAGCCATATCGTTCGAGGGGTTGAATAGTGGTGGTAGTTTTGGCATAATGCTTAAAAATACTTTGTACTCGATAAAAATCGCAACAAAGTAACGGATAAATTTCCAACTTTTTTGTAGCTTTGCAGAGAAAGTTGAAAAAACAATGAAGAAACCGAATATTTTAGCATTTGTCCTTCTGCTTTCCCTCCTTCTTATCTGTGCCTGCAATCGTCAGCCAGTCAGTTCTATGGACGAGGAAACAGAACAGGCACTTGTGGAACAATATGGCGAACCAACCGTAGTTCGTCTCTCCCGTCCCGGCACACTCAGGTCGCAGCTTTCTGCTCTGCCTGCTGAACAGTTTCGCTTCATACGCATCTTCGGCACTATGAACGCAGAAGACTTTGCCTATCTCAACTCCTGCGACAACCATGCCGACATCCTTGTGCTCGACCTCCTCGATGCCTCTGTCGTTGCTGGTGATAGTGCCTATCTGAAAAACTTCGGAGAAGATGCCTTCCGCATCACAGAAGACAACACGATGGGCTGTTATCAGTTCGACGGACTTTTCCAGCTTCAGCGACTCTACCTGCCGCTTACCCTTACAAAACTTTGCGATAAAGCATTCTATAGCAAATACAACCTCGACTACATAGCCCTACCGCCATCATTGCGCGAGATAGGCGACTACGTTTTCGACGGTTGTTCCCATCTTACCTCAGTAGTTCTGCCCGATTCCCTCCTCTCTATCGGTTACCATTCCTTTCCGTCCAGCGTGCAATCTCTGCGAATTCCGCGTTCTGTATGCCAACTCCATGACGGTGGCATAGGCGAACAGGAAGAATACTATATGGAGTGGACACCCGACGAACTCTCACCCTTCGAAAATGTATCGTTCGAGTGGATAAAAATGCGGCACGACGGTCCCCGCACCATAACCTCTTGGGTACATCCCACACTCCATGTGCCAGCCGCATATGTTGAGGCTTACAAAAAAGCATTCCATACACCGAACAAAGTCGTTGCAAATTAGTTAATAGTTAAGAATTGATAGATAATAGTTTTCGTTATCGTTATCGTTTTCGTTAAAAATATGCTTACCATTCAGAACCTGAATATAACTTTCGACACAAAAGCCCTCGTCACCGACTTCTCTCTTGAAGTAGCCGATGGCGAAATAGTGTGTTTGCGTGGCGAATCAGGTTGCGGTAAGACCTCCATCCTGCGAGCCATCCTTGGCTTCATCGACTATCAGGGAACAATCTCGCTCGATTCCAATATACTTACTCCCAGCAACATATCCACCATGCGTCAGCAGATGGCATATGTGCCACAAGACACCCTCATGCCCTACGACACCGTTCGCGACATGATTCAGGGCATCCTCTCTCTGCGAGCCAACACAACACCCTGGGACAGCCATAGCATCATGCACGAATGGAGCTACCTCGACCTCGACGACTCCCTCTACGAATCACCTGTGAGTCAACTCTCCGGAGGTCAGCGTCAGCGCATCATGCTCTCCATCGTTGCACTACCGTGGAAAAAACTCCTCCTGCTCGACGAACCCACCTCCGCACTCGACGATCACACCGCCTCACTCGTTGCCAACTACCTCCACCGTCTCGCACAACAGCGAAACATACCTATCCTCGCCGTGTCTCACTCCGCCCACTTCGCCTCCCTCTGCGATAAAGAAGTGGGGTTAGGGGTTAGATAACGAAAACGATAACGAAAACAATTTTCAATTTAAAGAAAATGACCTCCATTTCTCTTCTTGGCCTTGCACTCGGACTCCTGCTGATGCTGATTCCGTTGCTGATATTCTCCCGCTTGCGGGTGCCCCTGGTGCATTCCACCCTGCAGGGACTTATTCGCATGATAGTGCAGCTCTACCTCGTCGGACTCTACTTGCAATACCTCTTCCAACTCGATCGTTGGTGGATAAACCTCCTCTGGGCACTTATCATGACCTGCGTCGCTACCGGCACAGCCCTTCAGCGCACACGTTTGCGCCCATCCATGCTTGCTGTGCCATTCTTTGCCGGTTTCCTTGTCGGAGGCATCCTCGTAGGCTTCTACTTCCTTGCCTGCATACTCCAACTCGACAATATATTCGAAGCACAATACTTCATCCCTATCTTCGGACTCCTGCTAGGTAATATGCTGGGAGTCAACATCCTCGCACTCGACACCTTCGTCGATAGTCTCCATCGCGGCAGACACTTCTACTACTGTCTCCTTGGCAACGGAGCAACCACATGGGAAGCCTCCCTGCCGTCCCTGCGTAGTGCCATACAGAAAGCCTTTAACCCCTGCATCGCCAACATGGCAGTTATGGGACTCGTCTCCATGCCAGGCACCATGATAGGACAAATACTTGGCGGTTCCTCACCAGCCACAGCCATCCGCTACCAGATGATGATAGTCATCATCACCTTCGTAGCCTCCATCATCTCCCTGCTGACAACCCTCCTTCTCGTTCGTTCGCGCCTCTTCGACCAACAAGGAAGAATAACGATAAAGAGTTAGGAGTGAGGAGTTAGGAGTTAGATAACGAAAACGATAACGAAAACGAAAACCATTTTCAATTCAATAACCAATAACCTATAACTAATGCATAATTCATAATTCATAATGCATAATTTTCAATTTTCATGAAAATCGCAATCTACGGAGGTTCCTACAACCCCATACACAGAGGACATACAGAACTGGCGCAATCCTTAGTCAGTCAGGGACTGGTCGATCAGGTGTGGCTTATGGTATCGCCCCTCAACCCCCTGAAAGAATCCAATCGCAGCGAATATGCCACATACGACGACCGGGTTCGCATGGCACAACTCGCCACAGCAGACATTGATGGGGTAGTGGTGTCCGACTTCGAGCGCACCCTTCCTTTGCCCAGCTACACCATAACCACCCTCAACGCCTTGCAGCGAGCCTATCCGGAGCATCAGTTCGTTCTGGTAGTAGGAGCCGACAACTGGCAGACCTTCAGTCGCTGGTACAAATCAGACGAAATTCGTCGTCGTTTTCCCATTCTCGTATATAACCGTCCTGGCTACGAAGTACGCGACACAGAACCAGTCGATACACCCCTCTACGACATCAGTTCCACCCGTCTGCGGGCAGCCCTCCGCAAGGGTGAAAGCACAGCCGACTGGCTCCATCCCGATGTCCTTCAGTACATCAAAGAAAACCACTTGTACGAATGAGCGACTTTTTAGGAGTTAAAGAAGTTAGAGAAGTTAAAGAAGTTAAGACGATAGAGGATTTTGTAAAATTGCGTATTGAATGACTATGAAGAAAATACTGTTTTTGTTCCTGTTTGGAGTGGGTCTGATAGCGATGGCAGAGGTGCCTGTGGTGTTGACTGCCGGTCAGTCGAATGCTGACGGCAGGGTACCTATGAAAGAATTTCCTGTCGGAATCAGTTATAAATACTGCATGTGGAGTTATGGCAGTGGCGACTTCGAAACTGCCAGTGGCGAATTTGTACCCTTCGTGCCTCGTGTAGCGAAGCCGAAGATAGAAGAGAGCTGGGGTTTCGATGCCATAGTATATCATAAGTTGGAAGATCTGTGGCAGCGCCCTTTTTACGTAATCAAGCATACCGACGGAGGAACAGCAATCGACCCCTCGTGCAAGGGCAGTACCCACGGACTATACTGGAGTGCCGACCCCGAATTTCTCAGTCAGACTACCTCTGCCAGTCATGGCGGAAAATCGCTTCTGCTGGCATTCGAACAGCAGATAGATGATTGCCTGAAAAACCTGCCGAAAGATTACGACATTAAATTTATGCTTTGGCATCAGGGTGAGGCAGATCGGAATGCAGACAGCCTGTATTACGACAACCTGAAAGCAGTAGTGGCTCATGTGCGTCAGCATCTGGTGGCTGTGACAGGTAAAAAGAAATACCGAAAACTACCAGTCATCTGTGGTAACTTCTCGTTGCAGAGTCGTCAGCGCAGTCAGCGAGTTGCCGAAGCCCTCGAACGTCTTGCAAAGGAAGACAAACACTTCTACATGGTAGATGCCTCCGATTTGCCTCTGTTGCCCGACCGTCTGCATTTCAATGCCGAAGGTGCTCAGCTGTTAGCCGACAGAATCATGAAGGTAATAAATTAGAATCATTTACAGGGTTAAAACACGAACCTGTCCCAGTGTTCCACGCCGCAAACCTTAAATGTGATTGAATGGTTTTCCTCGGAACTTATTCAACAAATATAAGTGTTAAGAGAAACTTATTCAACTTTTTTAGGGTACTACAAGTGTCTACGATACAATAGTCGATAGTATCGACGAAAGTTAATATATATTTTTTTATTACCAATATTTACCATTTTATTTTACTATTGTATTTTTATATGTTAATTTTATGTAAATTATTATTTTTCTTTTAATTGATAGTTTGATGCTGTACTATCATATCTTATCTTTGGCGCTAAGTTATTAACCAATTAAATTAACATGCCATGAATAAAAAATACCATTTGTTTTTTTAAAAGTTTCTTTTATTATTGTCTGTGACACTCGTTGCAGCTTGTTTTATAAATACTGTCTTTAATAAAGAATGTAAATGAAATCATTATGAAACATTTAATTTGTACATTATTCGCATTTTTATTGTCATTTTTTGCAATTCAGGCAAAAGATGATGGTAATGTATTGAACTACGAAATTAATTGCGGAGGTTCTGCTGTGCAAGGATATAGTCTAGTAAAAGTGAAAGTTACTGTAAAGAAAGCTAAGGATGCAACTGACGATCTTGCAAAACGATGTGCCGTACATGGAGTAGTTTTTCGTGGATATGCAGGTGGACAGGGTTGTGTCTCTCAGCCGCCTCTTGCCGGTAGTGCCATGTCAGAGCAGCAATATAGTGATTTTTACAAACCATTTTTCGAAAAAGGCGGAGCTTGTGCTGGCTATTGTACAGTTGTAGATGGTTCTATGCTTATTACAAAAGTTGATAAACAATATGTAGCTTCATTTGTAGTTAACGTGGCTCGTGACAGGTTGCGCAAAGATTTGGAGTCTGCTGGAGTGATAAGAAAATTAAGTAGCGGATTTTAAATACTGTTATTTATGAATAAGTCTTTTATTTTTATTTATTTGCTTGCATTTTTGCTATGTTCATTATGCAATGCACAGACATCGGCAAGAGTTGAGTTCGCAACTCAATGTTTAGGTGTAGAAGAGGATGGCAGTCAAACCGTGAGGGCATGGGGGTTTGGCAAAAAGAAAAGTGATGCTATAGAGCAAGCAAAGAAAAATGCCGTACGAGACGTACTCTTTCGTGGCATTCAGGACGGCATGGAAGGATGCAACACCAGACCAATAATAAATGAACCCAATGCACGCGAGAAGCATGCGGCATATTTCAACAAGTTCTTTTCTGATGATGGTAAGTATGAAAAATATGTTTCAACCAAAGATGAGAAGAGAAAGTCGCGTGAACATGTTGAAAGCAGCATGGGAACAAGATGGAGTGTGGTACTGCGAATTGACTGCTGGAAACTAAAAGAAAGAATGATCAAAGATGGTATTTTGCCAAAACCAAATCAAAAATAATGTCATGAGAAAATATCTGTTTTTGTTAATTGCTATTGTAGCGCCTTTAACACTTATGGCGCAAGCAAAATTGCCAAAGTTGATGGTAGTTCCAAGTGATGTGTGGTGTTCAGAACATGGTTATGTCCAGACATATGAAGTAATGGGGGAAAGCGAGGTTATACCCGATTACAAAAGAGCGCTTCAAGAAAATCGCGACCTGCTGAGTGTTATTTCAAAAATCAACATACTTATGGCAGAGCGTGGTTTTCCACTTCAGGATTTATCTCAAACGGTAAAGTCAATTCAAAGAATTACCCAAGAAAACAGTGTGATGACTACAAGTACATCAGGTAGTTCATTGGCCGAGAGTCCTGTTGATCGTTTGCGTCGTATTGCAAGAGCAGATATCATACTTGAGGTGGATTGGGGAATTAACGAGAATGGACCTAAGCGCTCTGTGACATATAACCTCAGAGGATTAGATGCATATTCAAATAAGCAAGTTGCGGGTGCGGAAGGTACGGGAGCTCCTTCTTTCTCTGCAGAGGTGCCTGTTCTCATCGAAGAGGCTGTACAAAACCATATGGAAAATTTCTCCACACAATTGCGACAGCATTTTGACGACATGCTGACCAATGGGCGTGAAGTCACAATAGAACTGCAAGCTGTTGACAATGGTATGAATCTGACGTTCGAAACAGAGTACAATGGTAAAGAATTGGGTGAAATAATAGATGAATGGATGCATGACAACACTGTAGAACATAGATATACTAAAAACGATGCTACAGAAAATTATTTACTGTTCGATCAAGTACGCATCCCTCTGTATAAAACGAACGGTCAGGCAATGGATGCTGACGGATTTGCACGTCAGTTGCGCAATATGCTCAGAGAGGCTCCGTACAATATTACTTGCAAAGTTGTCAATCGTGGATTAGGCAGATGTTTGCTGATAGTCGGAGAGAAATAATATAAAAACCAACAACCATAAAGAATCTATGCATATGAAAAAAATATTTCTTTCAGTTTGTATCTCTTTATTCTCTTTTATGGCTTTTGCACAGGATTGCGACTTGCCAATAGGCATAGCTTTCTATACAAACAGTCCGCAAACTATACCGTCGTCGTCTCAGCGGATTGTAGCAAATAAGCTGAGACAAATACTTACAGCTAATGGCGTGTCGGCGAATTTCGGTATTCATACGTTTGCTCTTGTACCTGAATACGAAGTTATCGGGAAATCGGTGACTCCTGGTCCACCAAAGCAAATAGTCTATCAGTTGCAGGTTAGTTTGAAAGTGTTGAATGCAGCTGACGAATTGGTATTCTCAGCTTTTACTAAAGAAGTAAATGGAGTGGGTAACACTGAGGCGGCAGCAGTAAATGATGCAATAAAACGTATTGGAAACAAGGATAAAGGTGTAGAGGTGTTCATGGGTCAGGTCAGACAGAAGATTATAAAATATTATGATAACAATTTCGAAAAGATTCTGGCAAAGGCTCAGATGCTTGCTAAGACTCGAAAATACGAGGAATCTCTAAACCTTCTGCTTACTGTTCCGGAGTGTTGCAAAGGGTATGAAAGGGCTCTTATAGAAGTCATGCAGGTATGGCAATCACACATAAACTTGGAAGGACAGAAACTACTGATGAAAGCAAAGGCTGTGTGGGCTTCCGGACAGAATGCTGAAACAGCTATTGAGGCGGCGGAGATACTGGCACAGATAGATCCCGAGTCATTCAGTTACTCTGACGCGGAACAGATGCTTGCAGAAATAAAGGCTAAGGCTGGGGAAGGAAACGTATGGGATGTCAACATGAAAAAGTATGATGATTCCATCAGCATAGAGCAGCAGCGCATAGCTGCAGCCAAAGAAGTTGCTCTCGCATATGCTCAAAATCAACAGCCAACCCAGAACCTAATTTTTGCTGACGGCAAACAAGTTCCATTACAATAACAGATTTTATCCATTTATTATATTTACGTTCACTCGGATGAGAAAACATGTGTCTATATTTCTTGCGCTTTTTGTCAACCTGTGTTCTATGGCTCAGGGGTGGCAGAATAACTATGATGAGATAGGTATGTTTGAAAATGGAGTATCCTATGTTTCAAAAGGAGGCCGCTACGGATATGTCGATCAAAAAGGAAAAGAAATTATACCATGCATATTCACAGCTGTAGGTTCTTTCAATTCTCAGGGTCTGGTATGGGTTAATAATGGCGGTTCTTTCGGAGACGAATCAAGTGGTATAGTAGGAGGTTTATTTGGTGTATACAACAGAGAGGGTAAAGTGGTACTCCCTGTAAAGTATAGACAACTGGGATACTTTAACTCCAGTCGTAGTACTGATGGTAATCCGTATGCCAAGTTTCGCTCTTTGGCTGGATTTGACTATGGAAATAGTCGATATAGTGCTGATGTGGAGAATCGTACGTTGATGAAAAACAAAGGATTGGAATGGGTTGCAAAAAGCTGTGGCTGTTTTGATGTCCACGAGCCTGTTCCATTTGTTGCCGAGCCTTTCTGTATTCTTGACATGCAAGTAGGAAACTGTTTTCTTTTTACAAACAGTACAAATAATCCGCACCCGTCTATGCTAAAAGGTGAAAAAATATACACTGATGAGACGATGCGTGGAGAAAACAAATGGGGTATTGCTGATGCAAATGGAAATATAGTATTACCATTAGATAAATTTGATTTCTGTTATAATCCATCTGAAGGTTATGTACCTGTAGTAAAGATAGAGAAAGGCATTTATACCATCAATTATTTTAATATAGAAACTCATAAGTTACAATTTCCTAACTATTTAAGAACACTTTCTGTCGCACCTGTATGTGGAGGTAAGGTAATGATAGTCGATGAATCTGGATGCCAGTTTATGGATATGGAAGGTAACCGCATAGGAGAATTATATGATGCAATCTTACCTTCAAAGGATGCAGACATTTATACAGTATATAAAAACTCATTATTTGGTATAATAGACAAGCATGGAAAGGAATTGGTTCCCATTTCTTTTAGGTTGATTTCTACAGCTCAAGAAGGTCTGATTAGTTTTGTTTCAGATGGAGCAAACGGAAAGCCAAGTTATGGTTATATGGATATGAGTGGTAATCAAATTGTAGAACCTATGTTTTCCTCTGTGTATCATTTTGAAAACGGTACAGCAATGGTTCGTCAGGGTGACAAGTATGGATGTATTGATAACAAAGGAAAGATGGTATTCCCTTGTCGTTATGCAGCTGTTTTTCCTGCTGGTAAAATAGGTCAGGAGATATATTTCATACAAGAAGAGAAGAATAGCCCAATTTATGCATATAAGGCTTATACCGACAAACGCCTGTATCAGCTCTCGTTCAGCAGTGTTCGTAATTACGGACGTGACTATGATGATGTTGCGTTTGTTGCACAAAAATCCCAGTCTGGAGATAAAGAGTTTTTCGGGTGTGTTTCTTCTGACGGAGAGATGATTATTCCTTGTCTGTGTAATTCGTATGAAGAAGCAATGCTATTGTATTTCAATCGTATGCGAGATGGATATACAAAATGGACAATGAGCGATACGAATAGATATAAAAAGAAAGTTGACCCATGGTGTAATTATTTTAAATTGCATGATACAATTCAAGAACAGTATTGGGATTATTAATATAGAAAGATTTGTTTTATGCATTACAAGAAAAAATTATAATGAAAACAATATTTCCACATAATTTTTACTGTTGTATAAGTACCATATTACATTCGATGGTATTTGTATTGCTATTGTTAGTTTCTGTAAAAGCGAACGGAGACACAATGGATGATAAATATAGAAGAAATTCCGTGTACAGTATGTTGATTAGTCACATAGAACAGGAAGACTTTTGTACGCTTATTCAGGGACAGTTTATGAATATTCCTGTTTCTGACAAATTTAACGACCATAATCTTGCTGTAAGGGTAATCAGCGTTGAAGGAAAAAAAGAAGTTACGGAGCAGACTGTCACTGATTTTGTCAATAGAAACAATATTGCTTCCCATATGGTGGCAAAATGGTTCAACCGTGATCAGAATACAGGTCAGTGCGATATGACACTAATTAAAAACAGAGGATTGTATAATGCATCAGAGTTTGACAGGGAAATAGCTGCCCACAGTATGCGCGGTAATGCCTTATTGGAAGATGCTGGAGAAGATTTAATAGGTAATACCTATCTTATTGTAAATGACATAAGGTATATTGACAAAAACAAAGTTGCTAAAAAGATAGGTAGCATATTTACGATTGTTACTATGGTTGCAGCTGCGGCTGCAGGTGCGAAGTTAGGAGATGATTATGCTAAGAATATGATGTCACTTTTTGATGCACTGAAAGGTTTTAGCGTGAGAATCAATTCATATTTATACCAGTTGGAGTGGAATGACAATTTAGCAAATACATTTTATTCACAGTGTTATAGTGATGTTCCGTCTGAAAGCAAAAAAGATGCTTTCTTGAAATATAGCAAAGATTATAAACTTAAATTCCTTGGTTCTGTTACTTCAAAAGGTTCTACTACTTCATATGCAGGTATAAAGAAAAGACAACCATGGCTGATGGTACGTAAGGCCATGGAACGAGCAATAGATGAGAATGTTGTTGATCTACAGAAAATGATTCCTGCTTTTCGTGCAAAAATTCCTATTTCGGCTATTGGTACATTTGTCAAAGCTCCGATAGGTAAAAAGGAAGGTGTAGAGGCAGGAAAGAAGTATGAGGTTCTGGAGGCGCGGCTCAACAACGGCAAAATGACATATAAACGTGTTGGTGTTGTAAAGCCTAACCCTATGATGATATGGGACAACCGTTTTATGGCAAGCGAAGAAAACAGTCCTGGCTCAAGTCTCGGAGCTACTTCGTTTATTATAGTATCGGGAAGCAATTTTATGCCTGGGATGTTATTGAGAGAAATGTAGTCAATATTAACCTTTAGACATTATATATTATGAAAAATCATTTTGTTTTACTATGCCTTGTATTATGGTGTTTTGTTGCGAATGTTAACGCACAATATGATGTACAGTCTTTAAAAAGCGACTTAAAATCAAAAGACAATAAAATATTTTCATATAAAGGTAAAGAATTTGATTATCTGTACCTTCTTAATGTATCAGATGCAGCTAAGAAACAACAGAATGATGCAATATTATGTATTGACAAGAAGGGGGGTGTAGCATACGAAATTTCGGTAACTCATCCTGAAAAGGCAGAGTTTTACTCCCTGTATGAAGGCGACGAACATCTCATGCTAATGTATAGTCAAGAGATAAAAAATGAAAACTGCATACTTATGAACCGTATGGAGAAACGGAATATAAAACCAGAGTGGAATCCAGAGGTGATTCTTCAGATACCTGATAAACACAATGACGTTACAGATTGTGCTGTGTCGCCTGATGGCTCATATTTTGTTGTAGGTGGAATATATAGACCCAAAAAGAAGCAACCATATACAGCAAAGGTAACTGTAATTAACAGTAAAGGAAATAAACAATACGATCAATCAACATTTCTCACTACTAAGTGGACAAAGATGTATAATGTGAATATGAGAGTTTCAAATGACGGAGTCAGCTATTGCTCTTTCATAGATTATGATCCAAAAACATATAATTCTGATATTGTTGCGTATATTTTTAACGAACAAACATGCTTTAAGGCTTCTGCCTTCTTTGGCTTAGCCTTCTATTATAAGACACCATTTAATTCTGTTGTAACCAATAGCGGAGATTTGATTATGTCCGGAATAAACAGTAACCTAACTCCATTTGTCTCATACTACAATAATAAAACTAAATTGCTCTCAACAAAGACTTATCAATTAGATGATCAATCAAGAGCCCAATTGGAATCTTCAATCGCAAGAATGTATAGTGCTAGTAGTAATAAATCAGACGGTAAATGGATTGAAACATGTGCCGTTCATGAATTTGAGGATGGTTCAATTGCTGTATTGTATGAACCAGAAGCTGGAGCTCATAGAGAATACCAAAAAACAAATACATATACGTATAAAGACAAGAAAGGTGTTACCCACACTAATACTATTACCACAACAGAAAGGGTGGACTACATACACTGGTCTGGTTGTGTCCTAGTTGGATTGTTTAACAAAAATCTTGAAACCAAGAAGTTTGTTGTATGCAATAAATTTCAGACATGGACTGGAAGTGATAGAAGATATACGAATCTCGATGGCCTTTCACATATGTCTTTTATGAGTAATGACAAACTTAAAGTGGTGTATTTTGATGCAAGCAACGAGGGGGATAGATGGAATATGTTTACGATAAAAAATGACGGTATTATTCAAAACAGTCAAAAAGTTATAGATTACACCAAAGCGGATTTTAAGATAAGAAATATCGACTTTACATATGATAACTATTGGATTGTACGACTCTATGGTGAAAACAAGAAGCGAAGAAACGATTTGTCAATAATTCACTTTGATACCGATAAAAATTCAAGTGAAAAAATAGATGACTCGGAGGAGAGCCCGGAATTATTCTAGTGTTTGGTGTCACTTTATTTCGCGTATCAACATACCTGGATAGAAATCACCTCCACTGAGCTTTTCGAAAGTTGTAAAACCTAAGTTTGCCCCTTCAGTGTTTTCTTCTTTTGCCATAAACCGATTATCCCATATTTTGTCTTTTACAGGACGAATAATTCCTGCTCGTTTGTATTCGATATGACCTTTGTTGTCCTCCACTACTTCGAGCACCTCAAAACGACTGTCTTCTGTAACACCTTCCTTCTTTCCAATCTCACAAGTCAGAGGTTGAAGACTTAAAAGGGGCGCTTTGATTTTAAATACATCGAAGTTCTTTTGGAGGTTTGCAACGTTTTCGTCCAAGGCACGTTGACATGCTTTGCGTACCATCATCTCCGGTTCCGACTCGTTTATGCCAATAAATGAAATGTCCTTTCCACTGCTTTCTTGCATGCCCAAATAAACCATAGCGAATTTGTCTCTGTTATTCTCAAAATTTTCTTTTTTCTTGTCGTCTGGTTTCTCTGTATATACCTGATTATACCAAAAGGACGCAGTAGCTTCATCCCATACAAGTTGATAAAGATAGGTCTTTATTTTAACATTGAATCCTTTATAACTTGATATGATATCGCCTAGGTTTTGCTGTTCTGAGGCATTTTTTCCATGTAAAGCATCTGCCGTATTAATGGCTGCATTTACAACACCTCCTATTACTGATGATCCTCTACTTTTATCAATGTATCGAATGTCGTTAATCAAAATAAAAGTGCTGCCTATCAGTTCTTCGCCTGCATCCATCAGCAAAGCATCTTTGCGAACAGAAAGAGCGGCAATTCTTTTGTCAACCTCCGATGCATTATTATAACCTCTTTCTTGAATCAGTTCCATACTACATTTTCCATCATTCTTTTTTCGCTGAAACCATTTTGCAACAAGGCGACTCGCAATTGCTTGTTTTTGGATGAATAAGTCAAAAGCATTCATTTTCGAATAGTCAGACGAATTGTCCACTCGAAACCCCTGATGTTGTTTGAGTCCTTTTTCTTCTATTTTCTTTTCAGATGTATAGAAAATAGTCTTCCCAAGCCCATGGTCGTTATATCTGTCAGGAACAGGGATTTTATTAAAGGCATCTTCTATTTCCTGTTCATACTCTAGTGAGCGGTGGCCAATCATTATAGAATATATAGAACCTCGACGATATAGAAAAACGTTGTCTTCTGCCCGGACAATCCAGACAGAAGACAACATAAGCATTATAACAACAAGATATGTTCTCATTTTTAATAAATTTAGAAATCCCAATCCTCAGATAGATTATCGTAGATTTTTACCTCATCAGGATTATTCTCTACCCATAGTTTTTTCTTTATCATATACTTCTTATTTTCCTCTATAATCTTCATCATATCCTTTGGATTTTTATCTGCGTCTATGAGTTTAATGTCTGCTGGAATTTCGAATTCAGAATCATCAACAGGTCTGGATTTAATAGAAGTAAGATACATGGAATTGGACATGAGGAAGTCAACATTCAGCATGTTATTAGAAATTTGTGATGCAACATTAGTTGTCACCTTCAAAGGAGTACCTTTGACATCAGGAACAAATTCTTGGTCAGCCATAGGTAATGATGGGTCTTCACAAATAGCAAATTCATTGTGAAGATTGGTTGAATTTTTAGTGCCAGCAGAATCTGTTGTTAACTCATATTTTACTTTATATACATTGCACTTCTTTCCCAGGATAATCATTGTTTCGCCAGTCTTTTCAACTGTACCCTTACGCATTGTTTCAACTAGCTTTTGGCTCTCAGTCATGTCACTAACTGTATAATATCCCTTCTTAATATATGGGAAATATACAGTTATTTTCATTTTGTCGCCAATTTTCTCTGAAATGGATATACCATTATTGTACGAGGTATACGAGCGAGTTTTACCACCTTTTATAACATTACTTGATTCGTAGGCACCTGTGTAATAACCTGGATTATTGTCAAAATTCTTTTTCATGACGCTTTTGACAATCATCTTCGCAAGAATATTCTTGGTGAGTACTTGCGATTTAGCTTTTTGTACAGAGTTAACTTTTGCGGTAGTTTCACCTTCGAACGAGTCCACTGTCTGAGCAGTAACATATCCCATGCCAATAACCATTGACATAAAAAATAAAAGCATTTTTCCTTTCATAATTTAAAAATTTTAAAGATTAGTAAAAAAGAAAATAGGTTAATTATCTTATAAAGACTAGTTGCGTAATTCCTTTTTTCACTTTCATAATGCTAACTACTCCGACTTGTGGCTTTTTAATCCCATATTGCTTCAATGACACTTGTTCATTATGCCTTTTCTCATAACTCGTTATAGCTTAAAGTCTAATCATCCCGATGCAAATATAAAATACTTACACAACTATACCAAATATTTTGTTTTTTTTAACAATAATGCCACAGGTAACAGACATCTAAACCTAAAATCTGCCATGAACTACAAAAGACTACAGAAACTGGAAGAGACTGTTCGTGTTAGACTATGAATTAGGGGCAGAAAAAAATAAAAAATCGTGTTGGAACATTGGAACATTGGAACATCGGAACATTTTTGAAAAAGAAGAA
>DDQG01000017.1:0-65417 GCA_002342585.1 Prevotellaceae bacterium UBA2448
GGACTTTTTTAATACTGACAAAATATTAAAGAGTTTTTTTTAAATAATAAAAAGCAAATTCACTGAATTTGAATACCAAATCCAGTGAATTCACATTTATTACCTATAAAATATAATGTATAGGGATTATCTATTAGGCAATGGAAGATACCAAGGCTTACCTGTCATATTAGGTGTTGGACCATACAATTTAGTAATTGAGTCTGGCATCTGGATTGTAGCAGAAGGACCAGAAACCTTACCTTCTTGCATCTGATAGCGAAGAATATCATAGAAGCGTTGTCCTTCGAATGCACCTTCAAGAGCCTCCTCCTCAAGAATCAACCAACTAATGTGAGCCTGACGCTTAGCACGAACTGCAGCAGACTTTAGGAAGGTAACATCTGCGTTGTAATTTGCCAGTTTAGTTGGATACTGATTGTATTCATTCACATAAGCATCATAATTAATTGTAGTCTTTGCTTTTGTTGTTATAGCTTTCCATTCATCAAAAGTCAAGACAACACCTGTTTCACTTGGATAGCCGCCCTCAGGAAGGTCTGGTTTCAAACCTTGCTTTAACTGATCACGCGTTGCCTTATCATCAAGTTGATAAAATTCATTGAATTCGCTATCACCAGAACCAAGTGAGTGAAGACCTATCTGAGTTTTAGCATTCTGAGGCGCTGCAGTATTTTTTCTCCAACTACCTATAGTTGATCCAGATCTATTATTATCAAGTTTAGGCAAGTTCCAGAATACATCACGCTTCCATACTACGAACGAATTTGCAGCCTTCTCTGCTTTCGCCTTATCTGTATCATAATCTGAAGTTGTGTTCGTATATCCATAAGTCTTGATATTGCAAAGACGATCAAACTCATCATCAGAAACTAGTTTCATAGCAATAATAGTATCCTTTGTTGAGCCATCTGTTTTTGTAATTGTCTGATTAACTCGAATTGTATCGGTATTAAGTGTGCCATATGTAAGACCACGAGAAAGAACAACAAATGCAGTCTCTGGGAAACCTGCAAGGTTAAGAGCTTCCGCCATGTGCAGGTAGAGAGTGTTTGTACGATAATATATGATGTATGTCTGACGTTTGTCATCAGAAATACTTGAACTACCTTCCAACCACTTTGTAATATATTGCTTAACAGAATTCCTGTTCGCATTATAACGAGACTCACCGACATTTGACTCAGTTCTATATACATCTGCAAAACGCAGATCACCAATCAAACGTTCGTCACCAAGAGTAGCGACATTTTCAGGAGCATATGAGCGCACAAGCTCTGCAGCCTGCGCTCCACTACTTGTAGAGAATTTCTTCCAAGAAATGAAGAGGTTCTTCTGAGCTTTTGAGATATCTCCCATTCGAGTTGAAGGAACAACAGACGGATAATAGTTATTACTATAATTAGAATTGAATATTGCTCTCAAATCAGATGTCGTACCATAATAAGCTGCTGTATCAAGTGGTAGTACTGCAGCATATGCATTTTGTGAGCTTAAGCCAAAATTATCACGTGAATAATCAGAACTCATTCCACTTCTAATGGGAGACTGCCAGTTTGTAGATGTCCATTCAATTGAATTATAATCAACAGACTTTTCTTCTCCCGGGTAGCATAAATAGTCATGATACATACGTACTGCATCAATGAAATCGCTCTGTCCTGCGCCTTTGCCTTTTACTGAACCGCGCCAAAGATAAAGTTCACCAAGCAAAGCACGTACTGGCAAGAAAATAGAACGAGCACTTACACCACTGAATGTAGCTCCATAACTTGGACGTAAATTACTATTTTCAGGAAGATAAGCATAAGGAGCAAGATCTTGGATAGCAAAGTCCAGAATCTCAAGCATGCTCTTCTTGTTTCCAGATGCTACTATCTGTTCAGCAGCTTCAGCAGAAAGAACTGGTTCTGTAATGAATGGAACAGCGCCATATATCTTTGCCAGTTCCAGATAGCACCATGCTCTAAAACACTTTGCTGCAATAATTTCTTTTTGATAATAATATTCTCCATATACCTTATAGAGAGAATCTACATAGGTCAGATAAATATTACAAGAGTTAATCACTCCATAATATTCAGCTGGAGAATTATATTTGTTTGTTGTAGTTATATTATTATCTGACAATGCTTTGAGGTCCGCAGAAGCACGTGCCTGATCAACATCCACAAGGTCTGCACGGATTTCTCCAAGAAGAATTGTTCTATCTGCGAGTGATTGCATACGTTTTACAATACCCATCATCTGATACAATGTATCTTGTGGAGCAAGATCTGTCGTGACAAGATGATTGTCAGCAGTCAACATGTCTTCACACGATGTCGTAGTTGCTTCCACCCCTAGCAGAAGCAATCCACATGCTATGATTGATTTTATTTTCATAATTTCAGTATTTTTCGAATAAGCCGGTTTATGTATATCCCAGTATTCTTTTGTTATTAGAGGTTAATCTTAACACCGAGATGGAAGCTACGACCTGCAGTCAGATAGCCTGCATCTATACCCTGCTTAAGAACACTGTTTCCGCATGATACCTCAGGATCTACGCCGAGATACTTAGTTAAAGTGAAAAGGTTGTTTGCAGCAGCCCATACGGTTATACCCTGAATATACTCATTCTGGATAGGTATTCTGTATGAAAGTGTAACATTCTTCAATTTCAGATATGATCCATCTTCTATCCAACGGTCAGAGAAGCGACTGTTGCCCATAGGATCTTCATAAGAAACACGTGGTACATCTGTAATCTGACCTTCTGAAGTCCAACGACGATTGACAGCCTTTGTCTGATTGATAAACATTGAACCATTCTCCAACAAAGCTCTCTTGTAATTGTAAATATCATTACCGAGAGAATACTTAAAGTTCGCAGAAATATCAAATCTCTGACAGATATTGAAGTGGAGAGAAATATTACCGAAGATATCCGGATTAGGGTCACCAATTACCACCCTATCCTCATCTCCAATCTTTCCATCATTATTCTGGTCAACAAACTTCATATCACCAGCTTTGAAGTATTCTCGATTACCAGAAGAGTTTTCAATAAATTTACCATCTGCTTGAGCTGCCTCAGATGTTGCATAAACACCGTCTGTCTTGTATCCATAGAATACGCCTGCGCTACGTCCAATCTCAGAAAGGATAGTAGCACCATACATATTGGTAATAAAGCTTGTCTTTCCTTCAGGAAGGGCTGTCAGTTTATTCTTATAATGGCCGACACTTACACCTGCATCGAACTTGAAGTTACGATGATCAACAAGTTTAGCATTCACTGCGATGTCATAACCTTGATTCTTAAGTGCACCTTCATTAGTATAATAAGTGTAGTTCGTAAGACCTGCCACATAAGCTAATGTTCCAAGAGCAACAAGATTATTAGTCTTTGATAAGAAGTAGTTAAACTTAACATTCAAACGGTTATTTAAGAAATTGCCTTCGACACCAGCCGTGAATCGATTTGTAGTTTCCCAACGCAATTTAGAGTTACCGATATTTGTAAGACCGATTGAAGTTGCATTATTAGTAAAGAGTGGAGCTGTTGACATATAAGTCAGTGTCGCACTATTATCAATAGCATCGTTTCCTACAGACTCAAAACCTGCGTTTATCTTAATCATATTGACACCCTTGTTTGGACGGAACCACTTTTCATTTGTGATAACCCAAGCACCTTGAATAGATGGGAATATACCCCAAGGCACTCCGAACAGTTTTACACCTGCATCAGCATCTTTACCGAAACGGGAAGACGATTCAACAGCAAGCTGTCCAAGGAGGTAATACTTTTCCTGGTAATTATAGTTCACATTCGCATAATATGAAAGAGTTCTCCAGTTAACATCGCTACCACGAGTACGTTTGTTTCTCTGTCCTTCGGCATTATTTGGAGTCTTGTCATTACCAGTATTATCACCAATCAGATATGATGCATTGTAAGTGTCATTCATGAAACGGAAACCACCAAAGAGATCTAGGTGATGAGCTCCATTTGGCAGAATAGTCCAGTTTGCACGTAAATCATTGAATACTGCATTATGCTTTGAGAACAAAGAATATTTAGAGTTCTGGGTAGAAGACTCATTGCCTGAAGCCAGATAAGTTGGCATACCCTTAATAGGAGTATAATATGCCTCATCAAAGCTCTGCATTGTATATGCAAAACGATCAGACAAATAGAAGTTCTTTGTAGGCTGCCACTTTGGTGCAATTGCAATATTAATCATTGTACAGTCCGAGTGGTTTTTGTTCTTCGCCTCACCATTCTCAAGAATAGCTGTTGGATTTGCTAATGATGCCTTTGTACCAAGAACCTCGTTAAGATAAGTATCTGCATCAGAAATAAACGATGTAATATTACCATCCGTTGAGAAGTCATAAGGAGCCAAGAACGGAGATTTAGCCAAGCTTAAAAATCCAGGAGAAGCAAGAGTTGACAAATTAAATTCAGATTCCAAACCATCGTCACGCAGATTGCGTGTTACATTTGTGTAACTTGCATCAAACTGTGCAGAGAACCATTTATTGAAATTAATATCAGTATTGAAACGGATATTAAAGCGTTGCATATCATTCTTCTTCAATATAGATTTAGAATCCATATAACCTACAGAGAGATTATACGAAGCAACATCATCTCCACCTTGGATAGCAATACCATAGTTCTGATTCCATGCAGCCTTCTTATATGACTCATCCTTCCAGTTTGTATCGTTATGATACATATTATAGTAATAATAATTTGGATTAGGATTTAGGAATTTGAAGTCTGTAATCTTTGTACTGGTAGTACCAAGAAGTTCAGATGCGTAAGAACGATATTCGTTAGCTCCCATCACATCCATAGTTGTTGGACGAGTTGTTACACCTGCACTGATATTAACATCAATACGGGTTGCCATAGAACGGCAACGCTTAGTACGAATAAGTAAAACACCATTTGCAGCCTTTGCACCATAAATGGCTGTACCATTCTTCAATACTTCTACACTTTCGATATCCTCAAGATTGATTGCTTGCAAGAGGTTATTGAAATATCCAGTATGAAGCATTTCAGTGTCATACATTTGGTCGAAAATCACACCATCCAATACGATAAGAGGTTGTGCATTAGAATTGAGAGAGTTTAAACCATTAATAAACATAGAAACTCCCTGTCCTGGATTTGCACTGCGCATCATTGTGTGAATATCAGCTCCCAGACGGTTTTGAATTTCATCATCAACTGTAATCGCAGGTGTTGATTCAAAGCCCTTTGTTGATACAGAGCGTGCAGCAGTTATTGACTCCTGATAGTCGCCCTTAAACAAGTCTGAACGCAGATATACATCAATATTAGAAGTACGACCATTGATGGCTGTTTGGTTCAAGTTATATCCTTCAAGTTTAACAGACAAAGAAGTTACAAACTCTGGAACTTTTATAATGAATGAACCATCCTCACCAGTCATGGCTGTGTAGTTCTTATTATTAAAAGCTTGTATTTGAGCACCAGCTAAAGGTTCTCCAGTAGCGGCATCAAACACCTTACCTGCAACATCAATTGTTGGGTATTTCTTTTCTTGCTTAGCTTTTCTTTTAGGTGCAGCAGTAGCCTCAGCAACGTCTTCAGTTTCTACCCCCTCTTGTGCAACAATAGGTAGTGCTGTTCCTGCTAAGAACATCAGAGCTGCGATTCCGATTTTATTGAATTGTTGCATAGTATTACTGTTTTATAAATTTATAAAATACATTACTTGGTGTTTTCTTTACCGCATTTTCTGAAGAAAGAGTGATAGACCTTGCTTTCACACTTGATCCAGGAGCAGGATCATCATCCTTGTGTGGTTTCAGTATAATGCTAGAGAAAATCATACTATTAGAAAAATTCTTTCTCTGACTCGACAAAACATTAGGGTTAATCTGAAGGATTACTCCTGGTTCGCTTTCACCATAATAAGCATACTTGAAAGTGTACGAACCGATATATGTAGTGTCTCGGATTACATTAGGGTCAGTTGGCGCTAAAGTTTCAAACGTATTATTACCATCAACAGTCAAAGCTTGACCTGTAGATGGGAAGTTCCCTTTCGCGTCCTTTTCCCAAATACTAGCACGGAAACGATAACGAAGTTTGTTGGTATCGAAATCCTTTGCATAGAACCATGAAGGCATTGTAACCAAGTAGATATCATACTCTCCAGAGAAGTTGTTGGGTATATAGAAACCTATATTTGGATTTGTTGTACTAGCTGCTGGTACATAGAAATACGAATAAGGCTGCGTCTTAGAGTCGATAATGAAAGGATGCTCCCAATCATAGTCTATAATTTCGCCGCCATCATCATATATTGGAGGATAACCATAAGTATTTACAGTCCAAGTTCCACTTTGCGATTCTGGATCACTGACATTCTTTGTAACCTGAACATTAGAACCCTTTATTTTAGTTTCCTTATCGATAAAATAGTAACGCATATATACAGAATTCATGCTGATCTTCCTGAAGAACTGATCATAAATGCTCATTGGGTATTCGTCAAACAAACACGCAATACCATTAGAACATGTGATAGAATCCTGAACATTTACCTTCTCAAGGATATCGTTTACTTCCTTATCCTCTGGCAACTGGCGTGGAGATACTCTATAATATAGATGGTCAGGCCAACTATACGAAGTATATTGCGTTGATTTCAAAGAGTCGGCCCAGTGCTCGTTCAGGTTACGATTATAGAAAATATCCGTCATCGCAAAACGATGTCCATAACTGTTTTTAAGCGAATCAACACGGCTATAGTCCAAGCCATCATCCATAGACGGGTTAAAATTCAAATAATTCTGAACAAGATTATATCTAGCCTGATAAGCCTCAATACTTGGAATCAAAGCTATATAACTTGAGTCCTCTTCATAAAGAAGAGCATCCATGTCGCGAAGGATAGTATTATTACGCAATGTAACAGAGTCAACCCACACCTTATTACCATACTCATCGTATCCTCGATACACTGACTGGTTTTCAATCAAAGAGTCTTTATCTGCAGTTTTCAGATAAGCATACAAAGAGCAATCAGCCTTGGTTGGATTGGTAGATTTGTTGTATTCTGATTCTATCAGCTCAAAAAGATTGTAAGTAAATGGTAACATTCCATCGATTGTATGCAGAATACCATTATTACATTTAATATTGCTCTTAGACTCAATAATATTCACATTACCAATCTTATGTTCGTTCTTGGCAGACATAGTATAAACCTTGCTATTCAACAAATTAATCTGATGAGGTTCAAGGTTCATTGGCAACGAATAAAGTGCTATATGATTCTTAACAAACTGCCTTAAAACAGCATCTTTGTTTGTACCGAGCAGTGTAAGCAAACTATCTTTATTGAAAGTACCATTTGCAGGAGCCCACACAGTGTATGAACTGGATGAATTCAAGTATGCGTCAAAGCCTGTAGCTCTAACGATCTGCGCAAAATCAGATGCTTCTTGATCCAAAGCCTGCATGGTAGAGCCATCGTATGCATTTCCAACGACCGTTGAACCAGAATCGTAGTGATCATTCCACGTATCTGTACAAGCATACATTGTCATCAACCCTATAGCAGCTACGACACCTGTGCGCAATGTGTTTTTTATGTTATTATTCATAATATTGATATTTTTCGATAAACGTTATTACCATCTGTCTTCTGCATAGTACTCATTATTGTATACAGAACTTGGGCAGATTTCCAAGAAGTCGAAGTTCATTGCATTTGTCAAAGATGACAGTTTCTGCTGGAAACGTACATAATGATCTGTCTTTCCATCACTGACAAACGTACCAAGAACCTTACGGATTGTACGATTCAAGTCTCGGAAACAAGAACCTTGAGTACCACCCGACTCTGACGATGCAGAATAATAAGACTTAGGTCCCTTCATCCATCCAAGGTTGTGAATAGACTTATCGAACGAAGAAATAGCATCTTCATCACCGAGTGATGTGTCAGACTTCCATCCGAACAATGTTTCACCACCAGGACGCATATCGAATGGAATACCCTGTGGAACATCATCAATATACACCTGAATGATACCACGGTTATCAAATTCTACACATGTAAAGAGACGAAGTTCATATGTACCAGCTGGTACAGGTGGAATCTTTACTGAGAAGTCAAATACACCAAGGATAGTTACCTCATCGCCCTGATATGACCAGAATGAAAGTACGCGCGGACGAACATGGAGGTGAGTATTGTTATCATATTTGAAATTTTCAACGAAACCTGCTTTGAAACCGAGACAAGTATTCTTGTTGTTGTGATTGGAAGTATTATCCCACAAACCATATTTACCATTTTCATATGAAGATTTGGTATAAATTCCACGTGCACCACTTGTCATAAAGTCTGGTGAAAGTGTAGAAGCATCCAAACGCATACGCTCATTAAGAACGACCTGCTGAGTGGTCTGATCATAAGCAATCACATCATCAATGTAATGGTAAATGGCATTTTTACATGTATTTGAGATACCCATTTCACTAGTAGGAGTAACCTTCGCACCACGCACGAAAACACCACGTTCGTCAGCACGGGACTGTACACCGCGTCGGTTAATGTAAAGACCTGCCTGAGAACCATTAGGGTAAGAGCATTTCAATATTGAATAAGGCATCAAAG
Organism: Prevotellaceae bacterium UBA2448; assembly: GCA_002342585.1. Taxonomy (GTDB): domain Bacteria; phylum Bacteroidota; class Bacteroidia; order Bacteroidales; family Bacteroidaceae; genus Minthosoma. Next base: position 8,661 of record DDQG01000017.1, read on the forward strand.
TCTCATACCAATCAGCGATATCCCACTTCCTGCGGTTCCAGTTAATAGCCAAAGTAGAACTTGGTCCGTCAACAGCTGTCAAATTATAATAACCTGCATAACGATTAAGGATATGGTAAGAAATAAAACGATTAAGTGCACTTCTACGATCCTTGTCATCAGTTATATTTGCATCATCAGGATATACTGGGTCATACAATTCATGAGCTTTCTGACGAAGTTGGTCAAGATTTGTAATACCATATTTTTCTTTAAGCACAGCATCAGGACAAACAAACAATGTAAACTTGTGATATCTGTGTTCAGGATAAGCAACATTATCATACTCTGATGCAGTAGGCATTACAAGAGCATCGTTTGTCCAGTCAATTGAGTCAGAACCAACACTATAGTTAGCATCTTTATACTTTGACAACAATTCATTCAGACCAGTGGCTTTAATAGCACTGCTATAAAGAGTACAACTTGGGTCGTTATCAAGAAAGTCGGAAGCAAACGCTGTACTAGTAAAAACGATTTTATCCACTGTATGTACTACACCATTTGACACAGAGTCATCCCACTGTATAAGTTTTGCAGACTCATTAATTATCATCACAAGTCCTGACTGAGAAGGATCTATGTCCTTAGCATCCTTACTTGCAATAGTCATTGGTTGGTCAAGCATGTTAGTCTCTGGATATTCCTGATCATTAACATCAGTTGTAAAATACGCATTCTCAATAATAGAATTGAGAGCAATAGTATCGCAGTCTTCCTTGGAGAGTTCATCTACAGAACCAACATTTCGTTGTGCAAGGTATGCATTCACAGCATCATTTGTTGGTGCGAATACTGTATATGAGCCATAAGAGCCAAGAAGCTCAATTAGGCGCAATGTACCTTTTTCACCGGTTGCACGTCGAAGAATTTCAACATACTGACTGTACTTACTATCAGACATTAAATAGTCTGCAGCATACTGGGAAGTACTTGTGTAGTAGTTTTCGACCCCAGGGTCATCAGAACAACTGACAAGTCCGAACTGAACAGCCGTATTAAATAAAACGGCAACAGTAAGCAGTTTAAATTTTAATATTTTCATATGGTTTTAGTTTTTATTTGTTTCTTCTTCGTCATTATAGCAATGGTTCTGCACAAGATTTGGATTCAACTTAATCTGTGCCTTTGAAACCGGCATATACATAAAGTCTGGGTCAGACATTTTAATCAATACTGCCTTTGAAGCCTCACCATACTTAGAAGTCAGCGCTGCACTAAAGTTAGTAGTGTTGCCGTTACGACGAGCTTGACGAACAAGATCATAGTAACGTTTACCTTCAAAGAGGAATTCCCTATGACGCTCTCGCATCAGCAAGTCCATAAAATTGCCATATGTAGTGAAGTTTGCAATCTGTGGCAATAATGTGCTTGTAAGATTGGTTGCGCTTGGATTAGAACGCCAATATACTGCAGTAATAAGATTGAAGGCATCTGCATACAGGTCTGCAGCGCTTCCTAAATCAGCACCATTATGATAACCTGTAAATCCAACAGTAGGAGTTGCAGGGCTACTATCTGAATCACCAGCCATTGTTCCCGCCAAAGCTATTTCTGCTTCAGCTCTAAACAGAATAACCTCTGTAAGACGATACAGAATCCAATTTTCAGACTGCAATGTCTTTGAACGGAGGTTTCCTACACCGTTAAGACCTGCCATATCTTGTGTTGGTCGTTTATATGAGTTAGCTGCATTTCCTACTTCACCATAACCAGAGCCGAGAGCAGTAGCTCCTGCATAATTATTACTCAACACATATTTATAAATTGACTGAGATCCTGCACCATCTGTATAATAGAATGAAGCTATTGAACGATAGTCAGATGTAACAGAGAATAACTTACCGTTGTCATATGTTACTGCTGTAGGAGTTGTAGAAATAAGGTTTGCATCTGCCAAAACCAATCTTACTGCTGCATTTGCTTTTTCATCAGCCCAACCACCATACATCTCGCCTACTCCATAGTTAACATCCTGACCATTAATAAAAGTAATTTCATACAGTGACTCAAATGAATTTCCAGTACAGAAAATGCTATTGGTTGCCATAGGGCCTATAGAGGTAGAAGAAGCACCTGCAGTTTCTTTCAACAATGGAATACCGAAGTTGATATAAACATGCTCACGGTCACATAAACTCTCAAGTTTTACAAGTTGTCCTGTACGGTCGTCATTATAAGAATTCTCTTTATATTGAGCTATCTTTGCATTAAGTATGTAGTCGCAGCAAGCTATACAAGAACGGTAGTCTGACTGACGTGAAGACACATCAGCACTTGCATCGGATGCGCGCCACAAGTACATTTCCGCCAACAGAGCATACATTGAAAGACGTGTTACACGACCTGTATTGTAATAGCGCTGGTCTGAAGCATATTTTACAGGAGGGTAATTCTTGCAACCCTCTATATCATCAATAAGAGCATTCAGAATAGTATTAAACGGAGTCTGTCCTAATCTGTACTCTTGAGTGTCGTCTATTGAAGGTTCAATACTAAATGGCACATCCTTATATGTCTTTATAAGAGTAAAGTAGGAGTATGCACGGAGGAACTTAGCTTCCGCCTGAGTGATATTGTACTCAGACTTAGTGTAGTTAGGGTCTTCATTGGCAACCTGGGTAGCATAATACAGAACCGTATTGCAACGGTTGATAACAGTGTACAATGGTCCCCAATCACACCATCCGTTTGTACTTTTCACACTACCCTTCATAAGGTCACGAAGTTCCTTAGGGGCTGTAGAGTTAGGAGAAGTGTTATCAGAACGGCATTCTCCCCATACGATAAGGCGTTGTATATATCCTTTATCCTGCATAGCTGTGTAGCATGAGTTCATCACACTCTGTACATCTTCCCCCTCTTTCCAGAAGTTCTCAAGAACAACTTCGTTGAGAGGCAGAAGATCCATAGAGCACGAACCGAGTCCGAGACCTGCCATCATCACATATGCAGCTATCTTTATATTATTTTTCATGTGTTTCATAACTATTAAACTATTAGAAAGATATTGATGCACCCAATGTAAACGATTTAGCTCGTGGAGTCTTACCATTATCACCTGCTGGTGCGAAACCTGCCTGTGGATGTTCTGGGTCAGCACCCGAGTACTTAGTAATGCAGAATATATTATTTACAATAAGGTTAAGTCGTAAAGAAGAAATACCGAGTGACTTCAGCGACTTCGGAGTGAATGTATATGCAAGTTGTGCATAGTTCAGACGCAGGAAAGAAGCATCTTCTACGAAACGGTCTGAACCAAGGTAGTTGTATGTTGCAACACCTGTATTTGCGGTAGCTGCACGTGGAAGGAGGGCTTGTTCACCTTCTGTGTGCCAACGCCAGTTAATAGCCTGAGACTGGTTGTTGTTTGTTGCCATATTCTCAAGATCCATACGAGCGTAGTTGATACACTTATTTCCATAACGATAGTTGAACTGAAGGTTTAATGACCATGCACCATAGTTAAACTTAACACCGAAACCACCGGTGAGTTTAGGAAGTGTACTACCAAGATAAACGATATCAAGTTCGTCGATAGTACCATCGCTATTAATATCTTCATATATAGCATCACCACCTACAAACTCATAAGGAGTAGTTCCAAGACCATTGTAGTCGAAATACATTTTCTTAGGAGTTCCGGATGCATTGTAAACTACATCACCATTGGCAGTACGTACTACAGGAGCATTTTTACCACCATTCTCCAATATCATATATCTTGATTTATCAATTTCCGACATATCCATATCTACAAATGATTCTACACCTGTAGCACGGTCGCGAACTTTTGGAAGATTAGAATAAGCGTAAACACCTTTAGAACGGAAACCATAGATAGAACCCAGTGGATTGTTCAACTGAACACGTGAAAGATACGTTCCATTCTTATAATTGTAATCAGCATTATAAGATTCAATGAGGGTTTCATCCATTTCAAGGATCTTATTGCGAGAGTTTGCAAATGTAACGTTGAAGTCCATTGAGAACTTGCCCGCACTAACAATCTTATGACCATTGATATTGAATTCCCAACCATTGTTACGGATTGAACCTTCGTTCTTGTTAGGAAGACTTCCGAAACCAGAAGATGAAGGAATACGGAAACCAGGGTTAAGCAACTGAGTTGTCTTTCTTGTATAGATAGAAAGGTCACCATCAATCTTTCCATCAAGGAATCCGAAGTCGAAACCGAGGTTAAATGTTTCAGTCTTCTCCCATTTCAGAGCTGCCAAGCGGATATTACTTGGAACAACAGAAGATACACCAAGGTAGTTAGAGCCATTAGCATACTTTGAGTAGAAAAGACCTTCGCCGTTAGGCTGCAAACCTACAATACCCCAACCTGGACGGATAGAAAGCATTGAGAGCCAGTTTTCAGCCCACTTCATGAACGGTTCATCACTGATGTTCCAACGTGCAGAGAGTCCAGGGAAGTTACCCCATCGGCTACTTGGTCCGAATCGTGTAGAACCGTCTCGACGCAGAGTAGCATCAAAAATATAACGTCCTTTGTATGCGTAGTGCAACTGGAACAGCATATACTGAGATTTCCACTCACCAGCTCCTGTACTGAAGCTTGTTGGAATACCTCCAGCAAGTGGAGATGTGATTCCATCGACTGTAGGCAACCATTTCTGACCATTTGTCTGTTGGGAAGAAGAGCCCTTGGTGTAGTTGAAACGGAACATAGCGAGCAAGCTATGATCTTCGTTCTTGAAGTGTGGTTGGAATGTCAAAGAGTGACGTGTTGAAAGTCCGTGACTCTTGTATGAATATGCACTTGCTGCATTGTATGTGTCAGATGACGACCAATTTGTTGCAATAAGAGAACCTGGATAGTATGTATCTTCACCACGATTGTAAATATCGAATACAATCTGGCCTTCATACTTCAAGCGAGTCTGATCTGCCTCTGTTCCGAGGATGTCGTACTGGAGAATGAATTCAGGAGAGAGCTTAAGTTCTGTCCAGTCACGCTTAGCCTTGTGCGCAACAGCGATAGTGTTAGCCAGTCCATACTGATCTTTCAACAAGTCTTTTTGTCCTGCATGCTGACCAGAACCTGCGTTATAACCAGCCTGTGCTGCGGTAAGGTATGGGTTCATTGTGTAAAATTCTCCCATTTCATTACCATACTCATCCTGCTGATAAATAGCAAGGTTAGGCATTTTACGTTGAGCTTGACCAAGAAGGTCATTATAGTAGTTCTTTTCGTTCTTTGTACGAGTAAGGTCAAAGTTTGAACTTACCTTAATACGGTCACTGACGAAGTAGTCGAGGGCTACACGTGTAGTGAAACGATTCAGAACCTGTTTGATGATGGTACCTGTCTGATGGTCGTAACCACCGGAAATACGGAAGTTTGCCTTTTCACCACCACCGGTAAGAGCAACATAATGCTGATGGTTCTGACCAAACTGAGTAACGGCATCTACCCAGTCTGTATTGTTGTTATACATCTCATACTCAGAGAACTCCTTGTTGTACGCGATTTCCGGAATGTAGTTAGTTTTACCGGCTGTAGCAAATTCAGAATTCTGAGTTGTGTTGAAGTATGCTTCCTTCAAATACATTGTATAATCGTCACCACTAAGCAGTTTGTAGCTCTTTGGAATCCAGCTTCCGGAGAAACGGTATGAGTAGTTCACCTTTGTCTTACCACGGCTACCACGTTTAGTTCTGATTTCGATTACACCATTTGCACCTTGAGAACCCCAGATTGCTGTAGCAGCAGCATCCTTGAGGACTGAAATTGACTCGATATCTTCAGGGTTAACATTCAGAAGTTCTGCAAATTTATCTTCGTTAGCATTGGTAAAGTCGAAGTCAGCATCAGCGTCGTTTGTCCAAACATTTCCGTTTACAACAATCAGAGGGTTGGCATTACCATTGATAGTACCCACACCACGCAGACGCATTGTTGTACCAGAACCGAGGTTACCAGAGTTGGCAACGATATCGAGACCTGAGATACGTCCCTGCAATGCTTCGTCGACACTGGTCATTGCCAAGCCTTCGAATTCCTTCATGTCGATAGACTGCTGAGCAACTGAAATTTCAGTAACAGGAATCTGGAGACCTGATGTCTGTGTCTTCTTAACTGCTTTAACCACAACTTCCTTCAACTGTGTCTGACTGGTAAGTACGATTTTACCAAATGAACGTTTGGTGATAGGAAGCACCTTTGTTTCGCAACCAATATAAGATATACGAATCTTATCTTTGGGATTCACGATTTTGAACGAGAAGTTACCGTTGATATCGGTTGTTCCCGCTGCTACGATACGGTTGTTATGGTCTATTTCGACAACATTAACCATCATCAATGGTTCGAGGTCGTCCCAAATCTGACCACTAACTATATCGCCTGCTTTCACTTGGGCATTTGCACTTATGCAAACACCAACAAACAGCATGAGAATTGATAATATTTTTTTCATGATATTGATTTATTAGCGACGTTTTACAGAAGATGTAGAATCACCACCAAGTTTCTTATACTTGTACTTGAACTGATTATCATTCGGATCAGCTGTATCAAAATAGAGTGGTCCGTCAATTGCATGAATAACAGCAAATGATGAGTTGTTCAGAGTGGTGTTTGTTGGAATTGTATTTGCACTAGTTCCATCTGCCCAATATTCTCGTACCATTATATTATATGCATTGCCAGATGTAACTACATTGCGAGTATTGCCCATAACGTCTGTTACAGTCAGTCCACTTGGAGAAACATTGACTTTGAGCTTATATGGACGACCAGGAGAGTATGTTCCATCCCATGGTTTCTCCTGACCTGTTTCTTCATCAACTGAAGTAGATTTGATAAGTTCAGTTTTTCCTGACTCATACTCACCAGAAACAAAACCTTGGTCAATAAAGATGGAATTATCTTGGATATGATATTTCACAAAGTCGAGAAGCACTTCCTTGAGTGAATCTACATGAGATTCCTTAGTACCACCTTTACTTTCTTCTTCATCCAACTGTTCTGCGAGAGCCATTGCATTTGCATCAGGCAAACCATCTGCATATGCTTGAGCCATTGCTGCATTTGTTGGAACATATATAGTATAATGGTAGTTATTGAGCAAGTAAGTGACCTTTGTAGTACTTGTTGCATCCTCTGCACCAATCATGCCCTTGCTCTTAATATTAAGCAAGTTTCCGAAGGTCTGATCAGCAGCAAGCCACTTATCCTTAGAGTTTGATTTACTGAGAGCTCCACTATTCTCAAGAACCCAAAGGAATTCAGAGAAATCAGGGACAAGTGACAACATCTGGGCTACAGAAGCAGGACCTCCCATAGGCATCTTATCAACAACAAGTGTCGTACCATTCTGCTTATTGTATTTTGATTCAGAATTATCGTTGACTACGATTGGTTCATTATACTGATACTGATAAGTTGCAGCAACGTCAAGACCACTTGCAGATGAAGAAGGTTTGATACGAACGAAAGTATTACCTTTGGTCTTATAATATTCCTTACCAGGAGTATATTCCTGAGTAATAATCAAGTTGTCAAGAATCTCTTCCAAACGGTCCTTGATATGAGTTTCCTTTGCGCCAGTCAGTTTTCTTGCAGAACCAAAGGGAGCAGGAGTGCCATCAACATCTATCACGCAGTTATAAGCTTCAATAGACAGACGCTGAGCCAAAGACTTGGTCCTATCAATATTAAACTTCCACATCTGTGGTGATGAATAATAGTATGAAACTGGGTCAACATATGATTCGAGAGCCTGATTTGTAGGCAACAGGAATGTATATTTAGAAACCATAGAGTTCAGATATGCCTGATAATCAAGATTCTCAATTGCATTAGCAATGGCGCTGAAGCGAATTGTATCGATAACAGCAGGACTGAGTACTGAAGAGTAAGCTGTAGGAGCAAACACCTTATTAGTAACGTAAATCAGACCATTGCTCGAAAGGATTACACTATCGATATCAGCAGTTGTGATACCAAGTTTCATATTGGCATCGTCAAGAATATTACTGAAGTTCGAAGGGATAGTAGCTGTAAAAGGAGTTTTCATACCTGCATTTACAAGGTCGTCAAGTACTGATACTGGAACCTTCTCCAAACCCTCCTTAGTGTCTGTTATACCTTTTGCATAGAAATTGTGGATATCCAGACCACCTTCACCATCCCACCAAGACTTCAATGCCTTGTCATTAGGAACAAGCATTACAATCATATCTTCCATCATGGCATCAGAACCCTTTGCGGTCATCTGCGGATACAAGCCGTTCCATCCTGGATCAAAGAGAAGTGAACCATCGAATGTTCGACCATCCTTATCTGTATCAAATTTCTTGTCCGCATTAGCACCACTGGCTGTTGATCCCCAAGAACGATCTGAATAATAGCGCTTAATGAATACTGAGTCATACGCTGTACCCTTACTGTTATTATAAGCATCAGTCAGATTTTTGTCGTATGCTACTGCAGCAAAGCGCTCAAGAATACTACTAAAATATTGTGTATTGGATGTCTTTCTAATTGTTTCTGCCAAATTGCTCAATGGAAGAAGAACCTCGTTAACACGATGTACGAAACCATTCTTACAGAATATATTAGCCTCAACAACCTTGGTATTGTTAACATAAACGTCCTCTTCTGTACGCTGTCCGAAACCAAGCCACTTACCATACATAAAATCAATGTCGTCAGAGAGAATCTTGTTAGATGTCAGGAACTGAGCATTGAAATGAATCATTGGGTTAGTCTGCGACTGGTCATCAAAGAGAACAGTACTCTTGCGTGTAGTACTTGCTCTGAGTTGGTCGAAACGTTCTGTCTGAGGCATAATGCCCTGTGGATCATCATTAGGCACAACAAGCACAGAGTCGTAAATAGTAACTGATGAAGAACGACGGAACACCTCACCCTTGATAGGTCCGTCTGCCGTAGAAAGCATAGACGTAGAGTAAGGGTTGTCAATCATTGAAGAATAAAGCAAAAGCTTCTTCTGAGCCAACGTCAATTCTTCATAACTCTTTACACCCCAGGCGTTGTTAGCGAAGAATCGTGCAAATGCTTCATCGTCAGCAGCAAACAGAGTATTACTACCTGTTTGGCTAAGCACATCCTTCTCACCAAGATCATTAATCAGTCGCAAGTAATTTGAGTAATAGCCCTGCCCTTCCAGATATCCGTAGATACTGTTCAAGTTATTTGGCTGCTGAGAATCAGAGTCCAAATCATACTTGTCAGAACAAGAAAATACGCCAAAACTTGCAGCAACCAAGGCACTTCCTACGAGAAGGCGGTTGCATAGTGTTTTCCGTTTAATTTTGTAAGACATAATATTAGAAAGATTAGTTCTTTTCTAAACATAACTAAAGCCCATAAAGAGCTCCACGTAATGATAATTAAATAGGTTATTAAAATATATGTTACCAGCACCAACATTTGGCCAAATCGATGCATGGACAAACATATTTGTTTGCAAAGAAAACGTTATTTACTTATCTAAACAAATTTTTAGAAAAGATATTTTGACAAGGTCGTATTTTTAACTGTTGTTTACGTGCACACGCATTTTCACTCTTAACAAATGCAAACTAAAGCTAGAAAAATCTGCGCTCTAACTAGGAAAAAATTTTTCTCTAGTTAGAGCGCAAAAATGAAACTATTGAAAACTATTCTATTTGAACAGCACTTTCTTTCCGTTTACAATGTAAATTCCCTTAGAAGGCACCTCTACCCTACGTCCCATAAGGTCATAGATACCTTGAACAGTTTGTGAAGTTGGTTCTTCTACTACTATGTCTTCAATACCAGTAATGGTACCAGCATCAAACGGATTTACACGAGTGAGTTCTGTGTAAAGAGACTTAACATCATCAGCAGAGAGTTCACGATTATAAATAATGAGGTCGTCGAACTTAGCCTCTGCAGATCCCCAGAAGGAACCAAGACCTAAGTTGAAATATGCAGCAGAGGTAACAAAGTCGATAACCTTCGACCAGTCGAATTCGCTTTGCTCAACACTTCCCGTATATTTCATGTTGCCAGATATGTATTTTGTTCCGTCACGATACAACATATAACCATTTTCTTTGGAGAATGTAACCGTTACCTGTCGCCACGCACCAGCATTGATACGATCCACAACCTTAGTTTCAGGGTTATTGACATCAAACCAAGTATCGTTATTATCGTTATAGCCAAGATAGCTGTTCCCTGTAAAGAAGAGACGCTCGCCAGCAGCTGAAGCTACTGTAGAATTAAAGAATGACCAAAGCGCATTGTAGTTATCGTTGGCATCCATACGGTAAACCCATAAGCTGACTGTAAATCCATCGAGATTAGTAGCGCCTTTCAATGGATTTGTCATGCGAGTGTAACTATTGTAACGTATTGCTCCCGCGTACTGATGAACAACTTGTCCGAAACGTGAATAATCTCCTTCAAGCACAGGAACAGGTGTTGAAGTGCTGGAATGAGCATATGTTGCCCGCTGCTCTTCATTCATCAGATTTTTCGTAGGCTTTTCGTCAAAATTATAGTATGCTACGACTCCATCGTATGGGTCACCATCAATTGAAGTTGCCGCGGCACAATTAGCTGTATAACTATTCTCCCAGTAATAATTACCTGCAGACAAACGTGAAGTCATAGTTACCTGTTCAACTTCATCAGTTGGGTTATACTTACCTGTTTCAGAAAGTACATCCGGATTTGACGAAGTCCATTCGAGAGTTGTATTATGTACGGGGTCAAACAGGATTGTAATATTGTTCTTCACCGTAGTATTTCTCTTCAACTCTGCAGAACTATGCTGATTGTAGTTATATGCAATAGCATACTGAGGCTGCCACTTATATCCCCAAACAGGAACACCACTTGATGCGACTGCAGAGAAACAAAGTGCCTTCACGTTGCTGGTCACGGTCTGGATTGATGTGTTTGTACCCTGAACGGTCTGCTCACATACTACTCCATAATATATTGTAGAGCCAAGTTTAATCTGAATATAGGATTTACCATCCTGCGAGTATTTCCAAGTTCCAGTATATGCTCCAGTAACTTTACCGTCAGCACTGAGATGTATCTTGACTGGTGTGGACTCCTGCATGTTATCATGGTCAAGTTTATAGGGATGGATAATTATCTCGTAATCGCCCTCGATGTCAGTAGCCGACCATGGCTGTGAAGTCGCAATATCGTCGTCGGTAAGAGTCTCGCCGTTAAATACGAACGGAGCGGCACAAAGCCAGTCTTTCTCGTTGAGGAAGAGTTGATGAACTCGCATAGCATGAGCGGCATTGCGGGATCCGTCTGGAAGGAGCGGCAGGTTGAATTTGCTATGAGTTACAAGCAACGTACGACCCATATCGTCCTGACATACAGAGTTGTGTCCGTGAGCACACTCGCCCAAAGTCTGAGCACCCCATCCGTTATAGGCACCTATAATCTTCATCCCTTTGTTGGTAGCTGCATTGGGGCCATAGTTGCGAACATAAGAATATGTACGAGCATCATTGTTGCTGGCATCAGTAAAAGGACCAGTAGGATTAGACGAACGGAATATACGCATTTCATAACCACCGTCAGGAGCAAAACCACCATAACTCATGAAAAGATAATAGTAGTCACCTATATGCTGGATATACGGACCTTCACCACTTACATAAGCTCCACCGGCAATGAGTTTGCCAAAGTAATGGTCACTGGTATAGCCTGTATATGATTGGCTTCTGAGGTCTTTTCCGTTGTATTCAATGAGCGGATAGGTATATGTATAATCGCGAAGACCCGTCTCCTTGTCAAGTTTCAGCATAAATATACCACCAGACCACGAACCGTATGCTATCCACAGTTCACCATCCTCGTCGAAGAAAACGCAAGGGTCAATTGGATTTGGCCACATATTACCCCACAAATCTTTTTGATTGTAACGACTAGGAAGAGAGGTTTGGGTACCAAGAACAAGTTCAAGATCGGTTTTCTTGTAGTCAACCTTGAATGATACAGTCTGACCCTGAGCATTCTTGCCTGAGTACGTCTGTCCGTTGAACCCACCAAATACGATTGGTGCTACATAGGTGAACGGACCGGTCGGACTATTGCTCGTAAGGAGAACTATGACAGAAGCCCAGTTGTCGGCGTTTAGACTCAAATAGAGACACCATTTGCCCATGTGAGGGTTGTAGATGATGTCCGGAGCCCATTGGTCGCCACTCACCCACGATGGCTCGTCTGAATAAGTTTTAGTTACTGGGTCGTAATGAATGGTTGAATAGATGGAACAAAACGCAGAAACATCATACGATTCGAGAGTCACCTCTTCCTGAACAGTGCTTCCTGGCAGGCAACGCTTAACTATATGAGTAGGATTTGACTTAAATGCTTTGTAAGCGTTAGCTGAGTTATAGCCTCCTGTGTAGTAATTGTAAATGCCAGTCCAGTTGCGCAGGTCGGTGGTCTTGGCCCCTACATAATGAGAACCATAAACATAGTAGGTCTGATCGGCGGAGTTCCAATATACCGAGGGATCGTGAATGCCGAAAGGATTTGTGGTTGTAGTTTTGTACTTATATGTACTTGTAAGTTCATTGGTACTGAGCTGAATCTGCGCATTCATAAAAGATACAAAAGCCCAGAAAGCTACAAACAAAGTGAGATTTTTTTTCATCAGTTAAGGTTTTTAGTTTGTTTTTCGTGGCAAAAATACGGATTATTTCTGAAACAGCGAACAATTAACAGAAGAAAAAAGGCTACACATTTAACATGCATAGCCTTTGGGGGAATATTGAAATTATTACTGAATATTATTCTTCAGTCTTTGCTGGTGCCTCTGCTGCTGGAGTTTCAGCAACAACTTCTTCTGCTGGTGCAGTTTCTGCTACTGGAGCAGCTTCTGCCTTTGGAGCAGACTTGCGTGAGCGACGAGTACGAGTCTTCTTAGCCTCTGTCTTAGCCATATTCTCGTCAAAGTCTACAAGTTCGATGAATGCCATATCAGCATCATCGTTTGCACGCTTACCAAGCTTGATAATACGGGTGTAGCCACCTGGACGATCGCCTACTTTCTGTGCTACAGTACCGAAGAGCTCTTTAATAGCGAACTTGTCCTGAAGATAACTGAATACTACACGGCGAGAAGCAGTAGAGTCCTCCTTTGCCTTTGTGATGAGTGGCTCAACATATACGCGGAGAGCCTTTGCCTTTGGAAGTGTTGTAGTAATTCTCTTGTGCAGGATAAGAGAAGTAGCCATATTGGACAACATAGCTGCACGGTGAGAATGAGTACGACCAAGGTGGTTGAATTTCTTATTGTGTCTCATTGTTTACTTAGTCTTTGTCTAATTTATACTTAGAAATATCTGTTCCGAATGACAAGTTCAAGCTATCAAGCAGATCGTCAAGCTCTGTAAGAGACTTCTTACCGAAGTTACGGAACTTAAGCAGGTCTGTCTTGTTATATTGAACGAGATCGCCGAGTGTATCTACATCTGCAGCCTTCAAACAGTTGAGGGCACGTACAGAGAGATCCATATCAACGAGTTTAGTCTTAAGCAACTGACGCATACGCAGTACTTCCTCGTCGAATTCTTCGTTTCCATCGAAATCTGAATTCTCGAGAGTGATCTTCTCGTCTGAGAACAACATGAAGTGGTAGATAAGAATCTTAGCAGCTTCCTTCAGTGCCTCCTTCGGATGGATAGAACCATCTGTTGTCACTTCGATAATCAACTTCTCGTAGTCAGTCTTCTGCTGTACACGATAGTTTTCAACAGCGAACTTGACATTACGGATTGGAGTGTAAATAGAATCGATAGCCAGCTCATTGATATCCTTGCAGTAAACACGATTCTCATCAGATGGAACGTATCCACGGCCTTTATTGATACTGAGCTCGATGTCCAAGGTTGCCTGAGGGTCTAAATGACAAATAACCAAATCTGGGTTTAACACTCCAAATCCACTGAGGAATTTTGAGATGTCTCCAGCCTTGAATTCTTTCTGGTTCTCAATGGAAATTGACACCTTCTCGGATTCTACACCGTCAGCAATTTGCTTGAACCTTACTTGCTTCAGGTTCAGAATAATGTTGGTAACATCTTCCTTTACTCCAGGAATAGTTGAGAACTCATGCTCAACACCTGCTATACGAACAGTATTGATAGCATAACCCTCAAGTGAAGAAAGGAGTATTCGACGCAGGGAGTTACCGATGGTAATTCCGAAGCCTGGCTCCAATGGACGGAATTCAAACTTTCCGAACTTGTCGTCAGCCTCCAACATTATAACTTTTTCTGGTTTTTGAAATGCTAATACAGCCATTTTTTGTGTGTTATTTATTATTTAGAGTACAACTCGACAATCATCTGCTCCTTGATAATCTCTGGAATGTCTGCGCGCTCAGGGTTGTGAAGAAGCTTACCACCCTTAATGCTCTCGTCCCATTCAATCCATGGATATTTGCTATGGTTGAAACCTGCGAGAGATGCTTCGATTACCTCAAGGCTCTTTGCCTTTTCGCGAACTGCCACAACCTGACCTGGTTTTACAGAATAAGATGGAATGTTAACTACAACACCATCAACTGTAATATGCTTGTGGCTGACGAGCTGACGAGCGGCTGCACGAGTTTTTGCAATTCCAAGACGATAAACTACATTGTCGAGACGAGCTTCAAGAAGCTGAAGAAGAACTTCACCTGTTACACCGTCTTTTGAAGCAGCCTTCTCAAAAAGATTACGGAACTGACGCTCGAGTACGCCGTAAGTGTATTTTGCTTTCTGCTTTTCTGCAAGCATGAGACCGTATTCAGAAGACTTCTTTCTACGGTTGTTACCATGCTGTCCTGCAGGATAATTTCTTTTAGACAGAACTTTGTCTGGTCCAAAGATGGCCTCGCCGAAACGACGAGAAATTCTTGACTTAGGTCCAGTATATCTAGCCATATTGATTTTGTTTTTTTCTTATCTGCCCCACCCTCAGCAGCAACCGCAGAAAGGAAAGATGCGATTATAATGGGTCGAACAAATTTGAATCTTCGAAATTGTGTGTATTAAACTCTTCTTCTCTTTGGTGGGCGACATCCATTGTGTGGCAGTGGAGTAACATCTATGATTTCTGTTACACCGATTCCAGCAGCTACACATCCACGGATTGCAGCTTCACGACCATTACCTGGTCCTTTGACATAAGCCTTCACACTACGCAGACCAAGGTCAAATGCGACCTTTGCACAATCTTGTGCTGCCATCTGGGCTGCATACGGAGTGTTCTTCTTTGAACCGCGGAAGCCCATCTTACCGGCTGATGACCAAGAGATAACTTGACCCTCGCTGTTTGCAAGGCTAACAATAATGTTGTTGAATGATGAGTGGACATGAAGCTGTCCCTGAGCATCAACCTTGACATTTCTCTTCTTAGCAGAAGTGGTTTTCTTTGCCATATTGTTCTATTATTTAGTAGCTTTTTTCTTATTTGCAACTGTTTTCTTCTTACCCTTACGAGTACGAGCATTGTTCTTTGTGCTCTGACCGCGAACGGGCAAACCAAGACGGTGACGGATTCCACGATAGCAACCGATATCCATCAGTCGTTTGATGTTAAGCTGAACCTCTGAACGAAGGTCACCTTCAACCTTATATTCTGCAGCAATCACCTCACGGATCTTACCTGCCTGTTCATCGTTCCAGTCCTTTACTTTAATGTCTTTATCAACGCCAGCTTTTTCAAGGATTTTAGCTGCGCTACTGCGTCCAATACCAAAAATGTATGTGAGCGCGATTTCACCTCTCTTGTTCTGTGGGAGGTCTACACCAACAATTCTTATTGCCATATTATTTTATTATTTCAATATTCTAAAATAAGAATTATCCCTGACGCACCTTGTACTTAGGGTTCTTCTTGTTAATTACAAACAGACGTCCTTTACGTCTAACAATAACGCAATCTGGTGTACGTTTTTTTAAAGATGCTCTTGTTTTCATATTCTGTTATATTATTTGTATCTAAAAGTAATGCGTCCTTTAGAAAGGTCGTAGGGAGACATCTCTACACGAATCTTATCACCAGGCAGGATTTTGATATAATGCATACGCATCTTTCCTGAAATGTGAGCGATAATTTCATGACCATTCTCAAGTTCGACTCTGAACATTGCATTGGATAATGCCTCTACAATTGTTCCGTCTTGTTCGATAGCAGACTGTTTAGCCATACTTAATGATTTAATCTTAATACTTTTTCTATTTCTTCAAATGACGAGAGGATGTCAGCCTTCCCTTTTCTAACACAAATGGAATGTTCATAATGTGCGGCTGGTTTGCCATCGCGTGTTACAATTCCCCAACGATCTTCCTGCATGAAAATTTCTTTCGTGCCCATCGTTATCATTGGTTCGATTGCTATGCACAATCCATTTTTGAGCATCATACCATTTCCTCTTCTTCCGTAGTTGGGAACCTGAGGGTCTTCATGCATTTCCTTACCGATGCCATGACCCACAAATTCTCTTACTACTCCATATCCCTCAGCCTCACAATGAGTTTGTACGGCATTCGAGATATCGCCGAGGCGGTGTCCGACTATGGCTTCTTCTATACCTTTGTAAAGTGCTTCCTTCGTAGTTGTAAGGAGTTTCTTCACTTCATCTGACACCTCGCCAATTGCGAAAGTGTAGCAAGAATCACCACAATATCCATTCAAATTGGTTCCACAATCGATTGAGACAATGTCTCCCTCCTTTAGCGGAGTATCGTTAGGGATACCGTGTACAACTTGGTGGTTAACCGAAGTACAAATACTTGCTGGAAAAGAACTACCATAAGGGTTTGGAAATCCCTTGAATGTCGGAATTGCTCCGTTATCGCGTATAAAGGTTTCTGCTATAGTGTCAAGCTCTTTTGTTGTAACCCCTGGTCGGATGACCTTTGCCAATTCTGCCAGAGTGGCTCCAACAAGTAAGTTTGCTTTCCGCAATAACTCGACCTCTTCGTCAGTCTTAAGATACACCATCTGATGCCTACATTAGTGAGCTCCACGAATTCTACCAGAATCCAAGAGACCATCGTAATGTCTCATCATGAGATGACTCTCAATCTGCTGGAGTGTGTCAAGCACAACACCAACGAGGATGAGCAACGATGTACCACCAAAGAACTGGGCAAATTCACGCTGAACACCAAATAAATCTGCAAATGCAGGAAGAATTGCAATTAATGCTAGGAACAATGAACCTGGAAGTGTAATGCGTGACATAATCTTATCAAGATAGTCAGCGGTATCCTTACCTGGCTTAACACCAGGAATGAAACCATTGTTACGCTTCATATCCTCTGCCATTTGAACAGGATTTATTGTAATTGCAGTATATAAGTATGTAAATACTATAATCAGTGTGGCAAATATCAGATTATACAACCAGCTTGTATTATCGATAAGCAAGCTCATACCAGGACTTAGTTTTCCGCCAGACACATATCCGGCAACTGTGATTGGGATAAACATGATTGCTTGAGCAAAGATGATAGGCATCACATTAGCTGCATATGGCTTGAGTGGAATGTACTGACGAGCACCGCCTACTTGACGACTGCCTGAAATCAGTTTTGCATAGTTTACTGGTACACGACGTACACCTTGCACAAGGAGTATAGCTGCAGCAATAACAAACAGAAATATTACAATTTCAACAAGGAAAATGACAAGACCACCACCCTGAGGAGTTGTGAATCGTGTAATAAGTTCCTGTGTGAATGCTGAAGGGAAACGTGCGATGATACCAATCATGATGATGAGTGAAACACCGTTTCCAATACCCTTATCTGTAATACGCTCACCCAACCAAAGGATGAACATACTGCCTGCAGCAAGAATGATAGTCGCAACAAAGAGGAACATAGACCAATTCAATGAAGAATAAAGTGCAGTTCCACCAGTTTGCATTCTCAGATTAACTAGATATGAAGGAGCCTGGAACAAAAGAATGATTACAGTCAAGTAACGAGTGTACTGATTCATCTTTCTTCTTCCGCTTTCACCCTCACGTTGCATCTTCTGGAAGTATGGAACAGCAATACCTAACAACTGCATAACGATAGATGCAGAGATGTAAGGCATGATTCCAAGTGCAAAGATAGAGGCCTTAGAAAAAGCTCCACCTGAGAACATATCAAGCAATGACATAAGTCCACCTTCTGTCTGATTTTTCAGTCCCTGCAGTGCATCAGTATCAATACCAGGAAGCACTACATAAGAGCCAAAACGATAGACAGCAACGAAAAGCAGAGTGATACCGATACGTACACGGAGATCCTCAACTTTCCATATGTTGATCAGGGTCTTGACAAGCTTGAGATTCTTAAGTTTATTCATTATCTTAGTACTTTATTAGAGTTTTGTAACAGTACCACCCTTCTCAGTAATTGCTGCTTCAGCCTTTGCAGAGAATGCATGAGCTACAACATCAATCTTAGAAGTGATTTCACCATTACCAAGAACCTTTACCAAATGTTTCTTGTTAATAAAACCTGCGCTAATCAGTTCTTCAATACCAATCTTGCTTACGCCAAGCTTATCTGCCAACGCCTGAATAAGACCAATATTGATAGCCTTGTATTCTACACGGTTGATATTCTGGAAACCGAATTTTGGCAGACGGCGCTGAAGTGGCATCTGACCTCCTTCAAAACCAATCTTATTCTTGTAACCAGAACGAGCCTTAGCACCCTTATGTCCACGAGTAGAAGTACGTCCCTTACCAGAACCGTAACCACGACCTACACGTTTGCTGTTATGAGTAGAACCCTCAGCTGGTTTCAAATTATATAATTCCATTGTCAAATCTTTTTTTAGTTGATAAACAATTAGTCAATAACCTCTACGAGGTGTGCAACCTTACGGATCATGCCGCGAAGAGATGGTGTGTCCTCGCGCTCTACGACGCGATTGATCTTACCAAGACCGAGCGATTCCAAAGTGCTCTTCTGATCGATAGGACGACCAGCCTGGCCTTTAACTTGCTTAATTTTTATTGTTGCCATGGTTATCCTCCTTATCCTTTAAATACTTTAGTCAAATTAACACCACGGTTAGCAGCAACAGTCTTAGGATCGCGCATATTAGCAAGTGCCTCGATTGTAGCCTTTACAAGGTTGTGAGGATTTGAAGAGCCCTTTGACTTAGCAAGAACGTCTGTAACACCTACACTCTCGAGTACTGCACGCATAGCACCACCGGCTACCACTCCGGTACCCTCAGATGCTGGCATGATTAATACACGAGCTCCACCGAACTTTGCAGTTGCCTCATGAGGAACTGTTCCGTTCAGAACTGGAACTTTAACCAGATTTTTCTTTGCAGCTTCAACGCCCTTAGCGATAGCAGCTGTAACTTCACCAGCCTTACCAAGACCATAGCCTATTACACCATTTCCGTCACCAACAACTACGATGGCAGCGAATGTAAATGTACGACCACCCTTAGTAACCTTAGTAACACGATTAATAGCAACCAAGCGGTCTTTAAGCTCGGCATCGTTTTGTACTTTAACTCTATTTACCATAATCGTATTTAAAATTTAAGTCCTGCTTCGCGTGCAGCTTCTGCTACAGCTTTTACTCTACCGTGATAAAGGTAACCGTTACGGTCGAACACTACAGTTGAAATACCAGCCTCAAGAGCCTTCTTTGCAATGAGTTCACCAACCTTAGTTGCCTGCTCACTCTTATTCATTTTCTCTAATCCAAGTGAAGAAGCTGCTACCAGAGTCTTCTGAGCATCGTCATCTATCACCTGAACATATATTTGCTTGTTGCTTCTGAACACACTCAAACGAGGACGTTCTGCAGTACCAGCAATTTTATTGCGTACTCTATATTTAATTTTGAGTCGTCTTTCAATCTTTGTAATCATACTCTAAATCGTTTTAAATTATTTAGCACTTGCAGACTTACCAGACTTTCTTCTAATCTCTTCGCCCAAGAAACGGATACCCTTGCCCTTGTATGGCTCAGGCTTGCGGAATGAACGAATCTTAGCACATACGAGTCCAAGCAACTGCTTGTCGCATGATTCGAGCATGATAAGAGGATCCTGATTTCTCTCTGACTTAGTTTCGACCTTAACTTCCTTTGGAACATCGAACACGATAGCATGAGAATATCCGAGTGCAAACTCAAGAACATTTCCCTGATTGCTGACACGGTAACCAACTCCGACAATCTGAAGTGTTGCCTTGTAGCCTTCAGAAACACCTACTACCATATTGTGCACAAGTGCACGGTAGAGACCATGAAAAGCATGACGCTGCTTTGTATTATCCTGCATCAACTCTGTATTCTCTTCCATTGTCAACTTTCCGTCCTCGATACATACCTTGATGGCAGGGTTTACGTATTGGCTGAGTTCGCCTTTTGGACCTTTAACAGTTACAATGTCATCCTTATGAGTTACTGTTACTCCTGCAGGAATAATAATAGGTAATTTACCAATTCTAGACATTATAATTCCTCCTTAATTAATATACATAACAAAGAACTTCACCACCAACTTTCAGGTCGGCAGCTTCCTTGTCTGTCATAACACCTTTAGATGTAGATATCACTGCGATACCCAATCCGTTTATTACACGTGGCATATCCTTGTATCCGGTATATTTACGGAGACCTGGACGTGAAACACGCTTCAGCGACTGAATTGCGCTTACTTTTGTTTGAGGATCATACTTCAGAGCAATCTTAATTGTACCCTGAGGACCTTCCTCTACGAACTTGAAGTTCAAAATGTAACCTTTGTCGAAGAGAATCTTTGTGATTTCCTTCTTCAGGTTTGAGGCTGGTACTTCTACTACCTTGTGCTTAGCCTGAATGGCGTTGCGCAACCTCGTTAAATAATCTGCTATTGGATCTGTCATAATAAAATTAAATTAATCGGAGCTGTTTTTTTGTGTCCGACAATATTTAACAATAATAAAACTCTCTCTGTTTTTAGCTTACCGACAAAAGAACTTAGAATCACCCATCGGTTCATCTGTTTTCTTCATCGTTTTTTTAGAAGTAAAATATCTTCAAGTTACCCCCGAACTGGTAACTCTCAGATGTTTACTTGCTAAAAGTGTACACAAGCGGGAAACCGCAAATTACCAGCTTGCTTTCTTTACTCCTGGAATAAGGCCTTGTGAAGCCATCTCGCGGAACTGGATACGAGAAAGTCCGAACTGGCGGATATATCCTCTTGGACGTCCAGTTATCTTGCAACGGTTGTGAAGGCGGATTGGATTTGCATTAGCAGGGATTGCCTGAAGTGCACGAGCTGCCTCGTAAGCTTCTGCTGGGTCACCTGTTGCAACAATCTTCTTCAGCTCTGCACGCTTAGTTGCATACTTAGCCACAAGTTTTGCACGTTTTACCTCACGTGCTTTCATTGATTCCTTTGCCATATCTACTTATTTTTTAGCATCTTTAAATGGAAGACCAAATGCTTTCAGAAGTGCATAGCCCTCTTCGTCTGTCTGAGCAGAAGTTACGAACGTAATATTCATACCTGCAATCTTCTCTACCTGATCGATATTAATCTCAGGGAAGATAATCTGTTCAGTGATACCGAGTGTATAGTTACCACGGCCATCAAACTTAGATTCGATACCCTTGAAGTCACGGATACGAGGAAGTGATACGCGGACGAGTTTTTCAAGGAATTCATACATTCTGTCACGACGCAAAGTTACCATCACACCGATAGGCATCTTTCTACGCAGACGGAAGTTTGAAATATCCTTCTTTGACAGTGTAGTCACTGGCTTCTGTCCTGTAATCTGTGCAATTTCATTCATTGCAACCTCGATAATCTTCTTGTCAGCAGTTGCCTGACCAAGACCCTGGTTAATTACAATCTTCTTCAATACAGGAATCTGCATTGGTGAAGAGTAATTGAACTGCTTCTGAAGTGCTGGAGCAATCTGCTCAGCATAAACATTCTTTAATTGTGCAGTTGTACTCATTAGATTTCCTCCCCTGATTTTTTAGCGTAACGTACTAATTTTCCATTAGCGCCCAATTTACGACCAATTCGAGTAGCTTTTCCTGACTTAGGATCAACTACATTAAGGTTGGAGATGTGGATAGGAGCCTCCTGCTCAATAATACCTCCCTGTGGGTGTGCAGCACTTGGTTTAGTGCTCTTCTTTACTTTATTGACACCCTCGACTACGGCGCGCTGCTGCTTAACGAGCACTGAGAGGACTTTACCAGTCTTTCCCTTGTCGTCACCAGCATTTACATATACCGTGTCGCCTTTCTTTATGTGTAATTTACCCATTTTTACTGTAATTCTTTAATAATTAAAGCACCTCAGTAGCCAAAGAAACTACTTTCATATTAGCAGCACGGAGCTCACGAGCTACAGGGCCGAATATACGGCTACCTCTCATTTCGCCTGCATTGTTCAGAAGTACACATGCGTTGTCGTCAAAACGGATGTATGAACCATCAGGACGGCGCACTTCCTTCTTTGTGCGGACAATAAGAGCCTTAGATACAGAGCCCTTCTTAATTTCACTCGTAGGGATAGCACTTTTCACTGCTACAACAATAACGTCTCCAACAGTAGCGTAACGGCGGCGTGTGCCACCAAGTACACGGATACAAAGTACCTCGCGTGCACCACTGTTATCAGCGACGGCTAATCTTGATTCTACCTGTATCATAATGTTTACTTAGCTCTTTCTACGATTTGTACTAATCTCCATCTCTTTGTTTTGCTCAATGGACGAGTCTCCATGATAAGCACAGTGTCACCAACATGTGCATCGTTCTTCTCATCATGAGCATGGTATTTCTTTGTCTTCTGGACAAACTTACCATATATTGGGTGTTTTTCTTTGAACTTAGCTGCAATGACAATGGTCTTATCCATCTTTTCACTTACAACTACACCCTGACGCTGTTTTCTTAAATTTCTTTCCATGTAGCCTCGAATTATTTATTGAGTTCTCTTTCACGAAGAACAGTCTTCATACGTGCGATATCACGACGCTGCTTCTTAATCTGAGAATTATCTTCTACAGGAGAAATATTGTGGCCGAACTTCTTACTTTCGTAGTTGGCTACTTCTGTTTCGATGCGCTCTGCGAGTTCTGCATCGTTAAGTTCTCTAATTTCTGTAATCTTCATCTTAATTAAGCATTTTTGTCGTAATCACGACGTACAACAAACTTAGTAGTAGTAGGAAGCTTCTGAGCTCCAAGACGGAGAGCCTCCTTAGCGATATCATATGGAACGCCTTCTATCTCAAAGAGGATACGTCCTGGTTTTGCAGGGAATACATACTGGTATGGATCTCCCTTACCTTTACCCATTCGGACGTCAGCAGGCTTCTTTGTGATAGGTTTGTCAGGGAAGATACGAATCCAAACCTGACCTTGACGCTGCATGTAACGTGTGATAGCGACACGGGCTGCTTCAATCTGACGAGCTGTGATCCAGCGAGTCTGAAGAGCCTTTATACCGAAACTACCGAAGGCGAGTTCAGTACCACGGTGTGATACGCCGTTCAAACGGCCACGACCCTTTTGCGGTCTTCTATATTTTTGTCTTTTTGGCTGTAACATAGTTCATCCGATTAATTACGATTTGACTTTTTGCTTCTAAATCTTCTGTTGCCACCATTGCTATTACCTCCACGCACAGCTTCTTTTTGTTGTGCGAAGTTTGGAGCCAAATCCTGCTTACCGAATTTCTCACCACGGCAGATCCAAACCTTGATACCAAGCAGACCTACTTTTGTGAGAGCCTCTGCAAGACAGTAGTCGATGTCGGCACGAAGTGTGTGCAGTGGAGTACGTCCTTCCTTGTACATCTCAGAGCGGCTCATTTCTGCACCGTTCAGACGACCTGAAATCTGTACCTTGATGCCCTCAGCTCCAGAGCGCATTGTATTAGCAATTGCAGTCTTGATAGCACGACGGTATGCAATTTTACCTTCAATCTGACGTGCTATGTTGTTAGCAACGATTGTAGCGTCAAGTTCCGGACGCTTAATCTCGAAAATGTTTATCTGTACATCCTTGTCGGTTACTTTTTTGAGCTCTGCCTTCAGTGCTTCTACATCCTGACCACCCTTACCAATGATGATACCTGGACGAGCAGAACAAATAGTAATTGTGACAAGTTTCAGTGTTCTCTCGATAACAATCTTAGAAACACTTGCCTTAGCCAAACGGGCATTGAGGTACTTACGGATTTTTGAATCTTCAAGGAGATTGTCTCCGAAGTTTTTACCACCAAACCAGTTTGAATCCCAGCCACGGACAATACCGAGGCGGTTGCTTATTGGATTACACTTCTGTCCCATAATTATTTCTCATCATTAGTTTTAGCGTCCACGAAAATAGTTACATGATTAGAACGCTTGCGAATTCTATAACCGCGACCCTGTGGAGCTGGACGCATACGCTTCAGAGTAGCACCCTCATCAACAAAAATCTTTGAGATGAAGAGTTCACCGTTTTCAGCTTTGCGGTCGTTTTTCTGCTCCCAGTTTGCAATGGCAGAACGAAGCAACTTCTCTAGGTCCTTAGCAGCATCCTTGCTGTTGAACTTGAGAGTTGCGAGTGCCTTGCTCACTTCCATACCTCTTACGAGGTCAGCAACGTAGCGCATCTTACGTGGTGAAGATGGAATATTGCGGAATGTAGCAAAGTACTGTGTCTTCTTGGCCTCTTTGAATTTGTTGGCCATTAATCGTTTTCTTGCTCCCATTATATAAATCTCTATTTTTCTTTAGTAAGCCTGTTTACTTTTTCTTGTTACCAGCATGACCACGGAAAGTACGAGTCAAGGCGAATTCGCCAAGCTTATGACCTACCATGTTTTCTGTAATGTAAACAGGAATAAATTTGTTACCGTTATGTACTGCAATGGTGTGTCCCACAAAGTCTGGGGAAATCATTGAAGCACGTGCCCATGTCTTAATAACGCTCTTCTTTCCGCTCTCGTTCATACCGAGAACTTTCTTTTCGAGTTTTACGTTAATGTATGGACCTTTTTTTAATGAACGACTCATATTCAGTTAACTTTATTTCTTATTACGTCTTTCAATTATGTACTTGTTTGACTGCTTCTTTGGTGCGCGAGTCTTAAGACCCTTAGCATAAAGACCGTTACGTGAACGTGGGTGTCCACCTGTCTGGCGTCCTTCACCACCACCCATTGGGTGATCGATTGGGTTCATTACAACACCACGGTTGTGTGGACGGCGACCGAGCCAACGGCTGCGACCTGCCTTACCAGACGATTCAAGTGCGTGGTCTGAGTTGCTAACGCTACCGATAGTAGCACGACAAACTGAAAGTACCTTACGAATTTCACCTGAAGGAAGTTTGATTACGCAATACTTACCTTCGCGTGAAGTTAACTGAGCAAAATTGCCGGCTGAGCGAACCATCTTAGCACCCTGTCCTGGCTTGAGTTCGATGTTATGGATAACAGTACCCACAGGAATCTTCTCAAGTGGAAGAGTATTACCAAGGTCTGGAGCTGCGTCTGCACCAGACATAATCTTGTCGCCAACCTTCAATCCGTTAGGAGCAACAATGTAACGTTTTTCACCGTCAGCATAGAATACAAGAGCAATACGAGCAGAACGGTTTGGATCGTACTCGATTGTCTTTACTACTGCGGGAATTCCGTCCTTTTCTCTCTTGAAATCGACTAAACGTAGAAGTCTTTTGTGACCGCCACCTCTGTAGCGAACTGTGATGCGTCCTTCATTGTTACGACCGCCTGTACTACGTTTTCCGAAAACAAGACTTTTCTCTGGTACTGATGTAGTAACATCATCGAAAGTACCAATAGCTTTGTGACGCTGACCAGGAGTTACTGGTCTGAATTTACGAATACCCATTTTTTATTAAATGTTACTATAGAAATCGATAGTTTCCCCTTCGGCAAGAGTGACAATAGCCTTCTTGTAGGCATTTGTCTGTCCCTTGATCACACCAGCCTTAGTGTAACGGCTCTTACGCTTACCAGCGTATTTGATGGTGTTGACTGAAACTACATTGACGTTATACTTAGCTTCAATTTCTTTCTTAATCTCGACTTTATTGGCACTAGGAAGTACAATGAAGCCGAATGTATTATTCTGCTTCTCTGAAACTGCTGTCATTTTTTCCGTTACCAATGGTTTTACAACATATCCCATATCGTGACCTCCTTACTTGTTTAAAGTTTCGTCAATAAGCTTCAACGCGTTTTCAGTCACAACAAGAACATTTGCATTCATTACCTTGTAGGTATTGAGTGCAGATGCGGTCATAACTTCGACACGCTGAATATTACGAGTCGACAAATTTACGTTCTTTTTCACTTCGGACAAAAGGATAAGTACCTTCTTACCTGCAACTTTAAGATTATTTAACATCTCAGCTGCTTCTTTTGTCTTTGGAGCTGCAAAATCGAAGTCTTCAACTACAACAATTGCATTCTGCTGAGCCTTATATGAAAGAGCACTCTTACGAGCAAGAGTCTTCACCTTCTTGTTCAGCTTAAACCAATAGTCGCGTGGACGTGGACCGAATACCCTACCGCCACCACGAAGTACTGGAGACTTGATATCACCACGGCGTGCACCGCCACCACCCTTCTGACGGATGAGTTTACGAGTAGAGCCTGTGATTTCGCTTCTTTCTTTTGACTTGTGAGTACCCTGGCGCTGAGCAGCGAGATACTGGTTTACGGCAAGGTAAATAACGTGGTCATTAGGTTCAATTCCGAAGATTGCATCGTTCAGAACTACCTTCTTGCCAGTTTCCTGACCTTTAATATTTAATACTGAAACTTCCATTGCTTACTTCTTGATTTTAATAATTGAACCCTTACATCCTGGAACACTACCCTTAACGAGAAGGAGGTTGTGCTCTGGAATAATCTTAATAACCTGCAGGTTGTGTGTAGTAACCTGTTCGTCACCCATGTGTCCACCCATATGGAGGTTTTTAAACACACGTGATGGAGTGGCACAAGCACCAATAGAACCTGGTTTACGCAGACGGTCGTCCTGACCATGAGTTGCCTGTCCTACACCACCGAAGCCCCAACGCTTTACTACACCCTGGAAGCCCTTACCCTTAGAAGTTCCTGTAACGTCAACATAAGATGCATCGTTGAAGAACTCTACAGTGAGAACATCACCCAGATTGTACTCTTCGTCAAATGTGAACTCGGCCAAGTGTCTCTTTGGAGTTGTACTCGACTTAGCAAAGTGGCCTTTCATTGGTTTGCTTACGTTCTTCTCCTTGGCATCTTCGAAACCAATCTGAACAGCAGCATAGCCATCTTTTTCTACAGTCTTAACTTGAGTTACAACACAAGGACCAACTTCGATAACAGTGCATGGCAAATTTTTGCCCTCAGCACTGAAAACGGATGTCATTCCGATTTTCTTTCCTAATAATCCTGGCATTTCAATTAACTGTTTTAATAATTCTCGAATTTTTTCTTTGGTATTAAACCTTAATCTCTACTTCCACACCTGAAGGAAGTTCAAGCTTCATCAGAGCGTCAACAGTCTTAGTAGTAGAACTGTAGATGTCGATCAGACGCTTGTAAGTGCAAAGTTCGAACTGCTCGCGTGACTTTTTGTTCACGAAAGTAGAACGGTTAACTGTGAAAATGCGCTTGTGAGTTGGAAGTGGAATAGGACCACTTACGATAGCATCAGTAGCGCGAACAGTCTTAACGATTTTCTCTGCAGACTTATCTACGAGAGTGTGGTCGTAAGACTTCAGCTTAATACGGATTTTCTGACTCATTGTAATTTATTATTTTGTTGTTAAACAGTAAAGGGTATGCAGGCAAAGAGTCGTTTACTCGCCTGCACCCTATACATTATTTATTTATACCAAATCTGTGCGTCCGTTACACTCAGCGAGAACTTCCTTAGCGATAGTGCTGCTGACAGGAGCGTGGTGATCATACTGCATTGAAGAAGTAGCACGACCTGAAGTGATAGTACGCAGAGCTGTTACATAACCGAACATCTCGCCCAGTGGAACCATAGCCTTCACGATACGTGCACCAGAACGTGCATTGTCCATACCTTCTACCTGACCACGACGCTTGTTCAAGTCACCAATCACATCACCCATGTTCTCCTCTGGAGTAACAACCTCGAGTTTCATGATAGGCTCCATCAAAACTGGCTTTGCCTGAGCACATGCATTCTTGTAAGCCTGACGTGCAGCGATTTCGAACGACAACTGGTCAGAGTCAACCGGGTGGAACGAACCATCCACGAGAGTAACCTTCAAGCTATCCATTGGGAAACCACCGAGCACACCGTTCTTCATAGCCTCCTGGAAGCCCTTCTGAACTGACGGGATGAATTCCTTTGGAATGTTACCGCCCTTCACCTCATCAACGAACTGCAGACCAGTTCCTTCAAAGTCGTCATCTACAGGACCTACGTTCACGATGATATCAGCGAACTTACCACGACCACCAGACTGCTTCTTGTAAACCTCACGGAGGTTAACAGTCTTAGTGATAGCTTCCTTATAGTTAACCTGTGGACGTCCCTGGTTACATTCAACCTTGAACTCACGCTTCAGACGGTCGATGATGATATCGAGGTGAAGCTCACCCATACCGCTGATGACAGTCTGTCCGCTCTGTTCGTCAGTCTTAACTGTAAATGTAGGGTCTTCCTCAGCAAGCTTAGCGAGACCTACTGAAAGCTTATCAAGGTCTTTCTGAGTCTTAGGCTCAACAGCAATACCGATAACTGGATCAGGGAAGTCCATAGATTCCAATACGATTGGTGCATCCTCATCACAGAGGGTATCACCAGTGTGGATATCCTTCAGACCTACTACTGCACCAATATCACCAGCGCTGATTACATCAACTGGGTTCTGGTGATTAGAGTGCATCTGGAACAGACGGCTAACGCGTTCCTTCTTGCCTGAACGTGTATTATAAATGTAAGAACCAGCTTCAACCTTACCTGAGTAAACACGGATGAAAGTCAGACGGCCTACATATGGGTCTGTAGCAATCTTGAATGCGAGAGCAGAAGTCTTCTCATCCTCAGATGGCTTACGGTCTTCCTCTTCCTTAGTTGTAGGATTTGTACCGACAACAGCCTCAGTATCCAGAGGAGAAGGCAGGAAAGCACAAATATAGTCGAGCAGAGTCTGCACACCCTTATTCTTGAATGAAGAACCACAGAGCATTGGAGTACAAGCCAACTGACATGTAGCCTTGCGGATAGCAGAGATGATTTCATCCTCTGTGATAGTTGAAGGATCATCGAAGAACTTCTCCATCAGAGCATCGTCAAACTCAGCAACTGACTCGAGCATCTTGCCACGCCATTCCTCTGCTTCAGCTTTCAGGTTGTCTGGGATTTCGATTATATCATACTCAGCACCCTGAGTCTCATCGTGCCATACAATACCCTTCATCTTGATGAGGTCAACCACACCCTTGAAGTTCTCTTCAGCACCGATTGGAATAACTACAGGTACAGGGTTAGCACCGAGAACCTCCTTCATCTGGCGAACTACTTCAAAGAAGTCAGCACCGGAACGGTCCATCTTGTTTACATAACCCATACGAGGTACATTGTACTTATCAGCCTGACGCCATACAGTTTCAGACTGTGGTTCAACACCACCTACTGCACAGTAAGTAGCAACAGCTCCGTCAAGTACACGGAGTGAACGCTCTACCTCAGCAGTAAAGTCAACGTGTCCCGGAGTGTCAATAAGGTTGAACTTGTACTTGTTACCATTCCAATTCCAATATGCTGTTGTGGCAGCAGAAGTGATAGTGATACCACGTTCCTGCTCTTGTGCCATCCAGTCCATTGTAGCACCTCCATCGTGTACCTCACCAATCTTGTGAGTCTTACCCGTGTAGAAAAGTATACGCTCTGATGTAGTAGTCTTACCGGCATCGATGTGAGCCATGATACCAAAGTTACGGGTCAGGTGCAGATCTTGCTTAGCCATAAATTCTTATCTTTCTTTTTGCTTATTAAACTAATTACCTAGTTGCTTCGATTAGAAACGGAAGTGAGCGAAGGCACGGTTAGCCTCAGCCATACGGTGCATATCTTCCTTACGCTTGAACGCACCACCCTGTTCATTGAAAGCATCCATAATCTCAGCAGCCAGTTTGTCAGCCATGCTCTTACCAGAGCGCTTGCGTGCAAACTGAATCATATTCTTCATAGAGATAGCTTCCTTACGGTCAGCACGGATCTCTGTTGGAACCTGGAATGTAGCACCACCGATACGACGGCTCTTCACCTCCACCTGGGGAGTAATGTTATCAAGAGCCTTCTTCCAGATTTCGAGTGAAGACTGCTCTTCATTCTTCATCTTGCTTTCTACGCTCTTCAACGCATTGTAGAAGATAGAGTAAGCGATACTCTTCTTTCCATCATACATCAGGTTGTTCACAAACTTTGTAACCTTCACGTCTCCGTACACTGGATCTGGCAGGATTACGCGTTTCTTTGGTTTTGCTTTTCTCATTTTTTCTGTTTTGATTTTACTGTTGATTCGAGGTTGTGTTGCATCTTGTTTCTTCAACGATACACATTATATAATATATACGCGCGTATCATTTACTCAACCTTAGCATTTCCAACAAATCAAATCATTTTCGGTTAAAAAACTGTTTTGTTTCGTTCTCCTTAACAACGGCTCCGGATTACTTCTTAGCCTTTGGACGCTTAGCTCCGTACTTTGAACGGCGCTGAGTACGACTGGCAACACCGGCAGTATCAAGAGCACCACGTACGATGTGATAACGTACACCTGGAAGGTCCTTTACACGACCACCACGCACAAGAACAATTGAGTGTTCCTGCAAGTTGTGTCCCTCACCTGGGATGTAAGAGTTCACTTCCTTCTTGTTTGTCAAACGAACACGAGCGACTTTTCTCATCGCTGAATTAGGTTTCTTAGGAGTTGTAGTGTACACACGAACACACACGCCACGACGCTGAGGACATGAATCCAAAGCAGGCGACTTGCTCTTATCCACCAACACCTTACGACCCTTTCTTACTAATTGTTGAATAGTAGGCATTTTGTTAAAAATTTAAATTATATTATTACTATTTAATTTCAAATCAATTAAGCAGCTCATCATTCTATTACTCCACATTCCGGCTGCTTCGCTTTCGTAGCCTACCACCATTTTACCTTGTCATCTTACATAAAAGTCATCACGACCCAACATAAAAATCCTTTATGGCAGCCTATTCTACTACAGCATACTTCGTGTTTCGATTGTCTTTACAACCGTGTGCGCAGACAATACTTGCACCCATATA
Organism: Prevotellaceae bacterium UBA2448; assembly: GCA_002342585.1. GTDB lineage: Bacteria > Bacteroidota > Bacteroidia > Bacteroidales > Bacteroidaceae > Minthosoma. The sequence goes on from DDQG01000017.1 coordinate 40,027, forward strand.
GGGCGCGCACTACTCCAAAAAGTGGTGCAAAGGTACGAAAAATCTGCTGAACAACACAAATCTTATTCAAGAAAAAATCTCACCCCCCAACAAAAACACCTAAAAACCGTAAAATTTAACTTTATTTAACCCTATATTTACTTTCTTATGGGAAAATAAACTCAGTCTTCTCAACACTCTGTCCATAAATAGTACGGAAATCATTCTTCATGGAGATAACGTTATAACCAGCCTCGCGCCATTTCTTCTCCCTGCGAGCCCCCTCCTCCAGGTTTGCATGGTCACGGGCATCATCATCAGCAACGAGCATAAACGTAGCAGTACGGTACTTCTTGTTACTCAGACAATAATTATGCATAGCCTCATCACCGCTACTATTACCAAACGACAGCACAGGCACCTTACCTATCTCCTGCGAAATCTGTCTTACCTTATTAGTCTTCAGATTCTTTATAATCAGGCTGTCCGTGCGCACCAAACACTCATCCTTACCCATAGTGTAGTCAACACCTGGGTTATTCCCCTGCTTATTTGACATAAGACACACATCCATTCCGACAACCTTATTTGGTTCCATACCAAGCGACTCCACCAGAGAACGACAAATGAAACGGTCAGAACCGGAAATAACATAACACGTAAAACCATTATCGTTCAGGTAATCGAACACCTCCAACATCGGTTTATAGAAACTCTGTCCGTAGGTCATACCCTTAAACCCGTTAGCCGGTTTAGCAGCATAAGCTTTCACGTATGCATCAAACTCAGCAAGAGTCATTCCTGCATAAGCCATAGCTGCAGCATGAGCATGCTTCATATCAAAGTGACTGGGCAGTGCCTTACCCTGACGCACAAAATCACGAATTTCTTGTGCAGTCTCTCTCACATCATCAGGTGCCTTATCCTTATACTCAGGGTCATCCAGAGCACGATACTCCAACATATTATATTCGAAATAAGTCGGATAAAGTTCCCCTATAAACGTACCGTCCATATCAAACGTTGCAATACGATCCTCCACCCGGATAAAATTGCTCGAACTCGGATTAGTCACATCAGCTACAAACTCCTCAAGAGTCTTCAATGCCGCACACTCGTTCCAAAGAGTGAAATACTCCTTCTGTGGCACCGAAACAACCTTCTGATCATTATCCTTGCCACTCAGCACAGAACCCTGCGCAACAGCACTCAACAGAACAAGAACAAAAAACACTGTAGCTTTCATCATATCAGTAATGTATCTTTCGTTGCAAAGGTACTACATTTTTTAAATAATGCAAAGAGCTGACAAAAATGTCAGCTCTTTATTGTCGTGCTTTAAAAAACACCATTATGCAGAAGGCCCAAAAGTAGTACAAGAAGTGCGCCGAGGACTTCGAGAAGAGCTCGTCGCCAGTTTTGCGGTTCTTCGTTAGGAATAGGGAGACGGGATAATTCTGAATATTTCATATATTTACAAGGTTAGCTGATGCCTCCGTTAAGGTAAGTTTTAGTGAGTTCATGCTTGGGGTTACTGAATACTTCTTTTGCATCGCCCTGCTCTATCACCTCTCCAAGATACATGAAGATGACGTAGTCGGCTATGCGCTGTGCCTGACGCAGGGTATGTGTAACCATCACGATGGAATAGTCGCGTTTGAGTTTTACAAACAGATCTTCGACGGTTTTGCTGGAAATAGGATCGAGCGCACTTGTCGATTCATCAGCAAGCAGGTAGCTAGGTTCTACGGCAAGCGAACGTGCAAGACAGAGTCGCTGTTGCTGACCTCCAGAAAGTTTATTGGCAGGCGAGTGAAGTCGGTCTTTCACTTCGTTCCACAGTCCCACAGCCTCAAGGTAGTGCTGCACGACAAGGTCGAGTTTGCGTTTGCCGCGCACTCCATGAATGCGGCATCCATAGGCAATATTGTCATATATGCTCATAGGCAGCGGACAAGGGCGCTGAGGCACAAGACCTATGTTGCGACGCAGTTCTGACATCTGTCCTGCATTGGCAGCAACAATATCCTGTTTGCCAAGGTTTACCTGACCATCAATCTTTACACCTTCGATAGAATCGACCAGACGGTTGAATGTGCGCAACAGGGTGGTTTTTCCACAACCTGAAGGACCTATGATACAAGTGATTTTGTTTTGAGGAATCTCCACATTCACATCTTTCAGAATGTGGGTGTCGCCTATGCGTATGTTCAAATTGCGGGTTGTCAGATGAGTGTCTTCCAAACGAGGGAATTTTCTATCTACAACAAATGGTATATGAACCGTCCAAGGTACTCGTTGAGTAAAATCGGTACCAAAAATATGTGGAATACTTATTGCTATACTCATATGTGGTTTTAAAGTTTAAAAGTTCAAGAAGTTTAAAAGTTCAAGAAGTTCAAAAGTTCAAGAAATTTTCAAGTTTTTTGTTTTCGGGTGCAAAGTTACGGTGATTCAGGTGGTTTGTGCAATACCATTTAACTAGTAAATCGCATACCTTAAGTTTGGTATGCCGACTCAAATTTTATTGCGTGAAAAACGGTTCATAATGAATCTGCCACTCAAGCTAAGTATAAGCACAATGGCTGTAAGCACTACAGCTGCAGCATAGGCACGATCCTGCACTTCGAGTTGCGGAGCACTGAGTTGGAAGAACACACTAAGCGGCAAAGAAGCTGTCTGTTGCGTCAGACTCGTTGGAATGGAGTCGCTAAAGCCTGCTGTAAACATCACTCCAGCGGCATCGCCTATGGCACGACCAATGCCAAGCAAAGTGGCTGTAGCTATTGCAGGAGCTATCTGGCGCACTACTACGGTTATTGTCTCCAGACGTGTAGAACCGAGGCTATAACCAGCTTCGAGAATGTCCTGCGGAATGGTCTTCGCCACTTCGTCCATAGAACGGATGAAGATAGGTATTATTAGCAGTGTAACAACGATGATACCCCCGAGCAACGAGGTACGAAGTCCGAAGAATATCATGATAGTAAATCCGAAAGCACCATAAACGATGCTGGGAATGCCAAAAAGTATGTCGTAGGCAAGACGTGCCACGACACCCAGTTTGGGATGCGGTTTTAAATATACATTAAGGTAGAACACCACAGGAATGGAAACAAGGAGTCCCAACACAGTAGCACCACCAACAATATAGATTGAACCGACAATGGCATTAAGAAACCCGCCCTCCTTACCTATATAAAAACCACCACCTGGAAGCGACGACACCATCTCCCACGAGAGCACAGGCAGTCCGCGACGGAACACCGACCAGATGACGCTGACCACGAAGAAGAGCACCAAAGCGATGGAGGCATACATAAGAGCCTTCCATATTTTTTCTATTACTATAGCTCGTTTCATTTGTTTTCCATTTTACGTAATACAAGTCGTGAGAACAGGTTGAAACCCAACACTACAAAAAAGAGGATGAACGCAGCAAACATAAGCGCACTCTCGTAAAGGGGCAACGACAACATCTCGCCATAATTATTCGCTATAAGTGCCGGAATAGGATAGCAGGCATCAAGCAGAGACGAAGGAACAATGGCAAGGTTTCCGCACACCATGATGACAGCAATGGTCTCGCCCAACGTGCGACTGGCAGCAAGCACTACGGCAGCAATGACACCAGGAGCAGTCTGACGCAAGATGACATCCTTGGTAGTTTGCCAGCGAGTAGCACCCAACGACCAGGCAGCCTCACGTATTTCGCGACCTACATTGCTGAATATCTCAATAAACAGGCTGACCAACAACGGAATGACCGTAACTCCAAGTACGACTCCAGTAGCCAACACCGTGTAACCGCTACTGTCGTGACGCAACGACGGAGCTACCACATCCGACACCCATGGTACGATGACCAACATACCCCACACGCCATAGATGACCGAGGGCAGACCAGCCAAAATGTCGAGAAACGGAAAGACGTATCGCTTCACAACCGAATGAGCATATTCCGTAAGGTAGATAGCCATAAGCAACGAAATAGGAATAGCGATGCCCAATGCCAGGAGCGACACATAAAGCGTGCCCATAAGGAAAGGGAAAAAGCCGAACTTATCAGCCATCGGTCGCCACTCGCCCTCCGTGAGCAAATCCCACAGAGAATGCTCCTGCAGGATTGGTACCGACTTCAGGTAGAGTCCTACAGCCATTGCCACTACAAGTAGCAGGCTGCTGATGGTCATAATGGCCATCAGCTGCTCTGCAATACGGTCTTTAAGCAAACGATTGTTTTTCTTCATGATTGGTTATTCTTTCACACCCAGCTTCCTGAGTCCTGCATCCAATTTATCCTGAGGAATTTCTATATATCCCTGTGGACCATTCTCCTTCTGTCCTTCGGTAAGGATATACTCCAGAAAGGCAACAACGACAGTATCAGTAGGCACGTCCTTCGATACGAAATAAAGATCGCGAGCTGGAGGTGAAGGATAGCGTCCGTCACTAATTGCAGCCACAATATCCTTCTTTGTATCATAGAAGTCCTCCTCTGGATCAATTTTTCCGTTATTATTCACATCAATAGGAGCCACAGCAATGCCAGGATTTGGTTTTCCAGTCTTGGTGTCGTAAGCATAACCGATATTATTGAGTCCGAGACCATTCTCATCCTTCTGGATAGCAGCAGCCAGACCAGGGTCACCAAATACGGCAGTTCCCAGCAGATCCTCCTGTTTTCCTCCCAGATACAAAGCCCAAGTCTCTGCAGCGCCACAGGCATCGCTACGAGTATAGACAGACACCGGAGTCTTGTCGCTGGTACCAGCCAACTGTCCCCAAGTCTTCTTCTCGCCCTTAATCCATACAGCAATGAGGTCGTCGCGAGTAACACCATGTTTCTTAAGGTCCTCGAAAGCAGGATTCTTAGTGTTGATAGTAGGAACCACAGCATCCTTTGCTACTGCGAAACCGACAGCGCCACGTTCGATTTCTGCATCGCTGAGTTCGCGACTCACCATACCGAAGTCTACAACTCCAGCCAGAGCATCTGTAATACCCTTACCAGCACCACCTGCAGATACGTCGATTTTTACACCTGGGTGGAGTTTCTGGAACTCACTTGCCCACTGTACAGCAAGAGGATAGAGAGCGAAAGCTCCTGAGAGCGAAATCTCACCTTCCAATTCGCCGTTTTTACTAATCTTTGATTCTTTTTTTCCGCCACAAGCGGTCAGCGACAAGGCAAGCACTGCTGTACCTAAAATCGCAAATACAGAATTTAACTTTTTCATAATAACACTAAATTTTTAGAATTGTAAAATAAATTGAGTTTCAAATAGATTTATATCCTTTGCCACTTTATTATTAGTATGTGTATAGGCTGCCTGGATACGCAGTTTCTTTATAGGAACAATGTTAACACCTACCTGATAGTTCAACTGTCGTTCGTCGGCATCACGGTCAGCCTTAAAGAAGTCGAAGCTCAAAACTGGCTGTATGGCAGGAGTAACCCAGTATGAAACTAAGGCATAGACACCGCTGCTTCTCTTTCCAGCCGTATTACCACCTAAATACTCACTTCGAATGGTCAGTTTGGAATTCTTGTATTCAGCACCAGCTGAAAAACGGTTGCGAACATGTTCGTCACCCTTCGCTCCATAACTACCGGCATAAAGTCCGGCTGTGAGTGCCAGTTCCTTGAGCGGACGTACCCAGATGAGTCCGGCAAAGTCTTTGTCATCGTTATTGTCCTTGACATTGATACCATTACCGTTGAACAAACCGACGCGATAACTGATAAACTTCTTAAAGAGATCACCATAGAGGGTGATACCTATGTCGCGTCCGTTGGCATTCAGACCACTGAGATCGTTATAACCATTCAGTTTTGCTACGGCAGCAGGATTCTCAATAGTCAACCAAGTAGCAGGACCATAGAGGGTTTCCTGTGAATACGGCACTTTGTATTCTCCAATCTGCACGCCAAGTTCTGGAATAATCTTCCAACGAAAATAAGCGTCGATTACTTTGACAGTCGTTTCGTACTCAGCCTGGAACTTATAGTCCAGTTTTTCGTGTAATGCGCCATCAGCTGCCAGACGAACACGTCGGATGTCGAAACCATTAGTTGTGTTCTCTTTGTCGGTCGCAGAAAAACGACCATTTACCAAACCCGAAATCTTGGGTGCTTTCAATTCCTGAGCCTCAACAGATAATACTGATGCAAATACGAATGCATTCAGGAGTACAAATTTTAAATTTCTCATCTTTTTCCTTAATTAAATTAATACTAAAAAACTTTGGTTAGGTTTTCGGGTGCAAAGGTACGACAGAAAACCCCGCTCATGCAATACCATGAGCGGGGTAATTTTATTACCACATAGTTGTGATATTCAGTAACTAAAGTTTGGTATGCGACCCTACCATGAAGAGGTCAATAGCGCTGATGCAAACCACACTCGCGATGATCAGGAGACTCCCACCACCAACGGCCTGAGCGCACATCCTCACCAGGGGCTACGGCACGAGTACATGGTTCGCATCCAATGCTAGGATAACCTTTTGTATGAAGTTTGTTGTATGGCACATGATGTTCGTTTATGTAGTCCCAAACCTGCTTTTCTGTCCAAGAGATTAGAGGATTAACCTTAATGAGTCCATGCATTGCGTCCCACTCTACCACCTGCATATCTTTGCGGGTGATGCTTTGTTCGCGACGCAAACCGCAAATCCATACGTCAAGTCCCTGAAAAGCACGCTTGAGGGGTTCGAGCTTGCGAATCTGACAGCAACGATGACGGCTTTCTATGGAATTATAGAATAAGTTGATGCCTTCTTCACGAACCATACGCTGCACTTCACGGTAGTCGGGAAAGAAAACCTCTATCTGGATGCCGTATTTGAGATTTGTCTTATCAATGAGTTGATAAGTCTCTGGGAAGAGGCGACCCGTGTCTAAGGTGAAGATGCGGCAACCGCCCTTTTCATTTTTATATAGAGCAGGAAACTGGCGAACAATTATGTCGGTCAGGGTCTGGTCTTCAATCGACAGACTGGAGGAGAGAGCTATTCGTCCTGAGTATTCCTCAAGAAAGTAGTTCAGCACTTGCTCGGCTGACGCATCGCGAAAACGCTCATTCAAATTTTGTATAAGCTTTTCTGTTTCCATAATTATTCAGTTTTAATCATGCCAGCACCTACCGTTTCGTTGGTGTCGGGATCAATGAATATGACACTTCCCGTTACTTTGTTCTGGCGATAATCGTCAAAGGTGAGAGGTTGGGCAGTGTGAACAGTAATCTCAGCTATGTCGTTCATGTTCAATTGTGTCACTCCAGACTCTTTCTCCAGCGTATTGATATTACGACGAAAGTTTATGGTACGAACGATGCCAAGTGTTTCGTTGGTAGTCTGACGAACTATGTACTTAGAACGAATCTGAAGTGGGTTTTCGTTAAACCAGCACACATCGACAGTCAGTTCCTGTTCCTGATGGGGTTGTGGTTCGTCGGCACGAACGATGACATCACCTCGCGATATGTCAATATCGTCAGACAATTGTATTGTCACACTCTCAGGAGGATAAGCCTCCGTGAGTTCGTCAGCAGCCTGAGTGATATGTGTCACTTCGGACTCCAAACCACTGGGTAACACCTTAATGCGGTCACCCACACGAACCACTCCACTTGCCACACGACCTGCATAACCTCTAAAGTCGGGGAAACGACTGCTGATAGGACGAATAACGTACTGAACAGGAAAACGGAAAGCGCCCTGCCCTTCTGTATGTACGTTAGAGACATCCTTGCCTACAGGTACTGTCTCGAGGAACTCCAGCAGCGGAGCACCTGTGTACCACGGCATGTTTTCAGAACGGTTAACTACATTGTCGCCATCTTTTGCCGAGATAGGGATAAAAGTGATGTTCCTGATATGAAGAGCCTGCGCCATATCCTTATAACTGACAACGATATTGTTGAACACCTCCTCGGAAAAATCCACAAGATCCATCTTGTTCACTGCCACCACAATATGCGGAATACCCAGCAGACTGGAGATGTATGAATGGCGCACGGTCTGCTCCAACACTCCATGACGGGCATCGACCAGGATGATGCTCAAATCAGCTGTCGAAGCTCCAGTCACCATATTACGGGTATATTGTATGTGTCCCGGAGTATCCGCGATGATAAACTTTCGTTTTGGTGTAGCAAAATAGCGGTAGGCAACATCAATAGTTATGCCCTGTTCGCGTTCTGCCCGCAGTCCGTCGGTAAGCAAAGCAAGATTTACCTCCTCGTTACCACGAGACTTCGAAGCAGCCTCAACTGCCTCCAACTGGTCTTCAAATATCGACTTAGAATCGTACAGCAATCGTCCTATTAGTGTGGACTTGCCGTCATCTACGCTGCCCGCAGTCGAAAAACGAAGCAACTGCATATCTAAATATCCTCTTTCTTGTATCATAATATTATCAACTTTAAACTATCAACTGTCAACTATCAACTCTAAAAATATCCTGCTTTTTTGCGGTCTTCCATAGAAGTTTCGCTACGTTTGTCATCTGCTCGTCCACCGCGCTCAGTTACGCGAGTGGCAGCAATCTCCTCGATGATATCTTCCAGGGAATGAGCCGTTGACAATGTAAGACCAGTACATGTGATATCGCCAATGGTGCGACAGCGAACCTGCTTCGTTACCACCTGCTCTGTAGGTTTCAGTTTGATACATGGTTCGGCAGCCAACCACTGTCCATCGCGCTCAAAGACACGACGTTCGTGGGTGAAGTAAAGGCTTGGCATCTCTATCTTCTCCTGCAGAATGTACTGCCATACATCCATCTCGGTCCAGTTGGAGATAGGAAACACTCTAAAGTGTTCGCCCATCGCCTTCTTACCGTTGAAGATATTCCACAACTCAGGACGTTGGTTCTTTGGGTTCCACTGTCCGAACTCATCACGATGACTGAAGAAGCGTTCCTTGGCACGAGCCTTTTCTTCGTCTCGTCGGGCACCGCCTATAGCAGCATCGAAATGATATTTATCTATAGTATCGAGCAAAGTGGTAGTCTGCAATTTGTTACGCGAAGCATAGTAGCCCGTTTCCTCTTTCACACGACCAGTATCGATACTTTCCTGTACTGAACCGACAATCAGTTCTGCACCAAGACGATTAACCAACGCATCGCGATAATCAATTGTCTCCTGAAAGTTGTGTCCTGTGTCGATATGCAACAGAGGGAACGGAATCTTTGCAGGATAGAACGCCTTATAAGCGAGGTGGACAATGACAATTGAGTCTTTTCCACCGGAGAAGAGGATTACAGGGCGTTCGAACTGTGCTGCAACCTCTCGGAGCACATAAATGCTCTCCGACTCCAATTCTTTCAAATGGGTGATGTTACTCATATTATGCTTTCTTTTATTGATTTTAATACATATTCCAATATGTCATCGTTGTGACATTCTGAGATGAAGTTTCCCTCAAACTGAGAAGGAGAAACATATACTCCGCGTTCCAGCATACGACGAAAATAACGTGCAAAACGCTCTTGGTCGCTGCGACGGGCATCAGCAAAATTGCGAACTGGTTCAGGGTTGAAAAACAAAGTGAACATAGACCCGCAGTGGTTTAGCTGTATGTCGTGTCCGCGGATGATGTCTTGCAACTCCGTGATAAATTGGTTGCTGCGCTCCTCAAGTTTTTCATAAAAACCAGAAAATGTCAGCTGATGTAGAGTCTCAAGACCAGCAGCCATAGCCACAGGATTTCCACTCAGAGTGCCAGCCTGATAGACAGGACCATCGGGAGCAAGCAGCGCCATTATGTCAGCTCGTCCGCCAAATGCAGCTGCAGGGAATCCGCCTCCTACAATCTTACCCACTGTAGTCATGTCGGGAGATATACCGAATCGCTCTTGGGCACCACCAAAAGCCAAACGGAAACCAGTAATCACTTCATCGAAGATGAGTACGGCACCATATTGGCTTGTCAGTTCTCGCGCAGCTTTCAGAAAATCGAGCGATGGAACAACTACTCCCATATTACATGCAACAGGTTCGAGAATGACGGCAGCCACATACTGACCATGTTCATGAAAATACTGCTGCAGAGCATTTACATCGTTATAAGGCAGACATACCGTATGACGGGTAAAATCGTTTGGCACACCAGCACTGGAAGCTGTACTGATATTGGCTACGGCAGAACCTGCACTAACCAGCAGATGATCTGCATGACCATGATAATTACCTTCAAACTTCACAAGTGTGTCGCGTCCCGTAAAACCACGAGCTACACGAATGGCAGACATAGTAGCTTCTGTGCCGCTATTGACGAAGCGCAGACGTTCCATCGACGGGAAAGCCTCACGAACACGTTCTGCCAGGACGGTTTCGACTTCTGTAGGTATGCCATAACTACTACCACGTTTTATTGCCTCAATAGCCTTGCGGTTCACAGCTGGATTATTGTGTCCCAATATGAACACACCCCACGACATACAAAAGTCGATATATACTCTCCCGTCTATATCAGTTATGTGAGCACGATCAGCCTTTTCAATAAAGAGAGGTGTAGTTCCTACACTTCGCAATGCCCTAACAGGACTGTTAACCCCTCCAGGTATAACCTTCTGTGCCCGCTCAAATGCTTTTTCTGATAATATTCTTTCCTGTATCATAACTATTAACGATAACCTTAACGATAACGAAAAACTCGATAACCAATAACCTATTAACTATTAAGGTATTCCTTTGCATAATAAGTGATAATATACTTTGCACCAGCACGCTTAATAGCGATAAGACTCTCATACACGATGCGCTGTTCATCGAGGAAACCTGCCTGAGCTGCTGCTTTAATCATCGAATACTCACCACTGACCTGATAGGCTACCATAGGCGTCTGCGGGAAGCGTTCTACTGCTCGTGCTATGACGTCGAGATAAGGCAGTGCAGGTTTTACCATAGTCCAGTCGGCACCTTCCTCCAAGTCAGCCTGAATTTCCTCCAGTCCTTGGTCATGTGTACGGAAGTCCATCTGGTAAGTTTTGCGGTCACCGAACGAAGGAGCTGAATCGGCAGCATCACGGAACGGTCCATAAAAAGCGGAAGCATATTTTGCCGAATAAGCTAATACTTTAGTTTTGACATCAAGACCGCCCTCGTGCAAACGACGTTTGATAGCTTCGACCTGTCCGTCCATCATTGCTGAAGGAGCTACGAAGTCGGCACCTGCCTTAGCGTGCTGATAAGCCATCTCAGCCAACAGCGGGAGTGTCGAGTCGTTATCCACATCAATAATCTTCTGAATAACTCCTCCCTCCACAGCCGCTTCTCTACGTTCCGTCAGCAATCCGCAATGACCATGACTGGTATATTCGCAGAGACATACATCAGTAAAAACAATAGTCTGCGGTAAAGTTTGTTTAATGGCTCTCACAGCACGAACTATCAAACTGTCTTCTGCATAAGCAGCAGTTCCTCGTTCGTCTTTCACATCGTCGCTTACCACTCCGAAAAGCAACACCTTGTCGATACCTAAAGCACTTATCTCCTGTACATCCTTGACAAGTGTATCAATGCTATAACGATTTATGCCAGGCATCGTGGCAATAGGTTCTACAACGCCCTTTCCATCCACTACGAAATAAGGGTAGATAAAGTCCTGGGCACTAAGCGACACATCTGCATACTTATCCCTTGTATTCTGATTTCTTCTATATTTTCTGAATCTTTTCATTTTGTCTGTTTTTTAAATGTTGGGCAGTAATTCTGCCACGGGTAACATATTCTATATGAGCGGGGAGTTCGCCGTAAGTTCTGATGAAGTTGTCAATAGTTGAGGGCGAAGTAAACACCACACGCTGTATGTTTGACAGATTGACGCGGGTAATATGTCGCGGGTAAATGTTGTTATACACGGTCAGCGTCGTAACCTGAAATCCCAAAGCTCGTAGTCCGTCGGGAATGATACTAAGAGCCAGATTGGAACGTGGAATAAGCACTCGTCCACGAACCTGCCGACTGAAGTAGTCTATCACGCCATAACTGTCGTCCTGCGCCACTTGTTCGACAAAATCCACTCCTACAGCTTTCAGTGCCTCTGTCGTAGTAGTTCCAATTGAAATTATTCTCCCCTGAAATTCACCCTTCCATTGTTTTACAGCATAACGACTGGTAAATAACAGATAGTCGTACTGTGCTGCTTTAGGCACCTCATAACTGACTGGTTCTATCTCTATCATAGGGGTATGTATAAAACTCTTATCTTCGCAAACCAAACCGGTGTAGAGTGTACGACTAATAACGGAAGCTGATTTATGACGAAGTTGTGCTACATCGCCAACCAACATAATGACTGGAGTAGGCAGTTGAGAGGTAGCAGTTGAGAGTTCACCTATGGTTGTCTCAAAGGTCTGTTCGTCGGGTAGCGACACATTGTGTACCAACAGAACGGGTGTAGTTGCAGCCCATCCTTCTGAGAGCAATGCCTTCCCAATTTGAGTAACGCGACTACCTCCCATATAATAAACGATGGTGTCGGTAGAGGGAATGATTGGATTTGTAGAATGACCATTTACCAGAGCTATACTGGAACTGATATTTCTTTGCGTAAGACTGATTTTTGCTGAAGCAGCCAAAGCAGATACTGTGGTAATGCCAGGAATTACAGATACGCTAACGAGATTGCTCTGCAGATATTCTATTTCTTCTCCGGCATGAGCAAACACCATCGGGTCGCCACCTTTCAGACGAACCACGTCTTTGCCCTCACGAGCTGCCTGAAGCAGCAGGTGGTTGATTTCATCCTGTTCTGCATGATGCAAACCACTACGCTTGCCTACATACACTTTCTCTGCTGAAAGGGTGTCGAGATATTGTTTTCCTATCAGGTCGTCGTAAAATATGACGTCGGCACGTTGGAGTGCCTTGACTGCCTTTACAGTGAGCAGTTCAGGATCACCGGGACCGAAGCCTACAAGAGTCACTTTTCCTTGACGATGCAACACATCCTCCCTTTCAAAAAGTGTTTTCAGTTCTTCCCTACCCCGAAGTGCCGTAATGGCAAGGTAACCCTGAAGAGGATGAGTCGCAAAGGGTAATATCTCACTTATTTCTGCTTCCATGCCTAGACGTTTCAAGGCACAAGTGGCTACGATAGCAGCATCTATCTCACCAGAACGCACCCGCCGTACTCGTTCTTCTATACATCCACGAATACCAACAATATTGAGGTCGGAACGCAGAGCAAGCAGTTCTTTGCGACGCATCGGAGAACTGGTGCCTACACTGCTGCCAACAGGCAATTGTTCCAATGTAAGGTGATTGCGACTTACGAGTGAATCACTTTGGTCAAACGGTGGGAACAGGGTTATCACCTCCAGACGTTCGTCAAGTGGATATGGCAGATCTTTCGCTGAGTGTATAGCTATGTCGGCACGGTTATTCAGCAGGGCTGCATCCAGCTCGCGAGTAAACATATCGGCTGGAGCCTCACCATCAAGCAACGAAATATGCTGATGCTGATCGCCATAGGACGAGAGCGTCTCCAGATGATAGTCTATCTCAGGAAACTTCTCCATTACCTCTCTGACCTGCAATTGCGAGAGAGGACTCTGTCGCGCTATAATTCGAATACTCATTTTTTCTTTTTAGGAGTTAAAAAGTTAGAGAAGTTAAGACGATACTGCTTTCACTTTTAAATTTCGTCTTTCGTCTTTCGTACGAAGTTCCCTCCTATGCAAAGTGTCCTGCAGTTCGGTTATGCCTTCTTCGATGATATTTTCAGCCCGTATCACCTCGCTTTGGCGAACAGATATATTGTCTCTCACTCGCTGTTCTACATCTGTGATGTTGTAGAGGCGCACGTTGGGCAGGGTTCCGACTTCGGGCGATATGTCGCGTGGGAAGGCAAGGTCTATGGCAAGCAACGGATGGTCGGCAGGTATGTCGGCAGCATGAATGAGTGTGTGCGGAGCCGATGTGGCACTAATGAGTATGTCGGTGTCAACAAGGAACTGTTTTTTTTCGTTCAGCGCATACACTTTGATGCCTAACGGGTCGGCAAGTTCGTGTGCCTTCGTCTGACTGCGGTTTGCGAGGAACACCATCTGTCCGCCTTTGTTCTTTAGGAATTTCAATATGTCCGACGTCAGTTTATTCACTCCGATAATGGTGATGCGGCTTTTGCTCAGGTCAATGTGTTCCTGTTCTATTATCTCAATAGCAGCAAGCGAATGACTGACAGCTCCGTGTGATATTTCTGTTTCTGTGCGAACGCGTTTGCCTACCTGCAAGGCGCTGGTAAAGAGTTTATGCATAGCTGTCGGCAGTCGGTACTGACTTATAGCTTGCATATAGCTGTTTTTCACCTGTCCCTGCACTGCTCTTTCACCAACAAGAGCAGACTCGAGTCCCGAGGTGACACGAAAGAGGTGGCGGGCTACGTCGTCGGGCACGTCTCCTTCGCCGTAGTACAACTCTATGCGATTGCAAGTCTGCAGCAACACGGTTCCAGCTTGTTGCTGGAGTGTACGACTGTATGCCTCTCGCTCTTCAAGAGAATAGTTCTGTCGGTTAATCGATTTGTATGATATCATGCTTTATGGCTTCTTTTATTCTGTTTCTTACTCTGATGCTGCGTTTCACATCCTTACTATCGGAAGCGACGCTGATAGTCAGGTCGCCGTCGCGCCAGATGGCAGGTGAGGTGAAGTCACACTCCGACGGTGAATCGCAGACGCTGGTCAGTATGCCGTGCTGTCGGGCAAGGGAATGGATATGGTGGTTGAGTGGGTGGTTACCTGTGCATACGAACAACAGGGTGACACCCTCCAAATCGGTTTCGCTGAATTCACGTTCCTCCCAGTGGAATGACAACGCTTTGATGCCGTCGCTCACCTCAGGGGCAATGACCGTAGCACTCGACGTAAAACGACTAAGTATCGTAGCTTTATGAGTAGCTACCTTACCACCACCCACAATCAGTATGCGAGCTTCCCCACTTATCCGTATGTTTATAGGAAGAAAATCCATATTTCTTTAACGAAAACCCAAACTCTTTTTCTATCAAGAATTAGAGAATTAGAGAAATGTCTTTAACCTTTAAACGTTAACCTTTAAACGTTACCAAACCCTTAACCCTTCCTAATCACCACCTTCCAGTAATCGTCAACCTTCTCTGTCGAGAGCACTTCGTGTCCCTCCTGACGCACACTACCCGGCACGTTCTGGATGGGTTGACCGTCGTCGAGGAGTACCTCAAGCAACTGTCCTTTCTTCATTGTGGACAACACTATTTTGGTCTTTACGAAATTCATCGGACATGCCACACCACGAAGGTTCTTCTTCACTATCGGCTCACCCTCCTCACCATCGTCTTGTTTTTCGTCTTTCGTCTTTCGTTTTTCGTCCCCCTCTTCACTTATCTTGAACTGCAATGAGTCGTCCATCGAAGCGTAGAGTTCTTTCACTTTAGCAGCAAGTGCTTCGACCTGCTGTTCATCAGCGAGCAACGACTCTCCCTTTCTGGCTTTTTCTACTATGCCTTTGAAGTCGGAAGAGACAATGCCTGCATCGATGAAGAGAGACTCGAAATTGGCATATACTTCGTCATCGGTACGAGGGTCGGCACCGCGTGTCACAAGCAACATACGCGAAGCAGAGAATACTATATCGTGCAACAACTGCTGCTTGTCGGCTCCTGTTTGTTGCAGGGCTGCCTGCTTTTCCTTGATGGTAGCCAAGTCGATTTCTATGATGTCGAACAGACCTGCCGAACACTCTGCCTGTCCGTGACTGGTAAGTGAGAACACCTCATCTGCTCCCCAGTCGAAATAGTAGTTCTTATCTTCATCGAACGAAGGCACATCTTCGTACTTGGAGATGATATTCCTTATGACTTCAGCACCTTCACTACGCACGAAGGCATCGTAACTCTCGTATTTGTCCTTCACCTGCAGGTACTGTCCCAAGTATTCTGAGACAAACGACGGTATGTCTTTTGCTGCCAGATAGCCCAGTGACACAGCCAGTTCTGTCTTGCCGTTGACACGTGCCCAAACAGTATAGGCTGGATAAGGATGATCGTCCACACGACCTATACGACCACTGAAACCTAAGTCGCTCCAGGCATTCTGGGCACAAGAGTTTGAACAACCATTGATGTTGATTTTCAGGTCAGGCAACTGATCCAGGTCGAGTCCGCTTTTCTCCAGTTTTCTGCGAATGCCAGCAACCAGTCCCTTAGGCAGACAGATGCCCAAACGGCAAGTGTCGGCACCTGTGCAGGAAGTCAGATTATTGAGGATAACAGGTATGTCGAGTGTAAGACCCAAATCGCTGAAGAATTGATACACATTAGGCAAATACTCTTCTGGGATGTTGCGCAACTGCATGTTCTGGCGCGGAGTGAAACGAATCACGTCGTTGCCGAATTCATCCAGGAAGTCAGCTATCTTCGCAAACACATCAGGCGACGTATTGCCGTGCAGGAAAGGAATGATTACATAGTAACCCTCTCCTATCGTCTGCTTTGCAGCATAACGCTTTTTCCATGTCTTGAAAGCATCACTATCGAGAGCAATCGGTGCAAACGACGGTTTTCTGTACTCGAGCGGCAGAGTGGCAGATTCGAAATCGAGTGAACTGTCGCCAACGAGTTTGTCATACTCCTCAAAATAGAGTCGCTTGGTCTCTTCCTCACCATTCTTGTAAAAGATATATCTGATACGCGCCTTATGACGATTCTTCCTGTTTCCATGAAGATTGAAGAAATTCTTAGCAGCCTTGGCAGCACGAAACAAGTCCTTTTCAGGCAGGAATTCGAACACCTGCCAACCCTTATGTGGATTACTTGCCACACTACCGCCTAAGAACACCTGAAAGCCACGCTGACCATCCTTGATTACAGGAATCAGGCCCAAGTCTGCCACCAAAGAGAAGTTAGCCTCCTCCTTGTTTATGTCGAAAGCAATCTTCAGTTTGCGAGGCATAGACCACGAATCCTTCTCAGCAATCAGACGAGTAGTAAGACCGATAGCATATGGATAAGGGTCGAAAGTCTGACGGTTGCTTATGCCACCCAGTTCGTTTACCAGCATATTGCGCACAGTATTTCCTCCACCACCCTGTGTGGCAAGTCCTGCCTCCTGCAACGACAGCAGAGCCGGAGTAGCCTGTTCGATGCTCACATCGTGAATCTGCACCTCCTGACGAGTAGTGATGTGAATATGAGAACAACCCACCTGGTTGCCCACCTCAGCCACACGTCGCAACTGGCGCGGAGTGATAAGTCCACCCGTACAACGAATGCGCAACATATAGTGACCATCCTCACGCTGTTCGTAAATACCCATAGGCACACGGTTCGACTTCAACTGTGCCCCACTGATTTCTCCTTTTCTGAACTGCTCTATAAGCCGCTCATTGTACTGAATGTCTGCTGTCAGACTCTTAGGAATGATATACATAAAAATACTTTGAAATTATATTATTAAAAACTCTTTTTACCACTCAACTCTCAACTCTAACCTCTCAACTCTAACCTCTCAACTCTAACCTCTAACCACTAACCTCTCAACTAAATATAGAACTCGCTCGGATTCACCAGTCCTGCCCTCACACCAAATCGTACTGCCTCGTAAGCCGTGTTTACACCAAGTTTCCTGAAGATATTCTTCCTGTGAGTATTGATAGTATGCACACTGGAGAAACGCTCCGTAGCAATCTCCTTGGTAGTCTTGCCGTGAGCTATGCTATTCAGAATCTCCACCTCCGTACTCGTAAGCACAGCAGGCTGATCCTCCACAATCTGACTACTGAGAATAATCTCAGTAGCTCTCTGGCAAAGGAAACGGCGACCCTCCGATGCAAAAGCGATAGCCTCGCGCACATCCCTCATAGGCGAATCCTTAAACACGATGCTAAAGGCATGAGACGAATAGACAATCTTCCGAATGAACTTCTCCGTCAGATCATCGCTTATCAGAATCCACGACACCATTGAGAAACGTTCGCTAACAACCAACAGGCTCTCAACATCGATGAAATCGAACAGCGTGTAATCAAGGATTACAACAGAGTCTTCATGCTCCTGAAGAAGCTTTACCAACTCCTTCCTACCCGAAGCCCTGTGGATTTTTATCTCACCATCGTTCCTCAGGATATTTTCCAATGCAATAGCTGTCAACGGCTGATTATCAGCCAAAATATACTGATTCATGGTGCAAAGGTACGACGAACCCCGAAATCCTGAAATCCCGCAATATTGGTAAATTACATACCACAAACATGTGATACCATACACCTAAACCAATGTATATCAACAACAAAACCCACATCGCACTATAACACCACAAATATCAAAATTACCACAAAAAGAACAAAAAAGGAGCTGACAAACAAATGTCAGCTCTTTAGTTTCAGGTTTCAAGTTCCAAGGAGTTATCGTTAAGGTTATCGTTATCGTCTTTAACCCTTAACCGTTATCACCCCTACTCTTTACCCCAAGCTTACCTCTACGCTACCTCCACGCTACCCCCACGCTAGGGTACGCATAGCCCACGCATAGAATAAGCATCAGTATCTCAGGAGTTTTTCAAAAAAATACAAAACAAGATTCATTATGCCATACATGGACGCACGGCTGACCTAACCTCTAACCACTAAACTATTATCTATTATCTATCAACTGTTTTACTTCTTCCCTCTTCCATCAACCTTCATTTTTCTTCTTTTCTTCCTTTCCTGCCAACTTCCAAAGCAAAACAAAAAGCAGAACCCAGAATATGACAATCAAACAGATTATAGCAATACGGACAGCAATAACCTCAAAACTTGCCTTTTCATCGTAAATAGCAACCCCTAACATCATATCCTCTGCCCATTTGTACACCTTATATGAGCCATATCCACCCAAATATAGTATCACAGCAAGAGCGAACCAAGCAGGGGAACATCCGCATCCGCCCCATTTCTCCCTCGACATCTTATCCGCTACAAGCGAAGAATATATGAAATCTAAATCATCCATAGAGAAGTCAAGTTTGCAGAAAGCTCTTATATGTTGTCGTTAAATCCTTAGCCATTGTCTGTTTTATATTTACAAGTGCGAAGGTACAAAAAAAATCCTACTCATTTATAGAATGGGTAGGAAATATTTGTCACTCACCTGTCCCTGTGGCATCAGATTTTCCCTATCTGCATACACTTGAAGAATTCCTTTACGGCATTGCGCTGATACATCCCCTTGACATAGACCAGCGAGGCATGCATGGTTTCCCTGGCTTCCTTAATTGGAATAGCTATCCAAGTATTTCCTCTTTGTGCGTTAAAAGTGCAAAAAAGACGGGCGGAAGTGTTGCAAATCGTCACTTCAACCCGCTAAATATCTTTCGTTACAATTATAGATTATGCTTTTCCAGCCATCCCTTCATTGTACAAGCATTTTCTTTCCGTTCATAATGCGGAGTCGTGTTGCCTGTGTGGCGGGACGGCCAGCTGTGTCGAACGCGTATGAATCCTGGTGCTTGTCTGCGTTGACCGCTCCGATGTCGTCGGGTGTTGCCACAGGCACAAGGTCGATGTAGTCGATGTCGGGCATCCAGTTGGTGCTGTTTGATAGGCGGATGGTGTTGCGCCCTTTCTCCAGGTGTATGGTGATGGTTTTTCTTGCCACTGTACTCCAACCGCCAGAGTTGACATTGACTGTATTGACGCGCTTCCCGTTGATGTCAATGCGGATGTTTCGGTTCTCACCTGAGATATATGCGATGGTAAGTTTGTAGTCACCTCCGTCGTTGCTATATACATCGCGCCAAACAAGGTCGTTCTTTTCGTTGTAGCCAAGCCACCCTGCCTTCAGTCCTGATGAGCAGTAGTCGGCATATTCATATATGCCTGTATGTTCTGCCTGATTGTTTTTCAGTTCCTGATAGTTGCTGATGTAGGCAGTCTCGGCTTCGTAGCGGGTGCGCTCCAGCCGCTGCTCGCCTTCAGCGGTGTAGATACGGGTGCCGTGGGCAGGGATGGTTACGTTGTAACTGTCGGAAAACTCGCCCAGGTCTTTCTTCTGGAACAGGTCGCGGAGCTTCACCTTTCCGCCGAGGCACAGGTCGGCAAATCGTACGGTTGCCTGTTTGGAAGCATCGTCGGGATTGTAGATGGCGAAGGCGCGTTTGGTGACGTTCAGTTCTTCAATGTCTCGCACCAGAATGTAACAGCTGTTGGAAAGTGCTACGATGTATGCCTGCTGATAGAGCGGATCCTGATTGAGGGCTATCAGTTCTTCGTTTTTCAGCAGATTGAGTGTTGTGGTCTTGATGTTTTCGAGGTCGCAGCCTATGAGCAGTGGAGAATTCATGATACACCACATGCCGAAGTGGGTCTTGTCTTCCTCGGTAGTCATGGAGCGTCCCACCTCGAGCATGTCCATGTCGTTGAAGCGGCCGTCGTAGCTGTAGGCACTCATGTATAGGTTTTCAGCAAGAATACCCTTCACTGATGGCCAGCCGTCCCAGATGTCGTGGGTGGTGCGCCAGGAGAATGCCACGTCGTGAACCCATGTGCCGGGATAGTCCCAGCGGCATACGTTCAGTCGCACATCGTTTCGACCGGTAGCTTTGATGGCGTTGCTGATGGCGGTGTAGCGTTTTTGCGGGTCGAGAGCCAGATGCTGTGTGTTCTGTGGAGCGTCACCGCCGCAGAAGTCCACCTTGATGAAGTCGAAACCGCACTCCTTGAAGTAGAAGTCGGCATCGTGCTGGTCGTAGTTGTAGAGTCCGACATTCACGCTGAGCACATCGCCATTGTACATATTACCGCATGTGTTTGCACCGGCATCGCTGTAGATTCCGGCTTTAAGACCCTTTGAATGGATGTAGTCGGCTACGGGTTTGAGTCCGTTGGGGAAACGTGTGGGATGGATGATAAGTTCGCCAGTTTCCGTATTGCGTCCACCAAAAAAGCCATCGTCGATATTGATGTGATTGTAGCCCACATCTTTCAATCCTTTTGATACCATCGCGTCTGCCTGCCGACGGATGAGCGCGTCGCTGATGTTCACACCGTAGGTATTCCACGAACTCCAGCCCATCGTGGGACCGCCCTGTGCCATCAGGCTAACTGTCGCCGTCAGGCACGTTGCTGCTATAAACAGTCTTTTTTTCATAGTTCTTTCTTTTATATATAATCTGCTATCTGCTGAGAATTTTCTTGATGCTGCCGCCGGCTGTTACCACGATATTCAATCCACGCTGAACGTCGTTACGGTGAATGCCGTCAAGTCCGTAGATGACATTCTGCTGATTTCTTGAATAATGCAAATCTGTGACCGATGCCTCCACGTTACACTCAAACGAAATGCTCCGGAGTGTGAAGCGGTAGGCTGTGAGTTGTCCGGGGTATGCCTGTTGGAAGAAGTAATAGACATGGTTTGCATCGACCTCATACGTCCATTGTGTCACATCGTTATCCCATGGTGTTATCTTTACTGACTCGGGGAATAGCGGGTTGTTATTCTGGCAAGCAACGAATACCAGTGGCTGTGCAGCGTTTGCCGAAGCCTTGCCGCTGATGGTAATTTTACTGGCTGTAGAAGGTTCTATCTTCAGAAAAGCACCATGAGTGGGTAGTTCGCCGTATGGTTCAGTGTCGGAGAACGATGTGATGAGTGTCTCAATGGTTCCGCCGGTTGAGGGCATCTGCGACGGTAGTAGCCCCTGGTTGCCCGCATGCCAAGCCCAAGTGACAGCGTCGTCTGGTGCTCCAATAGTTACTGTTGCACCATTGAAGGTAATATCAGACCCGCTCGGAATACCACTGGTTGGAGTGGCAACCCATGCATTCTTGGCAGTTGCGTCGTAATGAACCACCTCTGCCTCTTCTTGTGTGGAGTTTCCCGGAGCATCAGGATTCAGTGTAAACCGCTTGCACCAGTTCCATATTTCGTAGGAGTTCTCAGCAACTGGTGTGTGCGACCCCTTACCGCTATAATTGTAGGAGTAGAGCACCACCTCGTGACCAGTCTTTTCATTGAGCCACAGTTCGCGGTCGCCGTCGAACCATGACGTGCCGTTCTTGGTGCGATAGCCCGACTGCTTCTTGTATTTAGTATAGCGATTCATATTTGCCATATTCTCCATATAGCCGCGAATGTTGTATTTGTTGTATGTGAAAGCATTGTCGTTATAGGCAATGCACTCCATGACATTCACCTTCTTTGCACATTTCTTCCAAGGCTCCTCACTGAACTGTATTCCGCTGGTGGGGGCAAAGGCAGCAATCTTGTCGAGCATGTTGGGCATGCAGTGGAACAACAGCATTGAACCCATGGAGAAGCCAGACCAATAGACGCGCTTACGGTCAATCTTGTAGCGTGTTGCCATCTCGTCGATAACCTTGATGATGAAGTTCTGGTCTGTAGTGCCGCTAATATCCCAGTAGTCGCCATCTGCGCGAGGATAGACCATGACGAACTTGGCTGTGTCAACAAGTTCGTACATCCTGTCGTGCTCTGCCTGATTCTCTGAATTGCCGCCCATGCCATGAGTGGTGATGAAGAGCGGACTGCCTGCTGGCAGTTCGTCGGGTGTATAGACAAGTATGTTGCGCTGCTTGCCGCCGGAGTTAATGTAGATTTTTTCTTTCTGATAGGCCCATGCTGACATCGCTGATATTGACAGGAGCAGAATGGTAAATATTGTCTTTCTCATATATATATTGTAATTGTCAGCACAAGGGCTGTAGTTTTCATGTTAGGTTTACTGATAGCTATTGGCGATTGACAAACGTGGATGGCGATGCACCATATTGCTGCTTGAAGATTCGGCTGAAATGTGTCGGATTCTCAAAACCAAGACTATATGCGACATCAGCTACGGACATCTGAGAGGACAGAAGCATCTGACGGGCTTTCGACAGTCGTTTTTCACGAATCCATTTGGCTGGGGACATACCATAGATGCTCTGGAAGTCGCGCTTGAAACTGGAGAGTGAACGACCTGAGAGATAAGCCAGTTCTTCGATGGAGATGGGTGATGTGTAGTTTTCCTCCACCACGCGATGAATGTCCACCTTGACGGGCTGACGCAACTGGAGCATCTGGCGGAAGATGTTCTTCGAGCAGTCCATCACATTGTAAAGCAGTTCCATCACCTTCAGACGTAGCAGTCCTGGGCTGACCTGCAACGAGTCGTTAAAGTATGGTGTCAACGACCAACAATAGGCCACGAGGCGATCGCTCATGGGCGACACCTGCGCTCCAAATTCTTCGGTCATTGGAGGCACGTTGACTTGCTGTGAGGTCAGGAAGTCTTTCAGCAGTTCGTCGTTGATGGCAAACAACTGGCTCTCGAAGAGTCCTGTCTCTGGCGAGCCATGCTTCTCGTAGCTGACGCTGTGGGCCTTGCGCAGCAGAATCATCTCGTTCTTGCCTACCGTCCACGACTGCCGTCCGCAGGTCAACTTCACGCTGCCACCCAGCACCACATAGAGCAGGTGCTGTTCGAGGAAGAATGTGCCTCGCTCGCCAGCCGTTACGATACACTGGTCTATAATGCTGCCGCCGTCAAGCCGTAGCGAAGATGTAGTACAGTCGCCGCTAATCAGAGCTGAGGGGAATTTTGTTGTCTTATCCATACAAACAATATGGTCTGCAAAATTAGTGAAAATCTTGCAGACCAAAGAAGTATTTACTTGGAAATAGTGTTAGAGTTCTGGTTGTAAGCTTTTGCCACGCACTTCCACTGTCCGTCAATCTTCAGCAGAAGCAATACGTCTGTGAAATCGATGCTGCCGCCCCAGCCTTCTTCCAGCACACGGACAACAGCCAATGTCTCTTCCAGTTCCAGCACGTCGATACGGGTCTTGAACTCTTTGCCAGCACCTACGGTGTCAACATTGTGATAGAACTGCTCGATGCTGCCACGCTCGAAATTGCCGTTCAGGAATCCGAACAGGCAGGCATCTTCGGTAAACAACTCCTTTGCATACTTACTGTTGCCTTCGGCAACGCTCTTTGTGAACTTGCTTGCAGCTTCTACTACTGCATTGTAGTCTTCAATATTACTTCTCACTTTACTTTTGAGTTAAAATTAAACGATGTTTGAATCTGGGTGCAAAGATACGACGATTTAGTTAAATACACTTTTCTATTTAGTCCAACATTTATGACTATTACGTCCAATTTTAGCCAGTCATTATCCTTGACAGGTCAATACCCTTGTGCTATACACGTGCAGAAAAGAAGCGAGGCAAGCACCTGTTCGCCATGCACTTACCTCATAATTCGCTAATTTTCAGCATCTTTCGATTATTACTCAACAGCTGCCTGGGCGGCGGCTAACGGAAACTGATTATCAGCACTTTACGGCAAATTTGGGAAACATTTGGGAAACATTATGAGCATGTACTGCACATTCTGCACCCGATTTCCTCAAAATATCCGACCATTTTTGCCACTTCGACTACTTTTCGATATTTTAATTGTTAAACACTATTGTTAGAACACACATTGCATTACGACTTTTCAGCACGTTCTGCAAATTTTGCTTGCAAAATTAATAATTTCTCATGACATTACGGTCGTTTTGCACGTTTTTCTTGCAGAATGTGTCTGTTTTTAATATAAATTAAGGCAAAAACCACATCCAGTTACCAAATTCTTGTTTCGATTAAAAGAAAAACGGATGGATTTTAATGCCGGAAGTTTAGGTTTAAGTTTAGATGTTCTTATATATATAATTAAGGTGTAGTAAACCTAAATCAGGAGATTGAAGGTTTAATGTTTAAGTTTAGAGAGGCATGTATATATACATGGGTAAACGTAAACCTAAACTTTGCAGAGTGAAACGACTTGATGTTTCCCAAAATTCACATTTTTCTTTTTTCTGAAGATGAACCGATTTATTCTCTCCCCTTCTCATTCCACTTTCCTTTTAACTGAAAAAATGGTATCAGAGATAACAAAGTCACATTTTGAGTTAACTTAGGAGATTTCAAAAGGAAACTCGCCGAAACGCAAAAAATCTGCAAAACGGTGAGTTTTCTTCTTGGTTTTCGAAAAATAACTCTGAAAAGTATCTTCTCATTATTTAACATGTGTGACATAAAAATTGCGGAATGCCTTCCTAATATCTTCTCTTACCCTTCGGAACTCAGATATAACGTGTTCCTTACTTCCTACAACATTTGAAGGGTCATCGAAACCGATGTGAATACGTTTGCCAACCTTGCCAACAAAAGTGGGGCATGTCTCATTAGCCCCTCCACAAACTGTTATCACATAGTCCCATTGCTCATTCAAATATTGTTCGACCATCTTAGGAATATGATGGGATATGTCTATTCCTACTTCGGACATTACCGAAATTGCCATAGGGTGAACATGTTCGGCAGGCGACGTTCCTGCGGAATACACTTCTAGGTGGCTATCAAATGGCTGAAGAAAGCCATGTGCCATTT
>DDQG01000017.1:65442-65849 GCA_002342585.1 Prevotellaceae bacterium UBA2448
AGCGTGATGGTGCCAAAGAAGATGCCGATGAGCCGCCACGTCATTACCTTCTTCAGTAGCGTGGCTTCAGGCAACGACAATCCTACAACGGCCATCATGAAGGCAATGGCGGTGCCGAGGGGGATCCCCTTGACCACAAACACTTCGATGATGGGAACTATGCCAGCAGCGTTGGCATAAATAGGAACGGCAAGAACAACGGCAAGGGGTACGGCAAACCGGTTGTCGCGAGCCATATAGTGCTCAAAGAATCCCTCAGGCACGAAGCCATGCATCATGGCACCGATGCCGATACCAATAATAACATAAAGGAGCACACCACGTACGATGCCCCATGCCTCACGGAGAATGGATGGCAGACGATCTGCGAAGCTGACATGCTCTGCCTCCCATGCCTCTGTCTGCTG
>DDQG01000009.1 GCA_002342585.1 Prevotellaceae bacterium UBA2448
ACAACCTAAATCAGCGAACTACAGTTCACATACCTTAGCCTTACTCTAAGCATACTCGTGAGTAAGGCTAGAAGCAGCCTAGAGTAAGGCTAGAGGCTGCCTAGAGTAAGGCTAGAGGCTACTTAGAGTAAGGCTAGAACCTTTTTAAAGAGTTGAATAAAGCTTGTTTAAAGAGTTTTCTGGTAAGTGCTCATCAGTTGATGGGCGAGGGTATGAGGATGAAAGGCAAACATTGCAAATTCTTTACTGCCTTCTATCATACGGGTACGCAGTGCGGTGTCTTCAAGAGCCTTCTGCATCTTGTTCTTTATATCCTCGGGTTCGTAAGGATTTGCTAAAAGAGAGTAGGGACCTGCAGCTTCAGGCAGACAACTTACGTTACTTGTAACGACGGGACAACCGCTCAGCATGGCTTCAACTACAGGAAGCCCGAATCCTTCGTAGAATGACGGATAAATGAATAGTTGTGCATTGGTGTAGAGTTGGTGTAATTCGTTTGGCGTAAGTCCTCCAAGCCATTTGAATCTGCCCTCAATTCCGTGTTCTGCAATATATGTCTGCACTTGCGCCTTGTATTCTCTGCCTTCACCTACTATGTATAAGGGTAAATCAAAATCATTTGGAAGTAATTCCATGGCTTTTACGATTCCAAGCAGGTTCTTGCGTGAATTTACAGAACCTACATACAGCATATAAGGTTCGCAGTGAGTCTTGGAAATTGGATTGTAGAAGAGTGGGGCAACCGGCTGATACACTACGTCTATCTTTTTCTCATCAACATCATAAAAACGGATTATATCGTCCTTAGTGCATTGGCTTATTGCAATAATTCTGTCCGCAGTTTCTACGGCATATCTCCATTTTAAATCATAGATGTAGCGATCTGTCTTGTGGTACATATCAGGAAAAGTCTTGAATGCCACATCATGGATTGTTACGACACTACGCACGCCGCTTTTTTTTATTCCAATAGGTAATTCGTTACTTAATCCGTGGAAAATATCTACATTGTCAGCCTTGACTCTTGATGCCAGTTCAAATGTTCTCCATAAACTGCCACGTAGCATACCTGTCGGTTTTATGGTTTGACAGTTCCCTTTATGCAGGTATGGCGCAGTTGTGTCGTTATGGGTAATCTTGGGAGTGTATAATAAATAATCATTATCAGGGAATTCATCCGTGAGAATGTCTATTGTAGTACGGCTGTGGTTTCCCAGCCCTGTAAAGTTGTTGAACAGTCTTTTTGCGTCGAAGCCTATCCTCATTTCTGTCCGTATAGAATTGGGTTAGTACTTGGATCGTTGTACATTTTCATTTGTTTATAAACCTTCATGTACTTCTTTCCAGACTTGATGTCGGCAATAAGTTGATCTATAGCACTCGAAAGGTCTTTCTGCTGTTCGTGTAGAACGTCCAATTTCTTCTGGCATAGTGCCTTGTGTGCAGCATCTGCATCATCACGCTCTACCTGTTCCTTCATGTGGTATATCTTCAAGGCTAAAATGCTTAGGCGATCTACAGCCCATGCAGGACTTTCTGTGTTGATTGTTGCGTCAGCCTGTGGTTTGATTTCGTGGTAAAGAGTCCAGAAGTAGGAGTCTATCATCTCTACCAAATCTGTACGGTCCTGATTACTCTTGTCAATTCTGCGTTTCAGTTTGAGTGCATAAACAGGTTCGATAATTGGGTCGCGTATGATGTCTTCTAAATGCCACTGAACAGTATCAATCCAACACTTGGTATAGAGGTATGCCTCTATTGTTCCCGTTTTGTACGGGTTGTTCTGAGGTTGGTCGATATCGTCTTTAAGGTGATAATCTATAATCACCTTATCGAAGATGGGCATTGCAATTTGTGTAAAGGTCATATTGTTTTTATTTAAATATCATGTTAAAACATATGTTAGCAGCTCCGGCATTACCATTTATGTATTTACCTGCTTTCTTTCCTGCTTCGTCAATCGTTTGAGGATTGTTAATGAAGGTATCCATGATTGCAGCAAAACTCTGTTCATCCTGGTATTCGAAAGCTCCGCCACATTGTTTGAGGTCTTGTGCCTCCTTAAACTTCCTGTTGTTCGGACCGAAGAGAACAGGTATGCCATAAACAGCTGCTTCTGGTACGTTGTGGATGCCAACTCCAAATCCACCACCTACGAGTGCTATCTTTCCATAGCGATAGATGGACGAGAGTTTTCCGAAACAGTCAACAATCATTACCCGCTCATCTGTTATTGTGCTTTTGCCGGCTTCCAAGTCAGAGTAATTTATTGCTTTAAGTCCGTTATCCTCAAGCAGTTTGTTGATGCTTTTAAGGTGTACAGCGCTGATTACGTGGGGGGCGATAATCAGTTTCCAGTCTTTTTGCTGTGCCAGATATGGAATATATATTTCCTCATCCGGTCCCCATGATGAACCTGCGATAAAACACGGACTGTCAGCTACGAATTGTTCTACCAACGGCAGTGGGGCAGCAGCATCTTTTATGTCTATAACTCTATCGAGACGTGTGTCACCTACAACAGTTACGCAGTCTATTCCGTGTTTATTCAACAGACGCTTACTTTCTTCGTTCTGTACGAACAAATGGTCGAACTGCTTAAGTGGTCTCATAGTTCCCCACCACTGGAAGAAATACTGCTTTTCGCGAAAAATGCTGGATACACTATATAGCTTAACTCCTTTTTTCTTGGCCGTAGTTAGGTAGTTCATCCAGAATTCGTACTTAATGAAAAGTGCTATTTCCGGGTGTGCCAGACGAAGGAATGAATGTACGTTGCCTGGGGTGTCAAATGGCAGGTAGCATATGACATCTGCTCCATTATAATTCTTTCTTACCTCATAACCTGATGGAGAGAAGAATGTTAGCAGAATCTTATATTCCGGATATTCCTCTCTGAGGCGTTGCATAAGCGGACGTCCCTGCTCAAATTCTCCAAGACTGGCAGCATGAAACCAAACGACTCTGTCATCGGGTTTGATTTCTGCCTTCAGTATCTTGAAGGTCTGAGGAATGCCTTCAACCAGTTTACGTGCTTTCTTCGATACAATTGAAGCCAGCAACACGCCCAATACTAAGACATACATTCCTATGCTGTAGAGAACAATCAACATTTATCCGAGAGTTTCTATTGCAAATTTCAAACGTTTTATTACCTCTTCTTTTCCTAGGAAAGCACTCAGTTCGTACATGTCAGGACCCTGACCGGTTCCGACCAAAGCTACACGCCATGGATTCCATGGTTTGATGCCTGTCTGTTCAGCCCATGGCTCAATAACTGCTTTTTGGCTCTCAGCACTGAAATCAGAGATTCCTTCGAGTATCTGAAGCATTTCCTGCATTTCTTTTGCAGTGCTTTCAGTCCAGTTCTTTCTTACGAACTTATCACCTTCCTTGTCAAAACCAGTTGGGGCAACAAAGAAGAATTTGGTCAGCGGCCACAAGTCACTGGCAAAACTGATATTGCGTTTTTTCTTATTGCCCAATCCATCGGTATATTCAATCACCTTCATCTTCATCATTCTTACGACTTCTGCCTCCTGCTCAGCTGTAGCTTCGATACCAGCCTCTTTTAGAACCTTGTCGAAAGCAGGACACCATGCGCTGTCCGGAAGTTGCATGAGATATTGATGGTTGAACCATGCAGCCTTGACGTAGTCGAATTTTGCTCCGTTCTTGGAACATTTGCTTAGATCGAAGAGTTTTACCATTTCGTCGAGAGTCATTACTTCCTGGTCGTTACCTGGGTTCCATCCAAGCAGGGCAAGGAAGTTAATAACTGCTTCAGGCAGATATCCTTTCTCTCTATATCCGCTGCTTATATCGCCAGTCTTTGGATCGTGCCATTCCAGTGGAAATACAGGGAATCCGAGTTTGTCTCCATCGCGCTTGGAGAGTTTTCCGTTTCCTACTGGTTTGAGTAGTAGTGGTAAGTGAGCAAAACGTGGCATTGTGTCTGCCCATCCGAAAGCCTCGTAAAGAAGTACGTGGAGTGGGGCACTTGGCAACCACTCTTCTCCCCTGATTACGTGAGTAACCTCCATAAGATGGTCGTCAACTATATTTGCAAGGTGGTATGTGGGCAGGTCATCTGCACTCTTATATAATACCTTGTCGTCAAGTATGCTTGAATTGATTACGACTTCACCGCGTATAATGTCATCTACAACGACATCTCTGCCTGGTTCTATCTTGAAACGTACTACGTATGGAGTTCCTTCAGCAATCAGTCTGTCAACTTCTTCTTTGGGCATGGTAAGCGAGTTGCGCATCATGCTGCGAGTCGTGGCATCGTATTGGAAGTTCTCTATCTCTGCACGCTTTGCGTCGAGTTCTTCAGGTGTGTCGAATGCTATATAGGCTTTGCCGTTGTCGAGCAAAACCTTTACATATTTACGATATATATCACGACGTTCGCTTTGGCGGTATGGGCCATGATTCCCTCCAAAACTTACACCTTCGTCAAACTTCAGTCCAAGCCATTTGAACGACTCGATGATATACTCCTCTGCTCCTGGTACAAAGCGGGTTGAATCAGTATCTTCTATACGAAAAATAAAATCACCTCCATGTTGCTTTGCAAAAAGGTAATTATACAATGCAGTACGCACTCCGCCAATGTGAAGTGGTCCTGTAGGACTTGGCGCAAAACGTACTCTGACTTTTCTTCCTTCCATATTGTTGTTGATTTCTCTGCAAAGATACGGTTAAGCGAGCGATGTACAAAATAAACTCGTTTATTTTTGCATCAGAGCGGTAGTATCTAGAACATTACACTCATAGAAGCGCTGAGAGTTAGTTGTCCAAAGGCTTTTCTCTGTGAATAATCCTGATTGTTCCGGTGGGATTTGAAACGGACGTGATTCATGTCGAAATCAGCATTCAGACGCCATGCTATATTGTTGCGATAAGCATATCCTATATTAGCGCCAATGCCATAGGTCGTACCTACCTTTTTGTCAACCGACAGCTCTTCCCCTAATTTAAATCCGCTTATGAGTAGTCTGCCTATCATAGCCTTGCCGCCTATGGCAAAACGTGGGGTAATAGGGTATTGCAGGTATGCTCCAGCAGTGAGAGTGTATATTCCCATTACGTCACTGTATTTACCGTAACTGACTATTGGGGAACCGACGTTAAAACGAATTCCTGCACCTAAGTGTTTTGTGAAGAAATAAGCGGCTTCAGCCTGTGCTGTAATCATGCGGTTTATATTGACATCCAGTCCGGCAATGTCTGCACTGTGTTCTATAAGTCCGGCACCGACACTCAGGTTAAAAAAGTTGGGTGAGGCAAAGAAATTGCATTCGTTATCGCGTATAGGACGCTGTAGTTGTTTGTCTCTGAATATTATATCTCCAAGAAAATATCCCAAGTCAACAGAGAAAATACCTATTCCGGCACCACAGAGAACATCGCTTGCCCAGTGGCGGTTATTCATCACTCGCATCACACCTGTTATTGTTGCTACACTGTATCCTGCAACACTATACCACAGAGAACGGGTCTGCCCGAATTCCTTGTGAAGTATTGATGCTGAGGCAAAGGCTGTCGCAGTATGTCCGGAGGGAAAGGAGTTTCTCGAAGAACCATCAGGGCGTTCTTCCTTTATAGTGTATTTGGCGAGGTTTACAATGCCTGCCATGACTGCATAGGAGAATGCACTGCTTACAGCATATCGCCCCCATTTGCTGCGACTCTCTACACCTGCAGCCTTCAATCCTGTTGCCAATACGATAGGGGCATATTGTATGTAATTGTCCAATTCACTTTTGTATCCTGGAATAAAATTATTTCGTGCTCCACGTATGTCATTCTTGCATGCCTTTACGATAAAGGCAGATGCAATGAGTGGAACAGGTACATAGCTGAACTCACGCCAATATGAAATGCGTGGGGTTGGGTGATTGTATGATATGCTGTCTTCTACATTTGCAGCTTTCAGACTGACTAATGCAGAAAATAGTAATAAGTATGTAGCAAAGAGTCGCAATTTATATAGTCGTTATGTTATTTTGACTTGCAAATTTAGCAATTTTCTTGGTCATAAAGTGCATAAGTTGTAAAAAGATGTGAAATCATACTGCGAATAAGGCTTTTATATATTCCATTATTTCAAAAACATTTATATTTGCATTCCATCAGTAAAATATTGATATTATGGAAGACATTTCAAACTGGTATGCTGCGCTGCCATCAATTCTTCAACTGTTTTGGGGATGTGCAATTGTAAGTTCATTTGTATTTCTTGTACAGGCTATTCTCACTCTGCTTGGTATGGACGGTGATTCAGATTTCGATTTGGATGCATCGGTTAGCAGTGATACGATGGACTTGGGAGGCGGATTGTCACTCTTCTCTGTCCGTAGTTTTGTCAATTTCTTTGTGGGCTTCGGATGGGCAGGAATAGCCTTCTATGGTCTTATTTCTCAGACGTGGCTGCTTTATGTCATTGCTGCGATAGTAGGCTGCTTTTTCGTGTGGCTCTATTTCTTTATACGTCGTCAGACAATGCGTTTGCAGTCGGATGGCTCTATCAACGTAAAGAAATGTATAGGTTCACATTGTGATGTGTATCTTCGCATTCCTGCAGAAAACTCTGGCGCGGGTAAAGTTCAGATCAGCATAAATGGTTCAATACATGAATACTCCGCAGTTACTAAAGGTGTGTTGCTGCCCAGTGGCTCTCGTGCTAGAGTAGTAGATGTAATGGATAATGATGTCTTAGTAGTCGAAAAGGCATAGTAGAAAACCAATTAAAAACTAATATAAAATGGAATTCGTTTATTTAATCTTTGCGGTTGTTATCGTGGGTGGCATACTTGTTATGGCTATCATCAACCGTTATCGTCGTTGTCCTTCTGATAAGATTCTTGTAATCTACGGAACGACAGGTAATAAATCTGCTAAGTGTGTGCATGGTGGAGGTCAGTTCGTTTGGCCTATCATTCAGGATTATGCCTATCTTTCGCTTACCCCTATCAGCATTGATGCCAATCTGACAAATGCGCTGTCGCGCCAAAATATCCGTGTTGATGTGCCTTGTCGTTTCACTGTAGGTGTCTCTACTGAACCAGAGTGCATGGTGGCTGCCGCAGAACGTCTCTTAGGACTTACTGCAGGACAGATTCAGGAACTGGCTCGTGATATTCTTTTCGGTCAGTTGCGTCTGGTTATTGCAACTATGTCTATCGAGGAACTCAACGCCGACCGTGACAAATTCCTTGAGGCAATCTCAAGTAACGTAGAGGTGGAACTGAAGAAAATCGGTTTGCGTCTTATCAACGTAAATGTTACCGATATAAATGATGAAAGCGGATATATCGAGGCTCTTGGTCAGGAAGCTGCAGCACGTGCTATCAACGAAGCAAAAGTGCGTGTGGCAGAACAGGAGAAAATCGGAGAAATTGGTAAGGCAGAAGCTAACCGTGAAACTCGTATCCGTACTGCAGAGGCAAATGCACAGG
Organism: Prevotellaceae bacterium UBA2448; assembly: GCA_002342585.1. GTDB lineage: Bacteria > Bacteroidota > Bacteroidia > Bacteroidales > Bacteroidaceae > Minthosoma. Next base: position 7,467 of record DDQG01000009.1, read on the forward strand.
CTGTGCAGGGAGAGAACGAAGCTCGTGTGCAGATTGCTAATTCTGATGCTGTTCGCCGTGAGCGCGAGGCAGAAGCTCAACGTCGTGCTACTGCAGCAGAGAAGGTAGCACAGGCTAAGGCTCTCGAAGAGGCTTATTCAGCTGAGAAGGAAGCTGAAAATGCCCGTGGTGAACGTGAACGCGCTACTCAGTCGGCTAACGTGCTTGTAAGTCAGGAAATCGAAAAGAAACGTAAGATTATCGAGGCTGAGGCTGAAGCTGAGAAGATTCGTGTTAATGCGAAGGGTGAAGCAGATGCTGCATATGCAAAGATGGAAGCAGAGGCTCGCGGTCTCTTTGAAATACTTTCTCGTCAGGCTTCAGGTTACGACAAGATGGTACAGGCAGCAGGTGGCGATGCAACCAAGGCATATATGCTCTTGTTGCTCGAAAAACTTCCAGAACTTGTACGTACTCAGGTTGATGCTATCAAAGGTATCAATATCGATCACGTAACTGTTTGGGATGGCGGAAACAATGCTGAGGGAAAAGGTTCTACAGCAAACTTCCTTAGTGGATTGATGAAGTCAGTTCCACCGCTCAACGAACTTTTCGATCAAGTCGGTCTTTCTTTACCTGAATATCTTGCAAAGAAAAATCAGGAAGAGAAAGTTTCGGAACCTACTTTTATTGTAGAAAATCCTCAGGCAGAAGAGGATGAAGAGAAATCAAACGAAAAGCCTAAGAAATAAATGATGGTAACTGGCTAAAGATGTGTTTACCTTTGGTATAGTATTGCCAAATGATTGAGTAAGGAGCCAGGAGACTTTCGTCAGATATTACAGCAGGAGCATTTAGTGTTCCTGCTGTTTTGCCTTCTGGAGGCATCTTGCATCGCATAGCACGCAGAACAGCCTTCATGTTCTTTATATCGCCTTTTAAGAGGAACTGTAGGGCTGCTATGAGGTCGAGTATGGTACGTATGCGCAGTAATGGACGCAGTTGTTCCTCAGGTAGGTTTTTGTGCAGCATATATCTGTTGTTACGGAAGTTCAGGAAGGTCTTGCGAGGATTGCCCTGATTAAGTGTTGCACCACCAAGATGGTATGCTGTAGATTGTGGTATGCAGACAATCTGACGTCCCATGTTGCGCAGACGCCAGCAAAGGTCTATTTCTTCCATGTGTGCAAAGAAACGGGGGTCAAGTCCGCCGCTTTGCTTCCAATCTGATGCACGACAGAGTAGAGCAGCTCCAGTTGCCCATAGTACAGGGTAAATGTCATCATATTGTCCTTTGTCTTCCTCTACAGTAGCAAGAATACGACCACGACAGAATGGATAACCGAATCTGTCTATATAACCTCCTGATGCACCGGCATATTCAAAGTGCGTTGGACGTTTCAAATCGAGTAATTTTGGTTGGCATGCTGCACAATCGGGATGGGCATCCATGTAATCTGTGAGTATCTTATCCCAATCCTGCTGACGAATTTCTACGTCTGAGTTCAGCAATAAGTAATACTCATATTCCGGCAGTTGTGCCAATGCACGATTGTATCCCTCTGCAAATCCATAGTTCTCTGCGAGCACGATGGTGCGCACATCAGGAAATTCTGCTGCGAGCATTTGGAGTGAATCATCTGTTGAGGCATTATCAGCTACGATAACATCTCCGCATGAGTTTTTAACGACAGAGGGCAGGTAGCGACGCATCATGTCGCTACCATTCCAATTGAGTATTACTATTGCCAGTTTATGCATAGGTGTTTTCTTATTTTAGTGCAAAGGTACTAAATGTTTTTAAAGTAACATATTTAAAGTATTGTGAAATAAAAAACCATCAGAAGCGGGATGCCTCTGATGGTTTTGATTATAGAATATTTGTTAGTTCAAATACTGCAAAGATTACTGAACGTAAATCTTTCTTACTGTGCCATCATCGTACTTCACGATGTTGATTCCCTTAACGTAAGAGTTAACTTGAGCACCAGAAAGTGTGAAGATAGCTACAGGCTTAGCAGACTTGTTGATGACTGCAGGCTCTACACCTGTTTCGATGTATTCAGCCTGATCTTTGTAGTACTGCTCAGACGGACCGCCATAAGCAACACTTACAGAACCAAATCCGTATGCATTTGGAGTGTAGTTGTAGCCTGTATATTCTTTTGCTTTGAGACCGTCCATACCGAAGCGGAGAATTTCTTCGCCTTCAGTTTCCTTATCGTAGTTCAATTCGAACCACTGTGGAGTCCAAACGCCCATATCTTTGCCAGATGTCCAGACGTCAACTGAGTCAACATCAAGATTTGTTGCAGATCCGAAGATAAGCTTGATTCCTGAGACGTAAGTGGTATCACGGCTAATCTCAACTTGTTCTTCAACCCATTCCTCCAATTCTTCATCCCATACTGACTGAGTCTCATACTGGATGTTGATGTGCATAACATTGTTTACAACTTCCTGAGCTTTTGACTGACCGCCACCATCTACTGTACAGTATGCCTGGCATCTGAATGTATAGTGACCTGCATCTGTAACAGTGATATCCTGTGTGAGGCTACCAAGTGGGCTACCTGTCCAACCACGCCACATTTGAGCTACACCGCCACCAACGTATGTTTCATTGTTGTTGTTGAGACGCCAGTATTCAGAAGTGTTAGTAGTGTAAGAATCCCAACCGCCTGAAGCATCCTTAGCTGATGTTCCACCTGCAATGTTTTCCTTCTTGAATGTGAAGTTAGGATTGATTACAGCGAGTTCTACCTGATCATAGTATGAAGCACCTTTCTTTTTGAGTTCATCAAGAACTGCTGTGAGTGTTTCAATCTGAGTCTTGAATTCTTCTGACTGATTTACAGTAGTTGTGTTATTTATGAGAGTTGTTGCATTAGAAATCTCACTTACAAGGTCAGATTTGTCGAAACTTGCATAGCGAGGATTATCTACTGCTTCCTGAGCTACTATTACAAGTGCCTTGAGGTCGTTGTATGGCTGGTTCTGTTCCTGAACATATGTGCTTGCATACTGGTATGCACGAACAAGTGGGTACTTAGACATCCATTCTGGATCTACACCTTCCTGGTATTCATAACCCTGTGTAGTTGCCCAATCGACAAGTTCATCATTTGTAGCAACACCTGTGTCCTTGCCATCGGCATTAATCCATACACCATCTATTGCTGTGTAGAGGTGATCCCAAGTGTTGATTGCACTCTGGAGTGAATCCTGCTCCCATGGGTAGTTAGCATCGTTCATCTTGTCCATTACATTCTTGCGTGCGTTTGTTGCAGCATTCCACTGTGCAATGAATGTGTTCCATGCGTTGTTGCGCTCAATCTTTTCTGTGATGTCACCGAATCCACGGACTTCTACATTCTTAACTCTGAATGAAGAACCAGCATCGTGACCTTCCCACCAGAAACCAGCTTCGAATGTCTCGCCTTCCTTCAATTCACCCACGTAGTAGAACTTGATGAAATCGCGTCCCTTAATGAGTGTTGCTTCTGTAGAGTCAGAACCTACGAACAATTTAATGTTCTTTTCAAGTGTATAAGACCAGTTGTAGTTCTTATCACAAAGAGAGTTTGCTACCTCACCTGCGATATAGTACTTACCTGCAGGGAGGTTAGTGCTGTAGAGTGCTACAGAACCAGCACTGTTTCCGTATGTTCCCTGAATCTGCTTATTGAGGAAATCTGCGCCATCTGAATGCAACCAGTTGTCGCCACGGAACATGAATCCGCCAATCTGTTCGCCATTACCAATGTTACCACGGTTCTTCTTTGGGAAACCTGTTATACCAATATACTGGAAGTTTCCAGACAAGTTTGATGAGTTAGTATCCATGTATGCCTGAAGAGCATCGTTAAGCTGTAGCATCAGACCTTCCATAGTAGCGATGTCGTCAGCTGCGCCTGCATCTTTCATTTCCTCATAAGTGCCGATGATTTCTAGGAGTTCGCCTGAGTCAGCTCCGTCGTTGAAGTTCTTATCTGCCATGATAGCCCGTGCGAAATCAACTGTACGGTCAGAGATACGAGTGTCGTAAACCTGCTCTACTTCACGAACTTCTGCGTCAGCAACAACTGTGCCTGTTGTCAGACGACCGAGTGTGATGTTGAGGTAGTGAGTGTCAGAACCGATTGTGTTTTCAGTACATGTATCTACGAATGCAAATGAGATTTCTGACCATTCTCCGTTAAGGAAGTTCTGAGTGCTTGAAACCAAGAAGTAGTCAACGTTTGCAGTACCAGTGATAACACCAGATGTTGATGGTGCATCGTTAGTCAGGAATGCGTTGACTTCGTTCTGAGCACCTGCAGCGGTAGATGTAGAACCATCTGCAACACCCTTAATCTTGAGTGTTACTACGTAGCGAGTACCGAAAGAAAGTTCTACGTTAGTTGTGAGAAGGGTAGAACCTTCAGAACCATCAAGACTCTGCAATGCAGATGTTATACCTTCTTCTGGTTCTGCAACAGACCATACGTCAGGATCCTCTGAACCATTCCATTGCGTGATGGCTGGAACAAGGCTTTCACTCATTACCTTGAACTTTGCATCGGGTGTGTAGATGTATTCTCCGATTTCATAGGCAAAAGCACCAGCGAACGAGAATACAGCTACAAGCGAGAGTAAAAATTTTTTCATAATGCTTGTTTGTTAAATGGTTAATAAAATAGGTTAATAACAATATTATGTGTTATAAGTGCGCAAATATAGCGCTATTTTTTGTTTGACTTCATTTTTTTTGAAGAAAAATCAAAAAATAGCGCTATTTTTAACAGGTTTTACCCTATTTTAATTGTAATCTTAGGATGTCAAATCATTTTCTCATTGGTAAATACCAGTTTGATTCGCTGAGCAGTGACTTAACTGGATTGTTTGTTTTTACCTTTTCTGCCAACCACGCATTACCTTGCAGACCAGCGCGATTCTTATGACGTGCGAAGCGCATCAAATCGTACCAGCGGCTACCTTCGAAACAGAATTCCATTGCTTCCTCGTCGCAAAGAAGTTCTTCCATAGCCATAATCGTATCAGACTTAGTTGTTGTGCCAGCTGCTATGCGTGCTGAAAGACCTGGGTAGATAGTCTCTTTATTGCTCAGAGCATCGATTTCAGCGAATTTGCGTGCGATTTCCGACTTGAATGTATAAGGAGATGCATTAGAGTAGTTTCCATCAGCAGTGTCTCCGAATCCATGTCCGTGGATTGGTTGTGAGTTTGCCTTATATGTATCTTCGTTGGCAGCATTGAGGAAGGTATTCAAGAAGTAGTTCTTTGCGTCATCAGAGAGCCAAGTTGTTGTTGGTAGTGTGAGATTTGTTGTAAGACCTTCCTTCAAGAATGCAAATGCAGCATCTGGCAGTTCCATACGATTGAGTGCTTCGCAAAGATGGAGATAAACAGTAGTTACACGGTAAAGGATAATATTTCCGCTTTGAAATTTATTTATCCATTCTGTAGTCTCTTCGTCATCGTCACTTGGCATTGGTGTCGTAGAACGGGTTGGGTAGATATTGGAAAGTGAACGCATATCACCATATTTGCCAGAAGTGATGTTCTGACCTGGCAGACCACCTGTTACAGATTTCCAGTAGTAATAGTCAAGATTCGCAACAAGATTGTCGTATTCTTGAGATTTGTCGAGTTGTACATTTTCAATCCAACGTTCTCTTGCAGACAATGCGTAGTAGTCATAACCAAAAGTTATAGGTACGTTAGTAACTGTTCCTCGAAGACTGTTGACAGCCATTGGAATGTAAGAAACTATATCCAAACATGTTGAAGAGTTTCCTGCTGAGAATATGTTGATATAATTGTCAGCCCAAATTCTTTGAATGTCTGTCGGGAAAGACATGTCGGCAGAACGCATCTTTAATGTTGTATGTACTGTAGGCATTGTAGTCTTTGTCGTACTAAGATACTTGAAGTAGCTGTCAGCTGCGTCTTTGTATTTACCAGTCTCAAGATATAGATCTCCAAGTATTACATCAACAGGGATGAAAATTTTCTGAGTATTGATAGACTTAGAACTGCCACTATTGATATTTCCTACGTTGATATTTGTACCATAGTTTGGTACAGGAGTGCCGGAATAGCTAAGCAATTCAGGACAGAGAGCGTTGGCAATCTGATCAAGGTTATAAGACGGGAATTGATTGTCTTCAATCTGAGAGATGCTTGTAAGAGGCTCTGTAAAGAATGGAACTGTGCCGTAGTTGCGTGCCAGTTGCAGGTATGCCCATGCACGATAGGCGAGTACTGCAGCATATTCATTCTTTGTCACATCAGTTGCCCCTGTGCGTAAGTCTCTGTTACGATGCGTTAGGTAATAGTTACAGTTATTTATAACACGATAATATACATAAGCAGAATCGTATCTGTTTGCTACTGTCGCGCTGAAGTTCTTCAACTGAGAAAGCATACTATCTGTATATTGGGTTGTCTTAACCAATTCGCCACGCATTTCACCTTGGTAGAAATACTGGTCGGCCAGTTGCTGCATTGCTTGTGCGATACCAAATGCATAGAATACAGAGTCTGTCTTCTCATTGAGATTTGGCTCAAATGCCTGACGGTCACTTTCTACATCCATACAGGATGTGAAGAGAAGGGAGGCAGAAAGAAAAGTCCCAAGAAGTATTGTGGTGGCTCTTTTCATATTATTGTTTTTCATTGCTGTGAATTTTTTAATGTTATTAGAGGTTAATCTTTACACCAAGAAGGAATGAACGACCCTGTGCAAGGTTGCCTGCATCAATACCCTGATAGAGGACACCGTTGCCAATGCTAAATTCTGGGTCAGATCCCTTGTAACGTGAGATTGTAAATACGTTACGTGCTTCAGCCCATACAGAGAGTCCCTGAAGCCATGACCATGATGTTGGAATAGGAATTTTGTATGCTACATTGATAGTCTTCAAACGAAGATAACTGCCATCCTCAATCCAACGGTCACTGAAGCGGTTGTTGCCCAGTGGATCACCGTAGTTGATACGAGGAATGTCTGTACGCTGTCCCTCATAACGCCAGTGGTTAGTTTCTGCAACCTGCTGATTGAAGAAATTGCTACCTGAGTTGAGGAGTGCACGCTGGTAGTTGTAAATATCGTTGCCAACGCTGTAGTTGAAGTTCATGCTGAGAGTGACGCGCTTGAAGTTCAGAGTCGCAAATATGTGACCATAGATATCTGGGTTTGGATTACCGATAACTACTTTGTCTGCTTCTGAAATGACACCATCACCATTCTGGTCAACAAAATGTACATCTCCTGCTGCGAAATCAACTTTCTGACCTGCTGTGTTAACCATGTAGAGGTTTGTAGTTGTCTGTCCTTCTGCATTAGTGTGTGAAACACCATAACGGGCAGCCTCAGCAGCAGAAGCAAATACGCCTTCTGTCTGGTATCCATAGAATACTCCTACTGGCTTTCCTACAGCTGTGAGAATGTTCTTGTCGCCATAGATTGATGATGTGTAATCACCGTCTGGAAGAGATGTAATCTTGTTCTTATAGTGACCTACAGTAGCGCCAAGTTCGAATTTCCAGTCTTTAGTGACTACTGGTTTGCCACTAAGTGTGAATTCAAATCCCTGGTTGCGCAGAGAACCACCGTTTGTCCAGTAATTGTTTATACCGGCAATTGGATTTTCAAATGTCTTAAGTGTGAGAAGGTTCGTAGTTGAATGGATGTAGTAGTTGAATGCAAGAGAAATGCGGTTGTCAACGAAGTTCCCTTCAAGTCCTACGTTGAACTTCTTTGTTGTTTCCCACTTTATCTTGTCATTACCGATGTTTGTTAACTGAGAACCAATAGCATTGTTGTTGTAGCGTACAGAAGAGTAGGCTGTACGAGCAGCATAGTTTGATATGTTGTCATTACCACTCATGTCGAAACCTGCATTCACACGCAGATAGTTAACACCCTTGTTCTTTCTGAACCATTTTTCGTTGGTAAGTACCCAACCGAGTTGAACACTTGGGAAGAATGCCCAGCCAGTTCCAAACATCTTTGTACCTGCATTCTTACCGAAACGGCTATTTGCTTCAGCAAGTGCTGATACAGTAGCGAAGTAACGGTTCTGATAGTTGTAGTCAGCATTTACGTAGATCTGAATCTGTTTCCATACGTCAGCAGTACCATTTACACCCTGGTATCCAGAAGAAAGAGATGGGTTCTTGTCATCCGACTGAGTCGTGTGCTGAGTGTAGAGGTGAGTTGCATCATACTTGAATCTGTTGAAACGGAATCCACCAAATACCTTGATGCTATGACTTCCATTGTAGAGATTTTCCCAGTCAACGCGAGTGTTGCTTACGATATTATTTTCTTTTGCCTGGAAAGACGCAACCTTTGAGTACACTGTGCCCAGACCATCGATAATGAAGCTTGGAACACCTTTGTATGGACGCATATAACGCTGAGAGTTACGAATGAGGGTATAGCTGAAAACCTGTGTTGCTTTCAAATGCTTGTTGATTTGCAATGTAGGAGCAAGTTGCAGGTTAAAGTTTGTATTCTCATTTTTATTCTTGTTGTCACCTTTACCATACTCAAGAATAGATGACGGGTTTGCCAAAGACTGCTTTGTGCCGAGACCGCTCTGAACTGAGTTGAGTTGTTCGAAAATATCATCGTAACTGGAAAGGATATTAGAGTAAGCCTTGATAACTCCATTATATTCATAAGGAGCTACGATAGGAGCCTTGATGAGGGACAGGAATGTAGGAGATGAGATTGTTCCCTTAGAAAGGTCTGTAGGGATAGCTGTGTCAAATACATTACTATTAACACGAGAGATAGACAGGTCGAATCTGGTCTTCAGAATAGGAATGATTTCAATATCAGTATTGAAACGGATGTTCATACGGTCGAAATCATTCTGTTTCGCTGTCTGCTGAGCCTTCATGTATCCCATAGAGAGGTTGTACATACCTACAGCATCACCTCCTTGGACATTGATACCATAATTCTGTGTAATGGCATTTCTATAAGTTTCCTTCGTCCAGTCAGTATTGTTATGATATGTGTTGTAGTAGTAACCAGTAGGATCGTCGTTCAGGAAGTTGAACGAGATAGTCTTGTTGTAGTTGTTCTGCTGCATCACAGTTCCAATCATCTCGGATGCGTATGTGCGATACTGTGAAGCATCCATCATCTTTGGAAGGGTAGGGATGAGCTGAACCCCTGCATAGATATTTGCATCGATGCGTGTAGCCATAGAACGACCGCGCTTGGTGTTGATAAGGATTACACCATTACCACCACGTGAGCCATAAAGTGCTGTAGCATTTTTCAGGACTTCTACACTCTCAATGTCGTTAGGAGAGATGTTTGCAAGGACATTCATGAATTGACCTTCATGAAGTGCTGTGCGGTCAAGCATCATATCCTGTTCGATACCATCAATTACAATGAGCGGTTGAGCATTTGCATTGAGAGAGTTAAGACCACGTATAAACATTGAAGCACCATTCTCGACTACGCCAGAACGAGTGATAGCACGTACATCACCATTAAGCTGCTTTGATATGTCTCCGTCGATTGTTGAATAACGGGAATCTATTTCAGCTTTGGTGCTGGCAGTGATATTAGTGCTTTGATCATACATTGTGTTAAACTTATCACTTAACATCTTTATGTCAATAGTTGCTATAGAATCACGTGGGTCTATTGCTACCTGCTGACTGAGATATTCAGGTGAAAATACGTAAAGTGAGGTTACGAATTTAGGCACTTTAATCTCGAAGTTACCTTCTTCGTCGCTCATAGCTGTATATTTGTTGTTGCCTAAAGCCTGAATCTGCACACCGGCAAGTGGAGCTTTTGTTCCAAGGTCAATGACGTTACCGTGAAGAGTAATCGTAGGATACTGCTTGACAACTTTTGTTGCCTTAACTGGCTTGCGCTCAGGAGCCTGCTCTTCAGCTTCATCTTGTGCAAAAGCAACTGTGCCTGATGCTATCATCATAGCAAAAAGCGGCAGGCGTAAATACTGATGCTTAAACATTGAAAATATATTTTTCATATTCATATTACATTTTAAAGGTTACTCTTCTTCTTTAAGATAGTCGTCATACTCTACAGGACGCATAATGATAGCATGTATACGTATGGTTCTGTCGAATGCATTTACATGACCTCTTGAGGCGAGTGTACTGAATTTGGTTGAACATGTCACCTTGATGTTAGGGTAAACATCATTCAAACCTACATAGCAGTATGGGAATGTGAATTCACCCAACAACATAGTATCAACCTTTTCTATGTTGTTGAAGAAGTCTTTGTTGTCAATCTTTGTCTTTACTTCTGCTCCAGTATTTGGATTATGCGTGATAACTTCAGCATTATTCGGATCAAATCTTTCGTTGGTAAACTGGTAGTCAACGAGTTTTGTACCGTTGAAGTAGTTCATAGTGAACGAAAGCCAATTCGGAAGAATCGTTTCAGAGTCATCGTTTTTGTCAATATTCACTGGAGGAATAACTGCATAAATGCGATATTTGCCAGACAATACACCTGTGAGGTAGTAGTCCACTTCTGGTTTTACGAAACTTGAAGTAGGTTCTGCCTGACAATATGTAAAACCTGACTGATTGTTCAAATCAACTAATTCAGTATTTACGTCAGCTGCATTTAATAACTTTCTTTGGAGATTGCCATTCAGAACACGGCATGGCATAGCTCCGACAATAGTATTTTCTCTATTGTAAGTCTCCCAAGATTTAAATCCAAGTGAGTCAACGATTACTGCATTACCATTAGACAACTTCTGCTTTGAAACGATGTGAGCATCATCAAAGATTCTGTCTGGCTCTGAGAATTTGTTGCGGTAAGTAGAGAAAATAGTGTCGAGAGCAATACTTCCATCGTCAAAATATGCCTTGTTGAATCTGTTGGTGTGGCTATATGCAAGGTTGTTTACAATCTGACGACGAGTGAGAGAGTCAGCAAGGAAGTTCAGGTACTCTACATTTGAAGTTCCTGTGATTGTAGCGTATGTAGTAGATTTTGCATCAGCTACGTTCTGACCCTGAGTGCTTTCCTTATATTTGTAAAGCGACTTGATTGCCTTGTACATTTTATCATAAGCCTCATTGTTAGGCATAAGGAATGTATAAGTAGAGTCTTCATTGTTGAGTTGTGCTCTCATAGAATTTGTCATAGAGTTGTAAGTAACCATGACAGAATCTATATAAGTCTGTTTTCCGTTAACAATAGGACCAAGGACAGACTGAGATGGATCCAATTCTGTTATTTCATACTGCTTAAAATATTTTGCAATAGAATCCACGTCGTTTGCAATCCATATATATTGATATGCATTAGGCAAGAATGGAGAATTGCCAGCAAGTATGTGCAAAGTACCATTATTGTTAGGGATGTTTGCCTGTGCTAACTTAACATTGTTGAATGTATATGCGTAATTACTGCCAGTAAATGCGTATGCTTTATCGTTAAGAGTGTGGATACGGCTATCCAGAACACCTGTTGCCTGATAGTTATATTCAGCAATGTGGTTCTTAATAAACTGGTTCATAATGACACTGTCTTTGAGTGCGAGAATAGAGTCGCGCTGAGCATCAGTCAGTGTTGGAGCCCATAAAGTAAGGAATCTGTTTGTTTTGAACAAATCCTGACAGTTTACTTTTTCCAGAATTATCTTGAAATTCTGCAATTCTGATCTGCTCGAGATATTATCCCAAAGAGTCTTGTCAGAATACGGATTTGCGTCTGCCATAGTCTGAGGGTCGTTCCAGTCGTTCCAATCGGAACATGATGCGGTTGTAAGAGCAGTCGCAACCAACATCGTGAAACCTATATATTTGTAAATCTTCATAATAGTATTTAGTATTAGATTAGGTTACATCCAGTCTTCCGAATATTCGGTACTGTTAACGATATCTACTGGCACAAATTCGATATAGTCGAATTGCCATTTGAGTTCAGAGTCGTCAGAAATCATGTTCTTGATACGGAACCAGTAATCTTCGCTCTGCTTAAACTGCTTTGTGATGAGAATCTTACGCAGTGCCCAACTTGATGCATCACATGTTGTACGCATATTCAAGTTGCCTGTAGTACCTTCATCACGGCTTTCCGGGTGTTGACGGTATGACATTGGACTACGCATGTAACCACGGTTGCGAAGTGCTTTGTCTGTTGCTATACCGAGGTCGTCCTCCTCGTCTGCAGGTGTAAGACCGATACGCTCGTCAGATGCAGGAACACGTACGTCAAGAGGAAGTCCGAGAATTTCCATTTCCTGTACGTTCTTGCTTGTTCCGAGATAGAATTGCATGAATCCACCATGAGACATTGGTACGTACATAAGACGAAGTTCGTATGTACCTGTTGGCACATGTGGAAGTTTGATTGCGAGGTCATACTGTCCCCAACCCTGGAAACAGTTTGCTTGCCATGCGTTGTAAGCTCCGTTTACATTGTATCTTACCTTAGTACCTTCACCATTATAGCAATATACATTGTTGAAGTAGTTTACAGGGAATGCGATACGTGCACCAGAGCCCTGACCACCATTAAGAGCAAATGCTTCGTTTGCTGAGATGAAGCGCAAACCATTGTTTCCAAATTCAGGTAAGAAAGTAGTAGTCTCGAAACGCATACGTTCATGGAGAACTCCATTAGGAACGTTAGTGTCGTATACGAGCATCTTATCTATTGCATGGATATATCCGTTCAGTGCGCCCTTGTTGAGGTCACGGTTAATCTTTACACCAGTTTGACGCATTGGATGCATTGATGAAGAACCAGGAGTTCCAACCTCGTCTGTAAGAGTGTTGTTGAGTTTCCAACGGTTGATGTACAACTGACTGGTGCTGCCATACTTGCCGCCCCAAATCTTCATCAGGGTGTTAGGAAGCATAGTTTCAAAGTAGTCATATACTTCTGCGTAACAAGTCTCTGGATTGTAGTTCCAGTAATTGTATGCTGTATAACCACCTGAAGAGTATGCCTCTCTTGAGAACAGTATCTTATCAATAGCCATTCCTGCATAGAGTATATGGTATGCAACAAACATGTTAAGTGCATTATTACGCTCCCTGAAATCCTTGTCTGTAGTTCCTGTATTTACAGTCAGACCTTTTTCGTTCAGATAGTGGTACCAACTTGCTGCAGGACCATACTTTTCATTTGCATAAGCAACAAGGTCGTCGAATGAGTTAATTCCATTAGCCTTCATTACTTCGTCAGATTCTGCAAAGAGCGTAAATGCAACACGGCATTCTTTAGGTGAATAAAGATCCTGACCGTTTGTGTCAGTCTCGTCCGACAAAGTGTAAACAATACCCTTGTTGCTTTTCTTCAATGAGTCTGCAAGTCCTGTCTTTACCAATGCCTGATAGAAGATGCTATAACCATCAATACTATGAAGTACGTCTGGAAGAGTTCGTGTGTCTCGTGATATAGCATTGTCCAACTTGTGGAAATAACCATTAGTTGCCTCGTTGTCGGCATTAATGATATGTGCTACATTATTAAGAGTAGTACGTCCCTGGTCATCAATAGATGCGGTAAATGCGTAACCGAGCATCGTGTTGATAGATGTACTGCTACCACTCATGTCTGCAATTGTTCTCAGGCTTGACAGAAGGTGGAACTTAGCGATGTCGTTGCAAAGGCTATCAGTAAGACCATAGAGTGACTTCTCTGTCATTCCATTATGTGGAATAGGGGATTTGTCATCTTCGTACAAACTGTCAATATATGCAGTTATACCAGCATTAGAAGGTGCAAAACATGTGTATTGACCATAGGATGCCAATGTCTTGTCAAGTCCTACCTGACGCAGAATGTAAACGAATGAAGACAAGTCTGGGTCTTCATCCAGATATTCTGCAATAGTCTTTCCAGTTGCTGTATAGAGGTCTTCTCCGTCTGGTTCGTTAGAACAAGAAACTGTGCATAGGGCAATACCGGCGATACCTATTGCTCCGATGGAGAATCTCTTTATTTCATTGAATATTCTATTAGCTTTCATAATATTCCTTATACCTTAATGTTAGTAATTCTTAGAGTCAGTCTTGCTTTTATAAGCAGGATTTTGCTTAAGTTCTGGATTGACTTTCAGTTCTCCCTCTCTAATTGGCATGTAGAGATATGGTTCTGTTGGCATCTTAGAATAGAGGGCGCTTAGGTCACTGCTCTTTCTTGCCGCAAGAGTAATCATAGGACGATAGTTAGCTGGGAAACTAGCCTGGTCTGCAAGGATGGCATTATAGTTTACACCTTCTGTGTGACGGTAGTTATAACGCAACAGGTCGTACCAACGCTTACCTTCAAAACAGAGTTCACGAAGACGTTCTTCCATAACAAGTTCTTCCATTCCAACTTTTGTATTGATGGCATTTCCTTGGATTGAACTTGATGTTGCCCAGCGAAGGGTGTCACCCATTGTTACCGTACCTTCTGCGTGAGCACGATCGTTAACAGCTTTTACTACATTGAATGCTTCCTGTAGTTTGATGTCACCGTCTGTAGCGAGCTGTACCATTGCCTCAGCTTTCATCAGCATCACATCTGTCATACGATATACAATGTAGTTTTGTGCAAAATTGTTGTAAGTGCGGTCTGTCTGACGCTTTTGACCAGCTGCATTAGGAGCACCGTAGGTGAATGTAGAGGCAGTACACATTTTACGGATAGTGTACTGTTCCATAGCATCACCATTACAGTCAAAGATGAACTTAATCTTACGTCCGTCGTATTCCTGGTTGAATACAACGTTGCTTGTTCCCTTGATACCGAACATGCCAGCGGCACTGAAATATCCGTAACCAGAGTTGTTGTTCTGATACTTGTACAACATTGAACAAATAGCATTGTTTCCAAGTGCAGTACCGTTAGAACCTATGTTCTCATACTGTCCGCTGAACTGAATTTCGAAAATGCTTTCCTCGGCATTCTGAGTGATGAATATGTCATCGTAGTCATTGTTGTACTTTGCTAAAGCAGGATACTTGTCATTTTCATCAATAACGTCAGATTTCTTATAAACGTGGGCGTTGTTCTTTGAATCTATAACAAGGTCACAATAGTTAATACATTGCTGATAATCATCACTAGAGTTATAACTTGCATCATTATGATGAATAGATGCTTTCCAAAGGTAAATATCAGCAAGAAGTGCATAAACTGCATCTCTGTTGAGCCAACCCTTGCTTTTCCAACCGTCATATGCTGTTGGAGCAATAATGTTTTGAGCTGCCTCCTTGAGGTCTGCAATACATCCGTTAAGTACTACTTCTGGTGCAGACTGTGGAACATTCATCTCCTGACTGTTCTGCATGTATGCAGTCGTGATGTAAGGAACATCGCGGAATGCACGTACCAAGTAGAAATAACAGAGTGATCTGAGAGTCTTCATCTGTGCAACATCATTAAGGTAGTCACCTTGAGCGTAGTTCGGGTCTTCTGCCATTACACCTGCAGCTTTCTCAATAACGATATTACAATAGTTGATTACTGAATAGAATGATTGCCAACTGGTGTACATATTGGTTACAGCGATATTTCCAGTGAAAATCTGCAATAACTGCTGGTAAATGTTACCACCAGTAATACCTGTTGACTGTACAAGTTCGTCGCTACGGAAGTCGCTCCAAACAATGAGACGTGTGATAAGGTCCGAACTTGTCATTTGAGAGTAAGCACCATTAACCATCAATGCTACATCTTCTTTTTTCTTCCAGAAGTCTTCGTCAACTGTCTTGTCATCAGGCAGCAAAGCTGTGTCAACGCAAGATGCAGTGAGAAGTCCAGAGAGAATTATATATAAATACTTTTTCATGTTCTTAGACTATTTTAGAATCCGATATTAATTGAAGCTGTAAACTGTCTTGTACGAGGAGTCTTAGAGTTGTCTTGTGCGACACCCCATCCGCCAATTGAAACTTCAGGGTCAACTCCACTATACTTTGTCCAGCAATAGATGTTGTTTACAGAGAAGTACAGCGCCAAACTGCTCATACCCAACTTCTTGACGGTTTTTTGTGGGAAAGAGTAGGAGAGCTGAAGGTTCTGGAATCGTAAGAATGATCCGTCTTCAACATATCTGCTTGAGCCTTGCCAGTTGTAACCTACATTGTAGAGAGCACGAGGAATAGGAGTGACATCTCCATCCTTACGCCAACGGTAGTTTACTGTAGCTGTCTGATTGTTTGTAGTGTACATATTCTCAAGATTCATACGGGCTGCATTGACAATCTTGTTGCCATAACGATAAGAGAAACGTGCGATAAGTTTCCATTTGCCGTATTTGAGTGTAATGCTGAAACCTCCGTTGAACTTAGGCATTGAGTTGCCAAGGTAAACGATATCGTATTTGTCAATCTGACCATCATGATTGATGTCTTCATAAATAGCATCACCACCATTGAATTCGTATGTCGATGCACCTTCGTTATAGTAGTAAGCCATACGTTGTGGAGAGCCCTGGTTGTTCATGACAACCTGTCCGTTTGCATCTGTAACAACTGGGAAGGTCTTGCCTTCTGCCAACTGTGAGTTAATCCAGTTGCGATACTGGTCAGCATCCCAATTGTTCTCCTTCTTCATATTTTCAAGATATGAATAAGTATATTGGTAAACACCCTTGTAACGGTAGCCGTAGATAGAACCCAATGGGTTGTTTTCTTGGATTCTGTTTAGGTAAGTACCTCTAGAAGAATAGTCCCATTCTGTATTGATAGCACTTAACACTCGTTCATCCATCTCCTTGATGTTGTTTACGTTCTGTGCCATATTGAAACTTGCGCTGATTGAGAATTTCTTGCCAATCTTGATGAAATCGCGACCTGAAACATTGACTTCCCAACCATTATTGGTCATCTTACCAACATTATACCATGAGAGTGAAGAGTAACCTGTTGAACTTGGAATACCAACACCTGTCATAAGCAGGTCACTGGTGTTTTTGCGATAGTAGTCGAAGTCGATAGTCAGTTTATCTTCGAAGAAATTCAGGTTAGCTCCGATGTTCAAGGAAGTAGTCTTTTCCCAGCGAAGGTCATCTAGTTTCATTCCATCTACGCTACCATATTGTACTACACTACCTTTTCCGTAATATCCGGCACTTGTATTATACTTGTTGTAGTACAGATAGTCTGTCGTAGGAGCTCGTCCGTTGATACCCCAGCTGGCACGAATGCCGAACAGAGAGATAACTTCTGGTAACCATGAGCGAACGAATTTCTCATCACTGATATTGTAACGTCCAGAAATACCTGGGAATGCAGCCCATTTATGTGAAGGACCGAACTTAGAGTTGCCATCCATACGCATAGAGAATCCTAAGTTGTAAATACTCTTGTATGATGCGTGAGCATTGAACAGGATGTTCTCGTCTGCTGAACGGCTTGTTGAGTTGGTCATACCCGAAGTGCTCATACCTGCGTTTACAGTAGGTGATGTAATGCCTGCTGGGAGACCATAAAGAGTGTTGCCTTGACTGTTGTATTTAGATGTATGCATCTGATAACGAAGTAATGCAGATGCAGACCAGTCTTCATTGTTGAAGTGTGGAGTGAAGGTGAGTTTTCCTTCTGCACCAATCTTGAAGCGGTTGCTTTCTGAACTTGAACTTGAGTTGTAGTCAGTAGCTGTCCATCCTGTTGCGTTTGCTCCTGTGTTAAGTGAAGCTGGATGCCAAGTTGGTGAACTGTTTGCATAGATATCAAAGTCAACATCAGCAGAAAGAGTCAGACGATGTTTGTCTGGGTCTTTGCCAAGCAATTCATATTTCAAGAGGAAGTCTGGAGTAATACGATAAGTAGATTCTTTCTTCCATGCCTGATGTGCTATTGCAACAGGGTTACCAAGATTACGCATAGCTCGCAGGTTTACAGAAGAGTAGTTTCCTGTTGTCGGATCACCTTCTGGGTTCATGATATAGAATTCACCAGTGTCATTGCCGTACTGATCCTGACGATAAACAGCCATGTTAGGAGACAACTTCTGTGCAATTGCTAAAAGGTCTGTGTAGTTCTTTTGGTTGTTAGTGTATGTGAGGGCAAAGTTTGTGGAGAAACGAATGCGGTCACTTACGTCGTAGTCAAGAGTAAGGCGGGTAGTAAGACGATCGAGTTTCTGCTTGATGATAGAACCTGTCTGATTGTCATAGCTACCAGAAATACGGAACGTAGCCTTTTCGCCACCACCAGTGATGTTGAGGTTTATGTTGTGAAGTTTACCGAAATCAGATACTTCCTTAACCCAGTCTGTGTTGTTGTTCCAGTTCTCATATTCAGCCCATGACTTGTCATAGTTCAACTCACGCATTGTAGCTGTAGCAGCAGAACTCTGTGATGGATTGTAGAATTCCTCTTTCAACAACATTGTGTAGTCGTCACCATTGAGCAACTTATAGCCTTTTGGCATCCATGTGCCAGTAAACTTATAAGAAGCATTGACTTTAGTCTTACCACGGATACCGCGCTTGGTAGTAATCTGGATTACACCATTTGCACCATAAGCACCCCAAACAGCTGTTGCTGCAGCATCCTTAAGGACGTCAATCTTTGCGATATCATCGACGTTTACAGAAAGCAGTGATGCGTATTGTTCTTCTGTTGCATTAGCGAAGTCGAAACTTTCGTCTGGATTGTCAAAAATTTTGTCGTCCACAACGATAAGTGGGTTGGCATCACCATTGATAGTTGTTACACCACGAAGACGCATCTGAGTACCAGCACCAAGGTTACCTGAGTTTGCAACGATATCAAGACCGGCGATTTCACCTTGCAGGGCTTCGTCAGCAGAGGTAAATGCGAGACCTTCCACATCTTCCATGTTGAATGTCTGTGTAGCAACGGTCATTTCTTTTACTGGGATGTTCAGACCACCCACGTCAGTTTTCTTTACTGCCTTAACGACAACTTCTTGAAGTTGTGTTTCAGATTCCATGAATATCTTGAAAACTTTCTGTTTTCCGTTCAGTGGAAGGGTAACGGTCTTGTTACCCACGTAAGAGATGACAAGTTTGTTCTTTGGACTTTTAATAGCCAAAGCGAAGTTACCGTTGAAGTCGGTAGTTGTTGCGTTGATGATACGGTTGTTGCCGTCTCGTTCAACAACATTTGCCATCATGACAGGACCCATCTCGTCGGATACGGTACCCGAGACGCGTGTGCCTTGTGCCATTGCTGCATGAGAGAACATGCTCAGCAATACTGTTAGCAGTATGGCCCCAAATCTATGGCTGTTTATTTTTAATATATTGTTCATAGTTAGTGTATTTTAGGTTATTTTTTTGTTCTCATTGAGGCCTTGCGCTGTTTTACATTGTTAGTTCCCCAGCTCTTTCCGTAGTCGTAACGTGCATTCGGATTGCTTGAGGTCTTGCTATTATAGTTAAGAGCGCTTGAAAGTTCATGAAGTACACAGAACGAAGAAGTTGCAATTTCTGTTGCAGTTGTGCGTTTGTCGTTTAACCAATAATCACGAGCCATCTGGTTGGATGCCATTGATGTGTTATTAGCATTTATAGTATGAGTGTTTCCTGCAGCATCTTTTAATGAAAGTTGTTTGTTTCCACCAGATACTGTGTATTCCTGTGCCAAACCATAGTTGTTTGTGTACATACTCTGGTATGAAGCACTCGGAAGATTGTCAACGTCAGCATATAATGATATGTTCTGGAAATGATAGCGAACAAAATTTTTGAGTACGTCCAGTTTTTCTTTCAGTTCTGAAGCCTGAGGTTCTGGACATCCTTCTGGATAAGTTGGCGAGAGATCCTCGAACTTAGTATAAATATCTTCTACATCAGGTAATCCTAAAGCGTATGCTGCATCCATTGCATTGTTGTTAGGCACGTATAATGTGTAGTTGTAAGTGTTGAAGAGCATTACATTTCCATCTACAGCATCAAGAGAGTTGTAGCTGCCGTCTTGCTGGCTGAAAAGTATGTATCGCTCTTGTGGACTCTTTACTTCTCCTTCTGCTTTTTCAGCAGATATGCCAATCCATGACAGCAATTCTGAGTTGGAGAAAATACCGCAGGCATTGTAGAATTTAGAGAATTGTGGTGTAGTTCTCAGGATCTCTGCAACACTCTTGATAGTAGGCTGAATAACATGGTCGATACGATATGCTGTACCGTTAGCTTGACTGAAATAAGATGCTTTCCCTGTATAAAGTTTGGAAGATGGCATGCCGTTATCAATAGCAGCACCACTCTTTATCTCCATTCCAGTACGTGGGTTAGAGTTGAAGTCAATGTAAACTTCTCCACCATGCTTAGTCTTGTAATAGTGATTCTGAGTTGTTATACCAATTGTGTCACCGTTATTGAGCACTACAGTGTGATAGTTCAGAATGTCAGTGAGAGCTGACTTAAGACGACGGTTTGGTGCATTAACAGAACCGATATCCATAGATCCAACTAATGAACCAATGGTATTTGTGCTTAAATCATACCTGTATGTTTCTGCCTGAATTCTTGGCTCACTCTTTTTTGTTGCATCATAGTAGATGTGTATTACTTCTGGGTATGTATGTCCCAGAGTTGTTGGGTCAAGATAGTAAATGTCTGATGAGCCAAATGCATCATCATCTGGAATGAAGAATGCGTAGTTGGATTTCATTGAGAGCAAGAAGTACTTGTAGTCTAATGACAAGTAACTTGTAGTTGCATCTGAATGCCAATCCTGAACAGCCCAGTTCATTACCTGCATATCCTTGTATGTTGATGAAGGTGCAAGTACTGCGCTATACTCGTCTGGTGCAATCATTTGATTGAGTTTATAAATCACACCATTATTTGCAATGTTGATGTCATAACCTCCTGGCTTAGTTTGTAGTTTGTCCATGTTCATGCCAAGGTTTTCACTGGCATCATTCATCAAAGAAGTGAATTTGCTAGGAACAGAACTTACAAATGAAGCATTCTGAAGGTTGCGGACAAATGCTGTCAAGATAGAAGGACGAGCCTTTTGCAGACTGTCAAGGTTCTCAAACAGATTTGCCTTAGTATTTGGTTTCTTACCATATACATTGATAATGTATTCACCAGAACCTCCTGGCAAGAAGTAATCCTCCACAGCTTCATCTGTAGGAACAAACATTGCAGCAATGTCTGATAATTGATTCTGGTCTCCAGTTGTGTTGTATTCTGATGGTGGGTAGTATGTATTCCATCCTGGGTCGAAACGTAAAATTTCAGTAGTTGACTTGCTGGCTCCGTTTGGATCTACATTTAATGCTGAACCCTGAGAGCGTGAACTCATGTATCGTATTTGGAAAATAGAATCATGTTTCTGGTACCCGTATTTAGTAGCAATGTCAGAGTACTGTTCTACCCAGTTATTGTAGTTCTGTGTAGTGGCTGCGTCAAAGTATGGAGTAGCGTAATAATCCAAAATGTGATCCCAGTACTTGGTATTTGCTTGCTCTTTGATAATCTGAGCCATGTTGCCGGGTTGTACGAGTACATCCTTAACCTGATGAATATATCCATTCAAACAAGTGATGTCTGATTTGATTACTTTGTTGTTGAAAATAAATACATTCTTAGCTTCAGAATCATATTTTTCACCGGTGAGAATTTCGAAGTCGGAATTGTCTCCTGTTGTGGTAATATTATTCTTTACCATGTGCTCACGTGTGAAGTGTACCAACGTTGGAGTAGTTTTGTCGCTTACACTGTAGATGTCTTTGTTGTTTTGACGCCAGTAATCCCAATAAACATTGTTCTGTGGCATTGATGCAACCTTAACTTGGTTAATTGTATCGATGACATTGATGTTGGTTGGGTGCTTCATCGCTACGCCTTCTGCGATTGTACTTCCTGCACTGGCATTTGATAACATGCCAATGAGCAAGGCGTTGTCTAACATGGATGATTTTACAAGTAAGGTCTTCTGAGAATAGGTTAAATCTTCATAAGACGAAACTCCCCAATTGTTTTTGGCAAAGAAGCGTGCGAAAGCTTCATCATTGGATGGGAAGATGGTTTTACTACCTGTCTTGTCCAGAACCTCGGCATAGCCTAAATCATCAATCAGTCGCAAGTAGGTCGAAAATGTGCCATCCAAGTGGTCGCCACTTTGTAGCTCAGAGTAGATACTACCGCCGAGCCATGAAGGTGCTTGATCTTCTTTTACGTCACCATATATATCCTTGAAGGTGTTCTCGCAGGAGTAGCATAGTAACGTTCCGAAGAAAGCAACTTTTAATAGTACTTTTTTCATGATTATAAGTTAGTAAAAATATGTTTTAGTATTAGTTTGACAATTTAGTTTTGTGTGAATGTAAGTTAAGGCTGCTTTATATATTATATAATGTATATTACAGTTCATCCACAATTTTTCCTCTATTATCAGGGCATAGTTTACCCTTCTTGGGGACGCAAAATTAGATTTTTTTATGTTATATAGATTTAACGCAGACGTTAAAAAGAGTTAACTGGAGCTATTTTGTAATACGAGTGTGCTAAAATGGTAAAAAATCGGTAGCTTTCAGAGCATCTCCTTTAGTGTTAAAATCTCCGAGTCTTACTTTGGTGATTTTATTGTCCAATTTTATGTCGTTTTGTGTTTCAACGCGAATATAGTTGTCGGTAAACCCATGCATTGGTTTGCCTTTTGGCGCGTGTTCAAAAAGTACTGGACGCGTACTGCCAATTTGTAATTGGTAGAATGCTTTCAGTTTCTGTTCAGAAAGGCTGATGAGTTGTTGACTGCGTTCATGTTTTTCCTGTGGACTAACAATATGGGGAATTTCCAAAGCCTTTGTACCAGGTCGTTCAGAATAGGAAAAAACATGTAGTTGGGTAATTGGAAGTGACTCGATAAACTGCAGTGATTCGTTAAACAATTCTTCCGTCTCTCCACGTGTGCCTACAATAACATCTGCTCCAATAAATGCATCAGGCATTGATTGCTGGATGTAATCAATCCTGCTGCGGAATAATGCTGTATCATAGTGGCGATGCATCAGTTGTAATACCTTGTTCGATCCTGATTGAAGAGGAATATGGAAATGTGGCATGAAATGTCTGGAAGATGCGCAGAAGTCAATAATCTCTTCTGTAAGCAAATTGGGTTCTATACTTGATATTCTGTATCGTTCTATACCTTCTACTTTATCTAATGCTTTTATCAGATCGAGAAATGTTTCGTTTGTTGACCTTCCAAAATCTCCTATGTTCACTCCTGTAATTACAATTTCTTTGCCACCTTCAGCAACAACCTCATTTGCCTGTTTAACTAATGATACTATGCTGCCGTTGCGAGAACGACCTCGAGCAAATGGAATGGTGCAATAAGTGCAAAAGTAATTGCAACCATCCTGTACTTTCAGGAAATAACGTGTGCGGTCACCTCTAGAACATGAGGGGAAGAATTGTTTAGACGATATAGTTGGGTCGTTGGTAGTATTTGTTTCAGCTGATTTTTCAGAGAGTTCGTGATTTGTGAAGTTTTCAATTATCTTATCAATAAGACAGCCTTTGTCTTTTGTCCCTATTACAAGACTGACTCCTGGGGTTGAGGCTATTTCTTGTGGTTTTAATTCTGCATAACAACCTGTAACTACAACGTATGAACCAGGGTTGTTCTTGATTAGACGGTGTATAGATTGGCGACACTTGTGATCTGCCACCTCGGTTACTGAGCACGTGTTAACGATACATATATCAGCAACTTCTCCTTTGCTGACTTTGCGAACTCCGAGTTTTTGCAGTTTTTGTGCAATAGATGCGGTTTCGGCAAAATTCAGTTTGCAACCGAGGGTGAAATATGTGGCAGTCTTGCCTTGAAGCAGATGTTGTATAGCCATTGTGGAATTATACAGAAATAAAAAATCTTTGATTCGGATGCAAAGGTACGAATTTTTCTTATCTTTGCAGGAAAATATTAAAAGCTATGAAAAAGTTTGTAAGTTTTGCCTTGCTTGCAATGTGTATTTGCGCAAATGCGAGTGAAGAGAGTTTTAAGATTAATGTCAGTAACACGAAACTGAAATCTGTCAAGGATTACCCTGTTGTGGTAGATTTGAGAGAATTGAAATTTGCTGTGAAATCAGCTGTAGTTACACTTAACGGAATAGAAGTGCCATGTCAGTTGGATGATATGAATGGTGACCTATGTCCAGATGAGTTGGTTTTTCTTGCAGATGTTGATGGCGGTATTGAAAACAAATATAATGTCTGCCTTCGTTCTGAGGGTGAACAGAAGGTATATCCAGCAAGGGTGTATGCTAATATGGGGTTAAACGATAAGTATGGTAAATACCCAACAATAAACAATATAGAGGCTGCTGGTGATAGTTATTTGTTTAAAGATGTATTTCCTCATGGTGCTGAGCTTGAAAGTGAACTGACAGCTTATCGTGTGTATTTTGATAATAGACAGAATATAGATTTGTATGGCAAGCGAAAGCAAGGACTTGAATTGGAGAGAACTCATTTCTATAGTGTGCAGAAAGATTTGGATGAAGGACTGGGAAATGATGTGTTATGGGCAGGAGGCAGTATGGGCTGTGGTACTCTTCGAGAATTTAAAAATGGCAGTCCAGTGCTTGTAGAAAACGTGAAGATTAGAGGTGAACGTATTATTGCTTATGGTCCGTTGCGTACTATTGTGGAGATGAAGGATATGGGATGGAATGGTAATAATATTAAGACTCGTTATATTCTTTATGCAGGACACAGGGAGGTTGAAGTGCAGGTATTTAGTAATGGTCCATTGGTGAAGTGGCAAATGTGTACAGGTGTACAGAAGGTAGGTCAGGAGCCATTTGGATGGGTGAAAAAGAATGGATTGGCTGTGTCCTGGGGAAAAGATTTCCCAGATTATGGAAAGAAGGAATTGTATGCACCCGAGGCTGTCGGACTTGCTGTATATGTGCCAGAGAAGTATTTAGCTGATGTTGCTGAAGACGAACTACAGTATATGTGTGTACTGAAGTTAGATAAACAAAATACTCTAAAATATTACGTAACTTTTTGTGCGGATATGGAGAAGGAAGATGGTTTTCACTCTGCAGCAGAATGGATAGAGTATGTTCAAAAATGGATGTTCGAAAAGAAAAATGAAGGTGTAATAATTAAAAAAGCTAAATAATATAATAAATTAGGATTGGCTGCGTTTAAAGAAGTATAGAACCAATAAAATGTATGCCTATGGTAAATTCTACTTCTGTATTTCTTTCTCAGCCGTATCAAACAGCGGATCAGGGAAAATCCCGGGTAATTAAAATGAAATCAGAGAAGTTGCTGACTCCAAGTAGGGATGCAGTGTTCTTTGTACAACTTTTTGCTCGTGCATATAGACATTCTTCTTAAGCAGATTGCTTCTGGTAATGAAGCGAAGGCTTTTCAAAAACAGTTAAGTAACACAAAGATTAAAAGAGTGCAGGTTGGCGGACTTAAAGGTTCGTCAACTGCTATGTTGTTTGCTGGAATCATAAAAGTCGGGGTCTGGTTGTTTGTGTTAGATGATCAAGATGAAGCTGGTTATTTCTATAACGATTTATTACAACTGCTTGGTGATTCCCAAGTGCTTTTCTACCCGTCTTCATATCGTCGTGCTATAAAATATAATCAGAAAGATGCAGCTAATGAGATTCTTCGTACAGAAGTTCTGACTCGTTTGCAGAATGTTGATAATGGGAATGGTCTCTTTATAGTGACTTATCCAGATGCTATATCTGAGAAGGTTGTATCTGAGAAGGTCCTTACAGATAATACCATACGGATTTCGGTTGGAGATTCTGTAGATCTTAACGATTTGGAAAAACACCTCTTTGACTTGGGAATGCAACATGCTGATTATGTCTATGAACCTGGTCAGTTTGCTGTGCGTGGTAGTATTGTGGATATCTATTCTTTCTCGTCTGAGATGCCATATCGTATTGATTTCTTTGGTGATGATGTAGATAGTATCCGTACTTTTGATGTTCAGTCTCAGTTATCAAAGGATAAAGTGGATAGCATGACTGTGGTACCTGAGATTGTGAATGATGGTGCGGAGTATGTTTCTTTTTTTAATTTCTTACCAAAGAATTCTGTTTTTGTATGTCATGATGTAGTATATGTTTGTGATAAAGTGACGCAGATTTATGAAGAGGGCTTTTCGCGTCAGGCGCAGAGCTCACTTGGAGAAAATGCAGAACAGGATACTGACATGAATCGCGATCATATTATGATTCGTGGTGAAGAATTGGTGAGGAAATTATCTGATTACAAAATTGTAGAATTAAAGTCACAAGGAGATATACAGTTCCATACTTTACCTCAGCCGCAATTCCATAAGAACTTCGATATGATAAAAGAAGAGTTCTTGCGTTTGCAGGGTGAGGGATACAAGATAAACATCTTTGCTGATTCGGAGAAACAGATGGAACGTCTTAGGGATATATTCGATGAGATGTCGAAGACTGAGGCTGATGAGATTGTTTTCTCTCCTGTAAACAAGGCTATTCATGAAGGTTATATAGATGAGAGCCTAAAACAATGTTTCTTCACTGACCATCAGATATTTGACCGCTTCCATAAATATAGTCTAAAGTCAAGTCTGGCTCGTAAGGGTAAGGTAGCTCTGACTCTGAAAGAGATTCAACAGTTCGAGATAGGTGATTATGTTGTGCATATAGATCATGGAATTGGCCAGTTTGGTGGACTTGTCCGCGTGCCGGAGAATGGCGTGATGGTTGAGAAAATAAAAATCACTTATCAGGGTGGCGGTACCATATATGTTAGCATTCATGCTTTGCATAAGGTGTCTAAATACAAAGGAAAAGAAGGGGAGCCTCCTCGTGTAAGCAAACTTGGTAGTGGCGCATGGGAACGTGTGAAGGAGCGTGTGAAGACAAAGGTAAAAGATATTGCTCGTGATTTGATAAAATTATATGCTCAACGTAGAAAAGAAAAAGGATTTGCGTATAGTCCCGATGGGTATTTGCAACATGCTCTTGAGGCAAGTTTCGTATATGAGGATACACCAGACCAGTTGAAAGCTACGAATGAGGTGAAGGCTGATATGGAGAAACAAAGACCTATGGATCGTCTTGTTTGCGGAGATGTGGGATTTGGAAAGACTGAGGTGGCTGTGCGTGCAGCTTTTAAAGCCGCAACAGACGGAAAACAAGTAGCTGTATTGGTTCCGACAACGGTTTTGGCATATCAACATTTTCAGACTTTCTCTAAGCGTCTTAAAGATTTTCCTGTAAAAATAGAATATCTAAGCCGTGCACGCACAGCAAAGCAACAAAAAGAAATCTTAGAAGGACTTGCCAATGGAAGTGTGGATATTATAATTGGTACTCATAAGTTGATAGGAAAGACTGTGAAATTTCACGATTTAGGTCTGCTTATAATTGATGAGGAACAGAAATTTGGAGTGGCTGTAAAGGAAAAACTTCGTCAGATGAAGGTGAATGTCGATACTCTGACGATGACTGCTACACCTATTCCACGAACACTACAATTCTCACTTATGGGAGCCAGGGATTTGTCATGTATTCAGACTCCACCTCCAAACAGATATCCTATCCAAACAGAAATACATACGTTTTCACCAGAAGTGTTTGCCGAAGCAATCAACTTTGAGATGAGCAGAAACGGGCAGGTTTTTATAGTGAACAATCGTATCAATAACCTGGACGAAATCGCAGAGATGGTGCATCGGGAGGTCCCAGATGCACGTATATGTATAGGTCACGGCAGAATGAATCCAGAGGAATTGGAGAAGATAGTTCTTGGATTTATGAACTACGACTATGACGTTATGATTTCTACTACTATTGTAGAGAACGGGATAGATGTACCTAATGCTAACACAATAATAATCAATTCTGCTAATATGTACGGACTGAGCGACTTGCATCAGATGCGAGGTAGAGTGGGACGCGGAAACAGAAAGGCATTCTGTTATCTTATTGCTCCTCCTTTAGCTGCCTTACCCGATGATACTCGACGACGTCTGCAGGCCATAGAGAACTTTGCAGATTTGGGTAGTGGTATTCATATTGCTATGCAGGATTTGGATATTCGTGGGGCAGGTAATATGCTTGGAGCAGAACAGTCTGGTTTTATTGCTGATTTGGGATATGAAACATATCAGAAGATTTTGAACGAAGCTGTTGCCGAATTGCGTGAAACAGAGTTCGCTGAGATGTATGCTGAAGATTCAAAGACTGAGGATGGAAAACTGACTGGAGATACATTTGTGGACGAAACAAATATAGAAAGTGATATACCTGCATTCCTTCCAGAGGAGTATGTTCCAAATAGTGGTGAACGAATGGCTTTATATCGTGAACTGGATAGTTTTACAGAGGAACGTCAGTTGGAAGGCTATCGTGCGCGTTTGCTCGACCGTTTCGGACCTATCCCAGAAGTCGGTGAGGAACTTATCCGTGTTATGCTGCTTAAGTGGAAAGGTAGAAAACTTGGAATAGAGAAGGTGTCGTTGAAACAAGGACGTATGGCTCTTTTTCTGCCAAGTAATTTCAGTAGCTTATATTATCAAAGTGAAGCATTTGGCAAGGTGATTTCGTATGCTTCATTCCACCCGCGACAGACAAGTTTGCGAGACGGAGAACACCGCTCTCTGCTAATTAAAGGTGTAAAAACAATGGGTGAAGCAATTAAAATCTTGGATGAAATTGTAAATAATGAGTAATTTTTAATGCAGAATGCATTGAAAAGCATTATATTCGCATCAAAATTGTAAAAATAAAGATGGGGGTCGAGAAGATAACCGATGAAGAACAGCTGTCAAATGTCGATAAAACAAAGACAAGTGACAGCATAGTAATCATACCTACATACAACGAAAAAGAAAATGCAGAAAAGATAATCCGTGCAGTTTTTGCGCTGGAGAAGTGTTTTCATATCCTAATTATAGATGATGGTTCGCCTGATGGCACTGCAACTATTGTGAAGCGCCTGATGCAGGACGAGTTCTCTGACCGTTTGTTTCTTATCGAACGTGAAGGAAAATTGGGACTTGGTACTGCATATATTACTGGCTTCAAGTGGGGACTAGCGCAAGGCTATGAATACATCTTCGAGATGGATGCTGATTTTAGTCATGCTCCGGCAGACTTGCCTCGCTTATATAGTGCTTGTGCTGATGAAGGATACGACTTGGCTATAGGTTCACGTTATATCTCTGGAGTGAATGTAGTAAACTGGCCTATGGGTCGTGTGCTTATGTCGTATTTTGCGAGTAAGTATGTTCGATTCGTAACTGGATTTAAGGTACATGATACGACTGCTGGATTCAAATGTTATCGTCGCCGTGTGTTGGAGACTATTGACCTTGATGCCATTCGGTTTAAGGGTTATGCTTTCCAAATAGAGATGAAGTTTACAACATATAAGTGTGGATTCCGTATTAAAGAGGTGCCTGTCGTGTTCGTGAATCGTGTGGAAGGAACCAGTAAAATGAGTGGTGGAATCTTTAGTGAAGCTCTTTTTGGGGTGATAAAGCTAAGACTTGACGGATGGTTTAAAAAATATCCTAAAGCCAATGAGAACAATAATTAGAAATGCAACCATAGTAAACGAAGGTCGCTCGTTCGTTGGTTCTGTGGTTATAGAGGATGAGATGATTCAGAGTGTGCTCACTACTGATGATTCCACTCAGACATATGAAAACGAGATTGATGCTACTGGACTTTATTTGTTTCCAGGAGTAATTGATGATCATGTTCATTTTCGTGAACCAGGCTTAACTCATAAGGCAGATATAGCCAGTGAGAGTCGTACGGCTGCTGCTGGTGGTGTCACATCTTATATGGATATGCCAAATACTGTTCCCCAGACAACAACTCTGGAGGAGTTGAACCATAAGTTTAATATCGCCAAGAATAAGAGTCGTGTGAACTATAGTTTTTTCTTTGGAGCTACCAATGATAATTCAGATTTGTTACCTCAGCTCGATGCTCATCGCACACCTGGCGTAAAGGTATTTATGGGTAGCAGCACAGGGAATATGCTAGTTGACAACGAGACCACTCTTCACAAACTTTTCCGTACTTCTCCGCTGTTGATTATGGCTCATTGCGAGGATACTAATATAATCAATCAGAACATAAAACTTTTTCAAAAGAAATATAAAGGACAGAATGATTTTCCAGTGCGCTATCATTCACGCATTCGCAGTGCTGAGGCTTGCTATCAGTCTTCATCAATGGCTGTTCAGTTAGCGAAGGATACAGGAGCCCGTTTACATGTAGCTCATGTATCTACAGCAATGGAATTGCCTTTATTCGAAAATAAGCCTTTGGAGGAAAAACGTATAACGGCTGAGGCTGTTATTGCTCATCTTATGTTTTCAAGCGAAGATTATGATCGTCTTGGTACTAAGATAAAATGTAATCCATCTGTCAAGACTCCTGAAGACAAACAGGCTCTTCGCCAAGCGCTTACCAGTGGACTTATTGACTTAGTTGCTACTGACCACGCCCCACATATGATATCGGAAAAGGAGGGCGGTGCATTGAGGGCGGCATCTGGTATGCCAATGATACAGTTCTCTTTGATTTCTATGCTTGAAATGGTAGATGAGGGAGTTATGCCTATCGAACGTGTGCCACAGTTGATGAGTCATAACCCTGCATCATTATTTCATATTGATCGTCGCGGCTTTATTCGTTCTGGATATTATGCAGATTTGGTTCTTGTGGAACCAAATGCTAATTGGGAAGTGATTTCAGGCAGATATTTTACCAAATGTGGATGGACACCAATGGATGAACGTACCTTCAATTGGCGAGTTCGACGCACCATCGTCAATGGAACCACAGCTTTTAGTGATGGAATTGTAGTTGATGGAATTCGGGGCAAGGAACTATATTTCAACCGATAAGTAGTTATTTAGTATTATGACAACTACAAGAAAACGTTATCTGAGAATTGGTGGGATGACAGTCCTATTGTTTATAGTGTTCGTGCTGTGTTATGGATATTTTGTTGGACGATTCCGTTATCAAGTACACAACCAAGATATATCATTCTATGATCTGCCCGCAGATTTTGAAGGATATCGTATTGTACAGTTTTCTGATATACATGTAGGTTCTCTATCTGGTGGCTACGAAATTGAAGTTCAGAAGATAGTTGATCTTATCAATCAGCAACATCCAGATTTAATTGTGTTTACGGGTGATATTGTAAATAGAAGTGCTGACGAACTGGCAAACTATCAGCGAATGTTCTCAGGCTTGTCTGCTCCTGATGGAGTTCTTTCTGTCTTGGGAAATCATGACTATGCTCTTTATAAGCGTTCTTTTACTCCTTCACAACGTAAGGCTGATAAACAGAAAATGATTAAATATCAGCGTAGTTTCGGTTGGAAACTTCTGCTTAACGAAAATGTTAAGATAGAACGTGGAAAATCTTATATATATGTATTAGGTGTAGAAAACCAAGGCTATACAAAGGATTATTTTCCCAGACTTGCTCGTATGGATAAGGCAATGAAGGGTGTAAAGGAAGGCGATTTTAAAATACTTCTTTCCCACGACCCAACTCATTGGCGTCACGATATAACTGGCAAGACAAATATTCAACTTACTCTCTCTGGACATACTCATGCTGGTCAGTTTGAATTGTTTGGTTGGTCACCTGTCAGTTGGGTATATCCAGAATGGTTAGGTATATATATGGAAGGTGCCCAAGTATTGAATGTGTCGGGCGGAGTTGGAGGATTGATTCCACTTCGTGTTGGTGCTCAGCCAGAAATAAATGTCATTACCCTCCATCGTGTTCAATAAACGTATAGCAAATCTTTAGTGATATAAATAAACTACAAGTGAAGAAAGTTCTATATAAGATTTACTCCTATCTAGTTGCACTGCCTCTTTTCGTTGTTGTGACTATACTGGTGGCATTGTCAGTGGTCTTTGCATCCTTCCTTGGTGATACTAAATATGTTTCTTGGTACATACCTCGTTTGTGGAGCCGTTTTACTATCCGTACAGGATTACATTCTGTCAGGTTGGAAGGAACAGAACTTATCAATCCGAAACAGAGTTATGTTTTCCTTGCCAATCACCAAGGGTATTTTGATATTTTTCTGCTTTATGGATATCTGCCCAATCGTTTCAAATGGATGATGAAGGAGTATCTTCGAAAAATTCCTTTTGTAGGCATTGCTTGTGCACGTAGTGAACAGATTTTCGTAGGCGATAGCCGTGCAAGTATTATGCATGCTGTGCGTCAGGCAGAGAAGACTTTGCAACAGGGCACATCTATGACAATTTTCCCTGAAGGAACACGTACCCACGATGGTAAGATGAATCCGTTTAAACGAGGCGCTTTTATGTTAGCAAGCGAAATAGGTCTGCCTATTGTCCCTATTACCATTAACGGGTCGTTCGATACTTTCTCACGTAATGATTATAGTGTCAGTCAGGGTACACTACACATGAAGATTCATCAGCCTATCAGTCCTGAGGAGTATAAGAAGATGAATACAAAAGACCTTATGCAGCACGTCCATGATATAATCAATAGCGGACTTGAGGAGAAGTACAGAGAGAAATAAAATTAAGGGTGTGTCAGTTGCTTTGACACACCCTTTTTTATTTTGATTTAATTAAAAAGGACTTTTAAGTGGCTAACCCTTTGTGGACAAGACTTGGATGCTTACTGCATGGAGTAAACGATGTCCATAATTTCTTTGCCAATCTTATCAGCAGCATCCATTGTTGCAGCTTCTGAATAAACACGGATGATTGGTTCTGTGTTCGATTTGCGCAGGTGTACCCATTTCTCTGGGAAGTCAATCTTCACACCGTCTATGTCGTTTACTGCGATGCCTGGTTTGCCTGTGTACATTTCCTTTACTTTATTCAGAATTGCATCTACATCAGTTGATGGTTGCAGGTCGATGCGATTCTTTGCAATAAAATAGTTAGGATATGTAGCACGCAACTGACTTACTGTCAATCCTGGCTTTGCTTGACGTTGGTGAGCGAGATGTGAGAGGAATAGTGCAATACCAACCAAAGCGTCTCTTCCATAGTGGGCAGCAGGGTAGATTACTCCACCATTGCCTTCGCCTCCGATGACGGTATTTGTTTCTTTCATTTTGGTTACTACGTTAACCTCACCTACGGCTGCAGCATTGTATTGCATACCGTATTTCTCAGTGATGTCGCGCAGAGCTCGTGTAGAAGAGAGGTTGCTGACAGTGTTGCCAGGCGTATGACTCAGAATGTAGTCAGCGACTGTAACGAGTGTATATTCTTCGCCGTACATTTTGCCGTCTTCGCAGATGAATGCCAAACGGTCAACGTCTGGGTCAACGACGAATGCTACGTCCTTGCCGCCTTTCTTCATCAGGCTCATGATGTCGGAGAGGTTCTTCTCCAGTGGTTCTGGGTTGTGTTGGAAGTCTCCAGTAGGTTCGCTGTAGAGTGGGGTGACGTCTTCAACTCCCAGTGCCTTAAGTAGTTTTGGCAGAATGATGCCTCCTACAGAATTGATTGAGTCGAAAGCAACCTTGAAACCTGCGGCTTTGATTGCAGGTACATCTACGAGATCGAGTCCGAGTACTAAATCGATGTGTTTCTGGTCGTATGTGTTGTCTTCTTTGTATTTTCCGAGATTGTCAAC
This sequence comes from Prevotellaceae bacterium UBA2448, assembly GCA_002342585.1. Taxonomy (GTDB): domain Bacteria; phylum Bacteroidota; class Bacteroidia; order Bacteroidales; family Bacteroidaceae; genus Minthosoma. Next base: position 41,045 of record DDQG01000009.1, read on the forward strand.
ATCTGCGAAGTCGAAGTCTTCCTGTTCTGCAATCTTAAGTACTTCGTTGCCTTCTGCAGCGTTTAGAAATTCTCCGTTGCAGTTAAGCAGTTTCAGTGCATTCCAATGACGTGGGTTGTGACTTGCAGTGATAATGATACCTCCGCAGGCACCTTCCATAGTTACAGCTATTTCTGTTGTAGGTGTGGAAGCAAGTCCTATGTTGACTACGTCGAACCCCATACCCATGAGTGTACCGCATACGACGTTCTTAACCATCTCGCCTGAGATGCGCGCATCTCTACCAACTACAATCTTATTGCTTTTATTTCCTCCTTTGCGACGCATCAGAGTTGCATAAGCACTAGTAAACTTTACGATGTCGAGTGGGTTCAGTCCTTCACCTGCTCTTCCGCCTATTGTTCCGCGGATTCCTGAAATGGATTTAATTAATGACATGTGATATTTTTATTTTCCTAATTGATATGTAATTTCGTAGTAGAATGGTTTTACGTATGTGCCAGCATTCGCTGTTCCTGATGAGTGAGGAACGATAACGCGTACTTTTGCTACTTCGCCTGCGCCCTCAGTCTTTGCCAAGCGAATGTAGTCAAGAGGTTTCAGCCAGCCCTTTGGCACAACAGATGATGATGCGTAGAATGTTTTCATTCTACCTTCAGTGAACGATGCTGTGTAACTGCGCCCCAGTCGTGTGTATGTACACTGCATCTTATCCACGAATGCGTTCTGTGTCTGGTAAATATTTGAACAGGTCGTGTCACCATTTTGTATGTCGTATTCGAAGAAACGGCAACAGATAGTTTTGGTGATAGTACTGTCGGGTTGTTCCTTTGCCATCTCAATCATGGTCTGTCCAGAACCTTTGCGTACTATCTGCATGTAGATGCCATCTGAGTCAAAACGTACGAACTCGTGGTTGTTTACATTTGTTGTCTCTCCTTGATTCTTGAATGTCTCTTCGCTGATTACATTGATGTAACCTACGAATTTGTTCGATGAAATGAAACGGTCTATTGCATCGCGTTCCTTTTCTTTCATTTTTGCGTATGTCTCACCATTTTTGCAAGATGAGATAGTCGCTATCATTATTATTACAGAGAGAATTGTATATAATTTCAGTTTCATAAACTTTTCAGTGATTTAATACGCTCTTCAGGTTGTTCTGCTCCAAACACGTAACTTCCTGCAACCAATACATCAACTCCCGCTTCTGCAAGTCTTGGGGCAGTCTTTGCGTTTACTCCTCCGTCAACTTCAATAAGCGCTTTCGAGCCTGTGCACTGTATCATCTCTTTGAGCATACGGACTTTGTCGAGTGAGTGCTCAATAAATGCCTGTCCTCCAAATCCTGGATTTACAGTCATGATGAGTACCATATCTAGATCCCTTATGATATCTTCCAAAAGACATACAGGAGTGTGTGGATTCAGTGTTACAGCAGCCTTCATGCCTGCTTCGTGTATCTCAGCAATGGTGCGATGCAAGTGACGGCAAGCCTCGAAGTGTACGTTCATTATGTATGCTCCAAGAGCCTGCACTTGCTTGATGAACTTCTCTGGTTCAACAATCATCAGGTGCACATCGAGTGGTTTCTTGCAGTACTTTGCTACAGCTTCGAGTACGGGGAACCCGAAACTGATGTTTGGTACGAACACTCCGTCCATCACGTCAAGATGCAACCAGTCGGCATCCGAGCGGTTTATCATTTCTATATCTTTCTGCAGGTTCGCAAAGTCAGCAGCCAGCAGTGATGGTGAAACTAACATATATTTTTGTGTTTTTTTATTTCAAGGTAAAAGAAGTTTGCCCAATCATCTGCTTGTCGCAGAAAATGAATACTTTGTAAGTGCCTTCTCCGATGAATTCCTCAACGTCGCTATACATAGTAATGGCCTGTTCTTCACCATTGTAATCGATATACTTCTTCTCAGTGTATTCAAGTGAAGTGTTCTCATAACTGAAGGTTCCCTTATTCCCAAGTACTGAATTATCTGGCTTTAGAATGCGGGCATAGATAACGCGTTCTCCGTTTTTGGCAGTTACGTTCTTTACAATTGTAAAACCGAAAGCCAGCTTCTTTACGTTCTTGGCCTTCTTCTCGTCCTTGCTGCGTTTGTTCTTTGGTGTTACCCAGAATCCTGTTGCATCTAACTGTGCAGCTATATCTACCTTGTCTTTTAGTGTTGAGGCTTCAGTTCTCAGGTTCGAAATCTGTGTGTTCTGCTCTACAACCTTTTCCTTCATCTCTGTATTCTCGGCAACGAGAGTCTCGTTCAAGCGGTTAAGCGAATCCACCTGCATGATGTAGCTCTGCAATACCTTTCGCAGCGAAGAAATCTCCTTCTTCAGTCTGGTAATTTCAGCTGCATCAGTAGCCTTAGTGCGTTGCAGTTCCTCCAGTAGTTCCTGAGTGTGGCGACGCTCCTCTTCTATCTGAGCAATGAGCGAGTCGTTTTTCAGTTGTTTCTGCAGCTCACCGTATTGTATATCGAATTGCCTGTACTGGTCTTCCATCTCCAATTTGTCCAATTCTGCCAATTCCTGCAGTTCTTCGTTTGCACTCTTCTGTTCCTGCAGCATATACGCCACATAGCCCAGCCCTGCCAACAGCAGCGCGATGATAATACCAAAAATGATATATTGCTTTTTCATTCCATTATAAATTTGCGCAAAGGTAGTCATTTTCTACCTTATATCATATAAAATTCATATATTTTAATAATGAGTCATGGGTAAATAGCTTGGTGGTACTTTAAAAAATTTTGTATTATAAATAATAATTTGTATCTTCGCGCATATTTCTCTGAAAAGATGGCGATAAAAACAAAGATTTCAGCTCAGGACGCAGTGGCTGTGCGTCGAATGCTCGACCAATGCAAGAATGTTGTGGTGGTAACTCATTACTCGCCCGACGGCGATGCTATAGGTTCAGCTCTAGCTATGTGGGAGTATCTGCAGAAGAAAGGTAAGCAGGCTACAGTTATCGTTCCTAACTTTTTTCCGGATTTTCTTAAGTGGATGAATGGGGCTGACCAAATCGTGCTATTTGAAAAACAGAAGGCTTTCTCATATAATCTGCTGAATATGGCCGATTTGGTTGTTGTGCTCGATCTTTGTGAGGCTTCTCGTATGGGTGAAGAGTTGGGAAGAGTGGTGAAGGGTTTGAAGCGTACAAATAAAATTGTTATCGACCATCACATGAACCCTGACAAGAAATTCGCAGATATCCTCGTTTCACATCCCGACTGTAGTAGTACATGCGAACTTCTTTTCCGGGTATTTGTTGCAATGGATCAGGTATCTGTGTTGTCGAAGGCTGCTGCTGAAGATATTTATGCTGGTATGTACACTGATACGGGCGGCTTTTCCTATAATAGCAACGATCCTGATGTGTTCAATATCATCGCAGAACTGCTGCGTAAGGGCATAGATAAAGATCGTATAGTACGGAATATAAATAACAATTTTACAGCTGAGCGTTTCCGTCTTATGGGTTATGTGCTCTACCAAAAGCTCCTTGTTTTACCTGAATATCATGCGTCAATATATAGTCTGACAGCCGATGAATTGAAAACTTTTAAATATTTGAAAGGTGATATGGAAGGCGTGGTGAATATGCCGCTTCAGATTCGAGGACAAAAATTATCGATTTCTCTACGTGAGGACCTCGAACACCCCATTATTTGGGTGTCGATACGTTCTTATGATGATGTTTCGGCTCGTGATATGGCTGAGCAGTTTTTTAATGGTGGCGGACATTTCAATGCTGCCGGTGGTAAACTGGAAAACTGTACGATGGATGAGGCTATAGCGAAGGCAAAGGTTGCTATAGAAGCCTTCAGTGATGTACTTGCTGACCCAATAGCACAAGATACACCTGTCGATGAATTGATTGAAAAAACTAATAAATAAATTAACGATTCTATGAAAACAATGCGATTGCTGACATCTATTTTTACATGTCTATTTCTTAATGGAGCAACGATGTTTGCCGAACCTGTGGCTACAGTTTCAAGTCCTGATTCTCGATTAAAAGTAATTTTTGATTTTATCGGTGACAAACCTGTATATTCTGTCGATTTTATCGGAAATAATGTAATAGAAAATTCGCCTCTTGGATTTGTAGCAAATGTAGGTGATTTTACACAGAATATTTCCTTCGAAAAGTCTGTTGTGGCACATAAGGAATACGATTATTCTGTGCCTACAATCAAGAAGAGCAATGTACACGTAAATGCCAACCAACTGGTTGTTACCTTGAAAAACAAACAGGGACACCGTTTCGAAGTGGAATTCATGGTAAGCAATAATGATGTGGCTTTTCGTTATCGTATTCCTAACCTCAGGGATAAGGCAAACGGACAGAAGTACTCTATTCGCATTATGAAAGAAGCTACAGGCTTCGACCTGCCTGCTGGAACAAAGACATTCCTTTCTCCACAGTCTGATGCTATGATTGGATGGAAGGGTACAAAACCAAGTTATGAAGAAGAGTATGTTTTTGATGAACCCATGCAGACTCGTTCTAAGTATGGTCACGGTTATACTTTTCCTTGTTTGTTCCACTTGAATCCTGGTGTTGTAGGAAAAGAGGGATGGGTACTTATCTCTGAAACTGGTAATGACAGTCGCTATTGTGGCTGTCGTCTGTCAGACATGAAAGGGGGCGGACTCTACACTGTTGAGTTCCCGATGGCAGAGGAGAATAACGGTAACGGAACTCCAGAACCTGCTTTCGCGCTGCCTGGAAAAACTCCTTGGCGTACTATTACTGTAGGTGACAATCTTAAACCAATTGTTGAAACCACTGTTGCATGGGATTTCGTCGAACCTCGTTTCAAGTCTTCACATAATTATAAATATGGAAAAAGCACCTGGTCGTGGATTGTTTGGCAGGATGATGCTATCTGCACTCCAGACCTTCGCCAATATGTTGATTTAGCAAAAACTATGGGTTATCCATACACTTTAGTAGATGCAGGATGGGATGTGAATATGGGACTTGACGGCACAGCAGACCTCGTTCGTTATGCTCGTTCTCAGGGCGTTGAGGTGTTCCTTTGGTACAGCTCAAGCGGATGGTGGAACGACATTACTCAGAGTCCTATCAATGTAATGTGTGATGCTATTGCCCGCAAACAATATATGAAATGGATGCAGGAAATAGGTGTGAAGGGTATAAAAGTCGATTTCTTCGGAGGTGACAAACAGGAAACTATGCGTATCTACGAACAAATCTTGAGTGATGCTGATGACTTCGGACTTATGGTTATCTTCCACGGGTGCACCCTTCCACGAGGCTGGGAACGAATGTATCCGAACTATGTGGGTAGTGAGGCAGTGTTGGCAAGTGAGAACCTTTACTTCAGTCAGCATTTCTGTGACGTGGAGGCTCAAAATACGGCTCTTCATCCATTCTGTCGCAATACTGTTGCAAGTATGGAGTTTGGTGGCTGTTTCATGAATCGTCATATTCATCGTGGAAACAAGGGCGGAAATACTCGTAAGACTACCGATTGTCACGAGTTAGCAACTACGGTGCTTTTCCAGAATCCAATTCAGAACTTTGCTATCACTCCAGAAAACCTGAATCCATCGATTGTTCCAGATAAAAAGTACGATTTCAACGCTCCCGGAGCTATTGCGCCAGCTATTAGTATGGATTTCCTTAAGAAGGTTCCTACAGTATGGGATGAGACTATTTTCATCGATGGTTATCCTGGTAAATATTGTGTCCTTGCTCGTCGTAGTGGACAAACTTGGTATATTGCTGGAAATAATGCAACAGGCACAACTCTCAATCTGACTCTCTCTCTTCCTATGCTTACAAAAGGAAGCACTGCTGCTCTATATAGTGATAATCTGAAAAATCGCGAGCCACAGAAAACGGAATTAAAAATCAGTAATCCTGCAAAGGTGAAAGTTTCTTTGGCTGACCAAGGTGGTTTTGTTATCGTTAAATAAACAATGAAGGCTTCGGATTCCGAAGCCTTCATTGTTTGTCTTTCGTTTTCGTCTATATTATCCTTCTCTGAAGAAGTCCAACATCTCGTATATTTCTTCTTTTGTAGCCGTCTGGTTTATACGAATATCACCTATGCCGCCAAGCAGTGTGAAGTTGATTGTGCCAGCAGTGTTCTTCTTATCGTGAGTCATCAATTCGAAGAGTTGTGGATAGTCATTGCAGGTAACGGATAGTGTGCCGTATGAATCCTTAATAAACTGAACTGTTTGACGCATTATGTTGGTTGGAAAACCAGTTTTAATACACGAGAGATAGAGTTCGCAAATCAGCCCCCAAGCTACTGCATATCCATGCAGAACAGGATGAATACCTTGAGGATTCTCTGGTTTATTCTCGAATTGTAGGGCAAAACTTTCGAATGCATGGCCTACGGTGTGGCCTAAGTTCAGAGCTTTGCGTATTCCGTGTTCCTGAGGGTCTTCAGCTACGATGTGTTCCTTCACTTCTACACTTGTGCTTACCATTTGTGCTAGGTGTGCGTAGTCAACATTGTTCAGATCAAATGAAAGCAGTTCTGCAAATGTCTTCATATCAGAAATAAGTCCGTGTTTGAGCATCTCTGCATATCCGGAACAGATGTTCTGGTAGTCGAGTGTACGTAGAAACTGTGTGTCGATGAGAACCGTTGCCGGTTGGTTGAATACTCCGATTTCGTTTTTTAGTCCGTTGAAATTGATTCCCGTCTTGCCTCCGACACTTGCATCAACCATTGATAGCAGGGTAGTGGGAATGTTTATAAAAGGAATGCCGCGTTTGAATGTGCTTGCAGCAAAACCTCCAAGGTCAGTAACCATTCCGCCTCCGAGGTTAATCATAAGTGAGTGGCGAGTGCCGCCTCCGTTCCCCATTTCTGTCCATACTTTTGCAATAGTATCGAGATTCTTATGGGTGTCGGTTCCCCCGATGATAATATGTGTTGCTTCAGAAATTCCCTCTACATCTTTGATAGTAGGGTAACAAAGACTGTAGGTGGTTGTGTCGCAAAGAAGGAAAAGACGGTCGTGCTTTATTTCTCTAAGCACTTCTGTCAGTTGTTGACATACATTGTTTGTAATTATAACCTTGTCCACGATGGTTTTGTTTTTTTGATGGTGCAAAGTTAGATATTTCTATCTTGAAATTACCACTTTTCAGTAGCAAATAATGATTATTGCATAATTTGCTCATTCTTCCAATTCACCAAGTACAGATTCTCGGTAGTACGTGTAATCGCTGTGTAAAGCCAACGGAAATAATCTGGAGTGAGCATATCATCGGTCATGTATCCTTGATCAATAAAAGTGTTTGCCCATTGTCCGCCCTGAGCCTTATGACAAGTTATGGCATAAGCATATTTCACTTGAAGAGCGTTATAATAAGGGTCTTTCTTCAGTGCTTCAAGCCGTTCTTTTTTTGTGCGCAGATCGGCATAATCCTCCATTACCTTGTTGTATAGTTCGTGCTGTTGCTCGTTTGTAAGCGAAGGAGCTTCTGCCTGCAGAGCATCAAGCAGTATGGTGCAGTAGAGCGTGAAGTCATCGTAGTCGGGAAATGATAGCTCGGCATCAATAAAGTGAAAACCATAGAATTCTCGTTCATTGCGGATTCGTTCCACTTTGACCATATCTCCATTTGCTATGAATTCTGGAGCATCAATTTGTCCCTCTGTCCAGAAATAATTATTACGGGCAATCATCAGCATATCTCCCGATGAAATCTGTTCTTCGCGCCAAAGAATCTGATTACGTATTCCGTTGTTGTAAATATTAGCACGTTTGTTGCTACGGGTTATGACTATTGTTTGGTCATGTCCGTCGCGTCTATAGCATTCTTCAAGGGTTTCTATCAGTTCGTTTCCGGATATGTTATGTATGTCTGGAAAACCTTTTAGACGCAGTTGGGGAAGGGAGAAATACTCCTCCTGCTGCATAAGTGTACGCAGATGAGTGGCATTCCATAGTATGCCTGATTGTTCTGTCTGGCGCACAACCTGTGTTATAGTGTAGCTTTCCACATCTATACCATAACTACGAATTACATCGTCTTGCAGAGCTGGACTTTCCTCATCGCCTACTGGTGGTAACTGAGCTGTGTCGCCCATGAGTATCAAACGACATCCCTTACCATTATATACAAAATGAATAAGATCGTCTAAAAGCATGCCTGTTCCGTAGATTGCATCACCTCCGGTCTGATTGCTAATCATTGATGCCTCATCACAGATAAACAATAGGTTAGCTTTCATGTTGTAATTCAACGTGAAAATAGAATCCTGATCTATGCTCTTCTGTCTGTAAATTCTCTTGTGTATGGTATAGGCAGGGTGGTCGGAATAGGTGGAAAATACTTTTGCGGCTCTGCCTGTTGGAGCAATGAGCACGCATTCGCGTTTCAGTTCGTCCAAACTTCTGACCAAAGCGCTTATTAGGGATGTCTTGCCCGTACCAGCATAACCTCGAAGGATGAATACTGATTCGCGATTTTCTGACAACAAAAAGTCGGTTAGCATACCTATTACTTCTGCCTGTTGTGGTGTAGGCTGATGTCCAAATTTCTCTATTATTAGTTTCTGAAAGAAGTCTTTTAGCATCTTTTTTCGAAAAAATCCTTTATTTATTTTGTATTTTTCTCGCTTACTCGTACCTTTGGCACACGAAATTTGCGTATTCTCGTAAATTGTCTTGCAAAATTAGTGATTTTAACTTTACATAATACAATATCATGAACAAAAAAGTTATTAATGGCATTCTTGCAGTCCTCGTCCTTGGACTTTGCTATGCTTGTTACTCTAGTATTTATAGTGACATTGAGTTTGATGAAGAGAAAGCAGCTCGCGAAAAACTCGTTATCGCACGCCTAATGCAAATCCGTGATGCAGAAGAGCAGTATCGCATGACTTTCGGCTATTATTGTGGTACATTGGATTCTCTGATTGACTACGTTAAGACAGGAAAAACTGTTGATAAGGTAATCAAGGAAGGTGAACTCACTGATGATCAGCTCGAGGCTGGTATGACAGAACGTGAAGCAGTACGTTTGGGTATTATAAAGCGTGATACAATTTGGATGACTGCTGCTGAAAAGCTTAACATTCCTTGTCCAGACTCTTTGAAGATTGTTCCAGTAGGTCGTCCTGCAGATGGCACTTTCTTTACTGTTAAGGCTGTTTACGACACAGAACATCCTATTGACACTGTATATCAGGGAACTATTCAGCTGAGAAAGAAAGATCAGTTCAATATGAAGTCAAACGAATGGGAAAATCTTGTTGAGTTCCGTGCTCGTATCGACGATTATCTTGATGGCATGAACGAAAAGAAGATTAGAAATTTGAAGGCTGAACTGAAGAAACTCCACAAGAACCATGCTGAGCTTATGTTTGATAACGAAGACGATACTGAGGGTGAATGGTACGGTTTGCGTATCGGTGACTTGTCAGACCCAAGCAATAAGATGGCTGGTAACTGGGAATAATACGTTTTAAATGAATAACGACAAAGTTTTAAATAAAAGTTTGTCCATTCGCATTTCTACGAATGGACTTTCTTTTTGTACTTATAGCCCTGGCGACAAGAAGGCTTTTGAGTATAAGAAGATAGATGTGCAACCGACCATTTCTCTGGCTGCAAATCTTAAGGATGCTCTGATGAGAGAACCCGAGTTGAAGGAAAACTACCAACGTGTTAACGTAATGATAGTTACACCTCATACCACTTGTATTCCTGTCGAAGATTTTGATCCAGAGGATGTAGAAACCATATACGAATTCAACTTCCCTGATTCTGACCAAACTCATATTAGTTATAACGTATTGAATAGATGGGGAATTGCTGTTATCTTTGGTATATCAAAAAATATCTATCAACTTCTGATAGATGATTTTCCACAAGCTCGTTTCTATGCGTCGCTTAGTACTATCATCGAACATATCGGTAATAAAGATAAATCAAGCCGTAAGAACAAGTTGTATGCATATGTTCTTGAACATGAACTCACCTTGTATGCATTCAGTAATGGTATGATGCGTTGTTTTAACACATTCCAAATAACATCTGTTGACGACTGTGTGTATTACATTTTGAACATGATGCAACAATTGAAATTCAGTCAGGTAGATGATTCTTTACTGATAATAGGTAATACAGGTAAGGAAAAAGACTTACATTCTAAAGCGCGTGGTTTTGTGAAAGATGTGAGCATGGTGGATTGTAAAGAAGAGTTCCGAAATTCTATTACTGGTGGTGATGCATCTATTCCTTATGACTTACAAACATTGCTAATCTGTGGTTTTTAATGAGGATAATCAGAGGAAGATATAAAGGACGACATTTTCCTACGCCTACCAACTTCAAGGCAAGACCGACAACAGACTTTGCCAAAGAGGGTCTGTTTAACGTTCTTGAAAATAACTATGTAGGTTTTAATGAGGCACCTACTGCACTCGACCTCTTTGCTGGCACAGGCAGTATTGGACTCGAATTTGCTAGTCGTGGATGTAGTAGGGTAGTGAGTGTGGAGAAGGATTTCAAACATTGGCAGTTCTTGCAACGTATAGCGCACGAACTTAATGAAGGTATTTGGAAACCTATACATGCCGACGTTTTTAAATATGTCAAGCAAAACAGGGATACTTTTGATATAGTCTTTGCTGATCCTCCATACAGTTTGCCTAACTTAGCAGAATTGCCAGATGTTGTTTTGGGAAAACCTGATACCAATCAAGCGGACAGCACAGTATTAGTAGATGGAGGACTTTTTATTTTGGAACATGGTAAGGATTATGACTTTTCTGCCAATCCTTATTTTATAGATCATCGAAACTACGGTAGTGTGAACTTCAGTTTTTTTCGCCGATGAAAAAGTTTTTAAAAAGATGGAAATGGCTTACTATGGCAACTTTGGTCATAGTAATACTTTCTTTGGTGCCCATTCCTGATAATCCACCATTAGAGGATGTGCCTCTTATCGACAAATGGGTGCATTTCGTTATATATGCAGGATTGGTTTTTGCTGCGTGGTTAGACCGTTGGCAAAACAAATCCACCATTGGTTGGTGGACTTTCGCAGTATTGATTTGTCTGTTCGCTTCCCTACTTGGCGGATTTTTGGAAGTAGCACAAGGGTGTACAGGATATCGCAGTTGTGAAATGCTTGATTTTTATGCCGACACTATTGGTGCTTTGTTAGCTACGCTTATTGTCGTCGTGGGCCACCTCCTCCGGGGCGCTGACCACCGCCGCCCATTCTAATGCTTTCTGCTCTTTGTGCATTTTCTGTGCCGTGAGCATTCTTTCCTCCGAAAATATTCAGTTTGTAGATTACGTGAATCATTCCGTAACTGTAGATGGAGTTGTATTCAGAATCGCTAGACTGCATAGCTGTGAGTACTCGGCTGATATTTGAACGTTTCTGCAGAATATCATTCCATTCAGCTGATATTGTCAACGCATTACCTTTTAGGAACGATTTACTCAATTTAGCATTCCAAAGCAACTCATTGGTGTTCATTGCTGCAGTAGAGTAACCTCGACGACTGCTCATGCTGATGTCGGTATTGAAACTTATGCCGTTGTCGAAATTCAGGTTCATCTCAGCACCATAACTGAAGTTCCATGTGTCAAGATTGCTTGACGAAACGACATTGTTGTGTGAATGATTATAGTTGAGATTTCCGTTTACACTTGCTTCGAACCAGTCTTTACGGAAACCGAACGATAGGCGTTCGTTGATTCCTAACTGCTTAGTTGAAGAAGTTTCTTCAATATATTTTTGAGGGTCTAAGTAACCTACTTGATGGTTATAGTTGAGCATAGTGAAAGTATTCACAGTAAAATATTTCTTCTCTCCCAGTCCACGGTTGTAACCAAATCCTGCGTATGTACTCCAGTTTCCGTTGATATTCTCCGGTCTTGTAGTGCGTACACCGGTTTCTTCATTATACCAAGTACGGTTTGAAATTGCGTTTTGTGTGAAGTTTATACCTCCAAACGAGAATATACCCTGCTGCAGTTCTGCATTGTATGTGTTGAAGTTAAGACGCAAGTTATGGTTGAGTGAAGACTTCAGTCCTGGGTTACCCTTTGTTATGTTCAGAGGGTTTGAGTCGTCAGTGATATCAAGCAAGTTTGTCATTGATGGTTGTGTAGTACGTGCCCAATAGTTTGCACGTAACTGAGTTTGCTTGTCAAACTGATAACGGAAATCCACTCGTGGTGCTACATTAAAAATGTTACGTGTTACGACTGGGTAATCTTTTCCCATATAATTGTAGTCGAGGGTAGAGTGCTGAGGCAGCAGGTCAATTCCTACACTGAAATTTGCCTGATCAGTCACCTTTCGGAAACTCAGTCCTATGGTGTGGTTGAAATTTCTGTATTCAGAATATTGTGAAAGACTGTCTGCTTTGCCTCGAGTCTTTGCGTCGCTATTTGGCAAGAGCCCGTTTCTTATCATCTCATCGAGAGCTCCAGCTACATCATATCGGTGAGAGTTAAGAGCATCACTCAGTTTTGTGAAGTAAACACCTGATGGATCGTCTGGCCATACGCTGGCATTACGGTCACTTTCTGAGTAACTGTAGTTGAAACGATAACTGAATTGTAAGTATGTTTTATATGCTATAGGTTCTGAGTATGTGCCTTGCAAAGAGTAATTGCGCGATTTGTTTGGTGTTGTGTAGTATCGGTTGTTATCGTTGGTGGGGCGAGTTCGATAGCTGATTCTTGAAGCAGAAAGTTGTTTGCTCTCCGAATTAGAGAAACCTCCTGTTGCACGGAAAGTGATATTTCTTCCTTCTGTATTCAGTTTTCTGTTAGCCTGCAATTCTCCATTTGCTCCCTTGCTATTGTTGTATGTCTGCTGATAGGTTTGGTTGGCATTGACGATAAAGTTGTAAATACTGCTTGTATTATCAATATTATCTATTGCATAGTCAATTGGATTACCTTCAATGCTATCAGGGTTCGTATTGAATGTAGCCGAGAGACTGCTGTTGTAACCGCGGTTTCTGGAGTAGTTGGCACTTGGACGGAATATGATATTGGTCATAGTGTCGGGTTTCCATTCGAAACGGAAGTCCATATTAGCAGAGATGTTGCTGGTTTTGTTTAAACTCTGAGAACGGCTGAAAGCTCCTTTTGATGTTACGAAACTCTGAACACTTGAATTGTTTGAAACATCTGTTCCGACATAACGGAAACGTACGTTACCACCAGTTTCCAGTTTTTCCGATGTGGTGGCAAAATTGAATCCAAGGTCTTTGCGTGCTTCCAGTCCGTTGCCTCCTCGTCCCCAGCCACGACCGCCGCCGCCTCCAAAACCACGATCTCCGATGTTGTTTGCTGAACCAATCACAGTAAACTGCTTATTGTCTGTAAATCGGTTGAGCATCAACTTTTCTGTGTAGCGTCGCTGAGTACCTAGAGCAAGGTCAAGATTTCCGAACCATCCCTGATTCATACCTTTTTTGATTGACAAGTCGAGTACAGTTTCCTCTTCTCCATCGTCAATACCAGTTACACGACTCAGGTCACTCTTTCTATCGTATGCTTTTATCTTATCAACGATTTTTGTTGGGATATTCTTCAGAGCCATATTCTTGTCGTTAAGGAAAAATTCTTTTCCATCCACAAGAATTTTGTTCACAGTCTTTCCGTTGATTTTTATATTACCATCATCGTCGATTTCTGCACCTGGCAGTTTCTTGACGAGTTCCTCCAGAGCAGATCCTTCTGATGTGCGTATTGCTGAAGCATTGAATACGAGTGAGTCACCTGCCACCTGTACTTGTGCTGCAGCAGCTGAAACGACTGCTTCCTTCAGCAGCTGGGAGTCATCTGAAAGGGTAATATAGCCTACATTGATATTCTTATCCTTCTGGTTTGTCAGATCAAGATTGATGAGATTGTCCTTATAACCGATAAAGGTTACCTTCAGTACGTATTTACCTTTTTTGATGTTTTTCAGGTTAAACGCACCCTTGATGTCTGTAGCAGCACCAGTAACCATTGTGCTATCCGGAAGTGATAAAACGCGTACTGTCGCAGAAATGACAGATTCGTTTGTACTTTTATCGACAACTATACCAGTAACATTAAATTTGCTTTGTGCTTGGGTGAAAATGACATCTGCACAAAGCAAAAGCAGTAGTAAAATCTTTTTCACTTTTATGTTTTTTCTAGTTTGACTGCAAAGTTAGTCTATGGTTTAATATATAATGTGAAAAATACAATTTTTAAGTTATTATATGTCCCTTTTTAACAGTCATTACGAAATAAATGTAATCAAATTTAAAGACCAATGTGACAATCTATGTGCTACTTTGTATAAATCCTTTGTTTTAGAGACTTTCCAAAAGTAAAATATTTCGTATTTTGTTTTTAAATTCAATTATTTATCTCTACCTTTGCACTAAATCAATAAAACCCATATAATATGACTAAAGCAGAAATTGTTGCACAGATAAGCAACGAGACAGGTATTGAGAGCAAGAAGGTTCTCACAGTAGTAGAAGCTCTCATGGTAACTATTAAAGATACTATTTCAAAAGATGAAGACATCTTCCTTCGTGGATTCGGTACATTCACTACTAAAACTCGCAAGGAGAAAATCGGTCGTTTGATTAAGGAAAATAAATCTGTTGTTGTTCCAGAACACAAGATTCCTTATTTCAAGCCTGCAGATGTATTCAAAGACATGCTTTTGAAGTAATCCTTTTTAGCAACAAAATTTTAAGCAATGCAAAATGTAAGATAAGTGCAACTACAGATATTTTACATTTTGCATTTTTGTTTTCCTCTAATTGTCAAACCTGTTGATACCATGATGTGCCTTGATGTTCTTATATGTACTATAGATGCTGGAATACGTCGGATTCCCGATGTGTTGCTGCCATCTGCTGAAGGAGTATCGTGGGTTGTGTCGATGCAATATACTGACAAGAAGTTTTTGGATGAAATTCCTACAGAACTGCAGACTCGTCCTGATGTCACCCTGACACTTCTCGAGGGAAAGGGTTTGAGTGCTAATCGCAATAATGCAATTGCTCATTCTCGTGGCGACATAATGCTGATAGCCGATGACGATTGTAGATATACAGCAGACTCGCTTCGTGAGATTATTCATTTCTTCGAGATGAATCCATCGTACGATATTGTTTGTTTTGCGGCAGCCGACTACGAAGGCAATTCTCTGAAAACCTATCCGTCTCAACTTACTTCGTTCGTGAAAGCTTTTCATGATGGTTTTTATCCGGCTTCAGTTGAAATTGCTATGCGTCGCAGTTTAGGACTTTTCTTTGATACTCGTTTCGGATTGGGTAGCCAGTATCTATGTGCTGGTGAAGAAGATGTGCTGATAAAGGATGCCTTGACAGCAGGGTATAACGTAGTGGTAAATCCGATGACAATTGTACGTACCGATAGGAATACTACTGGACAGATATTTCTTGGAAACAAACAGATGCAGCTTACCAAAGGTGCTGTATTCAATTATCTTTTCGGAACTGCAGAAGCCTTATGGCGTAGTGTGAAAGAAGCTGGCTTCTATCTCGTTCATCATCATGCCAATCCATTTCCTATATTATATAATATGTTACGTGGTATATGGATATTACGATAGTTATTCCAATATATAATCGCAAGGACTACATCCGTAAGACCTTGGAAAGCATTGACGAGAAATACCCTCTGATACTTGTAGATAATGGAAGTACTGACGGTAGTTTTGAATTGTGTAGCGAGATTGTTTCGCAACGAAAACATACTATTCTTGTTACAGAACCGAAACCTGGAGCGGCTGCTGCACGAAACAAAGGACTGGCTTTGTGTCAGACCCGCTGGATTTATTTCTTCGATTCTGACGACATCTTTACAGGTCTTCCTATCTCTTGGAATGTAGATGCCGATGTGGTTTTTTTCCCTACTCGTATTGATGTGAATGGTCAGTTGCGTACACGTGACTACCAGGTTCCTACTGCTCCACATGTACATATACTTAATTCAATGCTGAACACCCTGGGAATGATTTTCTGTACAGATTTTTTACGCAGTTCAGGTGGATGGAACGAATCGTGTTTGGTGTGGGATGACTGGGAACTGGGACTTCGTGTTCTTCTGCATCATGCAAAGGTTGATTATATCACAAAACAACCATATCATGTTATCAGTCTTCATTCCGACAGTATAACTGGTGATAGCTTATCTTCGCGTGTTGATAAAATTATTGGTACTTTGGGTGTTGCCTTCGATGATATTGTCAATTCGCCCCTTGAAGGAAAAGAAAAACAGAAAGCCTTTGCAGCTCTTTTCTACCGTTGTTATATTTTGAGTGGAAAGATGTTGGTTGATGGAAATGCTGATTGCAGTTCAAAGGTCGATGAATTTATCTATGACCGATTCCGTGTAAACCGTCAGAGCCATATGATGGGACAGATGCTTCGTTGGGCAACTGCAAAGGGTGTCAGAGGAGTTTGGCGTATAGCTCTTCGTATTGTTTAGCCACTTTTATATAGTCGTGATGCTTTTCTATGTACTCTATACTCTGACGTTTTAGTTCTGGTATACGTTCGGGGTGTAGTACGATTTGTTCTATTTCGTGGTAACAACTTTCGTAATTCGGTTGCACATTGATAATTGGTCGCAAATGGTCTTCTCCCAATATTTCGTAATTCTCCGGCTCTCCACCACCTATGTCTATGATTCCTTTCGACATAGCTTCTAAAGAGTTCATGGAAGGTGTATAAGAATAAATCTGGTCAAGAATAATATCATTCTCTTCCATAATCTTCTGATACTGTGCAAATGGCACACCTTCTACGATATTTATTTTTACTTTGTCTGGATAATTTTCCTTAACGGCTTCTGCCGCTTTCAATAGAATGTCCGTGCCTTTATATGAATGGCGTTCTGGAGAAATTCCAATGAATAGTGATACTTTCGAAGGAATCTTGAATGCTTCATCAGTTTTTTTCTCTTTGGGCTTGATAGGAAAGGGGATGAAAGTCATCTTGTCCTTTAGTTCTGGCACAGCATTATATGTTGCCCAATATTCGTATAGTCCAGCAACTATAGCATCACAGTCTTTTGCTACATACTTACACAGAGTTTCTTTTGCAGTTCCGATTACATCGTTTCGGAACAGTTCTGCAGGTTCGTCATGTCTTATAGTTTCTCCTATATTGAAATCGCTGTAGCGAAGCGGGCGGATATCTGTATTCACCTGTGCCCAATAGTAGTCCATGCCAAATGCCCCCATAACAATCTTGCGGTTGTGTTTACGCAGATAATTGTAAAATGGTGCTAAGCGTTCTGCCTTCAGTTCCAGGAATATGGGATTGATAAGTTGTACTATGTCATACCCCCTCATCTTGGGTAGGGCTTTCATCATTCGCCACACGAACGAAAAAGTTCCCTTGAGTCCGAAGTCGCGTTTCAAGTCAATGTCTCTCGGGTAGTTTTTCCAGAAGTCACCTGTACTGGCAACTACACATTCGTGCCCCAGCGCCTTCAGTCCTTCTGCTAAGGTGTTGTGAACATTCGAGTAGTCGCCCAGTAGGAGTATTTTCATTATTTCTAGACTTTTGATTAAATACCGTGCAAAAATAGCAATTTTTTATGTATTATTACGTTATTATTTATAATAAAAGTAAATTCATGTCAACTCTTTTTGGTCGGGCTCTCAGATATATCCAGCGGCATACAAAACGTGCTTTGTATGCCAACCGTTTTTACAACTGGTATATCTTCTCCCGAAAACTGAGTCGCTTGTGGTATGAAGCTGCAAACAAACACTATGCCAATAGTATGGCATATAGTGAAAGGGCTCAAAGCAAAACTGTTATCTTTCTCTGCAACGGATTTGTAGAACACGGAGGATGGGGCGATCGCTTGAAAGGTATTCTTTCCACATATGCTGTATGTAAAAATATCGGAGTAGATTTTCGTCTTTCGTTCACTTCTCCTTTCCCGCTTACTGATTATCTCGTTCCCAATACTTATGATTGGACAATCGGTGAGGATGAAGTCATATACGACCGTACTGTCTCTGATGTCATCACTCTTGAAATTGGTGCTGAAACAGACTGGCAGGCTCGCAAGCAATACGATTATTTGAAAGAGAATATATTGCGTTCCTCAGCTCGTCAGATTCATGTTTATACCAATGCTCATTTTGCATACAATCACGGATTCTCAGAGTTGTTCAACGAACTGTTTAAACCTACAGAGCGTCTTCGTGTTTCGCTTGAAAAATGTAAACTCGAACTCGGATATGATTATGTCAGTGTTTCTTCGCGTTTCATAAACAGTCTTGGCGATTTCGAAGATACGCAGAAGATGAATGCTTTGCCACAACCCTTACGACAACAACTTTTGGACAGATGTGTCGAACAGGTTCGTCTGCTCCATGAATCCAATCCTAATAGTCGTATTCTCGTCTGTTCCGATAGTTCCACATTCCTTAACGCCGTATCCGCTTTTCCTTATACATATGTGTATAGTGGTAGAATGGTGCATTTCGACATAAACAATCCCGACCACAGTTACGAACTATACGAAAAGACATTTGTTGACTTTATGTTGATAGCTGAAGCAACACATATATACCGACTTGAAACCCGTTGGGTACGCAATAGTGGTTTTCCTTATGCGGCTTCAAAGGTTTACGGACATCCATTCCATAGCATTTGTTTTTGATTATGAGTGAAGAACAGGTCAAACAGGAAAAGAAGATATATCAGCAAATTATGAAGGGAACAGCGGTGTTTGGCGGTTCTCAGATGATAAATATGCTTGCCAATGTCATCAAGGGGAAGTTCACGGCTATCTTCCTTGGTGCCAGTGGTATGGGCGTTTCTTCTTTGCTTGGTTCTGCTCTTTCACCATTTCAGCAGTTCTTTACCTTCAGTTTGCCAGTAGCTGGCGTACGCGACATTGCCTCCCAGCAGGATGAAGATTCGAAGGCTCGTTCTATGCTTATATTTCGTAGGGTGTTATATGCTTTGGCATTTCTCGGCATGATTACAATGGCTTTAAGTTCAACTCTTCTGAGCCAATCTACATTCGGCAACAACGAATATTCGTTATGGTTTGTTGGAATGTCGGTAGCGCTGTTGTTCTTCATTCTTACTGCAGCAGAGAATACAATACTGCAGGGCTATCGTCACCTGAAAGCTTACGCAATGACTTCTGTTGTTGGTTCCGTTTGCGGACTTCTGATTACCGTTCCCCTTTACTGGATGTACGGAATCGGTGGTATAGTGCCATCAATGATGATTCTCTCCTTTGTTACCTTTGTCTTCTCCCGCTATTTCACTTCCAGAATCGGTATAAAGTCCGTCAGTCTCTCATGGCGCGAAACACTTTCTGGTAGTCGTACTATGCTTATGATGGGTGGGGCAATGATGCTTGCAGGATTGTTAGGTGCTCTCAGTACATATTTCACAAATACCTTCATTCGTAGTTATGGTAACATGTCTGATATAGGCCTTTACAACGCAGCCACTATAGTGACAATACAATGTACTACATTGGTCTTTTCTTCTATGTCTGCCGACTATTATCCGCATCTTTCCGAGTTGTTGGAATATAAAGACCGAATGCAGAAATTTGTTCAGAAGGAAGGTGAGGTGGTACTACTGGTTATGGCACCTCTTATTTCGCTGCTGATTCTCTTTTCAGCTGTAATTGTCAGGGTACTGCTTACCTCCGAGTTTGACTCAATAATACCACTCTTGCGTCTTATCGCCCTCAGTTTCATGGGTAGGGCTTTTTGTTTTCCACTCGACTATGTCTGTCTGGCTAAGGGCGACAAATCGTTCTTCTTTTGGGTCGATGGTGTGTGGACTAATATAAAGACCTTCCTGCTATGTGTTTGCGGCTATTATTTCTTCGGACTCATAGGTTTGGGTTATGCTATGCTCGCCAATGCCTTCATCGATATAATCGTTTCTGCTGTTCTCAATAAAAAGAGATATCAGGTTAGCTACAATAGCCATTACCTCAAGATGTTCATGTACCTTCTTCTTGTGAATGTACTAGTCCTTGGGGCTTCATACATACACACTCCGTTTTTGAGTTACTCGTTGATGCTATTCCTTGTGGTAGCAATATGTATAGTCTCTCTGATTCAGATTTTTACACGTATCCGAGGCAAACACATACAGACATATAAAACCAAACCGTGACATGCAGAATATAAAGATTACAGTTCTCATAGCTATATATAATGCAGAGAAGTATCTGCACCAGTGTTTGGATTCGCTTCGTCAGCAAACCCTTCAGGAGTGCGAATTCCTTTGCATCGACGACTGTTCCACCGACTCTTCTGTATCTATCGTCGAGAGTTATGTGGCTTCCGATTCCCGTTTCAAACTGATGCACACACCAGTTAATAGCGGACAGGCTGTTGCCCGAAATCTCGGTCTTGCCTGTGCCACAGGCGAGTATGTCACTATGCTCGATGCCGATGATTGGTTTGTCCCTGATACTTTGGAGTCTGCTTACAGAACTGCACTCGACAACGACTTCCCCGATACTGTTATGTTGCGCTTGATGATGGTTGACGAATCCAATGGCACCATCCGTCCTTTCTCTTCGTCTCGCACTCAGCCTACACTTAGCGGACAGGAGGCATTCCGTCTTTCCCTCGACTGGAGTCTGCATGGTTACTATATAATCCGTCGTGACATCCATCTTCGTTATCCTTACGACGCAACATATCGTGTATATTCCGACGACACTACAACCCGTCTGCACTTTCTGCATTCCCGTACTGTGGTGTTCTCAGAAGGGGAGTACTTCTATCGTCAGCATTCCGAATCTGTCACCCATAAATATTCTGTCAATCGTTTCCTCTTTATGGATGCTATGTCGTTACAGAAACAGTTGATTCAGGAGGAAATTCAAGAAGGTAATATCGACAATCCAGAGGAAATACTTACATACTTTGAGAATCTTCGCTGGTTCAATTTCCTTTCTATGATGCACTATTTTATAGAGCACAAAAAAAAGATGTCTGCCCAGGAAAAGGCTGACATCTTATCTCGTTTGAAATCAAAATTGCTGACATTTGAAATCGATCGTATTGAGTCGCGCTTCAAATATCGTTTCGGGTATATTCCCATCCGCAACTGGCGTTTGTTCTACATGCAGGAAGTAGTCTTCTGGAAAATCCACCCTCTCTATCAGACTTTAAAACTTAGTAAAGCGGCACGTTGATATCGAACACCGGTTCTGCGTCTTTCAGTCGTGGGTGGTGAGCATCCTTCTCACTCAATATTCGGTTCTCCTTCGGCACCCTCCAGTCTATTCCTAGGTCGGGGTCGTCCCATGCTATGGCACCTTCCGACTGCGGAGCATAGTAGTTGTCGCACTTATACAGGAAAACGGCTTCGTCGCTGAGTACAGCAAATCCGTGGGCAAATCCGCGTGGTATGAATATCTGTCTGTGGTTTTCAGCTGTCAGTTCTACGGCTACATGTTTTCCAAACGTAGGTGAACCCTTGCGAATGTCAACAGCTACATCCAGTACGGCACCTTTCACCACACGCACCAGTTTCGACTGGGTGAATGGTGGTTTCTGGAAGTGCAATCCTCTCACAACTCCTGCTACCGACATACTCTCGTTGTCTTGCACGAATTGAGTCTTGCACACTTTCTCCTCAAACTCCCTTTGCGAGTAACTCTCAAAGAAATAGCCCCGCGCATCACCGAAGATACGCGGTTCTATTATTTTCACTCCATCTATGTCGGTGTCGATTACATTTATCATAGGATGTTCATCATCATGGTGAATCCAGTCAGGTCGAACACGCTCTTAACTGTTGATTGCAGGTTTTTCAGAGCCAGTTGTCCACCTTCTGCCTTCAGTTGCTTGTGCAGGTTCAGCAATGAACGGAGACCAGAACTTGAGATATATTCCAATTCGTTGCAGTCGAAGATAATATCTTTATTTTCAGCTACTACTTCAGCGATTTCTTCGTTGAAATCTTCTACTGAAGCTGTGTCGAGTCTGCCAATCAGTTCTACGATGGTCTTATCACCTTTTATAACGTTGATTTCCATATTATTTTATTTTAAAGTTTTGCTAATTCGATTATTTTAGTTACTGCTGTCTTCAGGTCGTCGCAGTTCTTACCGCCAGCAGTAGCGAAGTGTGGTTGTCCGCCACCGCCGCCCTGAATCAGTTTTGCTGCTTCGCGCACAATCTGTCCGGCATTCTTGCCGTCCTTTACGAGGTTGTCGCTCAGCGATACTGTCAGAGTTGGTTTTTCGTTGTAAACGCTTCCTATTGCTACGAGCAGGTTTTCTGGGAACTGTGCTCTCAGCTGGAATGTCATGTCCTTTGCCAGTTGTGGGTCGAGAGGTACTACACCGGAGATAACCTTCACACCATTCACTTCTCTTGCCTTCTCGATAAGAGTCTCCTTCAGTTTCTTAGCGTTCTGACTCTTGAATTCCTCTACCTGACTCTGCAGTTCCTTATTCTCTGCAATAGCCTTCTTGATAGTAGCCATGAGGTCTGGAGCATTATTCAGAAGTGAGCGCAGATTGTTCATGAAGTCCTGAGTGATGTCGAACAGGTTTTCTACTTCCTTACCTGTGATAGCTTCGATGCGTCGTATGCCGGCAGCAATACTGCTTTCGCTGGTGATACGAACCATACCCAGACAACCGGTTGACTTAGCGTGGCAACCACCGCAGAACTCTACGCTGTCGCCAAATTTCACTACGCGCACCTTATCGCCATACTTCTCACCGAACAGAGCGATAGCTCCCAGTTTTTTGGCTTCCTCGATAGGGTAGTCGCGAAACTCCTCCAAAGGAATATTCTGACGGATGCGTTCGTTTACTATGTGTTCTACCTCGCGAATCTGTTCCGGAGTCATCTTCTCGAAGTGTGAGAAGTCGAAGCGCAGACCGTCGGCAGTCACCAGCGAACCCTTCTGTTCCACGTGAGTGCCAAGCACCTCTCTCAGAGCCTGATCCAAGAGGTGGGTACAAGTGTGGTTTGCCTCTATAGCACGACGGGTTTCCACATCCACACAAGCCATAAACTCAGCTTCTGGATGCTCAGGCATCTTCTTCAGTATGTGGATAGCAATACCGTTTTCTTTCTTAGTATCTACAACTTTTACTTCTTCATATTCTGAAACGAGAACACCGCTGTCACCTACTTCACCACCCATCTCGCCGTAGAACGGAGTCTTGTCGAGGATAACCTCAAACACCGAACCCTTCTTCTGGGTTACCTCTCTGTACTTCACAATGTGTGCAGGGTACTCAGTATTGTCGTAACCGACAAATTCAGAAATACTGCCGTTTTCGTTATCGTTTTCGTTTTCGTTTACTACCACCCAGTCGCCCAACTGCACCTGAGCAGCATTTCTTGCACGATCCTTCTGCTGCTGCATGCACTCATCAAATCCCTTCTCGTCAACACCCATCTCCTGTTCGCGACAGATGAGTTCTGTGAGGTCGAGTGGGAAACCGAAGGTGTCGAACAGCGTGAAAGCCTTTTCGCCGCTGATTTCCTTCTTGCCCTTCTCCTTAGCCTCGTCGATAACACCCTGTAGCAGTTTGATACCATTCTCCAGTGTACGCAGGAACGAAGACTCCTCCTCCTGCATCACCTTCATGATGAGCTTCTGCTGTGCAGGTAGTTCTGGGAAAGCATCGCCCATCTCAGCCACGAGGGTAGGGACGAGTTTGTATATGAATGCCTCCTTTTGTCCGAGGAATGTATATCCGTAGCGTACGGCACGACGCAGGATGCGGCGGATTACATATCCTGCTTTTGCGTTCGAAGGCAACTGTCCGTCAGCAATTGCGAAAGCGATAGCACGCAAGTGGTCAACGATTACTCTCAGAGCAATATCCTTCTTCTCGTCCTCGCCATACTTGCAACCAGCCATATCTGCCATTACCTTGATGAGTGGCTGGAAGATGTCTGTGTCGTAGTTCGAAGTCTTTCCCTGCAGAGTGCGCACCAGTCGTTCGAAGCCCATACCAGTATCGATAACCTTTGCTGGCAGACCTTCCAGACTGCCGTCAGCCTTACGGTTATACTGCATGAACACGAGGTTCCATATCTCGATTACCTGTGGGTCGTCCTTATTTACGAGTTCGCGTCCAGGCACCTTAGCCTTCTCCTCCTTGCTACGTGAATCCACGTGGAGTTCCGAACAAGGTCCGCAAGGTCCTGTATCACCCATCTCCCAGAAATTATCATGCTTATTTCCGTTGATGATATGATCCTTTGGCAGGAACTGTTCCCAGATCTGAGCAGCCTCATTATCTCTCTCCAGTCCTTCCTCCTTGCTTCCCTCAAACACAGTTGCATAGAGGTCTTCCGGGTTGATCTTCAGCACATCCACGATATACTCCCATGCCCATGAGATAGCCTCCTTCTTGAAATAGTCGCCAAACGACCAGTTACCCAGCATCTCAAACATAGTATGGTGGTAAGTATCGTGTCCTACCTCCTCCAGGTCGTTGTGCTTTCCGCTTACTCGCAGACACTTCTGAGTGTCCGCCTGACGGCGACTCTTAGGCGTAGCATTTCCAAGGATGATATCCTTAAACTGATTCATACCCGCATTTGTGAACATCAGCGTTGGGTCGTCCTTTACAACCATTGGAGCTGATGGCACAATCAAGTGCCCCTTGCTTTCAAAGAAACTCTTGAAAGACTCTCTTATTTCTTTTGCTGTCATTATTTTATAGTCAATTCAAATTTTCTGCAAATTTACACATTTTATTTATATTAGCTATCAGATACTGAAAAGTTTTCTCTGTCTAGTGAGGTATCGGAAAAAAATAAACGAGATTTATTTTGTACTTTGCTCGCTTACTCGTATCTTCGCGCAGAGAATAAATATTGAAGTTATGAGCAATAAGGTGTTGATACAGCAGAAAATTGCTGATTATTTTAAGACCAAACCTGTACTGAAAGCATGGCTGTTTGGTTCCTTTGCTCGTGGCGAGGAAACACCCAATAGCGACGTAGATTTAATGGTTGTTTTCGACCATAGTTCTCCTATCGGTTTGTTTGCATATTCCCGTATGCGCAGAGAGTTGGAAGAATGTTTGGGAAGAAAAGTTGATCTGGTTGAAGATGGCACATTACGCCCTGCGATTGGTGATTCAGCCCTTAAAGATATGCAAATAGTATATGAGAGAGCGCATTAAAGATAAACTACAAGTCCATTGTTTATCTGGGAAACATATACCAATGATTTACCTTTGCTCCAAGAGCAAATAAAGGAATATTTAAAAGAAGAATAAATAAATTCACTTATCCTACTTGCCTATGAGATAATTCATACATAAAGACATATAAATAGAAAAGCGTCCGCTTAAGTTCTTGTTTTCTGAAATTCGCCAAATTAAAGAAAATGTTTCAAGAGTTAAAAGCTTGGATGCTCACGCTGATGGCGTGGGCTTTTACTCGTATATGAAACATTAGGTGTTTGGCGATACCTCAGAAAACGTAGACGAAAGTAATTGTCCACGTTTTTTTTGTGCCTATACTGAAACCATGAGTCATTAATCTGAAATCATTTATAAACTAATTATTAATCCTAAACAATTATGAAAACAAAGAAATTTTTTATGCTTTTGGCAGCAGTGTTGCTGAGCGTAAGTGCGTTTGCACAGAGTGGTAACAACGAACCTCTTAAAGGTGATGTCAATGGAGATGGTGTTGTCGATTATGCTGATATTGATGCTGTCATAGAGATTATGAAAAACGCAGGCGGCTATGTTGATA
This sequence comes from Prevotellaceae bacterium UBA2448, assembly GCA_002342585.1. GTDB lineage: Bacteria > Bacteroidota > Bacteroidia > Bacteroidales > Bacteroidaceae > Minthosoma. The sequence continues at coordinate 66,816 of DDQG01000009.1, forward strand.
GCAATTATTATTGGTATGTAGGACAAACAGATCCTTCAACAATGACTGAGATAAGCGGTAGTGCGGATTATGAAAATGGAGGTGGTTGGGCATCATTGGGTGATTCAGTTCCAGAAACTATTCGTCAACAAGTAAAAGGATTTGATAAAACTAAAGACATATTTGCAGCAGTTCCTATAACAAGTGGTACCACTCTTAAACCGGTAGCATCTGATATGTCTTCCATTGACACATCTGTTAAAATAGGTTCTACAAAGATATTAAATGGTGTAGAATATCAAATTTATATATATCGTAATACTTTAAATGTAAGTAGAACAACAATAATGTTTGCAAAAAAATAATTTTAAAATTAATGAAGATATGAGCATAGAGTCCAACAGACTTCCACATAAAATTC
>DDQG01000014.1 GCA_002342585.1 Prevotellaceae bacterium UBA2448
CTGATTTCAAAGGTCGTGGATGCTGATAAGGAGATGAGCGACGCGCTTGCAGAAGCAACTCCACAAGCCATCACCGCCCGTTATGACCTCGGCTACGACACAGACTATGAGCACATCAAATGGGCTTTCACTCCAAATGTTATGTCGCTACATCTGGTCTATGGCTTAGCCGACCACCATATCCGCATAGAGTTCAAAAACAACTATAATTATATCTGCGCAGCGGATGAACTGATTCAGCCAAACTCTTTCCTATCACTGGCAAAGAGTGGCGTTGCCCTGCAACTGAAAGCCATCTACGACGGCTCTAATCTTATCCAGTGTTTCGGAGCAGAGGAGGGAAACTATATGCATATTATTTTCAAAGCAGAGTTATAAGGAATACAAAGCTAAATTTATCACAAAGCAAACAATACAAGAATTATGAGAAGATTATTTTTAACTATTTCACTGACTACCATCGCATTGGGGATGTTGGCACAGGACATAACTGTTATGCCTACAGATAGCACTGTGACTGTTTCTGCTGACAAAACAAATCCGGAGTTCAAAGGTGGGCAAAAAGCGCTCGCAAATTTTCTTACTAAGAATCTGAGATACCCTGATGCAGCAGCTGATTATAGCGTGGAGGGCAGCGTCATAATGACGTTTGTCGTTGGTGAGGACGGCTCTTTGTCAGACATCTCAGCCCACGACTGCAAGATTGAGCGTTTCAACACGACCAAGTTCTCACAGGAAGCCGAAAGCCGTCAAAAGGAATTGAAAAAACAGTTTGTCCTATTGTTTGCAAAAGAGGGCGCCCGCGTCATTCGCAAGATGCCGAAATGGACTCCAGGGACACTCAACGGAAAGGCTGTGCGCATAAAATTCGACCTGCGCATTAGTTTTATTGACCCAAATAAGTGAACACCAGAAAATCCTCGTACCCTTGCTTCTGATTAACGAAACTGATAAATNNAATTTAAGATTAACAAGAATTATGTGGTATCATCAAAGTAAAATGCGAGGGGTGATTTTCGTGATTATAGGACTTTTGATAACCTCATGCTCCGCCATTAGAGGATATTTAAAAGACGGCACGGACGGCCCCGGCATTTATAGTTTTGAACATCACGCCTATGACACTATTGCAAAAGGCAGGTCTGTGTTTAACTTCCCTGTTGCCAAAAGCAAAGCCTATTGGATTGACACCTTGCATTACTATACACAGGGAAAGTATTGCAAAAATATTACGCTACCAGAAGCATTAGAAGGCAAGAGCGAAACACAGGGTGTTCTCATTATCCATAACGACAGCATCGTGTATGAAAAGTATTGGGGTGACATTTCCTCTGACCGCTTGGCCACGGTGTTCTCCATTACAAAATCCGTCACTTCACTTATGTGTGGAATTGCGGTAGATGACGGCTATATCCGCAGCATTGACGATGCTGTCACTGAATATATACCAGAGCTCAAGAAGAAAGACCCGATGTGGCAGCGACTGACTATCCGCCACCTGCTGGATATGCGAAGTGGATTAGACTTCGATGACACATACTATCTTCATTTGAAAAATTTGAAACGAGTACTTGCCATAGCGAAGCTGAACTATGGGCACAACGTTATGAAGCAGATACGTAGGCTGAAGTTTCGCTGTGAACCGGGTACAGAACACCGCTACGAAAGCATGACTGCTCAGATTCTTGGAGTTGTCATTGAGCGTGCCACTAAAAAGCATTTTGTAGATTACATTAGCGAGAAAGTATGGAAACCGCTGCAAATGGAATCGCCCGCTTTGATGAACATTGACAGCCACAGACATCGTGTACCCCACACTTTCGGTGGACTTACCCTCACGATGAAAGACCTTGCAAAAATAGGCCGTCTCTATCTCCATCATGGCATGTGGGATGGCAAGCGCATCGTCAGTGAAGAATGGATACGGCAGTCAACAGCATACGACACCAACAACAACGGCTATCACTTCAATTGGTACAACGTAAGCAGTTATGGTGCCGATAAAGACAAATATCCTGGTTATTACGCCCTCGGAATCTGTGCGCAGGTTCTCTATGTCAATCCGTACAAGAATCTAATCATGGTCAGAATAGGAATGGACAACAATAATCCTATCTTCATTCCAGAGGTATTCAATCAGCTAAGTAACTGTGATGCTTCTCGTTGGTAACACATATATAACTAAATAGGAATTTAAATCTTACTCATTATGAAGAATAAAATTCGCAAAGCTTTGATATTGTTTGTAGCATGTATTGTACTATTCGCTACATTGGATTTCATATTTCGCGAGCTAAAGCCTGTGATCCATTATTTAAGTCAAGGAGCCGTTTTTACGGCTTTAGTAATCGTTCTCGACTATTTTGAGGATAAGCGCCGGAACTCAAAGAAGAACAGGTAGCCATTTCAAGAAGAAGCAGAATTAAATCCCAATTTCCACAACAAGCCCTCTAATGAAAAAGGTAATGTCCATCCTGTTCGCCCTTTCTTTGTTTTCGTGCCGCCCATCATCAAACCTGCCGGCCTCTGAATCATCTGCAAGCGATTCTGTAGAATTGAAGAAGCAGGAAGCATGGGAATCGGCACACAGGCTTGACAGTGTTGAAGCCCTACTGGCGGAGGAAGGGAATGAGCATGATGCTGAGGCATCCGCTTCCGACAATCCTGCGAGACAATACAGTGAACATGAGCTGAACGCCATCATGGACACGATTGGGCTGAGGCTCAGTAAGTGTAAAGAACTGTCTGGCTGCATCAGCAGTTATTGTACGGTGGCTAACGGCATAGAAGTAAACTTCATCTATAACAC
>DDQG01000004.1 GCA_002342585.1 Prevotellaceae bacterium UBA2448
ACATTGCAACATTGCAACTTTTTTGAAAAGTGTAGTACCCTAAAAAACAAACATTAAAACTTTGCCACTATGACACTTTTTGAGGGAGTCGCGAATCGCGACTCCCATGACTAAACTGATGCTGAAAACAAAGGGGTGAACGAAATGTTACCCCCTTAAGGTAAGCGTGCAGATGTGGAAGACAAAACCACTGCCTCGATTCAGGGCACTGCTTTTGCTGCACACACAAAGTCCAGTTTCTGTAGTCTTTTGTAGTTCATAGTAGATTTTAGGTTTAGATGTCAGTTACCTGTCCCTGTGGCAACTGTTCCAACTTCGAAGAGAGGATGAAAGAGTACAGACCCGACTCGTTGATGAGGATTACTTTTCGGTTCTGACCTGAGAGAACGAATCGTTCCTCCAGCTTGTCCTGTGGCATCTTTTGTCTCGTAGGCAGTGCCCTGAATCGGGGCAGTGCTTTTATCCGTCAGTTACCTGTCCCTCTGGCAGTCTGTGGCATCTGTTCCAACTTTGGAGAGAGGATGAGAGAGTAAAGACCGCTTTCGTTGATGATGACAACTTTTGTTTTGTAGTTAGAACCAGATACCTGAATCGGGTATGCGGTTTTGTCCTCCTCATCTACATGCACTTGCAGCGCATTCGATGGGTTTTTATACCCCAACGCCTGTGCCACATCCTTGCCAACGAAGAACACCTCACTGTCAGTTACCTGTCCCTGTGGCATAAGATTCATCCATCTTACTTCATCCATCAGCCCTCTTCCGCTGCCATCATAGACTCTTCCTCAGGCAAAGAATACTCCTTCCGACTTCTTGCCGTATGGTCTTGCAGCCAGATATGATTCAGGGTGTATGCAATCGAATCGAGAGTAGCAGCCTGTTTCTGAGGCTTCAGTTCGCACTCCCATACTATGATGCAATGCCAGCCCATTTCAGCCAGCTTTTTTTGTTCCTCCTTATCCCGCTCTTTATTCCTTCGAATCTTCGCCACCCAGAACTCACGATTCGTCTTTGGAATCTTACAACATGGGGAGCTTTCTATTTTCGACTCTTCACTTTCAACTGACTCTAAACTCTCAACGCTAAACTCTAAACTGTCATTTGGCGAGAACCTCACCAAATGCCCGTGCCAGAAGCACCCATTCACGAAAATGCAGGTTCTGTACTTCCTCAGCACCAGGTCAGGATGTCCGGGCAGCCGTTTATCATTCAGTCTGAATCGGAATCCCCTACTCCACAAACCCTTCCTCACAATCATCTCCGGCTTCGTATCCTTCGAACGGATAGCAGCCATATTCGCATGTCGTTGTTGTGGAGTAAGACGATCCATAAGACGGATTGAGTTAGAAATTATCTTTTCATGACTGAAAATACTATATTATATTAATCTCCAGCCCAAGTCTCATCATAAGATTAATGTAACAAAGAACTTTGTATTTGTCTTTGGTTTGACCTGGCACTATTGCCCATAAGTTTTCCCCAACTTGCACTTGACCATTGAATTGTTTTGAGAGAGTAATTACGGGCTTACCCTTATATTCTAACTCTTTTCTTCTGATTTTATCAGGACCTATCTGCCATATAGTATCTAGATATGTGTCTATAGGATTCTCTCCTGCAACAAACTCTCCATTAGGGAACTTTACAAGTAGTTTATCATCTTGCTTTTTCTTCTTTTGTGTAACTTTAAAATCACTAGTTATAAAGTCTGTACCAATCTCCACTTCGAATGCAATTCCTAATTGAGTTTTAACAGATGAAAGTTGCATATATTTCTGTTCTGTATCGCTTTGAGCATTAATATACCAGCCATCACACACCGGCTTCATCCAGTCTTTATACTTGGGGTATATTTCTCTGCTAAGTAAGGGAAGATGACAATTTTCAACTTTAATTAAAGGGAATTTATCAGACCCGATTGCAATTAAAGTGTCAATGAAAGTCTGAGTTACACTTTTATGGCAAATAACTGTGCCATCAGGCATTGTAACTCTTAGTAATTTCTTAACAGCTCTTTGTCTTAAATTATCTTCCATAACTAAACTTCTTCATTATACATTTTCATGGTGTATTCAAATGAGATTAACTCTCCAGGCTGCATCTTAGAACGATATATATCTACCATATTTTCACCAATAGGTATATACCTGCCAAGTCTCAGTCGTAATGCTGGCTGATTACCAAAAGTAGTAAATCCTATACGCTCCACTTCATAGTAACCATCGATGCCACCAGCTACCATTGGTAAGAAGTATTTTATGCCCATCAAGTTGATGCTTGGAATTCGTTCCATAACATACGACTTGGCTTCGTGATCCATAAAAACCTTATAGTTACTGTCTGTTCTACGAACAAGACCTGTAAATATATTCTTTTCTGCTGGCTTCTGCTTTAAGATTTCAGGCGTTTCAACAATAGCTCGTGATATAACTTCTTGTGGATTATCACCTAATGCACAATCTACTACATAGAAATGTTTACGAAGCTCATCCAAAAGTATTGCATTATTTTCCTCGTCCCTTTTATCAAGAGCAAGCGAATAGTAATTTGTATTCTCGTATGGAGTATATATCTTACCCAATACGTCTTGGAAGTGTGATTTTATGTATCGTTTTCCATCTTCATCAGGATGCGCCTTCATGGCATAGAACTGATAATTCTGCTGAAGCATCTTTTGAATTTCTTCGCGGAAAATTTTGCGTACTTTCTTTTTCCAGCCAAGTTTCTTTGACTTGTTGTTTAATGCATATAGCGAAACTACAAACAAGAAGTTTACATCATAGTGACAAATCAGCAAAGTGTCTCTATCAAACAATCTATTTGAGAACTGATCTGAGGTAAAATATTTATTCTTCTTTTCAGTCAGGCGAATAGTATCTCGATAGCTCAAATCCTCCTCCATCGTGGCACTTATGAAAAAGTTTGGAATGATATTGTAACCTTCCGTAAAATCATCACGCAATTTAGGCACTTCTCTAAATTGATTCCAGTCATCTTTCCAATCCTTATCATTCTTGTCGCCTTTCATGAAGAGGTTTAGATTCCATTGTATCACGTTCCTAGCATAAGTAAATTGCTTAGCAACAGATTCGCGTCCTACAGGGTTATTGCGCTTGTAGTATTTCGAGTCACCTATATAGTAAATTGGCGTATCCTCTTTGTGAGTAGTCAAACCTTGATATGTATAAATATGGTCAACCATCTTCCCGTCTTCTTGCTGTTTCAGTCCAGCTGGCACTTCACCTGTTTCACCTATCAGTTCGTCAATAATAGCTTCAAATACGACATTAAAGTTCTTCACCAGCAGATAGTCCTTCTGCCCCATATCGATGGCCACATTCTTTGCCCTATCGAAGAACGCATAGCAAAGTTCCCACAACTGCAGGGCTTTATCAGAGAAATATTTGTATTTGATTTGTCGAAGTCTTACCTTTCCAAATCCATTTAAATAGTTCTGAAACTTACGTCCCTTTATCAAATCGTAATTACAATTTATCTTTACAGGGAAACCATAATGCTCATTTATGTAGTTCAGAATAGAGAAGAATATAACTAGCAGTTCCTCATCAAAATTTATCTGTCTTTTCTTGTTTACTGGGTTTATATATATCGCACTATTGTCTTGTATAACTGCAGTAGTTCTTGCAATGGTTCGCGTCCAGTTTATCTTGTTGTAACCTGCATGCATATTCTTGATGATAAACATAAAGAATTGCTGGTTGTCTTCGTTAAACTGAATAAGTGACAAAAGAATGTCAAGGAAAGTGTTATTCCTCTGACGACGACCTTTGTTCACTTGCGCCATTTTCTTGTGATATACTATAGAGGTATCATTTCTTTTGTCATTATAGAATACCACAACAGCACGATAAATCCATACAGAAAAATCATAGATGAAGTTCTTCTGTTCTTCTGTCAGAGGTGAATCTTCATTGATACAGACGATATCCTCTGGATGGTATTGACCAAACACCAGTTCCTGATTGTCCTTAACTTCGAGCAGTACCTTTGGAAGAATAAAGACACAATCGTAAACGTCAGGATGACTATTGAAGTAATACCCCACATAATTCACCGAGACATAGCCCTCGATGTCCTCCAACGCATCTATGCCGTGGATAGTATCTTTTACATCGTCTGCCTTGTATCTGTATTCCTCTATTAGAATCCTCATCTATATTCAACCTTCAAGTTAAGATTATATCTGTTAGAAATCAGTGGAAGGAAGTCAAGCATAACTTTCCCTTTTATTCCCTTTACCACATAGAAACCATCTGATTCAACATAAGAGTATTGGGAATTGACTATCTTTTCTTCTTGATTCTTTGTAACCAAAGCACATCCAAGTACATCAATTTGCTTCTCTGATGCAACTGCTTCAGCCTTGTCTAATCCGATTTTTTGAAGGACTTGCAAGTATTGGGGGAACCGCTTTATAGCGATAGTCTCATCGGCAAATTCTACGTGTAGGACACGGCGTGAATCGGACTCGGTATCGTCAATCACTTCTTCTCCATCGGAATTATCAGCTGTTTCATCAACCACTTCAACTCCAAGGTTCTGCAGGAACAACTCTACTTTGTCTTCCTTTACAACGGCCTTTCCATTATCATTTTCATCATAGAATGAGTTAAAGGTTAGCTCATCCTCTCCATCGCGGAATATGTCACTTGCAAAGGCTTGGTCTTTAAATACATCATTCCATAAGTAGAAGATAACCTTTGACACAAAGGTATCAGCATCCACTATGCCATTTTTTGCCTTACAGAAGAAATAGCCAAGTTTCTTGTCTTCAGATTTGGTCTGTTCGTTAATTTCAGCATTAATCTTCTCCACGAACTGCCACCAATCATACAATTGTCCTTTAACCCTAATCTTCCAATCCAACTTGACTCCATTCTGTCTTCCTTCATAGATAGGCATATATTTCCAATCCCAACGACGTTTGAAGGCTGAATCTATTGGAAACAGGCTTTGGTCGCTTGTATTCATAGTTGCCCAAATGTAGAGGTTGTTTGGTAGTAACAGAATCTCACCACTCAACACTTTACTTACTACATCCTTGCCATATATACTATTAATGTTCTCGGCAGATGCAATTGTTTTACCATTAAATGCCCTTGCCAACTGTTTTTTCATATCCTTATCTGCTTGGATTGGGTAGTCAGAGAACCCATCCTTATTTCTATCCAGAAGTTGGAAAAGGTCACCAAAAATTTGGGCGCAATTGCCTCTATTGATTTCTTCAATAACAAGGAATTGATCTTTTACTTTTTCTCCTTCAGCTGCTTCGGCATATGCATTCCATGCTTTTGTGTATGCTTGAAGAAATGCTTGCTCAACAAAGGTATAAATAATCCTATTGTCCATAACTGGCAATTTTGAAGTTTCATCTATAACTTTGTGACCAGCCAAATCTCTTAATGGCACTTCAATAGATGTAGGCTTATAAGCACCTACAAAAGTTGAATAGTCGCTATCTGGATGGAAAGTTGTTCGAATAACTTCCTTATCTTTAGTTATACGATTTATTTCGAAAGACTTTCCTGTTCCTGGAGCACCATAGAAGATTTGCTGGAGAGGAGCATTTATTGGACTGTTATTCTTAGTTCTAGAGTTGAAAAAGTTGTCTAATGTTTTAGGATTGAAAGACTCATCCAAAACTACTTTATTAAATTCCGACTTTGGTAAAGAAGGAAAAAAAGTAATATTGTTTTCTAATGTAAGGTCATACTTTCCGTTTTTTAATGGCACTTCATCTAAAGTTACATTATAGTAATCTGTATCATTAGGTGAATCAGACCTTTTTTTTCTTGATTCTGCAAAAGAAATATTAAGAATTTCAATCAAGCCATCATTTTTTATAATAGGTATTTGATACGAATCATCCTTTTGTTGATAAGGTAAAAGCCTTTCAATATTTATGATTTCTGTACTTCCATTATTCGTGATAAAACAAACTTTATTATAGTTAACAACGTTTAGTATATTTTTTACATCCTCATCCTCCTCGTAATGAGTAATAACAATTTCATCTCCTGGCATCACATGGAAATCTCGATAAATCGATCCCATTTGATTGATTCTAAACTCCTGTCCTTCCGATGATTTTAATCGATAAATTCTTCCACTAGATTTTTCTGTAACCTCTATTTCGTCGTTAGGAGGAAAGACACACGACATGTCTGTTTTTGAATCAACAAGCATGTAAGTTTCATGAGTGTTACCCAATCCCAATTCGGTCATGTTGGGACGATGGATATACTGGATAATTTTAACATTACTCATACTATGTATTTTTTAATTACGTTTGCTATTTTCTTTGCCATTAAAACTGGAACTGCATTACCTATTTGCATATAAGTTTTTAGATATGCGCCAAGGAAGAGATAATCATCAGGAAAAGACTGAACTCTTGCAGCCTCTCTTGGTGTTATACTTCTTACCTGATAAGGGTGAATATGAGAAAGACAATCCATCCTCAAATGAGCAGTTATAGTACGACAAGGTTTGTCTGCAAATAATTTAAAGTATTTATCCTTAAATATCCCATTTCGTCTTGCATATGGCATTATATCTGCTATTTTTGGACTTGTGGAATCTTCGCCTTGTTCCAACCTCCTAAATATCTCATAATTGACATCACTACAATATCGAGCTTTATGATTGAAAACATACGGAAGTTGCCTTCCTCCATTTACTTCTTTAAGATATTCGTTCCCGCAACTATCATACTCATTAGCATTAATCTTCATACCTGTTTTTTTATCATCCGTTTCAGTCATCCCTTTAATTCTTGGAGCTTCGAGTGGCTGAATAAATTCTAGAGCAGCACTAAGGTTGCAATGCTTTGATTTCTTACATTCCTTTTCTATCTCTTGAAAGATTGTTTCGGGAGTTATCTTCTTTTTCTCAGCAACATCGTTTCTGACAGCAATATAAATCAATCGTTCTCTGCTTTGAGCAACACCAAAGTTCATAGAATTAAGAAGTCGATAAGATATCATGTATGTGAATACTTGACCGTCTTTTTCTATCTTTATGGATTTGTAGTCTTCAACAACTTGTTCTGCAACCGACAACATACCACGAACATTCTCCATAAGAACGAATTTTGGGCAAATTTTCTTTATTGCCTCAATGTAGTATTTATACAACTCATTTCTTGGGTCGTCAATAATTCGTTGTTGATTAGCACTACTAAAACCTTGACAAGGAGGACCACCAACAACAATGTCTATCGGCTCTGAAACATAGTCTTCTATATTGTTTACTATTTTTCTAATATCTTCTTTGAGCACCTTAGAAGATGGCAGTTCTGGATGATTATATCTATATGTTCTTACACATACATCTTCAAAATCATTTGCAAATTTAACGGTAAAACCTGCCTGAGTAAAACCGCAACTTAGACCTCCTGCCCCGGCAAAAAAGTCTACCATTGTAGGCTTATTTTTGTTACTTTCTTCTTGTTGTAGGATGGATCTTTTCTTATTGTTTAGTTTATCTAATTTATCTAAGTACAAACCTTTATTCTCCAGATAAAAAGCAACAGCAGATATAAATCGCATATAGTTGTCACCTAATGTTTTCTTCAAAAGAGGTAACTGATTAGAATCATCGATTATTCCCATATCTGACATCTCTATTATCATGGCAGAAGTCACATCCTTAACTCTAGGAACTACAAGATTATTACGACTTGCGAGAACTTCTACAAGACGGATGTATATAAGAATCTTTTCAATGAAATCTTCCTTATGAGTTATATTATTTACTTTCTCAAATATCATAAATTGTTCAAGTTCTTTTTAATTGACTTAGCTAGAGCCTCGGCAAACAATACAGGAACAGCATTTCCTATCTGCTTATACTTCTCACCACGAGAGCCCTCGAATACAAAATCGTCTGGAAATGATTGTATACGAGCAGCCTCTCTTACAGTAAACGACCTCAACTGAGCTTCATCAGGATGAATGAATTGAAAACCATCTTTATGTATATGAGCAAGAATAGTTTTTGATGGCAAATCCCACCATTGTACAACATAACTATTATCAAAAACTCTAGCATGTTCGTGCTCATATTGAGGCATTTCTCTACGCAATTGTCCAAAACTCCAATGATTATGAATCATAACTTGGAATCTTTCTCTATCCAAAGCATTATGATTTCGCGCAACATGGTCTCTTAATGGATGAATGCCCGCAGAACCTATACGCTTCAAAAATTCATTATCACATGGATAATTAAAATCTTCACATGAAGCATCTTGACCTGGTTCAACAAATGGCAAATCACCTATTGCTTCTCTAACATCTACAAATTTTTTGCGACCCTTTTTCTCTTCTTCTGGAGTTTCCGGATTCCAATGAGTTTTTCTGACGTCTTTATACAATTGCAGCACATCCTTATCAATATCCTTACGAACACCCATTATAATTACTCTTTTCCTAATTTGAGGAACTCCATAATCAGCTGTATTGTGAACAAGTATATCAGGATTACCAGTCAGATTGTATTCCTTTCCCAATGCATCTAATACAATAGGGAATATCTTTCTGCCCTCTACTTTTGCAGATAAAAGACCTGTTACATTCTCAAATACGAAAAATATAGGTCTAAAGTGTTCTAATATCTTTACATAACTTTCAAACAGATAATTTCTAGGGTCAGATGCCATCTTTTTACCATCTCGCACCCTTCCTGCTGTAGAATAAGCCTGACAAGGAGGGCCTCCAATTATAACATCAACAGTTTCTCCGTTAACAGCATCTTCTATTTTTTCAATTATATCATTTGATGTTATATCACATTCTATGACTTCTTTTTCATAATCCTTATAGCCATAATGCTTCATGCGAGTTCTTAAGGTCTCACAAGCCCAATGATTTATCTCCACATGAGCAAGAGCCTTAAATCCTTCTCGATAGAAGCCCTCAGACAAACCTCCACAACCTGCAAATAAGTCAATGAATGTATATTTCTTCTTTGCCATTATTCTATAAATCCTAAGTCCTTAGCCTTTTCTATTATTTGCAATGCATATTGAGCCTGCTTGAGGGATGCCATTTTCTTATTTCTTGACTTCATAGTTCCAAAATTGAAAGCAGCCTTTCGATCCATAGGCGTTAATAAATCGTGGCTTTTTGCCCAATTGGCAAGAGCAAACCAATAAGTAGATTCAACAGCCTCTGCTTCTTCGATTCGTTTTTGTTGTGTTTCATTAAGGTATGAACCATCATCATTTGTTTCGGGCTGCATCATATCATCTGATAATTGCCCAACACCAGCCAGTTTGTATTTTAACGAGTTCCAACACTTCGGTTTTTTTGTCCACTCTCCAACGTTAGAAGACTGGCTTCCATCACCACCTCCACTAATAATATGGTTCCATACAATAGGAACAAGATTGCTAATCATCATAAGTACTTCACCTTGTACTTGCTGATTTTCCCATATGTATGTCAAATCTAAATTACCATTTGAAATAAATGACAAAGCGGACATGATATAGATATTCATGTTAGCCTTATAACCTCCAAGGTCCTTTGATTTGACGATAGAGTCTATTGTCCTAAACAGAATACCTTTAGCGATAATCCGTTTATAGTAGTTTGCATTGATTATTGGCTTTTCACGCTTTATATCTGCCACAAATAATTGATAATTCTTTTCTGCGCCCCTACAAGCATCGTATGGTCGTTGCTGCCAAGTTGTTTCATATTTTGCAATATCAGTCTTTGTAATCTTATTTTGTTTAGGATATGTAAGTCTGAATTGTCTTGCTTCAAATCCATCCAGATGAGCTAATTGGTCTAAATATTGCCCACGAGTTCTCTCAAAATACCATTTACTTACAGGTTTGTTATTTCCATTTGGTATCCATTCCTCGCGACTGAATTTCTCCAAATCAACCAAGAAAGGATCATTAGCTGAAAAATCTGAATTTTTGATTGCTGTCTGACTATTAGCGCAAAAGGAAATTTGACGAACCATTTCGTTATCACGTTCTGCATCTCTTATCACACTAATTTTCATAGGTACAAACACCTTTGACAAATCGACAGACCTATCACGAAGTGACGCAGCAATAGAAGCAGTAGTCTGACCTCCATTTACTATTTGCCAATCGAATATTCTTGTAATATATAATGCTCCATCCTCTTCTCTAGTTTCTATTTCAGATGCAGTAGTGGATATTCCGTTATTGAATGAAAAAAACAAATCTGGCTGAGTCCTTAATGTGTTTCGAATATTTTTGTTCACCTTACCTTTGAACTGAAGGAAAGTACGAACATTCTTTTCCAAAAGAACCTGTTGGTACTTCTGATATATTTGTGCCAAAGTGATGCCTGGAATAATTGCCAAATAGGCATCAAGAAACAAATTCTGTTCCGTTAACTTCAAGCATTGTAAAGACGTATTGTATGATGTTTGGAAATCTATTTCAACCTTTTCCTTACCTGCACGGATATTGTGTTGTTGATATACTCTCTGCATATCCCACACGTTATATTCAATTACCAAATCATCATTATCATCGTCTTTGGCATCCGGGATAAGAGAAGGGTCAACAAGACCATCTGTAATAATATACAAACGAAGCTGATTGATAACACCCTTAGTACTTTGAATCAGTTTTGCAACTTCTACAATTTCATCACTATTGCTTACGTCAGCACTTTTGAATAAAGAACCTGACATCGCTTCCTTATAGAACGAATAAAGATAGTCAAAACCTTGTAGAAGTTTTTTCTGACCTATTTTGCCTAAAAAGGTCTCGGATTTTATGAGATATAATAAATCTAAAGACTCGGCTTCGTCATTATAGTCATAAGCAGTTATTCGAGAACGAGTTTTTTGAAATGCACATCTTTCAGGGGAGTTAACTTCTCCATTGTCTTCCATATACTCTATAATCGTAGCTGCAAGTTCTTGATCATAATCAGAATCATTCATCTCGACAGCTGTCTGAGTATTTTCAACAAATTGTGTTGCAAAGTCTTTTAAATCCATATTGTTTTCTTTTCTCTAGTATCAGATTAATCTATTTTATTCACCTTGCTCGTTAACATCATGGGGAATTCTATTCTGGTGCTTCACCCACTCATACGCCATCCTAAGCGCATGCTCCAGTTGCTTGCGCGTACAATTAGCATCCAGGACTCGAATTTCAAGTCTTGGATGCTTAGTTCTGACTATTGTCTTGTCTGGCTTTTCTACATAAACCGGTTCTTTCTGAGTGTTTTCAGTCTTGTTTTCTTCCATGATAGGGCTTTAACACCCCCGGATTACCACAAACATTCATCGGTACAATGTTCCAAACCTGCAGCAAGGTCTAAATAGACATGAGTGTAGCGTTCTTGTTCGCTCCCCTCACAGCACATCATACCTTCCAGATAATAGTTCATCATTTCCTTACGTTTGCTTTCCGGGTAGGTTTTTGTCTCGCGGTAGCAAGTGATTGTAAATTTTTTCATAATAATGCGAAGTTTTACGTGTACCACACGGCCGCACCAACGGCATTTAGTTGTTTAAAAAACGATATCAGATTTAACTCTGTTTTTATTTTAACTCGCGAATATACAAACTATTTTTCAATACATCATTCTTTTCTTGAAAATTTTGCAAAGTTCCTACTCATCCGAAAACCATTCCAACGAAAACGATAACGAAAACCAAAACTAATTCTCGAATTCTCTAATTCTTGATAAACATCTAAAGACACTAAATAAACTAAAAGTTGTGCATAGGTAGATTTTTAGATGATTAGTTTTATTTGATTAGAAGAACTTCTTCAAGCTCGCTTGGGAGATTCTTCAAACAAACAAAACCTTTGTTCTTCAACAAAGCAGTCTTACAAGACTGTCATCTAAAATGAGTGTGAAAAAGTTGACTACGTCGAGCCGTTTGCACACTCCTTAAAGATTAAGCCTCCCCGCAGGGGCTACTTCGGCTCATCTTTAATGTCGTGCTCTGCGCGGGTTCTGTGGTATCCGTGATTTGACTTCGTCTTCCTCCGACGCGACTCGGCAAAGTTCAAACGAGTTTGACTCTGCACTCGCTGCTCCGTCGGTTCTGTGTGAGATGAAAAAAAAATTCGGATCTTTAGTATTTTTCGATGTTAAAACTAAAAAAGTTTCCGTGTGAGATTAAAAAAAACAATTTTGGTTTACTGTTTACTGTAATAACGGTTTCTATTACCGCCATGTGCTTCCAGATAACCATATTCTGCTAGTTGGCGCAGGTAGCGTTTGGCTGTCGTTGTTGTGAAACCGAAATGGCTTACAATGTCGTCGGTTGTCGTCGTCTCTTTTTCTGAAAGATATATCAGGATATCGACCAGCTTGTCTGCCAAAGATGGCTTTATCGACCATTTATCGACCATTTCCTGCCGCAAACCTTGTTTATCGACCATTTTCTCCTCGCATGAGTTCATAAATTGGTCGATATCGCTTTGCAGGTGTCGGATGTGAAGACGAGCCATGCAGTCAAGGAACACATTAATATCTTTCTGTTCTCTGGCATCTATCAATGCTTGTATGTATTCTGACTTATCCTCTTTCAACACCTTTGTCGGCAACACTCCAAATTCCCATTGCAGTAGGTTCATCAGCAGGCGGCTTGTTCTACCATTACCATCAGCCCAAGGATGAATGGTCACCAGTTCGAAATGTGACCAGAAACTTAGGTCGTATATTGCTGCAATGTCATTACTATCTATAGTCTTGCGTCGCTCGTTCAGCTGCTTACAAAAAGCCTCTAATCGTGAAGGTACTTTTAGATAGGACATATATGATTTTCCACCTGCTCCTGCTGTCACATTCAGTTTCCTCAGCTCACCCTTTGCAGCAGAGAATGTGCCAGCTAACGAGTTATATTCGCTTCCTGTTTGGGCCATCACCTTTGCAGCCAACGTTATAAGCCATTCTGTCGTAATGGGCTGATGCGACATAATCCACTTTCGCCCATAATCGTATGCAGACTTCAAGTCGAGATTCATCTGCTGCTCTATCATGGTTCGCTTACTGGAAGTGATACCTTCATCAAACAACAACTGCGCCTCTACCTCCGTCACCGTTGAGCCTTCTATGGCTGTAGAATGCGTGATGATAGAATACAGGTAGAACTTTTCAAAGTCTATCTGCTTTGAAATGCCCAAATCCCGATGCTGTTTGATTAAGTTCAGCAGTATGTCTCTATTCTCTTGTCTCATATCACGTTTATGTTTTAGTCAAACCAATACTGCATTCGAGATGCAAGCAAAGTCTCAAGATCTTTTATACTTGCACCAACATGATCTTAGCTTTCAACTTGCGAAGATAAAGCATTTTTTGACAAAGCCCAAAATAATTCTCTAATTCTTGACAAAAATTTTTATTGAACTAATTAAGCTCACACAGAAAGCACAGATACCACAGAACCCGCGCAGCGACGACATTATTGCTATGCGAAGTAGCCCCAGCGGGGAGCATAAAGCAATAAGGAGTAAGCAACCGGCTCAACGGAGTTAATTGCCCATGAATGTTCAGAAATATTATTTAACCACTAACCATTATCAACCATTTTTCATCAATGTCCTATGGATTGTGACAATGTATATTGTTCGACTATTAAAGTAATATACTACTTTGTATTTGGGATGAGCAACAAAAGAATAATATTTGATAGTTGAAGTGCTTCGCCTATTATCTATAACACCTATTTGGGGATTTTTCGATAATACATGTACAGTCTCATTGATACCTTGCAAAAAATGGTTTGCGGCTGTAACCCCCATAGTATCAAAGTACCATGTTGATATTTCAGAAACCCGAAGAAGAGCTCTCCTTTTCCATGTTATCTTTAATTGGCCCATCGCTGAAATACCATATCGATTTCTTCCTGTGATGCATTACCGCTCTTCATGGACATGCTAATTTCCTCGTCCAGTTCTGTTTCTGAAAAAACACATGGAACTGGAGAACTGCCCAACATTTTGAGACATTCGTACAAGCGTTCTTTGTCATCAGATGCCTGAACTCTGTTTATAATCTCGTGTTTCAAACTATTGAGGGACGAGGCGTATGGTGCAATAGGTTCTTCTGCTTTCATGTGTAATATCTTTTGTTTGCAAATGTAGAGTATTTTCAACGAAAACCAAAACGATAACGAATACTTTATTTCAATTAGTTTAAATTATTGTTTTAGGGAAGCACCGAGACAGTACGTGTTTCACACCTTTTCAACTCGCAAATATACAAACTATTTTTCAAACTATCATTATTTTCTTTCAAAAAAAGTTCCTACTCATCCGAAAACCATTCCAACGAAAACGATAACGAAAACCAAAACTAATTCTCTAATTCTCTAATTCTTGATGATAACGAAAACTCTTTAACCGTTAACCGTTATTGACGCTGGCAGTTTTTTTTGAAAGTTTTGTTGTTATTTCAAATTTGTCGTATATTTGCTCGCGCAAACTTGCAACTGGTCTATTTTTTAAGGTCGGTAAGAATTAACAGAAATATTAACAAACAATCCGCACGAGCCGAAGGGCTTTAGCTTTTACGCCACGGCGGAAATTAGTACGACAAAAACATGAAACGAATTGCTTTCTTTTTTAGCTTGATGATGGTTCTGACACTCATAGGGTGTGATAAGAAAGATCTTGATGATACGAATAACACCAATGTAAACCCTGAGGAGCAAAAAGACCCAGAGGAGCAAAAAGACCCAGAGGAGCAAAAAGACCCAGAGGAACGCATCATCCCACATACTGTTCTCAGCATGGATAGTTATTCTCCCGAAGATTTTTGCGAAAAAGTCAGCATCAATAGATTCATGCAGAATCAGATAGGGGACAATGAGACTGCTAATAAAATCATTACTGAAACCATTGAGACTGTTGTTAAACTACGAAAGCCCAAATTGGACAAGGCCTTTGCCAAACAGTCAGCAAACAACAGCGGCTGGCAGGTACAGACGTGCACTTTCAACTACGAGAGTGTCTCGGTCAGCGGAAACCCCATCACCCTGTCTGGACGCATCACCTTCCCCAATGCCAAGGATGGCGGTGGACACAAGGTGAAATCGCTGTCACTCTATGTGCACTATTTCCTTAATCCTAAAGATGTAGCCCCGAGTCTTTCACTGACACCTGTCGATTTGCGTTATCTGTTTGACTCGGCACTCATTGAGCCCGACCTTGAGGGTTACGGGACGTCGGCAGACCGCCCTTGCTGTGGATTCTCCATGCTAACTCAGGCACGACAGACCGCTGACTGTATGCTGGCTGCTATCGAAATTCTGAAGGAGAATGGTGTGGAGCTCATTGAAGGTGGACACACCACGGGCTGGGGCTACTCGCTTGGTGGTCCGATAGTATTGGAGTTTGCCAGGCATTACGACAAGCAACTATCAGCCAGCCAACGGGAAAAAATCAACCTGACATCAGTATATTCCGGAGGTGGTCCATTCCTTTTAGACAGGATGATTCAAATTATCAATGCTGACAAGAACCTTCATGCCACGGTTTTACGTTACCTCCCGCACTTCCTTAGCAGTATCCCGGAAGAGGAATTGGGCGGTTACCAGCTACGTGATTTCTTCCCCGCCTGGATGCATGAGACGAAGGTAACTATTGACGGCGAGACCATGAGCTTCTTCGAATCGGCGACGAACAACAAGAGTTTTGGTGGATCATGGCCTTCGGAAGTGGGCTTAAGCCAGGAGATACTCTACAACCACTTCGCTGCCGACATGTTTACAGCCGACTCCTTATTAGACCTGAGTCATCCCAAGACCGTGGCCCTGCTGAACGCAATAAAAAAACAATTCGACTGGGCTGACTGGACGCCATCGGCCGACATTTACTTGACACACGACCCTAACGATAAGAACATTCCTTATCAACAAACGCAGGAACTCTATGAGCAACTTAAACCATCAGGCCGGGTATTCTGGCGTAAGACTAGCGCCGGTCCGCTAAGACTGGTTTGGGAAGCTCACCCTGCCAACACCCTTATGTCCTGTGTCTACGCTATACTGTACGAAGAGCCACAAGAAGCCTTCCGACTAGGTTTTTAGTGAAATTCAAATTTAACAAAAAAAGTTGGGTCTGTCGCTATTTTTTTGTACCTTTGCACTTTCTTATCAAGTTTTTTTTCATGTATAGACATGGCGTTAGAACCCTGATACGTAATTATCAAGAACTTTAAAATACAAACCCTAAAAATATAACATAATCATTATGAGAAGTAGAATTAGTTTTAAGATGACAACTTTCCGTCTATTTGTTTTAGTAGCAATGGGATTGTTTACAGCATGTAGCAGTGGTGGTGATGATGAAAAAGATGTTCCTGGCGGCAGTTCACAACCGCAGACGGAAGAGCCAACTAACGATAATAATGTTTCTGGTGATGAGGAACAGGAACCGAAACCTGAGCAGTTCCATCCAGTAGATGCTTCTACCAAGACTTTGCTGGAGGTAACTGAATCACATGAGTATGCTCCAACTGAGTATGGCGAGGTGATTGGCAGTTGGCCTATGCTGGGTGTAGCAGGTGAGCAGTTTGCCGATCTGATGAAAAGAACGGCAAAAGCTATTGCGGCAACCCGTATTCCTTTGATGGATGCACGTTTTCTGAGAACGGTAGGACTTGCTGCTAACGGCTCCAGACAATGGGTTGTGAAACGCTATGTGTTCAAATATAAGAGTGTTTCCAACATGACCGGTAATGACACCACTCTCGTAGGCAGTGTCATCTTCCCTACCAATACTGTAGGCAAGCCTCACAAGGTGGATATGCTTACACTGTATCACCATCAGGCTTATTTTTATAACTCATGGTTGCCTTCTCACTCGGTCACTTTGATGGGAATGCATGCGCTGAACAATTCTGCCGTGATAGAACCGGACGGTCAGGGGGCATCGGATGATTTGAACAAGTTGGTTGCAGAAGTATTATATGGTAATTTATCCTGCCTCCAGATGGTTGACTGTGTGCTGGCTGCCCTTGAGGTGATGAGTCAGGAGAATGTGTCTTTGGCTGACAACGGATATACGAATAACTGGGGAACTTCGTTAGGCACCACTTCTGCAACTGCTTTTGCACAGTATATGGAGAACGAAGCGGCAACTGACTTGCAAGAGCTCCTCAAACTGCGTGCCACATACATAGGCGAGGGTCCGACAAAGTTCAGTCAGGTGAAAGGATGCAAGAATTACGAACCCTACCTGCCAAAGCAGAAGTATTTTGAGGAATGGAATCCGCGTCTGCCTTTCTATATGTCGCACTGTCAGGATGATGAAATGATAGTTTATGATGAGCTGAAGAGTTACTACACGAAGTTGCGCACTATGCCAGACGGAACTATAAATAATAATGTGCATTGGAGCGATTTCTATATGCCTGCTATAGTAAAAAGAATTACAAGTTCAGAAGATATCAGCAAAATGACTTGGGGAATCGGCAACCATTTGCTCTCAGCTGTAGTTTCGCTGATGGCTGCCAGTACGGTGAAAGACCCTGCTGATATGGAGAGAATCCTAATATCAAACAATATATTTGACGAATAGTAAACCCAACAGAAATATTAACCCTAGAACCCATTATTAGTTATGAAAAGTATTATTAATATTAAGGTAATGACATTCAGTCTTATGGCACTGATGTCAATCGGTTTGTTCACATCATGCAGCAATGATGATGATACCAATAATGGCGAAGGTGGTGGTTCACCATCTGGTGGCTCAGAGCCCACACCTGAAGTGTTTCACCCTATCAATGCTTCTACCCGCACACTTATCGATGTAGTAGAAAAGAATGAATATACCTCTACGGAGTTTAGAGAGGCAATAGTCAAATGGCCAATGCTCAGCTATGCCGGCGATGCCATTGCAGGCCTTATCAGACCGGCACTAAGACTTGTGTATGCCAGACGCGTCACTCAGTTGGATGATGTTTTCAGGAAGACTGTGGGAACCGGCACTCTCGGTGCTCGCCAGTGGAATATAAAGCGTTATGTGTTCACATATAAGAGTGTATCAGGCGTAACGGGTAATGACACCACTCTCGTAGGTAGTGTGATTTTCCCAAACAATACCGTAGGCAAGCCACATCAGGTGGATGTGCTGACGCTGTATCACCATCAGGCATATTTTGACAATGCATGGCTGGCATCCAAGTCAGTCACTCTGATGGCTCTGCATGCTCTGCACAATTCTGCTGTGATAGAGCCGGATGGTCAGGGTGCAAAGTACAAGATGGAAGACCTTATAAGAGAAAACCTGCAAGGCGACCTGACAGCTCTGCAAATGGCTGACTGTGTGCTGGCTGCTCTTGAGGTGATGCGCCAGGATAATGTTACTCTGGCTGCCAACGGATACTCCAACAACTGGGGTACTTCGCTCGGAACGGTTGCTGCCACAGGTTTTGCACAGTATATGGAGAATGTTGCCGCACCTGACTTGCAAGCGCTCTTCAACCTGCGTGCTACATATATCGGCGAGGGTCCGACTATGCTCAATCAGGTAAAAGGATATGAGACTAGTGTTCCAAACCCTCCAACACAGATGTTCTATGACGGCTGGAATCCGCGTCTGCCCTTCTATATGTCAAGCAACCCTTACGACGAACTCGTCAACTATGATGAACTGAAGAAATACTATACCAAGTTGCGCACGATGCCGGACGGATCGGTAAACAACAATGTGCAATGGTATGATTTCTATATGCCTAAAGTAGTAAGGGATATTGTCAATACAGAACAAATCAAAGAAAAATTAGGTGGACATGCCATTCACTTGCTTTCGGCAGTACTCTCGCTGTATGATGCCAGCATAGTGAAAGACCCTGCAGATATGGCTGGCGAGTTAGACCCATACAATGAGTTTGGCGGACAATAATCTGTTCTCTTTTGTTTTAAAGTGTTAACAGAATACTTTTATGAAAGGTAATACACATTCTGAAATAATGACTGTCTGCCTCATGGCGCTGTTGTCAATCGGCATGCTGACAGCATGCAGCAACGATGATGACAATGGCGGTGCACCATCTGACGTTTTTCATCCGATCAATGCTTCTACCCGCACGTTGCATGACGTAATCGAGAGAGACGTATATACCCCCCAAGAGTTTGGCGAGGTAATAGGCAGTTGGCCTATGCTGAGTGCTGCAGGCAAAGGTGTTGCCGACTTGGCGAAAAGTACGCTAAAAACGATTGCAGCAACTCGTCTTCCACAGATGGATGCGCTATTTAAGGAGACTGTGGGCACTGCCGAGGACGGTTCACGTCAGTGGCATATAAAGCGTTGTGTCTTCACATATAAGAGTGTATCCGGCGTAACGGGTAATGACACCACTCTCGTAGGCAGTGTCATCTTCCCTACCAACACCTTAGGCAAGCCTCATCAGGTGGAAGTGCTTTCGCTGTATCACCATCAGGTTTTTTTTGACAATTCATGGCTGCCATCTCATTCGGTCACGTTAATGGGAATGCATGCGCTGAACAATTTCGCAGTGATAGAACCTGATGGTCAGGGTGCATCGCCCGATGCTGTGAAATTGACTAAAGAGAATATGCGAGGTGATTGGCTAGCTCTGCAGATGGCAGACTGTGTGCTGGCGGCTCTTGAGGTAATGCGTCAGGAGGGCGTGACATTTGCTGAGAACGGATACACAAACAACTGGGGAACATCGCTCGGGACAGTTGGTGCCACAGGTTTTGCACAATATATGGAGAACGATGCCACACCTGACCTGCAAGCGCTCTTCAACCTGCGTGCCACATATATCGGCGAGGGACCGACAATGCTTAGTCATTTGAGGGGAGCTGAAGATATGATGCCAGACCTACCAGCACAGAAGTACTATGACGGCTGGAATCCACGTCTGCCTTTCTACATATCATGCGCCCCGAACGACGAATTTATCAATTATGACGAGTTAAAAAATTACTACACAAAGTTGCAAACTATGCCAAACGGATCGGTAAATAATAACGTACAATGGCTCGACTTCAATATGTCTCCTACAGAAAAAGCAATTGCAGCCATAGGATTCAGTGGCATAGAGGGCTTGTCAGACTGTAACAATCACCTGTACTCAGCTACATTTACATTATTATATATATGCATGGCAAAAGACCCTGAACATATGAAAATGTTTTTAAAACAAAATAAGTGAATATGAAAGATACAGAAAACAAAATAGTCAAACCTTCACAAGAGAAGGTATGGTATAAGCACTATGAACCAAAGGGAATAGAACTTCTAAAGGAAAAGATGCCTGAGCAGACACTGTGGAAGTACATCTCCACAGCGATAAAGGCTGATAATGACCAACACGATGCTATGGTGTACTTCGGACGCCACATTAAGCGCAGTACAGTATTGGCAAAGGTAGAGAAATGGGCTCGTGTGATGAAAGGCATGGGACTCGGTGTGGGCGATCAGATTCTGCTCTTCAGTCCTGCAGCACCAGAATCATATTACGTGCTCTTTGCTGCCGACAGCATTGGTGTCACCACCATCATGCCAAATATGTCAGCCAGTTCGGAAGCTCTGAAGAAATACTATGCTCAGGCAAAGGTAGCCTTTGTGTTCGACGGCATGGAAGGTCTGCTCAGCAAGATACTGGAGAAGCCTCAGTTCAAATATGTAGTACTGATGGATGTAACCCGTTCGATGAGTGCTCCGCTGAAACACATCCTTGGATTTGCCAACTGGGTGAAAACTCGCAAAGTACGCAATCGTAATACAAAGTATATGACTATGCGTCAGGCTATTGACCGATTCAGCCATTATGAGGGTCCAACTGAGGCTCCTTTCCAGAAAGACCGTGTAGCAATGGTGTTCTCAACAGGCGGTACTACGAAGACAGGCGAGGCAAAACTTATCTGCATGACCGACAAGGCAATGGTAGAGATGTTCCGCGGAATGAAGATAATGAATATGCGCGCGAAGATTCTCACTCCTGGATATACATCGCTATGCCAACTTCCTCCTTTCGTATGTACAGGTTTGTTCGTATTAGTACTTGTACCATTGGTGTATGGCATGACGATATATATGGAACCTCGTCTGAATCAGGACACCTTCAATAAATGCATAAAAAAGATACGTCCGAATATGACGCTGGTACCCGGTCCGCTGTGGGCAGGCTTCTTCCGTCATGTTGAACAGCAGCTGGCACAAGGCAAGAAGATTGACCTGAGCCATTTCATACTGCCTATCATGGGTGGCGAAGGATGTACTCCAGAGAAGTTGTCATGGATGGACAAACTGGCAAGAAAGTGTAATGCCAAGACAGGCATCGTGTCGGGCTACGGCATGAGCGAGGTATTCTCTGTCATCACTGTTGACTATCGTCCGGAAGTGATAGACAAGAAAAACGACAAACTTGCCATCAGCGTAGGCTATCCTTACCCAGGCTTCACTGTGGGTATCTTTGATAAGGACGGCAATGAACTGGGATATAATCAGCGAGGTGAACTATGGGTTAACACCCCTACCCGACTTGCCGGTTATCTGGAGAATGGTGAAATATCACGCTGTGTGAAAGAAGACGGATGGATACATACCGGAGACCTCTGTGAGATGGATGAAGAAGGATTGGTATATGTCTATGGACGTATAGGTAAGTCTGTGGAAGCTCCCGACGGCACTCCTGTGTATCTTTTCGACATAGCAAACCGTCTGCGCCAGGACAAGGATGTTAAGGAAAGTCTCGTTACTGCCATCGACAGCGACAAGATACATCATCCGCAAATAGTGGCTCACCTTGTATTGGAAGAGGGTGCACAGATGAATTACGAACTGCTGAAACGTCTCGATGACGACTTGGCAACAATGCTGCCAAAGGGTTTTGAGGTTTTAGGCTACAAGCAGCAACAGGAGTTTAAGATGAGCTTTATCTGCAAAACCAATTCCAGCTACTACGGAACCGAGCACGACGGCTATCTGAAACCGACTGACGGAAAATTAGAAGCGGTATCTTTTAATAGTTGAATGAACCATATTTTTATGAGAAAACCTACAATAAGTAGTTTTACCATACTGACAATACTGACGTGTTTGCTGTCGCTGACGGGAAGCATAAAGGCTGAGGTTCTGACACTCGACGACTGTATTATGATGGCAATGACATCGAACAAGCAGATACAGTCCAATAATCATATGGTGAACCAGTATAAGCATACCCAGAAATCAGTCTATGCAAACTTCTTCCCTAACATCAGTCTTAATGCTGCAGATTTTTACAGCACGCTTCAGGCTAATTCCATCATGAACATAGCATCACCATTAGGCAACTATGTCGGGCAACAGGTGCAAAATATGTTACCTCTCGTTGTCAACGATGCTTTAAGAAGGCAGATAGCACAAAACGTCACAAATGCCGTGCAGCCACTGAATCCGGAGGTAGGATTCAAGGCAAAGAACATACTGACTGCCAATATCACCTTGGAACAGCCTATATATACCGGCGGAAAGATTTCTACCGCTAACAGAATGGGAAAACTGGGCGTGAAGATAGCTACTCAGGCACAGGCACTTGCGCGTGAGAACATTATCGTTGATGTTTATGAGGCCTACCAACTGCTGGTGAAAGCCAAGGAAATGGCAGAGGTTGCATACAAGTACGACTCTCTGCTTACTCAAATAGAACACGAGGTGAAGAGTGCTGTGAATCATGGCATGGCAAGTCGTAATGATGAGATGAAAGTAGCTGTAAAGAAGTCGGATGCCGAACTAAAAATCCGTCAGGCAGAAAACGGCATAAGACTAGCAAGGATGAATCTTTGTCAACTCATAGGGAAACCACTTGACAGCATGATTAACCCTGCGCCACAAGAGGATGAAGACTTCGTAGGGATTGTAGATAAGAATGCCACTGCTACCAACCGAACAGAATATCATTTGCTTGAACTGAATTCGCAAATGGCATACGAAAAGGTGCGCATGGAGAAATCAGCATACATGCCACAGTTGGGATTAATATTAAATGCCGGAATGCTTGACGGTATGGAACTGCTTGACAATAAGTTGTTCCGTCATAAGTTCAATATGGCTGTGGGGGCTGTGCTGAAAATTCCTCTTTTCCACGCTAACGAAACCAGACACAAGGTTGCTGCGGCTAAAGAGGCATTGCAAAAAGAACTGCTTCGTCAGGAAGAATATACAGACAAGATGAACTTGGATTTGCAACGGCAAGCCAACGACGTGGACGAAGCACAATTGGAACTGCAACTCAGAAAACGCAATCTGAGTCAGTGCGAAGAGAATCTGAACATCAGCCGCAGTGCCTATTCTGTGGGTATGGAGACACTGAGCGACCTGCTAACTGCACAAGTGTTGTGGCAAGAAGCTTATGCCCAACTTGTAGAGTCGCGCTATACGGCAAAAGTAAAAATGATGAAATGGCGTAAAGCTGCCGGAAGAATAAAATAATGAACCGGAAGAATAAAATAATGAAAAAGAGATTTATCAACTGCGGCACACAAGTGCTTGCAATTACCATTTTGCTCTGTTTGACGACAGCATGCAAAAGAAAGAATCAGAACAATCAGCCACAATTGGTGAATGTAGTTGAGGTAGCATCATCGGCAGGAACAACCAGTGCGTCGTACCCTGCCAAGACGGAGGCTATGAACAAAACAGACCTGTCGTTCAAAGTGGCTGGCACTATTGCACAGGTGTTGGTAAAGGAAGGTGACTACGTAAATGCCGGACAGGCATTGGCACGCCTTGACGACCGTGACTACCGAACCCAGTTGCGAGCTACGGAGGCTGAATATAAACAGATTAGAGTTGAGTGCGAACGTATCATGGCAATGCACAAGGAACGTGCGGTAAGTGACAATAACTACGACAAAGCCCGCTACGGTCTGCAGCAGATTACGGAAAAACTGACACACCATCGCAATCAGCTTTCTGACTGTGTGATACATGCACCTTTCAGCGGATATGTTGACGATGTATACAAAGAGGCAAAAGAAACTACAGGCCCAGGACTACCCGTGCTGTCTGTCTATTCCTCTAAGGGTGTAGATGTGGTCATCAACATTCCTGAACGTGCCTATGCACAGCGTAAGCAGAATGCCACCTATACGGCAACATTCCATTCCATACCAGGAAAGTCATTCCCGCTTACCGTTAGAAGCGTATCAGCTACGGCAAATGACAACCATCTTTACGAAATGCGCTTGTCGCTGCAGGAAAACGTTCCCGATATCACACCGGGAATGACTGCTATGGTAGAAATAAAACAGGAGCAAAACACGAATGACAATGTAAAAGTACCTATGGGAGCTGTGTGGACTGAAGACCAGAATAGCTTCGTGTTCGTGTACGATAAGAAGAGCTCCACTGTGAAGAAAACAAAGGTAACAGTAGAGAATTTGGAGAACGACGGAAACCTAATCATTTCTGCAGGCTTGCAGAAATGC
The DNA here is from genome assembly GCA_002342585.1 of Prevotellaceae bacterium UBA2448. Classification (GTDB taxonomy): domain Bacteria; phylum Bacteroidota; class Bacteroidia; order Bacteroidales; family Bacteroidaceae; genus Minthosoma. Next base: position 24,432 of record DDQG01000004.1, read on the forward strand.
ACACATATTGTTGCCTCTGGCGTTCATCATTTAACTGACGGTCAGGAGGTAAGCCTTATGAAGGAACCATCAAGTCTGAACGTAGGAAACCTGAAATAACTTTGAGAAATTCATGATGAATATTGATTTTTCGCGTTGGGCACTGAACAACCAGAGGTTAGTGGCGCTATTCATTGCCATCCTCTCGCTGGGTGGACTGTTAGCCTATTATGTCATGCCCAAACTGGAAGACCCAGAGATAGTCGTACGTCAGGCAGTGGTAGTAGGTATCTACCCAGGTGCTTCGTCGCATCAGGTAGAACTCGAACTCACCGAACCGCTTGAAAAAAGCATAAACAAAACAGGCGACTTAAGTTTCGTGCAAAGCTATAGCTATGCCGACATGTGCTATATCCTTGTCACACTCGACCCAGAAGTGCCTGCCGACCAACTGCAACGCAAATGGGTACTGATGCGTAACCGATTAGCAGAAACGCCATTACCATCGGGCGCACAATATATGGTCAAAGACGATTTCGGTGATGTATCAGGTATGTTCTACGCCCTGACAGGCGATGGCATGAGTCCGAAAGAGTTAGAGACCTATGCCGACATGATAAAACGCGAATTGCATACAATTGACGATGTCGGACGGATTGACATCTACGGCAAGATACCCCGTTGCATCAACGTATCACTACGACAGGATCAACTCGCCAATCTGGGAGTATTGCCTGCAGAGGTCGTTGCCACACTCAACGGACAAAATGCAAATGTCTATTCCGGCTATTTCAAAAGTGGCGGACGACGTATCCGTGTCAGTGTAGATGACCGTTATCAGACACCTGACGACATTAAGAGTCTTGTCATTCAAGGACATCAGAACGATCAGATTAGATTGGAAGATATAGCTGATGTAACAATAGACGAAGAGAAGACCCTGCGTGAGGAAATGCTACGCGACGGACAACACGCCCTGGGTATCAGCATCTCAGCTGCATCAGGCACCGACATCATAAAGGTTGGAAACGAAGTAACCAAAAAACTTGAAGAAATAGAAAGTAACCGTCTGCCAGCAGGTGTGAAGTGTGAAAAGATATTCTACCAGCCCGAACGCGTAAGTTCCGCATTGGGAACCTTCATGCTGAACCTCATAGAATCTGTGTTGCTGGTTATTGTGCTGCTCATCTTCTGCATGAATTTCCGTTCGGGACTCATTCTGGGTATTACGCTAGTTATTACCGTATTGGGCACCATCTTTGTGCTGTACTATTTCGACGGAACCCTACAGCGAGTATCTTTAGCATCATTCGTACTGGCAATGGGTATGCTTGTGGATAATGCAGTCGTTATTGTGGACGGAATATTAGTTGATAGCCTTGCAGGAAAATCACGAATGGAAACCCTCACATCCATCGGACGAAAGACTGCCATACCACTTTTGGGAGCTACACTTATAGCTATCTTGGCTTTCCTGCCTATCTATCTGAGCCCCGACGTCACAGGTCTCTACGTGCGCGATATGTTCATCGTACTCGCAGTATCACTATTCCTATCATGGATTTTGGCTCTGATGTTTGTGCCTATTCTCGCAAAAAAATGGTTGGTAGCAAAAGAAAAACAGACACCTCAAGCCCTTTATAACAGTCGTTGGCATCGCATGCTAGCAAACGTGCTGGACAAGTCGCTTCACCATCGTAAACTGACGGTGTCGTTGATGCTGATGCTACTCTTGATTGCAGGTCTGGGCTATCAGCTGATGCCGCAGGGACTATTCCCCGACATGACGTATGACCAGCTATATATAGAATACCAGTTGCCAGAAGGTCACGATCCCAGTCAGGTAAAGTCCGACCTCGAAAACATGCGTAAGGAATTGATGGCAAAAGACTATGTGACACATGTCACCACATCGGTAGGAGCCACCCCCTGTCGTTACAATCTGGTACGTTCTGTGGCACTGCCATCACTGGCTTATGGTGAACTGATTGTCGATTTCAAAGATGCACATACCCTCGACAAACACATCGATGAGTTGCAGAAACGACTCTCTGCGGAATATCCCGATGCATATGTAAAGGTAAAAAAGTATAACCTGATGTTCATGCGCTACCCCATCGAACTGCGTTTCCTGGGGCCTGATCCTGCCGTATTACATCAGTTGGCTGACACTGCAATGGCAATCGTACACAATACTGGTGTAATGGCACCAGTAACAAGTGACTGGATGCCGCGCTACCCCACTCTGCACGTTGACTATAATCAGCCCAGTGCTCGTCAGAAAGGCATTACACGTTCTGATGTAGGTCTGTCGCTGATGTCGGCTACCGACGGGCTTCCTGTAGGTGTATTCTACAGTGGCACCGAGAAAAACAATATCTACGTGAATATCATGGACGGTAAAGGGCAGCCACAATCAAACCTCGACGATGCTACGGTATTCAGTATGCTGCCGGACATCAACCAACTCACAAACAAAGAGCAGTTGCTGAATACCCTGAAGGACGGAAAAATGCCACAATTGACCAATACTGCACAAATTGCAGAGGTAAGCGACGGCATGAGAATAGAATGGGAAGAACCGGTTATTCCACGTTACAACGGAAAACGCGTACAGACCATTGAAGGTGCACCGGCTCCAGGCTATGGCATCGAAGAAGCACGTCAGATTCTGGAGAAAGAGATTAACAAGCTACAGATTCCTTCCGGCTATGAAATAAACTGGGGCGGTGAGAAGAAAGCTACCGATATGTCGATAGAGAACCTCTTTTCCAACTATCCGTTGGCAGTATTGCTTATGTTAGGCATTCTGGTATGGCTGTTCCAAAGCTATCGCACATCATTGCTACTGTTCTGTTGTATTCCGTTCGTTTTTGTAGGCGTTATCCCAGCAATGCTCCTCTCCGGTCAGAACTTCGGCTTCGTTGCCATCGTTGGTGTATTGGGACTGGTAGGTATGATGCTCAAAAACGGCATTGTGCTCGTTGACGAAATGCGACTGCAGCTACAAAGCGGGAAAGACAGTCAACAGGCACTCATCGACGCGTCACTCTCGCGTCTGAGACCTGTGACCATGGCATCTCTCACCACTGTGCTGGGTATGGTACCATTGCTTTTCGATGATATGTTTGGCTCAATGGCTGCTGCTATCATGGGTGGACTCATCGCAGGAACTATCATTGTTCTTATCATCATCCCCGTACTCTACTCAATATTCTACAAACTGAAATAGTATTCACAAGGGAATAGACATTAAAGGTTATAATGCTTTAAGCGTGAAGCCGAAGATGAAGTAGAGGGACTGTTCGTTGGGGTTGGCAACGAGTTGTCCAAAGATTGGAAGAGAAAAGGTTTGGGATATTTTGATTTCTTTTGTAGCACGCAAGGAGACGTTTATGAGTCGGAATCCGTTGGTATTGTAGTAGTCTGATTTCCAAGGCACGAATCCCATGGCGGCATTCCAGTTGCAGGTGACAAAACGGAAAGGTGCTGCCACTTCAAAATAAGAACTGAAGGCACGTTTTCCGCTGTCTTCCTGAAAGTCGGCACCGGCAAAGTAGGTCTGCCATGAGGCAATCACAGGACCGAAGTTGTAGGAGACAAATCCTTCGAACGAGTGACCTGTGCTATCGTTTTTGTAGTAGAAGAAACGATTGTCGTTGCCATCGGTCCAGTAGTCGATAACTCCGAATGAGAGTCCACCTATCTCGTATGAGAGTGTCAAGTCGATTTCGCGGCTGTCTTTGCTGTCTGATAATCCCGTATTACCCCAGGCTTTCAGACACAGACCTTTCCAACTCAGAGACATTTCCGGTTGCAGGGACACATGTCCCAAATTGAGACCACGCCAAATGTAGTTGGTTACTACATCTCCTTTAAGATGAAATACAAAATCGCTCCGTGCAGGCTGATCTTTCAGGCTGTCGGTCTGTACTTGTGCGTTTATCATGCTGCTCATCGCCAGCATGATGGTAAGAGTTATCAGTTTCTGTTTCATAATAGCTGAAAAAACGGACAGCTTCGAAGTTGAAGTTGTCCGGAGGATTTCTTGAGGTGCCTACCCGATTCGAACGGGTGTAAACGGTTTTGCAGACCGGTGACTAAGCCACTCATCCAAGGCACCATTTTCTGAAATGCGGGTGCAAAGGTAAGGTTTTTTAGACTACAAACAAAACAGAAATGAAAAATTTTTTGCTTATACGGATATTTTTCTCGTTTTTTGATTACCTTTGCAGACAGAGTATGATATACGAACTGAATGTGTACTAACAATCAATCATAATAACCATGAATAAAAGGATATTTGCAAGCATTTTTGCTGCAGCTGGAATGATGCTGTTAGCAGGTAGTCAGACGGCAAGTGCCGAAGGTCTTAAGGATGCATATAAGAACGAGTTTCTGATAGGTGTAGCTGTGAACCAAAGAAATGTGAGCGACCCTATGCAGAGTGCTCTCATCTGCGAAGAGTTCAACAGCATAACAGCTGAGAACGACATGAAACCACAGCCTACGGAACCTGCTGAGGGGAAGTATAACTGGGAACGAGCTGACCGCATAGCAAATTTCTGTCGTGAACACGGAATAAAGTTGAGAGGACATTGTCTGGTGTGGCATAATCAGATTGGTGAGTGGATTTATACAGACAAGAACGGCAACGAGGTGGACAAGAAGACTCTGCTGAAGCGCCTGCGCAAGCATATCAAGGCTATCGTAAGCAGATATAAGGATGTGGTTTACTGCTGGGACGTAGTGAACGAGGCTATAACTGATGATCCGAAGGCTGAGAATCATTTCCGTCAGTCGAGACTCTATAAGATTGCAGGCGACGATTTTATTCGTGAGGCTTTCAAGGCTGCAAGAAAGGCTGACCCCAAGGCTCTGCTTTTCTATAACGACTATAATGAATGTGACCCAGTGAAGAGCAATCGCATAGCTGAGGTAGTGCGTACGATGAAGGCTGACGGAGTGCCTATCGACGGAATCGGTATGCAGGGGCATTATAATATCTATGGTCCGTCGGAACAGGACATAGAGGCTGCAATAGCAAAGTACCGGGCTGTAGTAAATCATTTGCACGTGACAGAACTGGATGTGAGAGCTAACCGCGAAATGGGTGGAGCTCTGAAGTTCAGTAAGGAGGCAAGCGACCCAGACGACAAGGTGAAGGCTAAGCAGAAGGAACAGTATGCAGCCATTTTCCGTGTTCTGAGGAAGAACGCCGACATCATAGACTGTGTGACGTTTTGGAACCTCTCAGACCGCGATTCGTGGTTGGGAGCTGAAAACCAACCTCTGCTCTTCGACAAAGACTATAAGCGCAAGGAAGTGTATGATGTAGTTTTCCAGAAGAAGTAATGAAGGCAAAGACGTTCAGAGATACCGTAAGGCGGTTTATAGAGGCAGAGGCTATGCTGAGGGCAGGCGACAAGGTTGTCGTAGCCCTGAGTGGCGGAGCTGACTCGGTATGTCTGTTGCTCACTCTGAAAACACTTGGTTTTGAAGTGGTAGCAGCTCATTGCAATTTCCACCTTAGAGGCACAGAAAGTATGAGGGACGAGGAGTTTGTGAGGAACCTATGCGAGAGGATGGGTGTGAAACTCCATCTGACAGACTTCGATACTACAGCTTATGCACGAGAGAAGGCTGTAAGCATTGAGGTAGCTGCAAGAGAACTAAGGTATGATTATTTCAAACAGATTGTTGAGGAGGAGGGTTGCTGCGCCATTGCCGTAGGACATCATAAGGACGATAATGCAGAGACTTTCCTGCTGAATTGCGTAAGAAAAACCGGCATAAGAGGTCTGGGCGGCATAAAACCTGTGAGCACAAACCAACAGGGAAGTAAGGTGGTACGTCCCCTACTCTGCGTTTGCCGGCAAGACATAACCGACTATCTGGAGGATTGCGGCGAGAAATGGGTTACGGATTCGAGTAATCTGAAAAACGATGTGTCGAGAAACAAAATGCGACTCGACGTGATGCCTATTCTGAAAGAAATAAACAAAGGAGTTGTGGATAATCTGTGCGACACCATGCAGAATGTTGCAGAGATGACGAAGATTTACGAGGACTGGATAGAGAAAGAGAAGAAACGTTGTAGCAGAAGAACTGAGGACGGAGCTCTGGTGATAAACCGCGAACGACTGGCTCAGAGTGCCTCACCTATCTCTGTGCTGCACGAACTACTCAGTCCGTTGGGATTTAACGAAACACAAGTGAAAAACCTATTGACTGCAAAGGGTTTCCATTCTAACCGACATAAAGGTGCATACGAAATGCAATTGCCCGGTGGCGGAACTGTTATGATAGAAGTAAAATGGAAGGAATTGAGGGTAATGCATAATGCATAATTCATAATGCATAATTGACCTTAGACCTTTGACCCAATTAATAACCCATTGATACGGCAAAGATGGTAACAAGGATATAATTCAGGAAGATAACCGTAAGCAGAAGATTCATATCATCTACGAAATAGCCTGTTGCAGTAAAATGGGAGGATACAGGACTGTTGCTGCTTATCCCCTTACGCTTTGATACAAACTGCATGAGGAAATAGAAGATGGTGCCGAGAATGGCGCCTATGGCGAAGCCTACGAGCACATCGCCCAGATAGTGAACTCCCAGATAGATACGAGTGAAAGTGGTTGAGAGCGACCAACAAATGAGTGTTAGAGTCACGTTGCGATGACGGAATAACCACGAGAGGAATACGGCTATAGCCATTGTGTTGCAGGCATGTCCTGAGAAAAATCCGAAACGGCCTCCACGATAACCCCGAACGATATCGACCAAGTACATCAGTTCAGGGTCTTGAGTGGGTCGCCAACGAGATATCATAGGTTTTATTAAACCCGAACAAAAGCGGTCAGCGACAGCGATGAGAAGTATCATCGTAACAGTTATCATAAGGGCTTGACGCACATCATTATTTTTGAAGATGATGAAAAACAATGTCAGTATGACCAGAGACCAGGAAAAGGTGTTGGTGTAAGTAAACATGACATTGTCCCAGAAGAGGGAGTCGCTGCCATTGAGTGCCAACGTCCATTGGTGATCCAGTTCATTAAGATGTGCTAAGTCCATATATGAGGAAGTGGTGTTAGATTATTTCTACTGTCTTAGACGGAATCCAACCTTGCTTACCCTCTTCGAATTTCACTTCTATCCAACCCTTCATCGACTGATCGAGAATCTCAACCTTCGAACCCTCGTGGATGAGGAAGAGGTCGGTACTGTTATGACTTGGGGAACTCTTTACAGACACAGCAGGAGCCATCACGATTGCTGCTGCATGGTCACGTATTTCGGAGTTCTGCGAATATGCTGCCAAGTTGTGAAGAATTACTACCATCATGAGAAGTACTCCGATGGTGAATGATATCTTCCTAACACGAATGTTGAAAGAAAGAAAATAGACAAGCAGGCTGATGAGAGCTATGATAAACAGCACGATAGCCTGTTGTGCCCAAGCATCAACACTTTGCAGGTGGGTGAAGTTGTTCCACCATGTGACGAAGAACATCTTAGATGGTGGTACCACCTTATCAACTGTCTTGCCGCGAGCAAAGGTCAGGTTATTGCGAATATCATTATCGCCTGGGCTCAGTTCATAGGCACGTTCATAGTTGAGGATAGCAAGTGGAATGCTATCCAACTTATAATAACAGTTTCCGAGGTTGTAGTATATCTCCGCTGCCACACCCTGAGTATTCAGAATTTCATTGTATGCAGCTGCTGCTTTCTTATATTGTTCCTTGCCGTATAGAGCATCGGCTTCCGCCTTTGTCACAGCCAAAGCAGGCAGAGAAAGGACGGAGAGGAGGAATATGAATAGTATCTGTTTCATGTGCATTATAGGCTATCTTCCATTTCACTAATAGTGCTAATGGCACTCTTGTAAATATTCTCCATATTAGCATTTGCGTCGCCTGGAGCATAGCGGGCAAATTCGCAGTCGCTCATAGTTTTGAGGAATGCTGCTATGTGTTCCTGAGAAACATTGCTGGCAGAGAGTTCTGATTGTATATTGTCTTTATTCAGACGTTCCTGAGGGATGGTGAGTTTGTCGGCTACATATCCAAGCATAGCACGCAGTACCTCATCGTAGAACTCGTTCTGCTTTCGTTCTGCCAAAAGTTTCTTTGCTTTCTTCATACGACGCAGAGCCATCTTATTAGCTTTCCTACCACGTACTCGAGCCTTGTCGTTGTTGGCTGCAATACGTTTGTTACCAATAATGATTGCTATGATAAAGAGGAGGAACGGAACGAGGTAACTGAGCAACTGAGCAGATGTGCCCCAAAGAGTCTGGTCGCGCTGTTCCAGTTTTGCATCACCCAACTTGATGTGGCGGATATCCTTAGCCAGTTCCTTCACATCCTGCTGACTGTTAGAGTAGTCGGCGGTGTGAACTGTACCACCCTTACCCTTCTTCACTTTCAGGGTGTAGGATTCGGTAGTCAAGGTCTTGTACGACTTGCTGTCGGTATCGAAATAAACAAACTCGGCAGCAGGAATAGTAAATGTGCCTGCATGACGAGGAACCACCAGATACTCGAATGTTTTCGTACCCGAAAGACCAGCACGAGTAAGTGAGAAATTGTCGTTTATCTTTGCGTCATAAGTCTCAAAATCCTTCGGGAAGGCTATTTCAGGAGTACGGATGAGTTTCATATTTCCTGAACCCTTCACACTCAGTTTCAACGTCACAGCATCATTGGCTTCAACTTCCTGAGTGTTGATAGAAGAAGAAACTGTGAATTTACCCACAGCTCCTGTGAACTTAGCTGGTTTTGCTAGCAGCGGAGACACATGGATAGTGAGTTTTGGAGTGACAATCTTCTTCTTCACCTCCTGCATAGCTGAAACTCCATTGAAGAATGCATCAAACGGGTCAACATTTCTGCGAGGAATGACCACAAGACCTTCGTAGGTGATAGAAGGAATTACGAGGTCACCACTCTTCTGTGGGAACAGTACATACTGGCTCCAGATGACCGAACGGTAGTTACGACCATTATATGTCTCCAGTTCAAATTCTTTGTTACGAGGCAGAGGAATCTCCTGAATCTGGAAACCGTCGAGTGTTGGCAGTTTTCCATCGAGTTGCGTGAGGTTCAGAGTGGTATAAATCTTATACGTAAGCAGGATTGCCTCCTGTTCATACACATTTGTACGACTGGCTGTAGCTGTCATGAATAGTTCGGAACCTGACACCTTTGCTGCAGGAGCATTCGACTGGTGCTGTTGCTGTTGCTGAGTTGCTCCACCACCCTGCTGAGCATTAGAACCACCACCCTGTCCGGCTGGAAGCACCTTTACTGTGGCACTATTGGAACGGAGCACTTTCCCGTCAACAGTTATGGTTGCCGGTTTAATGGTAAAGGTACCAGGTTGGGAAGCCATCACTACAAACGTATATGTGATGGTGCTCGACGATGACATGCGACCGTTGATAAACTGCACGCTGCTTTGTTGCGAAGTACTTGGACCATAGATTACGTCCAGCCCCTCAAAATTTGGTGGGGTAAAATTGCTACCGCTTTGGGTGTTTACAGTAAACTGAACACGAAATTTATCACCCTGCTCTACTGTTGATGGAGCTGAGAGTCGCATCGTGGCATCAGCAAGAGCGTTAATGGTTATCAGCGTGAATATGAATAATATGCTTATAAAACGTTTCATAATCGTAGGTTTACCAGTCTTTCTCCAGACTTCTTCTTGTAGCGTTCTGTTGCTTTAATTTTCTTTGTACATCTTTCTCATCCTGCTGAGCAGAATTGAGCAATTGTTCGGCAGTCTGTTCCGACATATCGTTCTTATCCTCCTTCTGCTGCTGAGGTTTCTGTGGTTGTTCGTTCTGCTGCTCAGGTTGTTGATCTTGTTTCTTCTGTTCGTCCTTCTTCTCCTCCTCTTTCTTCTGTTGCTGCTGATCCTGGTTCTGCTGGTTCTGCTGCTGTTGCTGCTGACTCTTCTTCAACTGATACTGAGCCTTAGCGAGGTTGTATCGAGTCTCGTCGTCATTAGGATTGCAGCGCAAACTGCTCTTGTAGAGGTTTACGGCATTCTGAAAGGCAGACGTAGCGTCCTGGTTACTCTTCAACAGATAAGCCCCCTGTGCATACCACACATTTCCAAGATTATGGAAATTCATGGCACGTTTCAGTTGGTTACCAGTACCCAACGAGTCGGCATCCATCATCTTAGCCACAGCTGTAGAGTCTTTTCCTTGCAGGAGATATGTGAGTCCGAGATTATAGAATGCTTCATATGTAGGACGTACTTCGAGCGACTTCAGATAGTCTGTTTCAGCTTTGTCGTATTGTTCAGAACGGAAACTTCGATTGCCTCGACGCACGTAGTCACGTTCGTTTATCTGTGCTGAAACTGTAGAATTTACAAATGTAAAACACAAAGCTAGCAGTATGATTTGTACAGACTTTGGCGTACGGCTAAAGAGTGTAAGACGACGAATGAACGGACTTCTGCGTTCCATCACAATACACTCAGCAATTAGGACGAGAAGGAGTAGAATAGCAACAGCGATAAACTGTTCGTCATACTCCGAATACATGGACATAGAGATATCTGCTTTCTGCATCTTTGAAATCTCTGCATCCAGGATGTCCTGTGCCTGATTAGACCTGTCAACATGTATGTAGAGGCCGTTTCCAGCCTTAGCAATTTCCTTTCCTATCCTCTCGTTGAGTTTGGTTGTAACCACATTGCCCGAGAGGTCTTTCTTATACGAACCGTCACCCATAGGTATCGGACCACCATGATCAGTACCTACGGAGAGCACGAATATCTGAACTCCTGCCTTCTTTGCTTCCTTAGCCATCTCGACTGCTCCCTCCTCATGGTCTTCTGCGTCGGTAATGAGAATCAAAGCCTTGCCAACATTTTTCTTATCCGAGAAACTGGCAATTGAACGCTGGATAGCCTCTGCCATATTTGTTCCCTGAACCGACACAGTCTCCGGATTCAGTTGGTCAAGAAACATCTTGGCACTCACATAGTCGGCAGTCATAGGCAACAGAGTAATGGCAGAACCGGCAAATGCCACAAGTCCCACCTTATCGCGGTCAAACTGTTCGATTAGCTTGCTAACCATCATCTTCGACTTATCCAAACGGCTTGGGTTCACGTCTTCGCAAAGCATAGAATACGAAACGTCGCAAGCTATCATCACTTCTATTCCAGAACGTTTAACCTCCTCGTTGCGAGTACCATACTGCGGACGAGCCATAATGAATATGACAAGTGCGAGGGCAGTCATCATCAGCGCAAACTTCAGGTGTACTCTCAATCTCGACACATCAGGCATCAAGTGAGCCATGAGGTTTACATCGCCAAACTTACGCAGTTGGCGGCGCATTCTCCAGCGGACAACTATATATATAGCTATCAGCACTGGGATGAGCAATAGCAAATACAAATATGTAGGATGTGCAAATCTGAACATTGTTGTTTTCTCTACTCTTTTAAGGCAATCTCTTTAACACTATATATCTCAGCAGAATCTCTAGCAGCAGCACGATGAAAGCAGCCAGTGCATATGGTTCGAACAACTCATTGCGCTTGCTGAATTCCTTCACGTTAAACTTCGTGCGCTCCATCTTATCGATATCTGCATATACGGCAGAAAGGTCGGCATTCTTCTGTGCTCGGAAATACCTACCTCCTGTCTCCTTTGAAATTCTGTTCATCGTAGGTTCGTCGATTTCTACCGGCAACATCACAGTACTTCCCGTAGGCAGCGGATATGGAGCCATTCCAGTAGTACCAATTCCGATGGTATAGATACGGATTCCGTACTTCTGTGCTATCTCTGCAGCAGTAGTCGGAGAGATGTTTCCGCTATTGTTCACACCATCGGTCAACAGGATTATAACCTTCGACTTAGCCTGACTGTCTTTCAATCGGAGGATGGCATTCATGATACCGTCTCCGATAGCTGTACCATCGTCGATAATGCCTCGTGCAGCCATATTACAGTCAACACTACTGTAGAGGTTCATCAACACAGCATGATCGGTAGTCAGCGGACATTGTGTGTAAGCCTCTCCTGCGAAGATTGTCAGACCCATATTATCGTTCGGACGACGTTCTATAAACTGCTGTGCAATAGCTTTCAGAGCCTCCACACGATTCGGTTTGAAGTCCTGTGCCAACATACTGGTTGAAACATCGACAGCCAGCATAATGTCAATACCCTCCACATCTGTATCACTCCAAGTGTGCTTACTCTGCGGACGAGCCAGAATGCATACCACAAGGGTGAAAAGCACCAGGCGAAGCAAGAAAGGCACATGAAACAGATAGAGTCGGAAACTCTTCGGAGCCATCCTATATTTCACCGTCTCTGGTACTTTCAGAGAAGGCAAACTTCTTTTGTATTTCAGCACATACCACAGGATGTAGGGTACCAGTGCAAGAAGCAGTATGAAAAATATCGGATTCTTAAACTCCATAATCAAAGTGTCAGCATATAAATTCGGTAACACAAAAATCCTATCACTCCCACAAGCACGATGGCTGCTACAGCCACACCTGCTATCAACAGACGCTTAGTCACCTTAGAGTGCGGTTCGACGACTACAATCTCCTCTGGCTGAGCCTTCTGCTCTTCCTCTTCCTGCTTGGTCTGGTTGATATACTCGATAGCAGTAACAAGGTTGCGGTCGTTTTCGTTTATCAGCGTGTTGTATTTTGCAAACTTCACAAGGTCAGCCGTTTGGAACAACTCTCTCAACTCACCAATCGCCTCTTCGTCGTTAACATCCTGCAGATGCTGGATAATCTCGAACGAAGTCATCTCCATAGCATTGAAACCATAGCGTTCTCTGATGTAATTACGCAGAGTATCAGTCAATTGAGTGTAGTATTCCTTCGAGTCTTCGCTCTGCCACAACATCTTGTCCTCCTTAATCTCCTCAATCTTCTGCATAGCGGCCTTGTGTGGAGCCAGACGTTTCTTCAGCTTTATTCGCTTGATGATTGGTTTGTTGTCCTTCAGTCTTACAGCAACATAAATCAGCACGAGGGCAATGATAACTGCAAGGATGGAAAGTCTGAACACCAGACTCCAGTCAGCCCACACGAACGGAGGCGCCATTTCGCTTTTCAGCCCGAAGATACTATCCACGTTTACAGTATCAATATCAAATGTTATAACTTTCATTCCTAATCTGTTAGTCTTATATACCTTACCATCTACTTTAACCTCCATAGGAGGGATACTGTAGAGGGATGTATCGAATGAAGTTACGTAGTATTTCTCTTTCAGCACCATTCGTTTTCCGTCGTTCACATAGTCAGTATCTACTGGTGTGGCATTAACGAACTCAAGCCCCGGAACAATCTGTTGCAGGGAGTCGAACTGTGGCAGTTCTACGAATTTACCTGCATCGGCACTCACTTCAAGAGTAATACCCATACGTTTTCCTACCAGAATGCCTGCTGAGTCGAGTTTTGCCTCTACCGTCACCTGTGCCTGAGTCAAAGTGCTCAAAACACAGAAGAAGGCACACAACAGAAGTCGGATACCAAAAACATTTTGCAGATTAATATGTAATGTATGATTTCTCATTTCTCATTTCTTATTTCCTTTAGCATCCAAACAGCATGGACTACATACTTCTGCGTCGGAACAGTCCGAGCAGAGCCTTCACGTAGTCTTCGTCTGTACGCACGCTTACACAATCTACATTTGAACGTGTGAACACATTGCGCAACCAACCCTGGTACTTCACCCACCACTCATGATGAGCACGACGTACTGCCCTACTGCTGGTATCCACCAGTATATCATCGCCCGACTCAGAGTCGCGCATCTTGATAATTCCCACATCAGGCAGTTCTGTCATGCGGTAGTCGTACACCTGTATAGCCACAACATCGTGTCTGCGGTTGGCAATTGTAAGTTGGTTCGAGTAGTCCTTGCGGTCAAAGAAGTCGCTGAGCAGGAACACCGTACAACGTTTCTTGATAGCATTGGTCATATACTCTATGGCAGCACCAATGTCTGTCTTCTGACTTTCTGGTTCGAAGAACAGTAGTTCGCGAATGATGTGCAGTATGTGTTTTCTTCCCTTCTTAGGTGGAATAAACTTCTCTATCTTGTCAGAGAAAAAGATAACACCTATCTTATCGTTGTTCTGAATAGCCGAGAAAGCAAGTGTAGCAGCCACTTCCGTTGCCATCTGGCGTTTGGTTTGCTGCTGAGTACCGAAGTCAAGACTACCAGACACATCGACCAGCAGCATCACGGTCAGCTCTCGTTCCTCCTCAAACACCTTCACGAAGGGTTTTCCGAAACGTGCAGTCACATTCCAGTCGATATCACGAACATCGTCTCCATACTGATATTCGCGCACTTCGCTGAATGCCATACCACGTCCCTTAAAGGCAGAGTGATACTCTCCAGCAAAAATATTGTTGGAGAGTCTTCTCGTCTTTATCTCAATCTTCCGGACCTGCTGTAAAAGTTCTTCGTATTCCATTAAGGCACTTCAACCTTATTTATAATCTTGCTAACTATTTCCTCTGCTGTCACATTGCTTGCCTCAGCCTCGTAGGTGAGTCCGATACGATGGCGCAGCACGTCGTGAGCGATAGCACGCACATCCTCTGGGATTACATATCCGCGGTGCTTGATGAAAGCGTATGCTCTTGCAGCCAGAGCCAGGTTGATACTTGCACGAGGTGAGCCTCCGAAACCAATCAGACCCTTCAGTTCCTTGAGTCCGTACTTGTCTGGAGTACGAGTAGCAAATACTATGTCAGCAATATACTGTTCTATCTTTTCGTCGAGATATACCTGGCGCACTACGTCGCGAGCCTCCTCAATTTCCTTGGTTGACATGATAGGCTTTACCTTTACCTTGTCACCCTGAGTAATGTTCTGTCGGATAATCTTTTTCTCCTCGTCAATCTTCGGGTAGTCGATCATCACCTTCAGCATGAAACGGTCAACCTGAGCCTCAGGCAGCGGATAAGTACCCTCCTGCTCTATTGGGTTCTGAGTAGCCATTACGAGGAAAGGCTTTGGCAGTTCGTAAGTAGTAGTGCTGATAGTCACCTGACGCTCCTGCATAGCTTCGAGCAATGCTGACTGCACCTTTGCCGGAGCACGGTTTATTTCATCTGCCAACACGAAGTTTGCGAATACAGGACCTTGCTTAGCCACGAACTGTCCATCCTTCTGACTGTAAATCATAGTACCTACTACGTCGGCAGGCAGGAGGTCTGGAGTAAACTGAATGCGGCTAAACTGAGCGTCGATGAGTGACGAGAGTGTTTTGATAGCCTTTGTTTTTGCCAGACCGGGAACACCCTCGAGGAGGATATGTCCGTCTGACAGCAAACCGATGAGGAGCGACTCCACGAGGTGCTTCTGACCTACAATCTCCTGCTCCATTCCGGTCATAATGTTTGTAACGAACGAACTGTGTTTCTCGATAAGTTCGTTCAAAGCTCTGATATCAATGGATTCAGCCATATCTTTTTATTGGTTTTTATTATTTGACTGCAAAATTACGACTTTCGCCGTATAACAACCATATAACTGATATTTAAAATAATCTAAAAAAGGTTGATATCCCTTTATTTTAAGACATTTTAAATGAAACTACAAGCCCTTTCTGCACCACAGGAATGATTTGGCACAAAAAGGGCTTATAGGAAATGTGTATTTCTGAAGTATTTTTATGGCATCAGCAGAACTGTACCTACCTCAATACTGTCAGGATTTGTAATCTTATTCAGACGGATTATGGCATTCACCGAGTCGGCAGTTCCATACACCTCACGAGAAATCTTTGCGAGGAAGTCTCCGCGCTGCAGAACGTAAGTCTTCTGTTCTGGCACAGTGTCTTTAGGCTGTTCCACTACTGGTTTCTCGACTGGAGCAGCCTCTTCGGATTCCCCCGAGCGTCCGCCACAGAATTTTACAGCCAGCAGAATGCAGATAGCTACAGCAGCAATGCAAAGCAGAGCCTTCACCAGTTTGCCGTTATTCTTATTACCATCCTCCTTCTTAACTGTCTCAGCCTTTGGAGTCTCAACTGGCTTCTCAGCCTGTTTTGCAGGAGTCACCTTCTCGGCAGCCTTCTCCACTTTCTCAGCAGCCTTCTTAACTACCTTTGCTGACTCAGGAGTAGCAATCAGACTATCGATACCTCCGAACTGTCCGCTATCCTCTACAACTGTTTTTTTAGTTTCCTTCTTTTCAGCTGGTTTCTTAGTCTTTGCAGCATCCTTCTTTGCCTTCTTCTGTACCACAGCAGTCACTTCCGACACATCTGCCACAGAGTCTATAGGAGCGAAGGTAACCTTCTTATATCCTTCAATTACAATACGTTCTCCGTTATTTACGTTCACACTCTCACGTGGTGCCACATTCACAAGTTTGAACGTACCCAGACCGTTAATCTTTACCACTCCGTCTTCTTTCAGACCCTCGATGATAACGTCAAAGAAAGCGCGACCGAGTCCCTCGGCAACTTTTTTCGAAGCCCCTGTTTGAGCTACAAAGGCATCAACTATATTTTGAATTGTCAGTTTTTCCATAGTTTCCTAATGTTATTCGTTTTTCGTCTTTCGTTTTTCGTCCTTACTGCACTTTTTCCTTCAGCGCAGCACCCATCTTGAATCCGACAGTTTGCTTTGCAGGGATTACATTAAAAGACTTAGTTGTAGGGTTGTAAATTTTTCGTTCCGCTTTCATTTTCTGTTCAAACACACCGAAGTTTTTGATAGTGACAGAATTGCCGGCATTCACCTGTGAGAGTAAAGCCTGTACAAAAACGTCCACCTGCTGTTGCAGTTCGTCTGCGTCGCTGCCCAGCTTCTTAGCCATACGGTCAATAAATGTACGATTGTTCATAAAGTAAATATGTTTTATTGTTTATAATTTCGTTCCATACAAGTCGAAATCGTCGGCATCGGTAATCTGCACATCGTAGAAACAGCCTGTTCGCAGCAATCCCTCCGCCACAGGTATCAGCACCTCCGGATCTACCTCAGGCGAGTCGTACTGAGTGCGTCCCACATAGTAGTTTCCTTCCTTCCGGTCTATAATCACTCGTTGCACACTTCCTATCTTCTCTGCCTGCACCTCTGCTGAGATGTCCTGCTGCAGAGCCATCAAGTCCGACAGACGCTGTTGTTTCACTTCCTCAGGCACTTCGTCCTTAAACATCTTAGCAGCAGGAGTGCCATCTTCTTCGCTATAAGCGAAAGCACCCATGCGGTCGAACTTAGCCCAACGCACGAAGTCTTTCAATTCCTCGAATTCCTTCTCCCCTTCTCCCGGGAAACCCACCATCAGGGTTGTTCTAAGACAAATTCCCGGTACTTCCCTTCTGATTCTTTCTATCAGTTCCTTCGTCTCCTTACTGTCTATATGTCGCTGCATATTCTCCAACACCTTGTCGTTGATATGCTGCAGAGCTATGTCAAGATACTTGCACACATTATCCCTCTCTCTCATCACCTCCAGCAGTTCGTAAGGAAAATGAGTGGGATATGCATAATGCAGTCTAATCCACTTCACACCCTTCACGTCACTAATCCGGCGTACCAGTTCGGCAATCATCTGTTTTCCATACAGGTCTATGCCGTAGAAAGTAATCTCCTGGGCAATCACCTGAAACTCCTTCACACCCTCAGCCACCAGTTGTTCCACCTCTGCCACAATCCTCTCCATCGGTCTGCTCTTGAACGTACCAGTTATGATAGGAATCGAACAGTACGCACATTGTCTGTCGCACCCTTCGGCTATCTTTATATAAGCATAGTGCTTAGGAGTAGTCAGATGTCGTTCATCTTCTCTTTTCTCATCGTAAGTCTTTCCTATATCGCCGATTAGCTCAGTCCAATTAAACTTTCCGTAGAACTTATCTACCTCAGGGATTTCCTTTCCTAATTCTTCGAAATACCTTTCCGACAGACACCCCATCACATACAACTCTCTGATTCGTCCCTCCTGCTTCGCCTCTCCCAGTTCCAGAATCATATTGATGCTCTCCTCCTTTGCGTCAGCAATGAAACCGCAGGTGTTCACCACAACGATTTCTGCATTCACCTCCTTCGGATCGTGACGGACTGTGAATCCGTTCAGTTCCAGCTGACGAATCAGCCTTTCCGAATCCACCAGATTCTTCGAGCACCCAAGAGTGATAATATCTATCGTATTTCTTTTCATCCGCCAGCAAGAAAGCCTTTACTCACCAAAGAGAGAATCCACAAAAGCCTTACGGTTAAATGGTTGCAGGTCTTCCATACCCTCTCCCAGTCCTATATACTTCACAGGAATCTTAAACTGGTCGCTGATACCGATTACCACACCACCCTTGGCTGTACCATCGAGTTTTGTGATAGCCATCGAAGTCACCTCAGTAGCCTTCGTAAACTGCTTTGCCTGTTCGAAAGCGTTCTGTCCTGTAGAACCGTCGAGCACGAGCAGCACATCGTCTGGAGCCGTACCTACCACTTTCTTCACAGCATTACGAATCTTCGTAAGCTCATTCATAAGTCCAATCTTATTGTGCAGTCGACCTGCAGTATCAATGATTACCACATCAGCACCATTTGCTACAGCCGAACTGACAGCATCGAAAGCTACAGCAGCAGGGTCGCTGCCCATCTGTTGCTTCACCACCGGCACACCTACCCTTTCGCCCCAGATTACAATCTGTTCTACGGCGGCGGCACGGAATGTATCGGCAGCACCCAGATAAACCTTCTTTCCTGCTTGTTTGAATTGCCAAGCCAACTTACCAATCGTCGTAGTCTTACCCACACCATTCACACCTACTACGAGAATCACATATGGCTTATGGTCTGCAGGCAGTTCAAAACCGTTCGTATCCTCAGTATTATTCTCAGTCAGCAGCGAAGCTATCTCCTCGCGCAGAATCTTATTCAGTTCACTTGTATTTACGTACTTATCGCGAGCCACGCGTTCCTCAATCCTCTTGATGATATTCAGAGTAGTCTCCACACCCACATCGCTCGTCACCAGCACCTCCTCAAGGTTGTCCAACACATCGTCGTCAACCGTAGATTTTCCGGCTACAGCACGTGCTATTTTACCAAAAACACTCTCCTTCGTCTTCGAAAGTCCCTCGTCCAGAGTTTCCTTCTTTTGCTTAGAGAAAAAATCAAAAAATCCCATTTCCTTATTGAGTTTCTATGATATACCTAATGCTATTAGGCGCAAAAGTACAAATAATTTATTGAAAAACCACAAAAAACCTCCCCAAAAAATTTTTGGAGAGGTTTTCGACCATACATATTTCTATGCGTATTCCTTATTTTTTCAGATAGTCCTTAACCTGATCAGCAGGAACCATCTTCTCGTCAAATGCGTATGCACCAGTCTTTGGAGACTTGAACATCTTTATAACCTTAGTAAAAGAACGGCTGTCTTTATTCTGAAGTGTAGCGACTGTTTTCTTTGCCATAGTTTCTTACTTTTATTTAATCTCCTTATGAACTGTCATTCTCTTAAGGATTGGGTTATACTTCTTCAACTCCAAACGGTCTGGAGTATTCTTGCGGTTCTTTGTAGTGATATAGCGTGATGTGCCTGGAAGACCGCTATCCTTCATTTCTGTACATTCGAGGATTACCTGTACACGATTACCTTTAGCTTTCTTTGCCATAATGATTTCTCCTTTCGTTTCGTTTTAATTAACCAATCACCTGGTTCTCAAGAGTCTTGATATCCAGAACACCCTTGTCGAGAGCGTTACGGATAGCCTTATCAAGACCGATACGGTTAATAATGCGCAGACCTGCTGCACTCACTTTCAGGTAAATCCAGCAATCTTCCTCTACATAGTAGAACTTCTTAGTAAACAGGTTGACATTAAACTGTCTTTTAGTGCGTCGCAGAGAGTGAGAAACGTTATTTCCCACAACAGCTCTCTTACCTGTAATCTGACAAATTTTTGACATATTTATTATTCTTTATTCTGTTTAATTTTCTTTGAACTTTTTGGAGAAGGTAAACGGAGAGTAACATCTGCGAGCCCGCAATGCCCGCCTTTTGCGAAATTTGATATCGTCTCACCGCCAAAGTATTTGAAAATTAAGGGGTGTTTCGTTTTTCTTCGAAGGGATTTTGTTCACTGCTGGCTCAGCCTCCCACAAAGGGATTTTGTTCCAATATCCCAGACCCTGCCACGAGCAGTCTTTTCATCCGGAAGGGATTAAATATCCCTAACCCTGCCACGGGCAGTCTTACGAGCCTTTCTTTCTAAAAAACCTGAAAACAAGTTTTCGTTTTTTTCGAAGTCAAGTCTCGTGATCCGGAAGGGATTCGAACCCTTGACCCACAGCTTAGAAGGCTGTTGCTCTAATCCAACTGAGCTACCGGACCATCCTTCCGAACCGTTCAAATGCCCTACAACAAAGGCACTGAACTAAAAGCACAGGATAATCCCATGCATTTTGCGGGTGCGAAGGTACGACTTTTTCACGAACTGACAAAATAAACCTAAATAAATTTCCCCACAACACCATTTTTTATTTCTATCTTTGCGCCACGAAAATAAACCTATGATATGAAACAAAAACTTCTGAACATACTCCTGTTCCTGCTCACAACTACTGCAACCCTCGCACAAGAGCAGCACCAAAGCGACAGTCTCTACATCCCTACTCCACCCAACTACTCCCTGCCCGACATGTGGATAACAGCCATGAGCGACACCACCGACACCGGAGCAGACATATTTTATATAGTATCTACATGGGAAGAAGACTGGCACACTACCGACGGACTGCTCTGCCACTATGCCGACGTATGGAACCCCTCCCATCGCTACCACATGGCAAAAGAGATGAACCGCATCATGAGCTACATGGCACCTGGCAACAACTTCTACGCACCCTACTACCGCCACATGACAATGGAAGGATGGATGACCTGCAACGAAGACACCATCAACCGCCGCGAACAACTCTCCATGCACGACGTCTTCCTCGCCTTCGAAGAATTTCTCCGTCTGCGCAACCCGCGCCGTCCCATCATTATAGCCGGATTCAGCCAGGGCGGCTATGCCGTAGTGCAACTGCTCAAACACATCAGCGACGACACCTACCGCCACCTTGCAGCAGCCTACGTCCTCGGATATAAAGTAACCCCGCAGGACACCCTGCAAACCACACATATCGTACCTGCACAGAGCGACGACGACATAGGAGTAACCATCTGCTACAACACCGTAAAAGACGTGAAATACATCAATCCCGTCATAGCAGGTTCCTGCATCGCCATCAACCCCGTCAACTGGCGTACCGACGAACGCCCAGCCACCCTCCACGACACCATACAGATACGTCTCGACACCACCTACCACGTTCTGGTAGCCACCAACTACAGCGCCTCTGAATACCGTCCCTACAAAGGATTCATCAACGTAGGCGACATACACAGCTGCGAACCCTGGCTCTATAGCGACTGCCTACGCGAAAACATCCTCCTCCGCACCCGTGCCTGGAGAGAAGAAAATGAATAATTACTTCACAAGGGCAATCAGTTCGTCAGAATACTTAGGCATAGCCCCATTCTGAGTACATACAAAAGCAGACACCTTAACAGCGATTTTATGAGCTTCCTCAATCGGTTTTCCATTGAGGATAGCAGCACAGAATGAGCCTGTGAAAGAATCGCCAGCACCTACAGTATCAGCAACTGTTACCTTCGGAGTTTCCTGGAAGGAAGTAATATTCGGAGTAAACACATACGATCCGTTGGTTCCACAAGTCAGCACCACCATATCAAGACTATAGTTTTCGAGCAACTGCTGACAAGTAGTACGCATATCCAAACTCTCGAAACCAAACATACGATTAATGATTACCAATTCTTCATCATTTATTTTCAGTATGTTACAACGTTTAAACGAGCCTTCTATAATATCCTTAGTATAGAACTGCTGACGCAAGTTGATATCGAAAATCTTCAGACAATCAGCAGGAGTATCATCAAGGAAACGGTGTATTGTAGCACGGCTTACCACATTGCGTTGAGCCAGTGAACCAAAACAAACGGCACGACAGTTGGAAGCTATCTGTTTTATATCATTATCGTATGGAATATTATCCCATGCAACATTTTCTTTGATATCATACGTTGGGATACCTTGAGCATCGAGTTGCACCTGCACCGTTCCAGTTAGGTACGGAACCTTAGGCAGCAGATCGTTCAATCCGTGCTGACGAAGAGCTACGAGAGTTTCTTCAGCAAGTTCATCTTCGCCTATAGCACTTATAGCTATGGTATTATCATTACCTATGAACTGTCCTGCATGGTATGCAAAATTAGCAGGTGCGCCTCCGAGTTTCTTTCCTTCTGGAAGTACATCCCACAGGACCTCTCCGAGTCCTACGACATAACGTTTTGTTTTCATGTTATTTGATATTTTTTATGTACGTAAATAAATATAATACTCCGACAGTCATAACCAGCACAGCACCAGCCTGTCCCATTGCATCGCTTGCAAAACCCATCAAGAGAGGGAATATCGTTCCGCCGAAGAGTCCCATAATCATCAGTCCGCTCACCTCGTTCTGTTTCTGTGGCATAGCTTTCAGTGCCTGGGCAAAGACAAGTGAGAATATGTTTGAGTTGCCGTATCCGACAAGCGCTATGGCTGCATAAAGCATCCACTGTTCTGTACCGAAGAACAGACCACACATAGAGCATGCCATCATAACAACAGAAATGATAAAGAACCATCGATTATTCATGATGCGCAAGAAGAATGAACCAGTGAGACATCCTACTGTACGGAATATAAAATATAGTGATGTTGCAAAAGCAGCCTCATTAAGAGACATACCGAGTCGTTCCATCAGAATCTTCGGAGCAGTAGTGTTAGTACCTACATCAATACCTACATGACACATAATTCCGAAGAAAGAGAGAAGCACTACTGGCACACCGAGCAGTTTAAAACACTCCACAAATGTCGATGGTTTTCCTTCGACAGGAGTTTCAGTGATTGGTGTAATAGCCAACCATAATGTTGATAGAGTACCCACAATGAAGAATATAGCAAAGAGAACTCTCCAGTCAAGTCCAAAAGAAGGTATTGCCTGCGTTGCACCCCACATAGCCAAATAAGGTGCAGAGAACGAGGCAATAGCCTTCACAAACTGGCCGAACGTGAGTGTAGATGCCAGGTTGTCGCCTCCGATTACTCCCGACACAAGAGGGTTAAGTGATGTCTGCATCAGAGCATTACCTATACCTAAGAGTGAGAAAGCGATGAGCATCACATAGAAATTATTTGCGAAAACAGGCAGCAACAGAGCCAGCACTGTTACGACGAGCGAGAGTAATACAGTCTTCTTTCGTCCTATTCTATTCATCAGCATACCTGTTGGCACACTGAAGATAAGGAACCAGAAGAATACAAGTGAAGGTAGGACATTAGCAACAGAATCGCTCAATGCCAGGTCTTCTTTCACATAATTCGAAGCTATACCTACCAGGTCCACAAAGCCCATGCAGAAGAAACAGAGCATCAGCGGAACAAGTGTTAATTTCTTACTTTGACTCATAATCAATTCGAATTTTCCTTATTATTTAAATTCATACATTGTAGCCTTTCCACCAACAACCTTTATATTATTATACGGTTCCTGAGGGAAAACAAGATTAGTCATTGACATACGTCCTTCAGCATCAAACACTTCAATAGAACTACGGTCTATAAAGATACGGAACTGGCGTATATCTCCATATACTGGAGCAACAGTTTTGCAAGGGAAGTTCTCGCTGAAACTTGCATAATTGCGAGTACGGTCCATTGCGAAAGTCTTACCCTTTGCGTCGTAGTTGAGCACTATTTGTTCTCCTATCTGATTCGAAAGAGTTATCTCTGCACTACCCTTCAGGTCAACAACTATTTCGCCAGCCTGCGGCAACTTGTTTGTGGTTTTACTACGCAGAGCCAGCAATTCGCGAGATGGTGTCACACCGCAATAAGTCTGTCCCTGATACTCAAAGAGATCCAAATCGCGTGGTACACTATTTGCATTGCGGAATTGCTTTGTAGGCACCTGATTTGCATATTGCCAGTTTGACATCCATGCAATAGCTATATGTCGTCCGTCTGGAGCATTATCGAAAGTCACCGTTGCATAGTGATCCTTTCCATAATCCATCCAGCGTGTATCAGTGTGTTCGCAAGTGAATTTATGTCCGTCAAATTCACCTACAAAATACTGTGTTGCACTACCGCCGAAAGGACCTCCAGGGTTGATATTACAAATAAGGAGCCACTTCTGTTTGTCTGTACCTCTCACCTGCAATTTTATCAGATCAGGACATTCCCATACACCATCGTGACAACCCAAGCCAGTACCGAAAGAACTTTCATACTTCCAGTCCATCAAATCAGCCGAACTGTATATTCGCATTTCCTGTCCTGCAGCAAGGATGAGGTTCCACTTTTGTACTTCCGGGTTCCAAAAAGCCTTCGGGTCGCGAAAATCAGCCTCAGTACTTACGAGCACCGGATTTCCTGCATATTTCTTGAATGTCTGTCCTCCGTCAGTAGAAACAGCCATCGACTGCACCTGAGTCTTATTGCCATCTGAGGTGTAGAGAGCCACTACCCTATTATTCTTCTTGTCAACCACACACGAACCGCTGAAAATGCTTCCGAGTGCATCGGGTTCGATAGCTGTAGGCTGAGCCTCCCAGTGTATGAGGTCGCGGCTTGTAGAATGTCCCCATGTCATATTTTCCCACTGTGAACCATATGGGTTCCACTGGTAGAACAAGTGATACACCCCATCCTTGTAGAACATACCATTAGGGTCGTTCATCCATCCATATACAGGAGTATGATGATACACAGGATTATACTTCTCCTCCTTCTTTGGTTCGAAAGAATTGCTTTGTTTCATCTCGTTCCAGCAGATGAAATCCTTCATTGCTCCAGTGAAACGGCGATCTCCGTGGAATGTGATATCAAGCAGTATCTCGTTTATGCCAAATCGCTGCAAATCGAGTGGAACATAATAGTCCACCTTGTCAACTGCCAGTTTTACATTCAGAGTCTGTACCTGTTGATTATTAGCCAACACTCTTATGCTGGCATAATCTTCGCGTTCCTGCACAGGCAATAAAATATAGCGTTGAGTAACACTTACGCGTTTCATAGCGTGATTATTGCCTAAGAGAAGCGGAGAAGTATTCCCTGCCTGAGCAGACAGGCAGAGAATACTAGCTATCATTATTACGAATAGTTTTTTCATGTATTAATCAGTTATGGGTTAGTATTAATACTTGCAAAAATACGATTATAAATTCATCCTCACAATAAATGTGTTATGAAAAACACAATCTCCTGATTATTTCCCGAATACAACTTTTTTACCCTTAACTATATAAATACCTTTTTGAACAGGATTTGTTACAGGACGCCCCTGAATGTCATAAATAGTTTCAGCTTTCTCAGCCTTTGCAGAAACGCTCTGAATAGCTGTTGGCTTAGCAACGAGTTCTACCTGTGTAAAGTTGAATGGTGCGCCACCTTCCTTGTTGCACTGAATCATAAGACGATCTACGTCAGCAAGTGCTTCCTCCATGTTGATGTCCTCAAGGCTGAGTTCTGCATATTCGTTGGTCATGGTCATAGTCGTCTGGTCGCCGAGCTTACCACCATCGCCCCACTTGGTCAGTATGTTGATGACATAGTCAGTGCGGCCAGCCTCGGAATAGAATCGGATGGCAGAGATATTGTCCCAATCAATGCCCACGAAGCTGTTCTTTGTAATCTCCAGAGTGCTCCATTCGTCCATCCAGAAAAAGCCGCTCCATGCAGTCAGGTCGTCGATGCCCTCTTTGCCGTCACCATACCACACCTTGGTAGCCGTGAAACCCATACCGCAAACCTCAAGGCCGTACTCCTTCAGCGATGCAAGCATCGCAGGGGTAGCAAACACTTCGACATTGCTCTGGTCGGAGTAGATTAAATGTGCAAAGCGAGTGCCCGGAAGCATACCTCCGTTGCTGTGCAGCTCGATTACTTCACCAGCAGCGTCCTTGAAGTCAACCACTACTTTGTCGCCTACCTTCATGTCTGCAAACTTATCAGCATCAATTTTCAGAGTGTTATCCCACGACACAGAGTGCTCACCCTCCCACACATCAGTTGCCGATGCGATAACCGTTGTTGCCATAAGGCACATAAATAAAAATACTTTTTTCATAATAAAATTGTTTTTTGAAAATTAATTTATTTTAATTCATACTGAAAAACTTAGGATTGCGTCAGCCAATTATGCATTATGAATTATGCATTATGGCTGTGAAACTGCCACATTGCTGACTGTCACGTTGCCGCCATAGCCATTTATGCTCCAGCAGTTCTTATTAACTCCGTATATACGCTGAGTATAGCATACATTATCGTTAATATACATAACAACTACAGAATTGTCGGTGTAGATATCCACCTTATAAGTATTGTCACCAGGAGTCTTGAACTTATAGCTGTCAACACTTGCTATGAAACCCTTACCCTTCGGTCCTTCCTCCTCGAAATTGATTTTGCGGTTACTGCCGCCGTCTTCCGGATTGATGACCATAGTATAATATGTAGGAGCATCAGAAGAGCGTACCAGTGACACACCGAATTTATCAGTAGTAGTAACAGTGAATGAGATATGATTGCAGCGTCCGAGACGGTTATACATCACATATGCGCCATCACCGCTCAGAGTTCCGTTTACAAATCCGTTCTGCTGCATCACCTTCACCTCCTTGGTCTTATTATACTTAGCCTTTATATTAGGCACTTCGCCAAGGGTAAGTGTACCGTCTTCGTGCTGTACGATACGGTGGCACACCAGAGCTCCAGCCCACAGAGGTTCGCCATCTGCTCCTACTTCCACATTGCGCTCGGCATTAGTTCCGTTCGGACGTATAGGGCACCATCCCCAGATGAATCTGTCAGTTCCATTCGAAGCAGTCTTTCCTGCATAGTATGCACGGCTGTCCAGAATACCCTCTCTGCCGTCTGAAGGGAATGTAGGAGATTTGCTACTGAAACGCTTCTTCAGATTATCCCATGAGTCGGCAACCATATATTTCACCTTTCGGCTCCATGAAATAGCCTCACTATAAATCATATACCACTTGCCGTTCATTTCAAACACATCTGGACATTCACACATACGGTCCCAGACCATGTCGAACGAACCTACATGTTCCCAATCGCGGAGGTTAGAAGACTTAAAGTCTGCAAACTTAAGGTTCGAACTGATTACCATGTGCCACATACCGTCGTCAGCCTTGAACACCTGTGGGTCACGGAAGTCGATTGCTGAATAACCGTAATCAACACCTTTCAGCACCCATGAAGGGTCTTTGCGCCAAGTCTTGAAATCAGATGAAGTAGCACGCATAATTACCTCTCGATTTGAGAGCAGCATATTGAAAGCTGTGTAGTAGATATAATAGAGTCCGTCCTCTTCGTTATAGAAAGCACAGCCTGTACCCAATACTGCATCCTGTTGTCTTGAGTTAGTTCCAGTTGGCAGCACCTCGTTCAACGATGTGTAGTTAGCACAGTCCCGAGTTGAAACACCCCAATATGGATGATAATTGGCACCATTATTTTCGTACTCCTGCAGATAGAGCACCTTAAACTCCTTTGCTTTCTGGTCGTAGAACGGCATTGGGTCGCCACAGCGTCCGATAGCAGGGTTATAGTATGTTTGGAAACCGTTATCATCGCTCGATTCCAGATAAGTGGTTGTACCGTCCCAGTCTTTCGATGGGTCGCCATCATACTTATCATCACTGCAGGCAGCCATTACACACACAGTGCAAGTCAAAATTCCTGTATATAATATTTGGGAAACAATCGTCTTCATAGCTTATTATTTCGTTAAGTGATTAATAGCATTCGTTGTCATAATAGCAATGTTCTTATGGTAGTTCTCTACATATCCGCTTCCGAATGTGTATGAATACCAGTCGAAACATCCGGAACCGATACATAGGATACCGCCGCGAGAGCCTTTAGCAGGATATTCCCAAGCTACGATTGCCTTGTCACCACCTACACCAAGGATGACACCATCAGTGCGTGTGAGCCATGCGTCGTAATTGTCATATCCACCCCAGTCTCCACCAATGTGATACTGTGCTGTAGAATTAGTCACGTAATAACCCTTATCTGTACAGAACACCTCGTTTGCTGTGGCTCCCATAACAAGTCCTTTATACAGGTCGTGTCCTTCCTGTCCTCCATACATAAAGAAAGACCATGGTTCGCTACATTGTTTAGCTTCCATTTCTTTATCACCCCAGCAGTTGTTTGGAGTAGTCCAGTCATCAGTACCTGTAGCACCGATAAACGAAGCCAGGTTTGTTGCATAACGAGTGAGTAAGAACGAACCACCATTGTTATAGTAAGCAACCAGTTGGTTCTTGATGGTAAGCATGTTCTCTGCCTTCTTTACGAAATCATCATGTCCGTCAACAGCATTATCGGAGTGGTAGTGCCACCATATAATCTTACATTCCTTCAGGTCGCAAATACCCTCTCTGATGTCCTCATACGAAGCATAGCGGGCACCTTCCACGTTCTCCAGCATCCAATCGCAAGCAGCACGAGCTTCTGGATCAAGGTCAGCCTTTGTTGCATCCATACCAAGGAATACAGCCTTCGGTACGATGTGTGGTTTAGCATGTTGCACAGATATCACCCAATCGAGGAATGCATCCCCATTTGTTACAGTCACGCCGTGTGAAGTGCCCATATCCATCTGGTCGCCTATGGCTAGATTACATTTAGCTCCTGCCGACAACTTCAGTCCTGTCACCTTCATTGCCGATGTTTCGTACACTTCTGGCAGGTTTACAACAATCATGCGCTTTGCATGATCGATGACTCCGTTTATGTTATCGAGAGCAAAGGCTTCTATTTCGCAGTCGCCTTCCATATTCATATTGCCTGCTTTGTTGTCGCTACATGCGGAAAAAGCAGTAGAGAGCAGCACAAGAAGCATTGCCAATAGAATATTTGATATTGATTTATTATTCATAGTCTTTAAATTTATTGCTTTCAGGAAAAATGCATATTATAAATAATTTGGAAATTACCAGTTGCCTATGTTCTGTGTGTAATGTCCGTTTGAAGCAGACAACTGTTCAAATGGAATAGGCAAGTATTCATCCTTGTTCTCTGTGAATCGGGCACCTTTCAAGTGTGCACGGATAAGGCTCTCGGTTGAGAAGTACTTATTTATCACTGCAGCAGCTTCACCCCAGCGTACAAGGTCGAAGAATCGTTCGCTCTCCATTGCCAGTTCCAGACGGCGTTCCATCTTCACAATCTGTATAGTCTTTTCTTTTGAATAGCTATCAGAATACTGACCGACTTTCAGCGACACACCATAGTCAGAAGGATAGTTGTTTATCATCTTAATGCTGCCTGAAGCACGCTTGCGGATATCATTTACAATCTGAATAGCCTCAGCACTTTTGTCCAGCTGTGCATAAGCCTCAGCACGCATCAGAAGCACATCTGCGTAGCGGAATACGATACGGTTCATCGGACTAGCCCAATACGAACCCTTAATCAGGTATTCACCGATGAGAGCTGGGTCAACATTCTGCTTCAGCGATACATAATAGCCGTACAGACCCTTTGAGCGACTCCAAGTTTCCGACTGATCCATCATGAAGTTCGCATTGAACATATATGGGAACCCGGGCATACCAACGGTCAGGAACAGACGAGTGTCGGCATTGTCCTGTCCCTTATCGTAGTTCTTGTCGTTGAAGTTATCAAGCAGTGGCAAACCATTTGCGTCGGTACGGAAAGCATTAACAAGGTTCTGTGATGGTTTGAAGAAGTCGCAACCTCCATCAGTAGCCTTTGGAATGTTTGGTGGAATCAGTCCGTAGCTCCAGTTCAAGTTACCAAACGTAGAACCGTCGTTTCTTGAGTACTGGATAGCCCACACACTCTCTTTTCCGTTCTCGTAAGTTTCTTCTGGACGGAAGTTATTGTGGATATCCGACTCCAAACCATAGTTTGCATACAGAGAAGGATCAGTATATTCAAGCACCTTCTTCAGGTCGTCCTGATTGATTGAAGTCACCTGATGACTCTTTGGGTCGTCCTGTCTGTAAGCCTTATAGAGGTAGAGTTTAGCCAGCAGTGCTGCTGCAGCAGCCTTGGTAGGTCTTCCCTTTTCCTCCTGACTTTCCGGCAACACATTGTAAGCAGCCAGAGCATCTTTAATGATAATCTGCCATCCCTCATCGTTAGTGTATTGGGTATTAGACAGTTCGTTATATCCTTCCGACGACATATTCTCGTCTATTACAAACGGAATATTCTTGTACAGTCTCTTCAGCAGGAAATGTCCGTAAGCACGTAGGAACTTCATCTCTGCCGTGCGCTGAGTCTTTAAAGGATTCGAATCGTCAGCCTTGTCCAGAATGGCAAGAGAAGCATTTACACGCGACAGACAGTTGTACAATCTCTCCCACATGTCATTGATATTCCAGTTTGTGGTGAGCACGCCCTGTTGCACTTCCAACTGGTGGAACACACCACCGTCGTTCGTACCTATACCGCCTTTGTAAGCATCGTCAGAACGCACCTCGAAGTTCCACATTGAGAAAGAAGAGTTGATATCTTCAGCCGAAGTAAAAATAGCATACGACGACACCACCATATGTTCTATATTCTCCGTATTGTTTACAAACTCCTCATCGAGCGAAGCCTGCGGAACGTGTGTATCCAGGAAGCTATTGCAGGAAACGAAGACTGAAGACTGGAGGATGAGTGCAGTCGCCATCATAGTGCCCGACCACTTATTCATTCCTCTCTTACATATATTTATTATTGTCTTTTTCATCTTTTCTGTATGTTTAAAATCTCTGAATTTCATTTTATTCATCTCTTACTTAAACTCCTTAGAACGATACATTCAGACCGAATGTAACATTAAGAGGAATAGGATATCCGAAGTTTGCATTTTCTGGATCTACACCAGTAAACTTCTTACTCTTGATGGTCAGCAGGTTTTGAGCTGATACATACACGCGCAGACGCGACATACAGAGTTTTTCGCACACTTTCTTTGAAAAGTTATAGCCAATCTGCAGGTTGCGAAGTTTTGCATACGAACCATTTTCCACATAATAAGTAGAAACACGAGTTTCGTTATTAATATCCCTTGTGCTCACAGCTGGAATATTTGAGTCCGGATTTGTCGGACTCCATGCGTCGAGCAGACGGCGGCCCTTGTTCAGGTTAGCCACATTCACACCAGCCCAAAGGTCTGTTTCCTTCTTCAGGTCAGTGATTACGTCAACACCTGCAACACCCTGCCAGAACATAGTCAGATCGAAACTCTTCCACTGCAGGTAGATATTCAGACCCCAAGTGAAGTTTGGCACTGGATTATAAATCCAAGTCTGGTCTTTTTCTGTAATCTTACCGTCACCGTTCAAGTCCTTCCAACGCATACGACCTACTTGCGCACCTTGCTGAACTGCGTGGTTGTCCACTTCATCCTGACTCTTGAAGATACCGTCAAAAACATATCCTACCTGAGCACCCATCGGATGTCCCACAACACTTTCCACACCGTTTCCGCCGAAAGTACCTTTGGCAGCAATTGTTTCAGGCAACTTAGTTATCTTATTTCTGTAAGTACCGATATTTCCGGATAAGTCATAGTTCAACTGGCTTATCTTACCGCGGTAACCTACATTGAATTCAACACCCTTGTTCACCATCTCACCGGCATTCACATACTGGTTTGTACCCTCACCCATAACACCGATACTTGGCATGTTTACAAGAATATCTTTAGTCTTCTTATGATACCATTCAAACGAACCGTAGAGAGCATTGCGGAAGAAACCGAAATCGAAACCGAGGTTAGTCTGTGTAGTAGTTTCCCACTTCAGATCATCATTTCCAAGCTGGCTACGCTTGAATCCTGAAGGCAGGATCTGTCCACCGCCAGTACCGGCAATGTCGTAACTTGTTCCGTAGCTCTGACCACCGAAACCTGCCTCGCCGTAGTCGCTCACGTAGAGGGTGTAACGAGCCAGATTAGCAATTTCCTGGTTACCAGTCTGTCCCCAAGAAGCACGAACCTTCAAATTATCAATCCAAGATACATCCTTCATGAAGTTCTCCTGGTTGATGCGCCAACCGGCACTGACAGAAGGGAAGTTACCATAGCGATTGTTCTTACCGAAGCGCGACGAACCGTCATGACGCAGAGTAAAACTTGCAATATACTTATCATCGAAAGTATAGTTCAGTTTTCCGAAGAAAGAAGTCAGAGTATAACCTTCGCCATATCCCTTAGCTTCCTGCTCTCCCACTCCTGCATTAGGCCACATATAATTCTTGTCCATGCGAACATAATCATAACGCTTACCGCTGAAACTCATGTCGTCCTCACGATTCAACTCCACACCAAGCAGAGCATCACCACGATGCTTGCCCGCCTCCAGATTATAAGTAGCTATAGCATTCCACATCCACTTAGTCCAGTGCTCCTGCTGAGCCTTTGAAGCATTCACAGAGTTAGCCACAGTACCCTCTGTAATCGGGTAAGTGAATTCTCTCATCGACTTCTGCGAATAGTCAAGACCGAAAGTAGATTTGAAGTTCAGATTCTTTATAGGATTGATGTTGACATAAGCATCACCGAACATACGCCAGTAAGTATATCTGTTGTCACCATTGCGTTTCAGGCGAGCTAAAGGGTTTTCACGGTCTGGATAACCACCTACAGGGCCGGCAAACTCGCCGTCAGTGGTATATACAGGCAATGAAGGGTTGAACTGCAACACATTCTGCAGGAAACCGACAGGAGCCTGCACTTCGCTTGTGCGGTTCAGAGTGAAGTGTTCACCGATAGTAACAATATTCCTGTCTTTAATCTTAATCAACTTATATTCAGTATTCATACGACCTGAAATACGATTGAAGTCGCTCTCCTTGATGATACCCTTATTCTTATAGTAACCGACAGAGAAGAACGAAGAACCGCGCTCAGAACCATTGCTCAGAGCCACATTATACTGCTGAATTACACCAGTGCGCGTAGTCTCCTTAAACCAGTCCGTATCGCTTGCAGGAGTCTTGCCGTCCGCATCCAGATACTTACTCATAGTCATCTTATTCAGCACAGGCACATTCTGCTGATTGTATCCCCAGTCATATCTGTACCCCAGACCATTGTTATTGGGATTCAGACCATCGTTTACAAAAGCCTGCCACATAGTGCGTCCAAATTCCTCTGCATTCATCACATCCATCTTGTGCACATAATTCTGAACCGACACACTGGCATCGAAATCCACCTTCACCTTACCTTCCTTACCCTTCTTCGTTGTGATGATGATGACACCATTGGCAGCACGTGAACCGTAGATAGAAGCTGAAGCGGCATCCTTCAACACCTGAATCGACTCAATGTCGTTACCGTTGAGTTCGTGCATACCAGCCTTTGTAGGCACACCATCGATGATGTAAAGCGGGTCGTTGTTGTTCATGGTACCAATACCACGGATTCGTACCGTAGCATTACCTGCAGGCGAACCGTCGGCACTGATATTCATGCCCGGCACCTTACCCTGCATAGCCTTGATAGGGTTGTTCTCATTCTGCTTAGCAAGATCCTCTACGTTCACTGTCGAGATGGCACCAGTCAAGTCCACTTTACGTTGCACGGTATAACCCGTTACAACCACGTCGCTCAGCTCGTTCGAATCGTCCTTCATCACCACCTTCATTCCGTTCTTTGCAGGCAATTCCTGCGTCTGGAATCCCATGTAGCTGAAGACAAGAGTCTTGCCAGCCTCCACCGTCAGGGTGAAATTACCATCCATATCAGTAATCACACCGTTCGATGTACCTTTTTCCATGACAGCTGCACCAATCAGCGGTTCGCCCGATGCCTCTGCCACATTACCCGTAATCTTCTGTTGCGCATACATTATATTACACAACACAAGAGCGAGGAAACTCAGAAAAAATCGTTTCATGTGTCTCATTTGTTTGTTAGTTATTGGTTAGTAATTAAAAAAATTTTTCACGCTGCAAATTTATCTATCACCAAAGGTGCAAACTTTAAAACATGTTTCAAAAAGTAAAAAAAATCGTACATGAAACAAAAATAGCAGCAAATGAACGAAACTTTTCATTTACTGCTATAAACCTTGAACTTCTTAAACTCTCACCTATCAACTCCTCACGTCTCCCGGCAACACCCCATACTCCTCCTTAAAACATTTCGTGAAATACGAAGGAGCGGTGAAACCGACCATATATGAAATTTCACTAACACTTCTATCCGTCGTGAGCAACAGTTTATATCCCCTGTTCAGTCGTGCCGTTCTCAGCAGTTCCACAGGCGAAGCACCAGTCACAGCCTTCACCTTTCTGTACAACTGCACACGACTCAGATTCATATCAGAAGCCAAATCCTCCACACTCAGGTTGCAATCGTCGAGTCTTGCCTCCACCACATCCTTAAAACGACTTATGAACACCGACGTCACAGCACCCTCCACCGTCTTCTGTTCCCCGTCTGCCGTCTTCACATCAGCCTCCTTTCCAGTCTTTATATCCTCCGCATTCAGGTTCCACAGGTTGTTCACCACCCTCTCCCTGCGCAAAGTCATCTTTCCAGTTCGGTATAGATACAGCAACACGGCAACCATCAGCATGAGCACCACCACACCCCAAGTCAACCAGTTGATTACCCTCTGCGTATGCAACTGTTGTATATACTCATCCACCTTCTCGTGCAATTGTTCCAGTCTTGCCACCTGTCGCAAAGTCTCATCCGTCTGCATCAGCAACACACGGGCATTATCGTGTGTCACCATAGCCGACATCATCTTAACCTCCTTCTTATACGGTTTTCCGTCCAGAATGTCGATAGCCAGTTGCAACAGACTATCGCCATAAGTCGGATAGATATACGAAGCCTCCAAAATCGAATCGCGCACCAGACTGATACCGCCGTTCTCGCCTGGCAAACCGTCAATGCCACAATAGAGTACACTCGAATCGCCCAGTTCCATCATAGCACATCGAGCGCCTATTGCCGAGCGGTCATTCATGCCAAACACTAAATCCACATGTTCCTCAGCATGACTCTCCTTCCACTTGCGTACAATATTATATGCAGTATGCTCAGTCCAGTCGCCTGTCAGAGTCTCCACTACCTTTACATTCTCAAAACGTCTCAGAGCATCGCGGAACCCCCTGTGGCGCTCTATTGCTGGCGACGAACCCTTCAGTCCCATAACCTCCAGCACCTGTCCCCTGCCCTTCAGGCGATTACCGATATAATCACCCATCTGTCGCCCCATCTCATAATTATCGGCACTCATGAAAGCCGTAAACTTCTGCGAATTAGTCTTCCTTTCAAAAACAATCACCGGAATGCCCTGATCGTAAGCCCTGTCGATAGCTGGTGAAATAGTAGCCACCTGATTCGGAGCCACAATCAGCAAATCAATACCGCTCTTCATCAGACTATCAATTTGTTCCACCTGTCGTTCATCACTATCATAAGCAGCTGCAAACCTCAGTTCCACCCCATCCTGGAAAAAAGTACCCATACGGAGTTCCGCATTCTGTTTCTCACGCCATATATCAGCAGAGCACTGCGAAACACCTATCACATAATGCCTTGCCTTAGGAGCACATCCTATGCAAACCATCATACATACATAGAGAAACAAATAATTGAACAGATATTTCATTATTTAACCAAATACGCTGCAAAGAAACACATTTTTTCAAAACCACACAAAAAAGACGGCCTATTTTTCAATCACCTTCATGAATCTTTCTGCCATGAACTTTAACAAAAGCTGACAAGGCATTTGCCCAGTCAGCTTTTTCCGTTAATAGCTAATAGCCAACAGCCAACAGCTGTAAAACCCTAATGTATCTGCGTTTTCGGTTTTCTGCTTCTGCAAGACTACCAGTTATATCTCGTGTGATGGAATCAATATCCCCCATGTCGGCAAACTGATTCAGGCGGTGCTCCTTCCAGAACCACATCGCGCTCAGGATAGCAGCTGGGTAACGGCTCACATCTTCCGGCAACAGATTCATGCCGTACTCCACCATCGCAAACTCCAGAAACTGGAAATAATTATGGTAGCCCGTCAGCATCAGGCATCCGCGTCCACGATAGCGGAACCCATCACCAGACAAATAATTTCCGTTGCCCAACCGGTCAGCATAAACCGTATTGGCGAGTCTCTCCGGATTATGGGCACACGCCACAGCCCTCTCCCTGTTGAACCTCTTCGGCCACACCTGCATGATACGCTCTGCCGAGTAATTCAGGTTCTCCTCCAGGCTCTGTAGATACCCCGTCTCCGAAACTACCTGAGCCAGAAATGCAGCAGCCCTCAGCTCATTATCGAGTCCGAAATCAATTGCGTAAAAATTAAACTGCGAACAAAACTCCGCCAGTTTCTCCTCCGAAGTTGAAGAAGGCTTGCACACCTTCTTCAACATATCCAATGTCAATTTATAGTTCATAATTTTCAATTTTCAAATTGTAAATGTCTAAAGTGCATAAGTGCATAAGTGCATAAGTGTCTTATGGCAACTCGCTTACAATCTTTCTATATTCTCCGTATTTCAATTTCTCTATCATGCCATCCTTTTGAAACCTAGTAATAGCTCGCGAAGCTGCCGACTGAGACACCCCGAAACAATCCATGAACTGTTGTGTTTTGAACTCTTCGGGCAACTT